>LNET01000001.1 GCA_001464055.1 Burkholderiales bacterium Ga0077543
CTGGCCCGCCGATCCGGCCTGCACCTCGGACTACGCGCAAGAAGCTGTGGTCGCCGGATTGCCATGAAGGCAGCTTTCTACTCTAAGCGAACAGTATTGAGCCCTGACCTCACTCCGCACACGCGGCCACGCCGCCTACGCCCTGCATGAAGCAGCTGAGCGTGTGGATGTCCAGCGCGTACTGCGTCACAACACCCGCTGTGCATCTTGCTCAACGCCCCCGGCGGCCATGCGCAGGCTGGCGGTGCTGGGGAAATCAGGCACCGACCCCGCCAACGCCAGCACGGCCGCGGGCCAGGTGTCGCCCAGCGCCTGCCGAATCAGATCGGCCACGAACTGGCTTTGCGACTGCTGCCTTTCTGCAGCCGCCGCCTTCAGCCGCGCTCGGAGATCGTCGTCAAGATAAAGCGTGATCTGCGCCATGTTCTGCGCCTCAAAGCTGCGTGCAAGCATAGGTGCACCGACATCGAGCCTGGCTCGCCGTCCACGGGCTGCAACTGCCCAGAGCTCAGGCCCACCCGTATGAAGCTACAGCGTAGGCCGCTGGCTGTGCAGCACTACTCCAGCCGCCATCTCCAGAATAGCCTTAGGCGCTTACGGCAGCAACTGGCGATGAATTCGCGATGTTCACGACTGGCGGCCGCCGCCTGGTATTCCGTGGCAATGCCTCCTCCGTGCCCATAACGCCCGAAGTGGCATCGGACCTCGCTGGCCAAGGCTGGCGTTGGTCAGGTCACACGCATCCTGGTTTTGAAACAAACGTGCTACGGTCATCGCTGGGAGACCAAGCCGTCTTGCAGGCTATGGGTGGAAGGCAAAGCTCGATCCTCAATTCGCTTGGTCAGCGTGCTGTGTTCACGCCTGCGGGTGGTAGCCTGAACGGATGGACGCCATGGTGAAAAACATGAAACTCTTGCAGTTGCCCGAGATGGAGCAGTTGGCAAAGCAGGCGATGAACAACGCCCTAAAGGAGTACATCTCTCCGCCAGACGAAGTGAGGGTGTTGCTCACTCTCGGTAGGGAGCTCACAGCCGGAGCCGGTGTTTTTGAGCTGTATGTTCCTGCAGACCGGCCTCAGGACGCAAAAGTCATAGGCCGAACCACAGTCAATCGCTCCTCGGGCGAGGTCACCGTCGAGGTCTTCCTCCCGAGGCGTTGACGAGAGTCTCATGTGGATACCCCCAGTCGCGCCGCTGTAGGTGCCGTCCGCTCTGCTGACCCAAGAGCTGATTTACCCAGCGCGGCGGTATGCTTCCGTTTCTGGGCTTGGTGAACCTGAACCCGGTGATGCGCTGACGGGTCGTCCGCTACGGCGCCGACCTCACCGCCCGGCTGATGCAGCTGTCGCAGGCCAACGCGGCGGTTCGCGATCTCTACCGCGAGGCGATGAAGCAGGCTGCGCAGGACCTGGGCCTGAACACCGCGGGCGCGGTGTTCATACCCGGCATCCGGGGTAACCGCGGCGACGGCGTGCCCGCCACCTGGCGCTTCGACCCCGTGGCCTTCACCCAGGCCTATGCCCAGGCCGGGCTGCAGGCCGACGCGCCGCTGCAGCAGCGCGCCTTTGCTGCCCTGTACGGCACCAACGCGCTGCAGGCCTGGGAACAGCATTAAGGCGGCGACAGCGACAGCGTCACGCGCGGCTACACCCTGGGCGGCAACTTCGAGCTGAAGCTGCAGGCGCAGACCGACTCGGAAGGCAGTGTCATTCCCGGACAGACCCACTGGGGCATCGCCTACCTCGCATCCGACAGCCACGGACTGCACACCGTGTCGCTGCAGGCGCCGCCCCAGCTGCACAACACGCAGGCCGTGACCTTCGACGCCACGCTGGGCTGGGTGACGCCCACCGAGAACATGGTCGTCAAGCAGAGCGCCCTGGACAAGATCGCCCCGATCGTCTTCGTCGGCGTGGCGACCTGGATGACGGCCGGGGCCTTCGGCATCGCCGGGGGCGCGGGTGTGACGGCGGGCGCCGGCATCGGGGCCGCCGGCGGCGTGGTGGGTGCGATGACCGCAGGGGCGGCCTTCGGCGCCATCGGCGGCTTCTACGGCGGCTTGATCGGCGAAGGCAGGATCGACCCGAAGGCCATGTTCCGCGGCGCGCTGACGGGGGCGGTGACAGCGGGGGTCGTCAGGGCGGCGGGCTTGAACGAGATGGGCGTGACGCGCGAACTCAACCGCCAGGGGCAGTCGGTCATCACCGGCATCGACTACACCCAGCGTGCGCTGGCCGTCACCGGCCAGGCCACGCTGCAGGGCGCGCTGACCGCCATCACCGGCGGCGAGTTCAAGGACGGTTTCACGGCCGGGCTGGCGCAGGGCCTGGGCACGGAGATCGGGCGCGGGCTGGAGCTGAAAATTACCGAGATGCAAGCCGGCAACACCCCCATCAGCGCCACCGAGGCCGGCGCGCTGCGGCAATTTGCACGCGTGGCGCAGAGCGCGGTGAGCCTGCTGGGCAACCCGGACGATCCGGGGCATGCGTTTGCGATGACGTTCGTGAATGGGTTGGTGGGCGATGTGCAGGGTGGGCTGGATGCACGCAGCCTGCAGGGCCAGGGGCCCTGGAGCGACGCGGGTTACCGAAACGGCTCTGACATCGAGAGTGACGCCTACAACCCCGCCAGCGCCTACGACTACCGCAATGGTTCGGACATGGCCAGCGAGCACGCCGAGCAGTTGCGTCGTAACGAGGCGTGGAGCGCGCAAAGCGATGCCATCACGGCGCGCCGCGGCAGCGAAGTCGGTGTACAGGGCAACGAGCCCAACGTCGCCCAGACGAACGCGGCAAGCCCGGCCAATGCCACGCCCGCCATCAACGGCGCTGTAGACCACGGAACTTCGCCTACCCAAACGGTTGTCATCATTGGCGCCCGTCCACCGACCGGGGTGGCCGTCGATGTCACCCTGCCTGAAGGTGTTGCGCCCGGCAGTGCGATCAATCTCGCAGGCACCGCCACGGTCGCACTCACCGGGGAAGCCGCGGCGGCAGCGCTGGCGCGGCTGGGTGTGGCGGCGGCTCAGGTCGATGCCGCGGTGGCCGCCGGCGCACGTCTCGTGTTGTACGCCGGCGAGCGTGTGGCCGGCTACTTCCTACCGGGCGTCGGACTGGTGCTGGGCGCGGCTACCGCGATTGAGATCATCCAAAGCGGCAGCGCCAGCGCGCCAGGCGACGCTTTCACAGCGTTCGACGGCAGCGTTCAGCGTTTCAAGCCAACGAACGACGGCGGCTTGCAGTTGCAGGTCTGGACGCCGCAGGAGCCATCTTCACCGGAAGAATCCCACGGCGGTTGGTCGACGCTCGGCCGCGTCACGCCGCTGAGCGATGCGGAGCGGGCGCAGATGTTGCGGCCGTTGACCACGCCAGGAACGCCTATTCCTCCAACGCCCCCGTTGGTCAACATACCGACTGCCCAGGACCTGCGCGTGCCCGGACGTGAAGCGTCGGGTGCCGTGAATGCATCGCCGCCACCGCTGCTCGTCGATCACCAGGGTTGGCAGGAGCTGATCGTCGAAGAGCTGGCCCCGGTTGTTTGAACACGCAACGGCCTGAGATAAGTGGATTGGCTGCGGTTTGAACTTCTTCAATCCCAGGCCCCTGCCAGGCCGCCGGA
>LNET01000002.1 GCA_001464055.1 Burkholderiales bacterium Ga0077543
TGCTGGTGTCAGGCAAGGCCGGGAAAGCCTCGCCTGCGGGCGTGAGCTGGTCAGCTGTGTCGCGCAGCAGCGCCTGGCGCCAGCGCTCGACACGAAATCGAGGTTGCAGCAGCACCTTCTCGTGGCGTTGAGCACCTGCGCGGCCGTGCACGATCCAGGCCTTGAACTTCTCCAGCGCGTCCCAAAGGTCGTTTTGCTGGCCAGGACGGGCATTGCGCTTGGCATCTTTTGAGTAGCCGTCCTCCTCCACTTCATAGAACCAGACGTGCTCGGTGCGAGGGGCGGCACGACTGGTGGAGGTAGGACGTTCGTCGCGACGAGTCTCCTTGCGAAAGATGAGAATCGAAGTCTTCACGCCGGTGTAAGGCTGAAAAACACCACCCGGCAGCGAGATGACACCCTCAATCACGTGCTCGGTGAGCAATTCGCGTCTCAGGCGAACGTGGGCATCGGTGTTGCCGAATAGCACGCCCTCGGGAATGATCACTGCGCAGCGGCCGCCCACGCGCAGCAGGTCGAGCATCAGCCACAAGAAGAGAAGCTCGCTCTTGTTGGTGATGCTTTCGTCCTTCTTCTTGCCCTTTCCGCCTACGCGCGGAAACAGCAGTGAGTCGGGTTCCAAGTCGCCGCTGTCCACCGTGCCGGTGAAGGGCGGGTTGGCTAGCACGAAGTCGTAGGTCTCGGGCTCCAGTAGCTGCTTGAGTTGCCCTTTGCCTTCGCGCTTGCTGAGGGAATCGCCCTGTAGCAGGTGGGGGTCGGTCACGTCGTGGAGAACCAGGTTCATCCAGCCAATTCGCGCCATGGTGCGGTCGTTGTCCAGGCCGACGAAGTTGGCGCCGTTGTGGATGGCGGTGTATTGCTCGGGCTTCGCAGCAGCGCCGTCTGTGCGGTGTGGGGTGCCGTCCCATTCCAGCACTAAAGTTTCTGGCGCCGTGTATTTGCGCATCAAATGCTGCTGCGTGCTGAACAGGAAGCCGCCCGTACCGGCAGCGGGATCGATCACTCGCTGGCCAGGCTCGGGATCGAGCAGCTCGACCATGAAGCGAATCAAGTGGCGCGGCGTGCGGAACTGGCCGTTCTTGCCGGCGGTGGCCACCTCGCTGAGCAGGTACTCGAAGGTGTCACCCATGATGTCCTGGGCGGCGTTGCCTTCACCGGCGCGAGCAAAGAGCTGGTCGATGGCGTCGATGGCGTCGCTCAGCACTTTGCCCTTGTTGGGATCGAGCTGAAAGTAGGCATCGGCCATTCGGTCATGAATGCTGGCTAACTCGGTGCCATCTTCACCGCTTGAGAGCCGAGCGCCGATGGTGCGCAACCACGGGAAAACTTTATCAATGAGGTGTGCCGGCCTGGTCTTCTCCTGCCTGATGTAGCTCCACCGACAGGTTGCAGCGTCGTAGAGGCTGCGCAGGCCTGGCTTGTTCTCGTCGGATGCCGCTTCGATCTGTCGCTCTTCATCGGGGGTGGGGGCATAGACCGAACGAAGCCCGCGCTCAACGCGCTTTTGGTCGATGTCTTCCAGGCGCTTGAGGAAGAGCAAGTACGTGATTTGCTCGACTGCAACCAGAGGATTGGTGAGGCCGGCGGACCAGAACCGGTTCCAGAGTTCGTCGACCTTCTTCTTGATGTGTGGAGCAAGCATTCGGATTGGTTCCTGAGAAGTTAGGCCGCCTCGTCCAACAGCTGGTTGGTCAATGCGATAAGTTCGTTGATGTCCTGCGCAGGAAACAGCGCCTCGACACGGCCGACGCGCGAAAGCGGCGGCTCGTTTAGCGCTGCGAGCGTGATGCGGCCGTGACGAAGTACGGCAGCCTTCACGGCGCGCAAGAAGTTGAGTTGGTTGGCGCGAAGGTAGCCGTGCGCCGAAATGAAGGTTTCAAACGCGGCATTGATGCGTTCTTCGCGGTTGGGCAGGTGCGCGCCCTCACACAGCATGTGCCGAAGGAAGTCGGCCAGCGACGCAGCTGGTGCCTCGAAGGCCTTGCGCAGCGTGTCCTCCGTGACAAAGAGGTCCGCTTGATTCAGCGTGGCGCTGATGCACTCCAGCTCGTCCTGGCTCAGGGTTTCGCCGTTCTTGAGCTTGGCCAACTCCGGAAGCTGATCGGCCAGGCGACGCACCAGCGCTTCCACCTGTGCTCGGTAGCTTTCGGCGAAGGCGCCTTCGCCGGTGGGGCCGTAAATGATCCAACTGCGTTGGGTAATGCTGTCGGGGAGATTGATTTCGACCGTGTGACCGGAAGTCCGGGTGCGATATCGCATCAACGGAGAGAACACGGTTTGCAGGGTGGCAAGCCTGGGCATGTCCAGGTGTTGCCAGAACCCGGCGGATTGGACCCAGGCGCGTTGTTCGGCCACGCGTTGCACTTCGGGGATGTTGTCGGCCAGGCTGGCCACCGCGCCTTCTATGCGCTCTCGCACCTTGGCCTGTTCATCAAGGTCGCCCTTGAGCCAAGCTATGGTGAGCCGTTCACACCAAATGCGGAACTGCAATTCATCCAGACCTGCCAGCGGCGCTAGGCGCATGAGCGGTGCAATGCTCTTTGACAGGTGTTCGAGTGTTCCGGGTGCGGGAGCGGGCCATTCCTTGCCCAAGGCGTCCAGTTCATCCCAATGTGGCCGCACGTTGATGCTCTGGCGTGGCAGCGCCTGCAGCAGTGCTTGCAGTGCGGCAACCGCGTCGCGCGTGCTCTGCGCATCGGGCTGCAGGCCGTGCAGCAACTGCCATGCCTCCAGCCGCAGGCGAAACAAGCGCACGGGCAAGGGCTCGCTGGGGTGATCAACCTCACCGTCTGGCTTGAGCTTGAAGTAGGCGAAATTCTTCCAGTGGTCGATGATCAAGAAGTCCTTCTTGATCTCGCCAGTGGCTTTGTCGACGTGGAGGCGAGTGCCGCGGCCGATCATCTGCCAGAACTTGACCTTGCTGAAGACGGGTTTGGCGAAAACCAAATTCTGAATGGCTGGAACGTCGACGCCTGTATCGAGCATGTCCACTGAAATGGCCACTCTCGGCAGGGTTCGGAACTTGAAGTCGTCGAGTGTGCTGTCGGCGCGCTCCATATGGCTGTCGATGATCTCGGCCATGCCTTGGCGTTGCAGCTCCGGGTACAGGCGATTGAAACTCTCGTACAGGCGTTTGGCGTGGGCATGGCTGACTGCAAAAATGATGGACTTGTGAGGGAGCCCGCGAATGTCCTTGCGGCTCTTGTCCATGAACTCGCGCACCATGGCGTCGTTGGTGCCTTGGTTGATGACGCCTTTCTCGATGTCGGTGCCGTCGAAATTGAGCTCGTCGAGTTCAACGCCTTGGTCGCGCGCCATCTGTTGCAGCGGCTGTGGCAGGGCGTCGCCTTGGATCCCCTTCAGCTGAAAATTGGTTTGCGCGTCGAGCACGCGGTAGTTCACGAGGTTCTTTTCATCGACGGCCTGCTCGTAGCTGTAGTAGTAGCTTGGTACGCCATCGCCGCAATCGAACAGCTCGAAGGTGTTGTGGTCGATGTAGTCGGTCGGCGTTGCCGTCAGGCCAAGGTGAATGGCATCGAAGTGGTCAAAAACGGCCTTGTAGCGCTGGTAGATCGAGCGATGGCTCTCGTCGGCCACGATCAGGTCGTAGTAGCCCACTGACAGCCGCGAGTACACCTGCATCATGCTGGGGTAGGTGGAAAACTGGACGCGTGCACCCGATGTTTCGCCAGACTCGATACGTGCCAGGCTTTCATTGGGCAAATGGGTCTTGAATTCCGACATGGCCTGGCGCACCAACTCCCGCCGGTCTGCCAGGAAGAGCACGCGCTGCACCCGCTTCGCTCTCAGCAGGGCGTCAACAAGGGCGATGGTCGTTCGCGTCTTGCCTGTACCGGTGGCCATCACCAACAGGAACTTTCGCTTGGCGGCGTCCACCCCTTCCGTAACACGGCGGATGGCTTCGTTCTGGTAGTCGCGGCCGGCGATGCCTGCGTTGATCGTGATGCTGTCTAAGGCCTGTGCGAACTGTCGTTGGTGGCGCAAACGCTCGAGATCGTCACGTGTGTAGAAGCCGGAGACCTTTCGCGGCGCGTAACGCGCGCGATCCCAGAATTGGATCTCTTTGCCGTTGGTGAGGAAGATGAACGGGTCGTGGTCGAACTGGGATTTGATGGCGTCGGCGTAGTCGGCGGCTTGGCGCTTGCCGGCCAACTCGTCTCGCGCCGTCCGCTTGGCTTCGACCACAGCCAGCGGCTTGCCATCGCTGCCAAGCAAAACGTAGTCCGCGAACTGCTGCCCGTCAAAAGAGCGGTCCGGCTCCTTCGCCATCACAACGAACTCTTCGACGAGGCTGCGTCGAGACTTGCTCCAGCCGGCTTGCGCCAGTTGGGTATCGATGACCTGCGCTCGCGTTGTTGCCTCGTTGGCGCTTGATGCAATCGACAAGACTGTTCTCCCCGCGGTCATTTTGACGCTGGCCACAGCCGAGCGAAGTCAAACGAGAGCTGACGATGGTGTCGAATCGACAGCAGATACACCGTGGCTCGGGCGTCCATGGCCGCGTAGAGCATCAAATAGTCGTCGTGCAGGTACTCGCGCAAGGAGTTTGCAGCCCCGGCCGGCAGCGCCGCGAGTTGGGCCAGCGCCTCGGCCGATTGCGGCGCGTTGTCAAGGTAGCGCCGGCCGATGCGGGGGAACCGTGCCAAGTTCGGGAAGACCGTGGCGCGCAGCTCCGCCAGCAGGTCGTCGAAGGCGAATGCGGCGTCTGCCTCCAACAAGAACGCCTCGATGGAGTCCAGGCGCTCCAGGAAGCTCGCGGTCAACTCGACCCTGTACAGCTGGTCAGCCACGCTTCTTGGTCGCTGCCTTGCCGGAGGTTGCCGGGCTGGCTGCTTTGGCTGCGGCCGTGCGGCGCTGCTGGAGCTGGCCGATTGCCTCGTCCGCCTCGAAAGTGCGGCCGGCTGCGATGTCGGCCAGGCCGCGCTTGGCGTCGTCGATCAGCAGCAGATGGATGCGCTCGCGCTCCAGGCGGTGGTAGTAGTCCAACCGGTCGGCGTCGATCAGCGCAACGTAGCTCTCACCGTTCTTGGTGATGATCTTTTCTGCGCCGGCCTTGGCCTGGTCAGCCAGCTCAGAGAGGTTGGCGCGTGCCTGGGTGAAGGGCACCACATCGCTGGCTGAAAAGCCCATGACCGGCTCCTTGAGGGGTAGATGACAGAATCCTGTGCAGTCTACGCCATGGATCAAGTCCCGGGTCACTGCGTTGGCGCAAGGTTTGCCAATCGGTAGAGTTCGAGTGGGTTGCCATCCACAGTCTCGATGGTCCGCAGGCCAGCGGCTGGGGTGTTCCGCACCTACCGCCCGATGTAGGTGGGCGTTCCGCCCAAGCGATCAATCTCCGCTACGCCTGGAGAGCCGAGCCAGTCCAGGAACTCGGTGGCGGTGAGGGTGCCTGCATGAACTCGAAGCAACCCCTCCATGAAAACGCCATGCTCGACGAGCGTAATGTCTTGCGCCGCTGCGGCCTTCCTCTTCGATGTCTCGTCGAAGGCTGGCTTGCCCAGAGTCACCCGGCGCATACCCGCGTCAAAGTCCGCCGCCTTCTGGATCACCGCCCACGCTTCCTCCTTCTTGATGAGCGCAGGCGACTTCGTGCACGTCTTGCATTCAAGAAGAAGCTTCTGTCGGCCCAGCTCGATGAGGAGGTCGGGGACGTTCTGTCGAATGCCGTCGTCTAGCGCAGTCACGACCCACGTGCTTTCGACACGCAAGAGAGCGGTAATCGCGACCTCGTACTCAGTGCCGATCATCTCTTCACACGACTTCACCAAGTTTTCGATGCCGAGTTCGTGTCCTATCCTTCGGTGAGTTGCTGCCATTCGATTTGGCGCCAGGCCGACAGCGCTTGAAGCCGCATCGAGAAGTGCCTGTGCCCTCGGTTCGCTACGAAGCAGTTGAACCAGGCGATCTTTGGCTGTTGCCAACACGTCGTGCAGCGTGGCGATACCCTGCGCGATTAAGCCCATTGCACGCTGCCGACCAAAGCCAGGGACGCCGTGACGCTCTGCTACCCGCAACACATCGAGCGCTTCGGTCGGCGCCCCCCAGCGAACACGCCTTGCGAGCATTGCTATCTGATTGCCAACAGTTTGCGGGCAGGCCAACTCGGGCGTTGACGAGAGCTTGTGTAGTCCGTCGAGCACCCAAGCCACGTCCAACGCCAATCGATGAATGGTGCCTGCAGTCAGGTGCGTGACGTGCGCGATCTTGCGATCAGCCAGCCCATCGACGTACAGCGCCATCGCATGGGCGCAATGCGCCAACTTCAGATCAGTCCGGTCGAGTGCGATAGGCAGCGACTTCGTTGACCAGAAGGTAACGGATTCGTACGTCAACGGAGAAGGGTACGGAAAGAAGCGTGACGGCCGATCCGCTCTGAATTCATCACTTGCGCAGGCGGCATAGATTAGCCCGGGAATCCATTCATCAAAGTTTGCAGCTAACTGCGGGCCGATGGAACGAAGCATGGACGCGAGTTGGACGGCTGTCGCAGGCAACAGGCCCGACATCGCCGCAGCACTTCCGAGCGGTGTAATGGCTAGAGCACCTGACTCCTCACGAACCAAGGCGTTGGCGTTCAGCCATTCGATGGCGACGCGGCTGCCGCTCTCAAGATCTGCCAGCTTTGATGGGTTTCGGTCGAGGGTTTGATACCAGTAGAGCGTGTTCTCGAAGAACGCCATCACTTCGGTGAAGTTCCCCGCCAAACCCGAGGCCACCAATGTCAGGATTGATTTTCGCAAGCTCAAGCTCACGAGCTGCGATGTCAGACGGTCGTTGTCAGGTCGCACTAACCGGTTGGCGTGCGCGAGTTCAACGGTATTGCGAGGCAGCAGGATGGCGAACCCATCCGGATGCATGCCCAAGCGGCCGGCTCTGCCCGACATATTCCTGTAGTCAGATCGAACAATGTGAGTCCCTGCCCGGTCGCCATACTGGAAAGTTAGCTTGGGAAAGACGATAGACCGAAATGGGAAGTTCACGCCAGCCGCAAGTGTCGAGGTCGCAAAGCAGACTTCAAAGTTGCCGGC
Source organism: Burkholderiales bacterium Ga0077543 (assembly GCA_001464055.1). Taxonomy (GTDB): domain Bacteria; phylum Pseudomonadota; class Gammaproteobacteria; order Burkholderiales; family Burkholderiaceae_C; genus Rubrivivax. Next base: position 7,053 of record LNET01000002.1, read on the forward strand.
GGTGAATCCACCCTCGATGACCTGGCGCTCTTGGGGGGACAAGTCTGCGGTATGAAAGGCAACACGGCGCTCGGCGTTCTCGCGGAGCTGGTCGGAAGAGTCAGTGGGCTCCGAGAAGAGGTCTAGCTGCTCGGCCAACGCAATGCCTTCTCCAACACGCGGCCGGCTCTGCCCAAATGATGTCGCGAAGTTCAACGCTTCGCGCCGACTTTCGGTAAACACCAGGATGGGTCCTCTGCCAAGCTTCAACAGGCTGCTTACGACTATGCCGATGTCATTCGACTGGGCTGCGACGCCGTGTACCTCCTGCCCTTCTTCATCGCCGAACCTTGTTCGGTGTGCGCGGCCGCCGAACCAGACTTCCTGGTGAAGCGGAACGTCACGATGAGTACTTCGAACGAGTTCGCAATGCATCCATCCGGCGAGATCCTCGGGATTTTCGACCGTTGCGGTGAGTGCGACAAACTGCTTTATCCCACGCTGTCGCAGCGCTGAGCAGAGCGCTTCAATGTCTGGCCCTCGACCGGGGTCCCCGAGTATTTGCAGCTCGTCCGCGACCACCAAGGCGTTGTTTGGCCTGAGCTGTCCGCTGAGGAACAGACCGAGAGCCTTTTCGTATGTCGCCACCATCAACTGTGGATCTATGTCTCCTTCCGCGCGGTCGCCGGTGTTCAGCCCTACCGAGCCAATCGGCTCAGCAGCTCCTTCACCAAAGCGGGCAACAAAGTCAAGAAACTTCTGATCGGCGAGCGCCTTGTGCGACACCAAATAGATGGCTCTGAGCCCTGCGCGGAGCGCGCACAGAACTGCAACCTCGCCAATCAATGTCTTGCCGGATGAGGTTGGAGCGCTCACGATCAGGCTGCGCCCGTCAGCAACGCCCGCCAACAGCGCGCGTTGCTGGACATCGGTGAGGGTGCTGATACCCCAAGTCTGCAGCTGATCGCGCAGCACCGAAGTAACTCCTGGGCCTTGTGCTTCTGACGCCTTCATGCTTTTGTCGCTCCCTCGATGTCGCGTTGCGTACTTCGATCAGTTCGTTTCGACTATCGAGTAGCGATTCTGAGGGAGCGGGTCATCTTGCGGCCAGCAATTCCTCCAGTCTCTGCCTCAGCTCCCTCACTACAAGGCCGAAATCGGGGACTGAACCAAAGAGGTTCCCGGCAAAGGCATTCCACTGCCGCCGCTTCCCAGGATCAGTTGCAAAAGCATCGCTGAGCCCATCGGGAGGCCCCGTAGGGATCACCGTGCCGCGCCGCGCAAAGGTCGCTGCTATGGCGCGACGCAGCCGCGCTGGGTCGAGCGCAAACGCGCTCAGGAGCATCCACACGTCGTAGTAGTCCTTCATGCGGCTGTTGGCCCGACCCAGGACCACCATCGCGTGAAACTTCTCGGCGATGACAGTCTCTGGCGGATAAGCGCGCAGGTGTGGTGACGGCATGTCGAGGAGCACAGGAAGATCGATGTCCTCAACACCCGGCTCGACTGCATCGCCGAAGCCGATGTCCACCGTGATCGGAATGCGCGCGCCGGCCAGCGCGGCCGTGGTGCGAATACGTGATCCGCCGTACTCAAGCTCTTCACGGATGGCCTCGATACGCAGGCCCTTCAGGTCAAAGCTCACCCCGTCGTCAACCTCAACCGCCATGATTTCGCGGAACGTCCCCAGAAGTGCATCTTCCGCAGCGTCCCCGAATCCAAGCAGGTCCACGTCCCGCGTCGCGCGATGCGGCTCGTCGAACCAGGTGGCCAGCAGCATCGCGCCCTTCAGGACGAACCGCTCCCGGTGCAGGGAGACGCTCAACCGATACAGCAGGCGTTCCAGTGCGTAGCGCGTGAGCAGCAGTTCCATGGGCTGCTCGCGCGCATGCGCGAGGTTGAGCAAGCGCTGGCGCACTGAGGCGCCGACGTTGCGCGGGCGATCAGGCATCGCTGGTCAGCGCCATGACGTAGGGCTCCATCGTGGCCCACACGCCAGCGGCTTCGGCCTCGCGAGCGATCTCTGCAGGCGTGGCCCTGCTTTGGCGCAGTGCTTGGCGCAGGCCCTCGATGGCGAGCGCATCGCCCACCGTTCGACGGTAGCGGAACAGGTCGGCTACGGTCTTGGCAACGCCAAACACGGGTACTGTCGTGCCGGCGATCTTCTTGCGTTCGACGCTGCGGCGCAGTAGGTCGTCAGAGAACCGGGCGATGCGGATCGGTGGGTAGGTGAGCCGGGGGCGCCAGTCTTTGCGCCCGATGGCGATCCAGACCTTCGGCGGCATCTGGTCGGTGAGGCCGTGGAACGCGAGGGCCGAGGCCAGGCAGATGACGCCCTTGGGTACAAGCCGGGACGCTTCGGCCAGGGACTGCTGGGCGTCGAGCGCGGCATCGGGAAGCTGGTAAAGCCCTCGGGCGAGGCGCACGACTTCGCCGGCGCGCTCCATGCGGCCGACCGTGGTGGCGGTGATGCCCGCCTCGCTGAACTCCGCGAGTCGCGTCATCCCCCGCCGCTTGAGCAGCGCCAGCGCCTGGGTGCGCTGAGTACAGTTGTCAGAGGCGGGCATGGTATGAATGCTCGGGCGAATCAAAGGAACGTCCGAGGATTTATACCACTCCACAGCGGCTGTGACGAGGGGGCAGCTCATCGGCACTCGACTGCGGAGTCAGTCGCGCGGGTGGGATGTTGCTGCCGAGGCGGCAGCGCTGGCATCGCTTCGCGTGATGGGCTCCACTGCCACACCGGCACCGAAGGGTCGCACACCTGAAGGTACCGCCCGGTGTCCTCGATGCCCGCGTGAACGACGAACAGCAACGGTGCCGAACCTTCGCAGTCGGTCAGCGTCGCGCTGGCCAACGCGCCCTCCGCACCCAGGTTGTAGCGAAGCCCTTTCACGAAAGACCGCCCATCAGCCACAAGCCGCTCAATGAGCTGCTTCTCGAATCCGTCTTCGACCGGCAGCCAGTACCGTGTCGCCGGCATCAGCGACAGCTCCACGATGGTCGGGACGCCCGCCGCTGCAACGCTGAATGTCGCGATCATCACCATGTGGATGTCATCGGCTGCACCCCAAAGCGCCAGCGCTGACTCGAACCGCCGGCCGAGCCTGCGGTAGAGCTGCTCGTCCAGCGCAAAGGCCTGGTCGGGCACATGCTTCACCACGGCCTTGAAGCCGTAGCGCGCCGGCACGATCTCCTTCACCTCGGCGATCAGCAGCATCAGGTGCTGCGGCTTGCCGGGTGCAGCGATGGCTTGGGACCACTGCGCCACG
>LNET01000003.1 GCA_001464055.1 Burkholderiales bacterium Ga0077543
CCCCGATGGAGGTGTTCGCGCAGACCCTGGCCAGCTCTCACAAACCATCTTCCTCAGTTCATTGAACCGGGTGTTGCACTTCGGACTTGAAACCGCCAGCCTTAGATTATCTGGTTGCGTGATACGCTTAAATGCGTTTCCAAATTCCGGGATGAACATGTGCGCCAGGTCATCGCTTTGGAGTGCCCGACCGTGGCCATCACTCAGGACGAACGAGCGTTCTTCGTCGCGCTGGGTGCCCGCATCGCCCAGCTGCGCGAGGACGGACACATCACCCAGGCCCAGCTCGCCGAGACGCTGGGCATCTCGCAATCTACGGTCAATGCATACGAGCTGGGCAACCGGCGTGTGCCGGGTGTCCACGCTGCCACTGCTGGCGCGCACGCTGGGCGTGAACGTGGAAGAGCTGATCGGCGAAGATGCCATCGAGGCACGCAAGCGCGGCCGGGCGCCCAAGCTACAGCACACATGGAGCGCATCAGCGCGCTACCCAAGCCGCGCCAACGCGCGGTGATCGACGTGATCGAGGCCATGCTCGCGCAGCAGGGCCGCTGAAGGAGAGACGCCCGATGAACGCAGTGGTTTTTGAGCATGTGCCGGTGGCCGAGCTGCCGCAGAAGTGGCGCGAGAAGCTGGCCAGCGCCGGCAGTGCCACCGTGACCGTGCGTATCGAGGAAGAAGCGCAGGCCGCACCGGCCGAGGAATTCACGACCGACGATCCGGCTTTTGGGATCTGGCGTGACCGCGAGGACATGGCCGACGTGGCGGCCTACGTGCGCAAGATTCGCCAGCCGCGCTACAACCGCGACGGCTCGCGCAACGAACATTGATGATGCTGGTCGATACCGATGTGCTGATCTGGCATCTGCGCGGCTACCCACAGGCCACGCGCCGACTGGATCAACTCGGCGCGCTCACGCTGTCGGCCATCAGCTGGCTCGAAGTGTTGCAGGGCATGCGCAACAGGGCCGAACTCGTCGCCGTGAAGAAGATGCTCGACAAGCGCTCGGCCAGGCTGCTGCCGGTCGCAGAGGCCATCACGCTGGAGCGGCGTCTCTTGGCCATCGAGAAGCTGGACCCCAAGGCCAAGCGGCAGATCACTCAGCTGCTGGACACTTTCATCGAGCGCGAGAAGCTCAAGCAGCGCGTGAACGCGCAGGGAGCCTGACCATGACCACCGTACAGATCACTTTGCCCGACGCGCTGGCCCAGGAGGCCACGAAGGCGGGGCTGCTGGCCCCGGAGAAGATCGAACGCATGCTGCGTGAGCGGCTGCGCGCTGAGCGCATCGAGCGCATGAAGGCGGCGCGCGCCACGCTGGCAGCTGAACCGCTCGCGCCGATGACGCCCGAGGAGATTAGCGCCGAGATCGACGCCTATCGCACCGAGCAGCGGCGTGCGGCTGGTTCTTGACACGAATACGGCGCTGTCGGGGCTGCTTTGGGGTGGCACACCGGGGCGCTTGATCGATGCGGCCGAGGCCGGCCAGGTCGCGCTGGCCAGCAGTGCTGCGCTGCTGGCAGAGCTGCAAGGGGTGCTCTCGCGGGAGAAGTTCGCCCGGCAGCTTGCCAAGCGCGGGCTGACGGTGGCCGATGTCTTCGACGGCTATGCGGCGCTGGTCAGCATCGTGACGCCAACCGTCATCGCGCCGACCATCACGCGCGATCCGGCTGACGATCAGGTGCTGGCCGCAGCCCTGGCGGCGCAGGCCGATCTCATCGTCTCGGGTGATGCCCACCTGCTCGACCTGAAGAGCTTTATGGGCATCGAGATCATCACGGCGCTGCAGGCTGCTACGCGGTTGGGGGCAACAGGCAAGACTTGACCCCAGCGCCGCGCGTGCAGGCATCCCCATCGTCACCGCGCGTGAAGCAGTCGAACGGTTGGAGGCTCCCCGCGAATCCTGATCGCCAGCTTCATGCAGGCTCTTCCGGTAGAGCCCGAGACGACAGGAGCAGAGCAGATGAGCAGAAGACTCAGCCGGAACCACTCAACGGTGTTCAAGGCCAAGGTGGCTATCGAGGCCCTTGGCGACAACAAGACAGTCGCGGAGATCGCGCAGAAGCACGACGTGCACCCCATCCAGATGACCGAGTGGCGTCGCCGCCTGATGGAGCGCGCCGCAGGCGCGTTGGGCGCCTCCGTGGCAATCGAGGTGCCGCCGGTGGACCTCACATAGGTGCACGCCAAGATCGGGCAGCTGACGCTGGAGAATGATCTTTTGGAAGGCGCGCTCGGGAAGGCGGGACTCCTGCCTGATTTGCTGCTCGCCTTGCTTGATCACGCCGCGACAGGCGTCCCCACGCCAGAGCGGAAGATCAGAGGGGCTGCTGAGCTTCATGCCTAATCTTACTGTGTCACTAAAAGCATGACATCATACGCATCTCTTCTTTCTTCACATGAGGAACGATGGGTGCGAGCGAACGGTTCGATAGGTACAT
>LNET01000004.1 GCA_001464055.1 Burkholderiales bacterium Ga0077543
GCCAACACGGCGAGACTTGACCTCGACCATCGGCTTGATGTTGTTCATGGCGAGCATGAAGATTTCCAGCGGGTCCTTGCCCGACTTGGTCTCGACTTGCTCCAGGGCGCCATAAATGATGCGTTCGGCGATGGCCTTCTTGCCCGATTCCATGATGACGTTCATGAACTTGGACAGATCGACGGAGCCGAACTTCGGGTCGGGCAGGATCTCGCGTTTGGGTACTTCGCGGCGACGTGGCATGAAAGTCTTCCTTCTTCGGTTTCAGTTGGCGCGGCACAGCGGCCACCGCCTCGAAAGGCCATGACGACCTTTCACTTACTAGGCAATGAAGCCCGGGATTACGCCTTTTTCGGGCGCTTGGCACCGTACTTGGAGCGTGATTGCTTGCGGTCCTTGACGCCTTGCAGGTCGAGCGAACCGCGAACGATGTGGTAGCGCACGCCCGGCAGGTCCTTGACCCGGCCGCCGCGCACCAACACGACGCTGTGCTCCTGCAGGTTGTGCCCCTCACCGCCGATGTAGCTGATGATCTCGAAACCATTGGTCAGGCGCACCTTGGCGACCTTCCGCAGGGCCGAGTTCGGCTTCTTGGGGGTGGTGGTGTACACGCGGGTGCAGACACCGCGACGCTGCGGGCTGTTCTGCATCGCAGGCGACTTGCTCTTGGTGGCTTCGACCTGACGGCCGTGGCGCACGAGCTGGTTGATGGTTGGCATAAAAGTAACTTGTTCCCGTTTGAAGCTACGCTGGAAGGGTCCGACTGGCCGTCCAGGCTGTTGGCACCGCCAAGAAGTCGCCCAGGGGCTCCCAAGTGGTTTCCGCCAGGCCACCGCTGTTTCAGGTGCTGTGTTCAGGTTCTTTCTTGTCTCTCTTGGACAGCCTTCGTGGGATTTAACCCCCGTCGAATTCAAGCCCGGCGAGGTTCAACCCCGGCCAAGTTCAATCCATTGCCCTGGGCGACACCCATACCGAAACCCTGAATTTCGCTAAGGATGCAGCCCGTGCCTTGCCCAGCAAAGGACGCAGCAAAGTCTGCCGAAAAGCCTTCTAGTATAGGCGGTGCCCGTTCTCGGAGCAAGAAAGTTGCTTTCTGAGGTCCGAATGTCGCCTCGTCTCCAGTCACGAACCGCCCTTCGCATCATTTTGGACACGAACGTCTGCCTCGACTGGCTTGCCTTTCGTGATGCTGGCGTCGACCACCTTGCGCGGGCACTGGCTGAGGGCCAGGTGGAGTTGCTGACCTGCCCGCCCATGCGCCGGGAACTCCAGCACATGCTCGAGCATGCCAGTCTGGCACGCTGGCAGGTCGACTCCGCACACGGCTTGGCCCTGCACGACCGCCACTCGACCCTCCTGCCTGAGCCCACGCCCGGCGCCTGCGAACGCCTGAAATGCAGCGACCCCGACGATCAAGTCTTCATCGACCTGGCCGTGACACAGCGCGCTGCGGCGCTGCTGACCCACGACCGCGCCTTGCTGAAGCTCGCGCGGCGCGCGCGGCGTCTGGGCATCGAAGTGTTGCGCCCTCGCGACTGGCCTGGCGCAGAGCTCATCCAGGACCCGGCGGAGACGGCTCCGGCGGAGCATCCCATCGGTCGATGACCGCCACATTGCCGGTACTGACGCCGAGCAGGTATTCGCGCCCCCTGTGACGCACCAGCACCAGGCGCTCGCGAGGACCCAGCCCAGTGCTATGAAGTACCTGGGGCGCGACGGCGCTGCGGCCTGACAGACCCGGCTGAACACGACGCAAGGTGTGCAACACCAGCCAGGCCAGCGCCAGGACCAGCAACAGCGCCAGGATCGTCGCCAGGCCTTGAGAGACCCAACTGGATGAAGCGACCGTCATGACCTTGCCCCCGGTCTGTCGCCATAGTTCGTCAGGTCCTCGCCCGGGGCCTGCGCGGGTGGCCTGCGCCCGTCAGCCTGCTCAGGCTCCAGGGCCTGCCGGACGTCACGAGCCCAGAGAATGACCTCGGCCACGATGTCGAACAGGTCGGCCGGCACCAACTCACCCACCTCGCCGCGCGCAAGCAGATCGCGCGCCAGCGGGACATTCCGCACGATCGGCACGCCTGCCTCCTCGGCAGCTTCGCGCATCGCCCGCGCCACATGGTCCTCGCCCTTGGCGCTGATCATGGGCACGGGGCATGCGTCACGGTCATAGTCAATGGCAATCGCCACGTGCGTTGGATTGACCACCAACACATTGGCCTGCCGCGCTGCCTGCGTGGCGTTGCGCTGCGACCATTCCTGATGCGACTGCTTGCGCTGCTGCTTCACGTGCGGGTCGCCCTCGGCTTCTTTCGTCTCCTGCTGGATGTCGCGCATGCTCATGCGCAGCTTCTTGGTGAACGAATGCCGCTGGTAGGCGACGTCCAGTGCAGCCACCAGCAAGAACGTCACCAGCGTCCAGATGACGGTCTGACGCGTCACCTGTTCGAGCAGACCGGCCAGGGCGGTGACACCCGCCGGGGCATCGAACAACTGGCCCGTGGCCGGAATGGCGGTGCGCAGCACCAGCCAGCCGATACCGAGCAGCAATGCCGTTTTTGCCAATGACTTCAGCACTTCGATCAGATTGTCCATCGTGAACATGCGCTTGATGCCTTCGACCGGGTTCAGGTTCTCGGCTTGAGGCTTGAGCTTCTCACCACTGAAAACAGGCCCGGCCTGGAGAAACTCGGTCAGTACACCGACTGCCACAGCAGGGAGCACGGCCAGGAAAATCAAGAGCAGGCCGGTCTGCCAGGCCAGAGTTCCCAGTGCAGGCGCAGCCAGTTCAAAAGGTTGGGACATCGCCTCCAGCGAAGCCTGCATCAGAGCCATCAACTCGCGGGCCATGTAGGCGCCGGCAATGATCAAAACGCCCAGCCATGCCACCAAGGTGACCGTGCTCGTGAGGTCGTGACTCTTGGGCACCTGACCCTTCTTGCGCGCGTCCTGGAGCTTCTTCGACGTCGGCTGCTCGGTCTTGTCGCCACCGTCGTTCTTGTCAGACATGACAACACCTCGTGCGATGAACGATGGGTGATGCTGCAGGCCGAAAGCGGGTAGTGCCGTTCAGCCTGTAACTGCTGGTTTCAGTGGCACAGGCAAACAGACCCTAACGCCATAAAGAAGGCGCGCACATGCAGTCCAGAAACAACTGGAAACGGCTGAAGCGTGAACGACGTCACGAAAGTCACGGGCCACCCGCTACTGTTGAGGCCTTCGTCGGCGGGTCGCTGCCAAGTCCAAGTCCCGACGCGGCCGGCTTGAGGCCCGAGTTCAATCAACCCACTATGCACGGGAGCCTGCGTGCCTGTCATGAAAGTCATTTGCCATGGACACGCCGCCGGCATACTCATGTTGACCGTGCTGACGTTGGCCTTGGGCATTCCGGCCCAGGCCGCAAGCACGCACCAGGCTCTGGACGCCACGACCTGCGCGGCGCTCAATGCCGCTGCAGCGCGAGGTGGTGGCCAGTTTCCCCAGGGAAGGGCGGCCTGCGGCCTGACTGAGCCGCCACGCCAGGGCCAGGCCCCCGCAAGCGCCCACGCGCGGCAGCTGCAGCTCTACGCACCGGCAGCGACGGCTGCAACACCGGCCCCGGCCCCGAGCCCAGCCCTGAATCCGACACTGCGGCGCGACGGTTCGGCCCAGAAGCGCGGGGTGCGCAGCCCCGCACCCAGGCCACTGCCAGCGCCACTGGTCCGTGCGGTGCAACTGGCTCCGGAAATAGACCGGGTTGCCGTTGGCAACCAGATCGATCCGCTGCTGCTGCATGCCATCGCCCGCATCGAGTCTCGACACAACCCGGCCGCCGTGTCCCACGCCGGCGCGCGCGGCCTGATGCAGGTGATGCCTGCCACCGGCAAGCGCTTCGGGGTAGCCGACCCGGATTCGCTACACAGCGTGCCCATCAATCTCGAAGTTAGTGCACGCTATCTCAATGTTCTGAAGCGGCGGTTCCCAGGTGATCTTCAGCTCGTGCTGGCGGCCTACAACGCTGGCGAGGGCGCTGTCGAACGCCACGGGCGCCGAATTCCGCCCTATGCCGAGACGCAGGCGTATGTGCGCAAAGTTCTGCACGAGTACGCGGCGCTGCGCCAGGCTGCCGGAGTCAGGCCGTGAGTCTGTCGCGCTACTTCGCGTCGGTGTCGAACACGCCCGGCAGCACGCTGTCGCGCTACGGCGACCTGGCGCTGGTGGCGGGCGTCATCGCCGTCGTGGCGATGATGGTGCTGCCGCTGCCCACCCTGCTGGTGGACATCCTGGTGGCCGTGAACATCTGTGCTGGAGTGATGCTTCTGCTGGTCGCGATCTATGTGCGATCGCCGCTGGAGTTTTCGGTCTTCCCCAGCGTACTTCTGTTGACGACGCTGTTCAGGCTGGCGCTGTCGATCGCCACCACCCGGATGATCCTGCTCGAGGGTGACGCCGGCCACATCATCGACACCTTCGGCCGGATGGTGGCCGGCGGCAACCTGGTGGTCGGCCTGGTGGTCTTCCTCATCATCATCGTCGTCCAGTTCATCGTCATCGCCAAGGGCGCCGAGCGCGTCGCCGAAGTGGCAGCCCGCTTCACGCTGGACGCAATGCCAGGCAAGCAGCTGTCGATCGACAGCGACCTGCGTTCAGGCCTGATCGACAAGGACGAGGCCCGTCGCAAGCGGCGCGAGATCGAACTCGAGAGCAAGCTGCATGGCAGCCTTGACGGCGCGATGAAGTTCGTCAAGGGCGATGCCATCGCCAGCATCGTGATCGTGATCGTCAACATGCTGGGCGGCCTGGCCATCGGTACGCTGCAGCGCGACATGCCGCTCGGTGCTGCCATGCACACCTACTCGATCCTGACCATCGGCGACGGCCTGGTTTCGCAGATCCCCGCACTGCTGAGTGCCATGGCCGCCGGCCTGATCGTCACCCGCGCCACCGACGAGGAGCGCGACCGGCACCTGGGCGATGCCATCGGACGCCAGCTGGGTGCCAAGCCGCGGGTTCTGCTGGTCGCCGGCGGTGTCAGCCTTCTGATGGCCATGGTGCCGGGCTTTCCGGCGGGTGTCTTCGTCGGGCTGGCCTTGATGCTGGCGGGCATCGGTGCCTGGCTGACGCCGGAATTGAGAGAACACGGACTGCGCCTGGCCAGGCCCGCCGTGCGTTCGATGCGGGCGCCTGAGCCTTCGGCGCCAGTGCTGGCCACGCAGATGGCCGAAGTGCAACCCACGGTCCCGTTGTTGCTCGAACTGCCGCGTGCCGCACTGACTGCCACGCAGGCAGACGAACTGGTGCGGGCGCTGCAGGCCATGCTGGACCGCATCCAGCTGCAGATGGGCTTGCTGCTGCCACGCGTGGCGGTCCACACCCTGGACCGCGACGACCTGCCTGCCGACAAGCCAGGCACCGACAGCTGGCGCCTGCTGGCCTTCGAAGTGCCGATCGCCGAAGGCGCCCTGCCCACCGCGGACCTGCCCGAAGCTCTATCCATGGCCTGCTGGCAGGCGCTGCGCCGCCACGCAACGCTGTTTCTGGGAACCCAGGAAACGGGCGCACTGCTCACCCGCGCCGGCATCGACTATCCCGACGTCGTGAAGGAGGTGCTGCGCGCGCTGCCGCTGGCACGGGTGGCCGAGATCCTGAAAAGGCTGGTCGACGAAGAAGTGCCCATCCGAAACCAGCGAGACATCCTCGAAGCGCTGGCCGACGCAGCGCAGCGGGAGAAGGACGTCTACGCGCTGACGGAACTGGCCCGTATCGCGCTGAAGCGCCAGACCAGCCACCGCGTGGCCCCCAGCGGCACCCTGCGTGCCGTGCTGCTGGCGCCCGAGTTCGAGGAACAGCTGCGCGCAGCCATTCGCGTCAGCAACGGCCAGCAGTCACTGGCACTCGACCCGCAAGTTGCCCAGGCCACGATGCTGCGCCTCACGCAGGCGGTGCAGGCTTGCGGGCCCGCTGCCCTGATCACCGCCGTCGATGTGCGCCGCCACGTGCGCAAGCTGATCGAGATCGACTGCTTCGACACACCGGTGCTCAGCTACCACGAACTGATGCCCACGCTGCAACTGCACGTGCTGCAGCGGGTGGGGCTCGAAGACACCGTCCAGCTCGAAGCCGCCTGAACCCCACAAGCACCTCGTCATTCGAACTCGCACCCTCTCACACCAAAGCGCCATGTCAAGCTCAAGCCTGCCCACTGCCTCCAAAGCCCCGCGACTACGCTCGCGGCTGTCTTCGGTCCTGTTGGCCGGCCTGAGCTGCCTGGCGCTGGGTCTTCCAGTGAACGCAACGGCAGCACCCATACCCTTCGCCGAGCGTGAGGTCCAGCTCACCGCGAGAGAACTTCCAGTGGCCCGGTTCCTGGAAGACCTGTTCGGCCTGATCGATGTACCGGTGGTGGTGAGCGACAAGGCCCGCGGCGCCGTCAACGGCAATTTCCGCGGCGATGCCTCGCGCGTGTGGGCCAGCATCTCGCGCAGCTTCAACCTCGTGGGTTACTACGATGGCGCGGTACTGCATGTGGTGACACCCGGCGAGCTGAGCACGCGTACCCTGCCCCTGGGCGCCGGCGTGGCCGACCGCATCCTGCGGCTGGCGCGCGAACTGCGCATGATCGATGCCCGCCATAGCCTGCGCGCCACGGCCGAAGGCACGCTGGTGGCCACAGGCTCGCGGCGCTTCATCGAACAGGTCGAGGAACTGGCACGTGGCCAGGCCGCCGCCAGCGTCGCCAGGCCACCGGCGGGCTTCGACGTTCATTTCCTGCGTTACGCATGGGCGCACGACGTCTCGGTGGGTTTCGGCGGGCGCCAGGTGGTGGTGCCGGGGGTGGCCTCGATCGTTCGGGCATTGATGACAGGCCAGAGCAGCAGTCAGATCCAGGTGAGCCTGAACGAGCAGCGTCAGGCGCCGACCGTCCCCAAGCTGCGGGGGCAGGGGCTCATCGGGCAGACCAGCGCGCCAGCCGCTGCAGCACCGCCGGCCGGCAGCAGCAATGGCTCGGTGGCCGCGTTGCTGGCGGCCTATGCCGCGGACAACGCCCGCGGCGCAGGCGCCAGCAGCCCGGAGTCCGTGCTTCCCACGCCGGCCGCCGACCCGGCCATGGCGCGCGTGGAAGCTGACACACGGCTGAACGCGGTGATCGTGCGCGACGCACCTGAGCGGCTGTCGCAGTACCGGCAGCTGATACAGGCACTGGACGTCGAGCCCCAGGCGCTGGAGATCGAAGCGCGCATCATCGACATCGACACCGACCGCATGCGCGAACTCGGCATCAACTGGAGGCTGAACAGTTCGCGCGGCTCGCTGCTCTTCGGCAACGGCACCAGCAGCGACCTGCGACTGACGGGCAACACCCCGCCAGAACAGATCACGCCCACAGGCGCGGGTGGCTTTCTGTCGGCAGTGCTCGGCGGAGGTAACGAGCTCGCGCTGCGCATCAACGCCTTGCAGGAAAACGGCGCAGCGCGCGTGGTGTCCAGCCCGCAAGTGCTGACGCTGTCGAACGTCGAGGCCGTGTTCGACACCAGCCGAACGTTCTACGTTCGTGTAGCCGGTCGCGACGAGGTCGACTTGTTCTCGGTGTCGGCCGGCACCACCTTGCGCGTGACACCGCATGTCTTCCGTGATGGCAACGACGTCCGCATCAAGCTGCTGGTGGCCATCGACGACGGCAGCCTGTCGTCGGCACAGGTCGACCAGATTCCCGTGGTCGACCGCGCCACCATCAGCACCCAGGCCCTGATCTTCGAAGGCGAGAGCCTGCTCATCGGCGGCCTCACCAGGGAATCCAGCAACAGCGGCGTCACGAAGGTGCCTTTCCTGGGCGACATCCCCTTGATCGGCAATCTGTTCAAGAACACCAGCGAAGGCTCGCGCCGCACCGAGCGTCTTTTCCTCATCGCCCCGCGGCTGGTGCCGGCGCGGCGCACTGTCGTCGCACCGGCGGAACCCGGGGCTGAAGCGCCCGTCAGCGCGCCTTCCAACGCCACCCCGCCCCTGGCACCGTCCACCCCGCCACCGGCCGCCACGCCCTTGACCTGGGCCTGGCCGGCAACCACCGAAGGTACAGCATGACCACGCCACTGGCTCAGTCCCCCCGCGCAGAGACTCGCGAACTGCGGGTGCTGGAAGGCCCGCAGCAAGGCGCGACATTGCCGCTGCTGCCAGACCGCAGCTACAGCGTCGGCACAGGTGTCGGCGCCGACATCGTCCTGCGCCTGGCGCCAGGCTGCGCGGACGGAAGCGCCCACATCAGCCTGCGTCCCGAAGGGCTGCTGCTGCAGGCACAGGCAGGTGAGGTTCAGATCGGCGGCAGCGCACTGGCAGCCGGCGAGAGCCGGCTGTTGCCCTGGTCCACGCCATGGCAGCTGGGTGGCACGACTCTGGCTGCTTTCGCCGCGGGCGGCGCCGAAACCGCGGCGGCGCCGGTGCCCCCGGCGCCGCCACGGCCGGCCTTGGCCCCCAGCCCGACCCCGGCGCGCCTGCGCGGCTGGGGCCGGCGCCTGGCCACAGGAGGGGGCGCGGTGGTCGTGGCCTCGCTGTCGATGTGGGCCATCGCCACGGCCATCGCACCCACCTCTCCCCGGCCCGAAGCCCTGGCCCAGCGAGCACAGGCCACTCTGCACGCCGCAGGCATGACCGCGGTCACCGTGTCCATGCCCACGGGCCAGGGGGACCCGGTCGTCGAAGGCTACCTGGACACCCATGCCCAGAGAACCCGCGCCGAGAGCCTGCTCGCCGCGCAGGGGCTGAAGCCGCGGTTCACGGTCTGGATCAACGAGAACCTGGCGCAGGCCGTGCAGGACGTCTACCGCGTTCACGGCATCAGTGCCGAAGTGCAGACCCTGGGGCCGGGACGCGTGCGGGTGAACACCGCTCTGGCCGATGTGACCGCCTTGCAGAGCGTCGAGAAAAGCGTGCGCCGCGACGTGCAGGGACTGAACCAGCTGGACACCCGAAACAACCCACCGCCGGACGTCCCCAGCCCCGTGCCCAGCCTCGACGACCCCGGCAAGCGCGTGGCGTCGATCGTGGCGGCCGATGAACCCTACGTCGCCACACAGGATGGCACTCGCTACTTCATCGGTGCACTGCTGCCCACCGGCCACCGCATCCTGGCCATCGCCGATGGCCGTGTCGAATTGGAACGCGAGGGCCAGAACACGGCCCTGGTCTTCTGATGCCCCTGCCCTTCCTTCACTGTTTCCCAACCACCCACTGGAGCATTTCATGAGCAACAGCATCAATCCCCTGAGCCTGGTCGCCGCTGCCCCCACCAGCACGTCGTCCAGCAGCGGCAGCAAATGGTTCGAACTGATGGCCGAGGCCTGGGGCAAGACCCTGGACGCCAAGGCAACCCAGATGGAGCAGACCGCGGCGCAGATCAGCGGCGGCGACGATCGCCCGGCCACCATCACCCAGCTGTCGGCCCAGTCGCTGCAGATGGGCTTCCTGTCGCAGAGCGCGCATACCGGCATCTCGTCGGTGGGCTCGGCGCTGGAAACCATGGCCCGCAAGCAGTAAGCAGGGAGCAACGCCATGACCAGCTTCAGCGCAGCTGTCGCACCGCCCGTGGCGCCCGGCCAGGGCGGCACACCCGTCCAGGGCACACCCTTGCAGGTGGGCTACGGGGCATCGCTGACCGACCTGTCCGCCTTCAATCAGGCCTTGGCCGGAGCCGGCCAGCGCCTCGAAGCACGGCCGGTTTCGGCGCCGAACGCCGCGCTCGAGGCGGTGTTCAGACCCCTGGAGCAGATCAACACCGAAGCCGCACAGCTGTCGCAGCACGCCCAGGCAGCGATGCAGGCCGGCACTGATCTGACACCCGGCGAGATGGTGATGCTGACGGTGAAGTGCCACGAGTTCATGTTCCACAGCCAGCTCACCGCCAACGTGGCGAACCGCGCCTCCGACGGGCTGCAGCAGCTGTTCAGGCAGCAGGCTTGAGATGCAGCCCCCAAGCCGTCAGACCTGGCCCGCAGGACCGCTGTCGCCCGCTGGACTGCAGGGGGTAGCCCCTGAGCGCGCGACAGCCGCTGCGAAAAAGTTCGTACTGCTCTTCTGCGCCGTGGCGCTCGTCGGCTGCTCGCAGCAGGAGCTTTACGGCCAGCTCAGCGAAAGGCAGGCCAACGAGATGGTGGCGTTGCTGCGCAACCAGGGCATTGACGCCGACAAGCAGCGCGGCAAGGAAGGCCAGCAGTTCGCACTGATGGTGCCTGCCAGCGGCTTTGCCCGCGCCGTGGAACTGCTGCATGGGGCAGGCTACCCGCGCGAAGAACACGACACGCTCGGCGGCGTGTTCAAGAAAGACGGCTTTGTCACCACGCAGTTGGAAGAGCGGGCGCGCTTCATGCACGCACTGGCCCAGGAGCTGGCCACCACCATCCAGAGCATCGACGGCGTGGTGCTGGCGCGCGTACATCTGGCCGTGCCCGAAAAGAGGCGCTTCACAGAAAAACCGGAAACCTCGGCGGCGTCGGTGTTCATCAAGCACCGGCCGGGGATGGACCTGAGCCCGCAGCTCGGGTCGATCAAGGCGCTGGTGGTGAACGCGATCGAAGGCTTGCCTTATGAATCGGTCACGGTGGTCACTTTCGCTGCCGAACCCTGGGTTGGCAGCGGGTTGAATGCCCGCAAGGACGAACCCGCACTGCTGGCCGGCCTGAGCCTGCCACTGATGGCAGCGGCGGGCCTGGGCGGCACGGCGCTGCTGGCCGGCGCAGCGCTGTGGGGATGGCAGCGGCGGCGGCCCGCGACCGAACTCGATTCCGACCCGGGATCCGATGAATACAGTGGTGGCGGCCCGGGTTCCGCACTATCAGCTGTGGTTCGTTCCGGCCTGCCCGTTTCCCGTCACCGTGACCATGCCTGAACACACCCACCGCGCTGCACCCGCGCACCGGGCTGTCGGACCCGGGCTGCTGGCCGCCCAGCGCATCGTGCACGTGGCCGAACTGGCCGCCACCGCTGGCCATGTCCGCCTGGGCTGGGCCAGTCTGCGTCAATGGCCGGAATGGGCCGGGCCCGACCAGCCGCCCCTGCCCTGGCTGCGCACCCTGGGCGCCTGCTGGCATGCCGCGGAATTGCAGCAGTGCATCGACGGCGCGCGCTTGAACAGCCTGTGCGAAGACCTGGGCCCACAAACCCTGCAGGCGGTGCTGCAACTGGACGGCATGGATCTGGCCGGAATCGATCCCCCGCAAACACTGCCGCCGGCAGGCAGCACCGGCGACTGGCGGGACACGCTGGCCGCCCACGGCCGCAGCGTCGCCCTCGCAAGCATGGCCGACCCCGACCTGCGCCCGGCCGTGGCGGCCGTGCTGGGCTGGCTGGAAGCCCCTGCGCATATTCCAGTGGCGCTGTCTCAGCGCTGGCTGGCCGTTGCCCACCACGCACGCGGCTGAGACCGCTCAAACTCGACGTCAGCCGCCTGACCACCATGATGACCGCCACTTCCTGGCCATCTTCGCAGCCCGCCGAAGCAACGCCATTCTTGCTGCTGCATGCCGACCCGAGGCTGTCACTTGCCACCGACAAGCTGCTGCTGCCTCCCGAGCAGGCCCCGGCCTTCGCCGATGCGCTGGCACTGGCCGAAGCCCTGGGCCGCTTGCGCGACGATGAAGAGTCCCGTATCCAGGCTGCTGTTGCCGCCGGTCGCGCCCAGGGCATTGCCGATGGGCTTGCGCAGGGGCGGCTTGAAGCGCAGCAGGCGGCGGCGACCCAGATCGCCGACACAGCTTTGGCGCTGGCCACGCGGGCTGAGGCGGACCACCGGGCACTGGAGCAGCAACTGGTGGCCCTGGCCTTGCTGGTGGTGCGCCGCATCGCATCCAGCCTGGCGCCGGAAGCGGTGCTGGCAGCGCTGGCGCGGCAGGCCCTGGAGCACCTGGCCAGCCAGCGGAGCGGCACTCAAGCCACCGAGTCCGATGTCCCGGCCTGGCGGGGCTGCCAGTTGCGTCTGTCCCCTGCACTGCTTCCGGCAGTACAGGAACAGCTGGGCGACACTCCAGGCCTGCGGCTATTGGCCGACGACAGCCTGGCGCCGCTGGACTGCGTGCTCGACACGCCCGCTGGCCGCCTGCTGGCCGGGCTGGACACGCAATTGGACCGTGTGCAGGCCCGCCTGGCGCAACCCGACCGTAGCCCTGCGGTCACATCACCATGACAGGACCCTGCACTCCAGTCGCAGGGCAGGAAGCGCCGGCGTCCGCGCTGTCGCCAGAGGCAGCCTCGCCGTCGTCGCATTGGCGCCGCCTGCTGGCCGATGCCCAGCCACTGGTCGAACGCGGCCGCGTGGTCCAGGCCTTCGGCACCACCTTGCACGTCAGCGGGCTGACAGCACGCATCGGCCAGCCTTGCCGCATCATCGACCCACAGCACCCGCAGCACACCGTGCTGCGCGCCGAGGTGATTGGCCTGGCCGATGGCCACGCCATCCTGGCGCCGCTGGGAGACCTGCGCGGAGTGGGCGTGGGGGCCGAGGTCGAACTGCTCGACAGCGCTGCGCGCATCCCCTGCGGGCGCGGTCTGCTCGGCCGCGTCGTCGACGCCTGGGGCGAACCGCTGGACGGCAGGCCGCTGCCCCCAGGCCTGCCGTGGCAGCCCCTGCGCGGCGCCAGCCCCAATCCGATGGCCCGCACGCCCGTGCGCCAACCGTTTGCCACCGGCGTGCGCGCCATCGACGCCGCGCTGACGGTGGGCGTGGGCCAGCGCGTCGGGGTGTTCGCCATGGCCGGCGGTGGCAAGAGCACGCTGCTGTCGATGCTGGCACGTGGCGCGCTGTGCGACGTCAACGTCATCGGCCTGATCGGCGAGCGCGGGCGCGAAGTGCGTGAATTCATCGAAGACGGCCTGGGCCCCGAGGGCCTGGCGCGTTCGGTGGTGGTCGTGGCCACGTCGGACCGTCCGGCGCTGGAGCGCGTACGTGCTGCCGAAGCGGCCACTGCGCTGGCCGAAGGCCTGCGCGCCGAAGGTGCGCAGGTGCTGCTGATGATGGACAGCGTGACGCGTTACGCCCGCGCGCTGCGCGAAGTGGGCCTGGCCGTGGGCGAGCCGGCGGTGCGCCGTGGCTACCCCCCCAGCGTGTTTGCAGAGATGCCCCGGCTGTTCGAGCGCGCCGGCAACGACGCCGTCGGCGCCATCACCGCGTTCTACACCGTGCTGGCCGAGGACGAGGACGGCAGCGACCCGGTGGCCGAGGAAGTTCGTTCCATCCTGGACGGCCACATCGTGCTGAGCCGGGCGCTGGGCGCGGCCGGCCACTACCCGGCAATCGACGTGCTTGCCAGTGCCAGCCGGGTTTTCCAGCGCGTCACGGCACCCGGACACCAGACGGCGGCACGTGAACTGCGCGCCTTGCTGGCCCGCCATGCCGAAATCAAGTTTCTGCTGCAGGTGGGCGAGTACAAGCCCGGCAGCGACGCCATGGCTGACCGCGCGATCGAACGCATGCCTGCCATCGACACACTGCTGCAGCAGCACCCCGATGACAGCACGCCGCTGGGCGAAACGGTCGCCCGGCTGCAGGCGCTGATGGCATGAGGACCCGCCACGAAAGCCTCTCGTGATGAACCCACCCGGAAAACCGCGATGACTCCCGAACGCCGCCACCTCGACCAGGCCGCGCAGCTGCTGCGACTGCGCGAACTGCGCCGCAGCCAGGCCGAAACCCAGGCCCGCCAGGCTCGCCAGGCGCAGGCCGCTGCACTGGCCGCCGCGCAGGCTGCACAGGCTCTGGTCGCAGCCCAGCAGGACGCACGCCTGGCCCTGCTGCAACAGATGGCTGAGGGCAGCCTTTTGCTGCGCTGGGCGGCGCAGGCACAAGCCCGACGGGATCTCGTCGAGGACCGCCTGGAGCGTGCCGAATACGCCTTGATCGACGACGAGGAAGCCCTGCACACCGCAGACCACCATCTGGATCAGGCCAGCGCCGCACTGCGCAGCGCCTGGGCCAGAGACGACGCCGCCCAGAGTGCGCTGCAACGCGCCCGCGGGCAACTGGCCGCCGCCGACGAACGCCGTGCCGAACGAGAAGATCCCTGCCCGATTGCCCTGCCACCTGGAGCCCAGCGATGAACCCCAAACCCCCACGCACCGTTTTCCTAGTCGACGACAACGCCGACTTCCGCCACAGTGCCCAGTGGTGGCTCAGTGGCGCCGGCTACCGCGTCTGCGACTTCGGCGATGCCGAATCAGCGCTGAACGCACTGCACGCACTGGCCGCCGACAAGCCCGAGGAACTGCTCAGCGCCTGCCTGCTGCTGGATGTGCGCATGCCCGGTCTGAGCGGGCTGGACCTGCATGACCGCCTGGCTGCCGGCGGGCTGGCGATGCGCGCCACCCTGCACGACGGCTTCTCCACCGCGCCAGGCGCTGCCCCGCCGCTGCCAGTGGTCTACATGACCGGCCATGGCGACGTGCCGCTGGCCGTGGCCGCGATGCAGAAGGGTGCGGTCACGCTGCTGGAAAAACCTTTTGCCGACGATGCGCTGGAGCATGCGCTGGAGCGCGCCTTCGCCGCCGCGGAGTCGGCCTGGGCGCGCGCCCAGATGGAGGCCGCGTTCCGCGACAGCCCGCCGGTCACCGCAGTCGCGCCGGCCCGCGCCGAAGCCGAAGCCGATCCCGGCTGGCACATGCCCCCCGACCCCGGCCATGCCGGGCGTCTGGAGTATCAACGCCGGCTCGAGACCCTGTCACGCCGGCAACGCCAGGTGATGGCGGGCATCGTCGCCGGCAAACTGAGCAAGCAGATTGCCTTCGATACCGGCGTCAGCGGCAAGACAGTGGAATTCCATCGCAAGTGCCTGATGGACAAGATGCAGGCGCGCAATGCGATGGAACTGGTGCGGATGGCCATGCGCGAGAGCGTCGAAGACGACATGGGACTGGCGGCATAGCGCGAACCAGGCACGCTCCCCCGCCCGACTCCGGGCCGGTTTCAGCGGTCGGGTGCGACAGTGCGGAAACGCCTGCCTTCCCAGACCCAGTGCGTGGGTGCCCCGCTGGCGTGCCCCGCCGCTTGAACCCGCACACCGCGACGTGGGAGCAGATAGTCCAGATCCGGGTCGAAGCCTGGCATGACGCTGTCCGACACGTCGATCCAGGCCGCCGCATCATCCCCCGACTGGCGCATGTACCAGGTGCGCTGGGTGTCCGGCCAGCGCTTTTGCACCGCCAGCATCCAGCCCCCGTCGGCGTGCCGGAACAGCGCGGCCTGATAGCCAGGCAGGCCGGCGTCACCGCGGATGTCGAGGAAGCCGTTGGCGCTGTCATAGGTCTCGAACGCGGGGTGACCAGGCAACAGACGCTGCAGTCGCTCCAGCGCCGTCAGTTCGACCTGGGGCCACGGCAGGCTGGCGAACAGCTTCGCCAGGCGGCCAGGCACTGCCGGCAGCAGGCCGCTGTAGGCGGGAGCCAGCACTGCGCGGGCTGCTACCGCATTTGGGACGTCGCGCAGCAGTTCGCCCAGGGCGGGCATGGGCTGCACGCCACCAACGACACTGCGAAAGACGCTGCCAGCATCTTCCCGTGCACCGCCTGCAGGCGCAGGACGGCTGAAGGTTTCGAGCACCACGATGTCGCGGCTGAGCGCCGGCCCCACCGCCAGCACCGCACGAACTTCGACGTCCATGCCGAAGTCGGCGTCGCGCGGCTCGCGCAGCCACAGCCAGCGCTGCCGGCGGGGGTCATCGGCTTCGGGCGTGAGGTAAACGAGCGCATAACCCCCATCGGCACCGCGCCAGGCCAGGAACTGGCCACTGGCATGAGCGCCGAAGGGCAGGGTTTGCGGCCCGTGCAGCAGCCGGGCGCCGGCAGGCAGCACCTGTGGCAACCATTGACTGACAGGCGCGGCCAGGTCCAGCGACAGGCTGCGGGGTGGATCTGGCTCAAGCGCTTCGGCGCGCGCCACGGCCAGCCAGAGCGCCAATCCGAGCAGCGCGAGCGCAGTGCCGCGCAAGGCGAACCACCGCGGCGGGCGAAACAGCAGGTTCATGCCGCGACGATAGAGCCGCGACGCCAGCCGCGGTCTGATGTGTGTCACCGGCTGAAACGTGCGTAGGCCTCGGCCATGCGGGTGTCGTACTGGTTGGCGGCGTAGCCCGAGCCGTTGTAGGCCGCAGCGAAGCTGGCCCAGTCGTGATTGCGCAGCGCAGTCTGCATTGCCGGGTGCGCCTGGATGAAGCTGACGAAGGCATCGAGTTGCCGGCCTTCGTTTTGCTGCATGCCGGCCACGAAGTCGCGCACGTTGGCGTAGCCTGCGGCCTGGTGGTTGAACCCCATGATCTGGAACCGGCCCCAGGAAGCCGACTGCAGCGCCACGTCGCCGTTCAGCGCCATGGCCTCGCTCAGGCGCGTGTACTCCGCTGCACCGCCTTGGTACAGGTCGCGGTTCCAGCGCGGGCTGGAGATGCCAGGGTGGCTGCGGTCGTACTGGCCGCCAGTG
Organism: Burkholderiales bacterium Ga0077543; assembly: GCA_001464055.1. GTDB lineage: Bacteria > Pseudomonadota > Gammaproteobacteria > Burkholderiales > Burkholderiaceae_C > Rubrivivax. The sequence goes on from LNET01000004.1 coordinate 16,427, forward strand.
CGGTCGCTGAACTGATGCGCTTCGAACAGGATGCGCGGTCGGCCGTCGGCCAGGAAACCGGTGCGCGGGGCTTCGACCTCGGCCACGGCGCGAATCGCGGCCACTTCCACGCCCAGGGTGCGCGCGGCGCGCTGCCAGTCGGCTTGAGTCAGGCCTCGCGTCGCCGCCTCGGCGGGCGCTGCAGGGGCCGCCGGTGCTTCGGTGCCTAAGGCTTCGCTGGCGGTCAGACGGGCGGTGTTCACGACAACGCTGCGCACGCTGTTCTGGTTGCCCAGTGCTTCGAACAGTCGCGCGTGCTCTGCGGGGGGAAGGGTCAGGCAGCCGGCTGAGCCCGTGTTGTTCTGCCCGCCGACGTGGATGTGCATGCCATAGCTGCCGCGCGCCGTCGTCACGCCATCATCGAACCGCCCGTTGTGGTTCGTGTCGCGCTGTGTGACCTGGTCGTTGCCGGCCATCAGGGCCACCGCGCCCGCGAAGTTGCCGCGGGTGAAACGGTAGGTGCCATCCGCCAGCCGGCCCTGGTCGCCACGGCTGTCGCCGCCGTAGTTGCCGCCCACCGCGCGTCGCATGTACGGGCCGCCATCTTCGTACTGGCCCGAGGGTTCGGTGTTGGCGCGCAACTCCACGGCATGCTTGCTGCCATCGGCAGCTTGCCACAGCACGACCATGCGGTCGTCGTATTGGCCGCGCCCCTGGTTGATGCGGGTGTCGGTGTCGTTGCGCAGGCTCAGGATGACGCGTCGTCCGGCGGCCAGGTCGGCCTGGGCCGAGGCGTCGCCGAATTGCTGCAGTTGTGCGGCGTACAGGTCGAAGCGCTGCGCCTCCGTCAGGCCCCGGGTGTCGGGCAGCTGGCCCGGGACAACGCGGCCAGCCGTGGCCGCTGGTGCGTCGGAATCAGCGGGGACGGCAGGGCTGATGGGCGTCGAGCCCGGGGTCTCGCCCACCGGCGCTGGCGCTGCCGGAATGCGAAGCACGTCGCCTGGGAAGATGAGGTTCGGGTTATCGATGCCGTTGGCGCGGATCAGTGCGTCCAGCGCCACGCCCTGGCGGCTGGCAATCTGCCCCAGCGTGTCGCCCGGGCGCACGGTGACATGCCGGTCTGCTGAGGGCAGGTTGATGCGCTGGCCGATGTCGATCCGGTCGGGGTTGGCGATCTGCGGGTTGGCGGCCAGCAGCGCACCCAGGCTGACGCCGTGGCGGGCTGCGATGCCGCTGAGCGTGTCGCCACGCTCGACGCGAACGCTGCCACCGCTGGTCGCGAAGGAATCGTTCGCGAAAGGGCGCTGTTGCGCGGCGATGGAACTGAGGGCTTGAAGGCTCATCGGGCGGCTCCGCCAAAGGAAGTCGCCCAGCGTAAGCAGCACGACCCGCCCTGGACACTGAGGATCGGCCATAGGGTGGTGTGACCATCGGTGTCAACACGTGGCCTGCAGGCCTCGCGCAAGCCTGGACGGTCATCAGACCCTAGGCAAACTCCCAGGGTCAGGGGCACAAAGCCGTAACCATCCGAAAGCGGGCCTGGGCAAAGCCTGGTGGATGGGCAAGCATGTATGGCTTTTCAGGAGCAAGCATGCCCGACGAACCTGTCTTCAAGCCCCGCAAGCTGTTGGCCCAAGCGGCTCTGTGCCTGCTGCTGGCCGCCTGCGGCGGGGGTGGTAGCGAAACCGGGGGCAGCACAGCCGCGCCCAGCCCGACACCGCCCGTCAGCCCAAGCCCCAGCCCCAGCCCCAGCCCCAGCCCCAGCGCGGCACCCACCGGTCGCCTATGGCACAACAACTACGCACTCGACTTTGCCGATGGCACGCAGGTGGCGAATCTGAACAACAGCCCATCGACCGTCGCCGACATCGATCGCTTCGCCGTGCCCTGGCCCGACGGCACCCAGTACGTGCTGACCGACTATCGACCCTCGCGCCGCGAAACCACCATCACCGTGAAGGAGACTGGCACGCGGCGAACCCTTTTCGAGCTTGTCTATGACGGGTACGCCACGTCACCGCAGCCTTCGCCGGTGAGCAAGGAAGTCTTGCTCATGACCGTCGGCAACAGCATCACCGACCCCGCCGACTACGCTTTCATCAACCTGCGCACCCGCAGCCTCTTCGACCGTTTCCCTGCAGCCACAGTCAGCGCCGACTGGATGCCCGACGGGCGCTACCTGCAATTGGCCACCAGCGGCCAGATCTCGCTGGGCACGCCGGGTGGCGCCCGCGCGCCAGCCGGCAGTTTCAATCTGCAGGGTCGCAGACTGGGGGCAGTGCGGGTCAACGCCCAGGGCACACAGTTCATCGTGACACTGACCGACAGCAGCGGCGCCCTCACTCGGAGCGACCTGTGGGTGGCCCAGGTCGACGGCAGCAATGCAGGGCGACTGACCCGCACCGACATCACCAGCTACGGCCACTGGTCACCCGACGGGCGGCACATCGCATTCGACGCCGACACGGGCTCGGTGTGCAACAACGCAGGCTGTCTCGGCAGCTGCGAGATCTGGTACGTGGACAGCAGCGCCAGGAATGTCGACCCATTGCCCTCGTTCCCTGGCCCGGCATCGGCTTTCCAGGTGCGCGACCGGAGCGGGAGCACCCGTCGACTGGGTTGCGAAGTCCTGGCCTGGTTGCGCTGATGCCCGTCAAAACCGGCGGCAGGGTCCGTACGGCCTGAGCCGACCCTGGGGTCGCACCTAGGGTGCCATGACAGTTGGAAGCCAGAAATCAGCGGCACCCTAGGAACGATCACAGGTAGGCAGCCGGCATCGAAGCGGGTTCAATCCATTCCATCGGTTGCGGCTTTCAGACACCCGGTCGAAGCGACAAGCAGCGATAGCGGCGGCAAGTTGATGCAAGGGCCGAGAGCCCGGCAGACAGCAAGCCAGACATCTGATCAATCTTTGAAGGAGAGAGTCATGAGTGGAGCACTGAACAGCGTCTTTGGTGGTGGCAACGTCTTCGGCGCGCTGCTGAGCATCGCCAGCATCGCCTTTCCGCCGATGGCCCTGGCAACGTCGTTGTCCAACATGGTCACACAAGCCATCGGTCAGGCTCTGACGGGTGCGGTATCGCAACTCGTCCAGAACGGCATGCCCCGCTTCCTGGGCGAAGCCATCAAGCAGATGATCCAGGACGTCCTGCCGAAGCTCACCCAGCCCAGCGACAACCAGGCCGACGAGGCGGTTCAGAACAACTTCCAGTCAGATATCCAGGACCTGACCCAGGAACTGATGGAAGCGATCATCAAGAGCGCTCAGGCCATCATGCAGCAGGACAAGGGCGACGGCAAGTCTGGCGGCACCGCCAAGGGCTCCAAGCCTGCCGTCAGCTGGCTGGAGGCGATTGCCTTGGCCATGGGCGAGGCCGCCGGCAACAAGGCTGCCAAGATGGTGGAGCTCAGCAACAAGTTGGCAACCCTGTCCTCAGCCGGTGGCGGCGAGAAGGCGCAACAGAAGGCGGCCAAGGAGATGAATGCGGTGAATGCGCAGTTCCAGGCAACTGCGCAGGAATACAACATGCTTCAGACCGCATTCTCGACGGCGATCAAGGCCATCGGTGAAGGCCTGTCGGCCATGGCTCGCAAGCAGTAATAACCTTCAGTCGGGCATCGCCTGCGGCGGAGCATCCGTGCTCCGCCGCAGGCTTTTTCGTCGTCCGATCACCCCCTTCGATATACAGACCGCCGCATTCAGTCACACCATCCTGGCCCTGCTGGCCTAGGATGCTGTCCTCTAGCGGGAGACACTCGTCATGTTCAGCCTACTCGCCCGGCTTTTCATCCTCGGCGCCTCGGCACTGGGCTGCGCCACAGTCATGGCCCAGATGTTCAGTCCTGGCTATGCCCTCAGCGGCGCGCCCATGTCCAACTTCCTCAGCACCAGTTACCTCACGCAAAGCGTGAGCAACAGCCTGGCCAGTCCGTCCGAAGGGAAATCCGAGCGTCGGGCGGCGCCCGGATTGCGCCCGTTCAAGGAAGGCGGCTTGTCTGCCGACCTGAAGGCGCGCACTGCCGGCCCCAGCCTGATGCCCGCGCGGATGGCTCAGCACTATCCGGCGCAGCAGCGCCCACAGGCCCAGGCACTGTTCGAAGACCTGCTGGCGCGATATGCGCAGGTCGAAAGACAGTTCGAAATTCCGCGCGGCGACCTGCCCGGTGCAGTCGCCGCCTTCCTGGCCGGCAGTTGGATGGGACTGCATAACGCCGACTTCCCGGATGCACAGTTCCGACCGGTCGTCGAGCAAATGCGATCGATCCTGGCGAACAACCCGCAGCTGCAGGCGGCAGCCGACACCGAAAAGCGCGAGATGTACGAGCAGATGGCCATCCTGGGCATGCTGATGGCCGGAACCCAGATGGGCCTGAAGCAGAAGGCCGACGCCGCCATCGAGCGCAACATGCGCGTCACCGCACGCGCTTACCTGGAACAGTTCCTGAAGACCGATGCCGATCGGGTGCATATGACCGCTGCAGGCCTGGTGCTGCGATAGCAGTGACAAATTCTGAAACATCCCTCGGACCGATCCCAGGTGGGCAGCCAACCCGACACCCGCTAGGGTTGCAGCCATGCTGCCCACCACCCCCGTCGCCCTCGCGTTCGCCAACACACTGGCGCCACGCACGCCAGCGCTTCGCGCGCCCGAACCCGCGCAGGTGCTGCAGCACCTGGCCGCACTGACACAGCTGCTCACACCCTGGGACCTGCAAGCACTGGGCATCTGGGCCGACGCGTCCGAGCGCTACGGCATGCGCCGCGTCCATGCGCACGACGGCAGCGGCCTGCCCGACGGCCAGATCGTCGTCCATGAGTCGCCTGCTGGCGGTCACCGGGCGCTGCTCTGGTGCATGGACACATCGCCACGCTGCCAGGTCTGGGTCGACGGCCAGGCGCTCGATGTGCCGCTGCAAAGCAACGGACAACCCCTGACGCTGCTGCCCGGTCACTGGGCCGGCGAGGACTTTTTCTGCCTGGCAACGCTGGTCGACGATGCTTCAGGCCCAGCGGCCAGGCCCGCGGACCTGGCTGCCGCTGGCGACCCAGCGTCAGGCACGTCGCGCGGCCTCTGGGTGGGCCAGGTGTCCACGGGCCTGCACTGGCAGCTCCACCCGGCGGCCGACGAGCACTGGCCGTCGCCCTGGGCCCGTTGGGTGGCTGGCGCCGGACTTCGCGTCTGGGCCGACAGGCAGAGCGAAAGCTCGGCGCCGGCGCGCCAACTGGCGCTGGACTCACAACGCTGGACATGACGGGCATCGACTGGGTCTGCCAGACGCCCCGCCTGCGGTTGCGCCGCTTCACTGGCGGCGACCACGCGCGGCTGGTGGCCATGCACCGCGAACCGCGGCTGCGTGCCCTGCTGGTCGACGACTTCGACCTTGATCAACCGGAACGCAGCTGGCAGTTCCTGGCCGGGCTGGCCGATGTGCAGGCAAGGCATCCTGGCCTGGGCATCTGGCATACCGAACGCTGGCTGGCACCCGACCCCGCCACGCTTGCTGAAGCGCAAGGCGCAGTCGGCCGCGGCGAGATCGACGCCGGTGCGCTGCAGTGGCTGCAACAAGGCCAGTGGGACTTCTGTGGCTGGTTCAACCTGATGCCGATGCCCGAACACCCGCAGCGCGTGGAGATCGGCTGCCGCCTGCTGCCATCGGCCTGGGGCACCGGACTCGCCCTGGACGGTGGCGAAGCCTTGCTGGAGATGGCCTTCGGCCCGCTTCAGCTGGACGCGGTGTGGGCGGTGTGCCACCCGCAGCACCGATCGGTGCACGTGGTGCTGGCGACCCTTGGCTTCACGGCGCTGGGCCTGGGTCCCTATTGCGGCCAACTGGCCTCGCTGCACAGGCTCCATGCGGTCGATTGGCCGGAGGTGCAGCAGCGGCCGCGGCGGCAGCGCCAGCGGCTGGCGGCCCAGGCGCAGCGGATGCCCACGACGCTCGAAACCAGCGTCTGATTGCATTCGGACACACCTGCCCAGGGGCCGATCCCAGGTTGCCAGCGCCCTGGTGGCGCTGTGAACTCCGGGGTGACTGCCATGACCATGATCATTTCAAACCCGACGCACTCTCCAGACGTGGCCAAGCAGGCCGAGCCCGGCCCTGCAACTGCTGGCGCTCGCGAGCATTTCGGCCTCAGGCCGCCGGCCGACCCAGCGTTGCGCGAGGCATTCGAACGTGCGCTGGCTCGGCCACCCCAGGCCAGCCCAGACGAGGAAGCGCCGCTGTTGGAAACAGCGGCGCAGCCGTTGGCCACCGTGGGCGTACCCCAGGCCAGACTGCGCCCCCCGACGCCTGACGAACTTGTCTTCGTCAGCAGCCAACCCGTTGAAAGCGCAGGCCGGAGCGTCCTCGGCCCAGGCCTCGAAGGGGCCACCTCGACCGTTGCGGGCAGACAGCCAGCGCCAGCAGTGCTGGGCGCAGCGCTGTCGGCGCTGACCATGCCTGCGTCGCCTGAAGGCATTCAGCATTGGCAGTTCAGCTTTTCGCAGCCTGGTTCGGCAGTCAGCGGCGTGACGCTGACAGCGCAGCCTGAATCGCCCTGGCAGGTACAGGTCACGCTGCAGAACCATGCGCTGTCGCTCAGCCAAGGGCGTGAACGCGGTGCACTCGACGCGCGGCTGGGTGAACTGCGGCAGCGCTTGCTGGCGCGGGGCGCAGCCATCGGCGACATCGAACTGCGGGACCCGTTCGACGACCCTCAACGCCGATGAGCTGCCCCAGCAGCTCGACTTTCGCCCCTACCCCGGACTGTCCGATGCCCGACACCCCAATTCCCCAAACGCCGACGTTCGACAACCCTGTGGTCGACACCACCTTGCAGCCCCTGGCCCGCGAAATGTCGCAGCTGGTGCAAAGCGCCATGGCCAGGACCTTGCGCGATGCGGCGGCAGTCGACACCCAGATCCCCCGCCTGCGAACACCCCGGGCGAAGCAGGCCGCCAGCGCCAGCGCTCCAGGGCCAGGCGTGCTGGCCCTGGCGGCGTTGAATCCAGGCGACGCCGCCGCACGCCGCGAGGCGCAGGCGCTGTACGGTCGCTGTCTGCAGCATTACCGGCGGCATGTGCAAGCCCAGCTGGAAGGCGGGGTTCACACGCAAGACGACCTGGGCATCGCCGCCGCGTTCTTCGTTCTGGCCAATCTGGGCGCCTGCCAGGACAGGGAGCCTGACGTCGCGGCGCTGCCTGCTGTCGAAAGGCAACTGCGCAGCCTGCTGGCGCAAACCACGGCCTGGCGGCAGCTGGGCAGCGCCGAGCGACAGTCGCTGTTCGAACAGTTTGCACTGCTCGGCGTGCTGGTGAACGAATCGCGGGTGGCCTCCCAACAGCAAGGGCCGGCCGCCAAGTCGCATGTCCAGCGCGCCGCGCGCGGGTACCTGCAGCAGTTACTGGGCCTGTCGCCCGACCGACTGAGTGCGTCGACCCAGGGCCTGACCGTGCTGGACAAACTGCACTGAAACCCCGCGAGGCCTGGACGCTGCCGGCTCACCCTTGGACATCCGCATCGCTCCCGTGACGGGCCCGACAGGCACGATGGGCCTGGGCATGGGCCTGCCAGCCCCGGGTTCCATGCCCGCTCCGACCGCTGAGACCTCGCACCCGACCAGCCCGCCCTCCGGCAGCGCCACGGCCATCCTGGCCGGGCTCAGCAGCCCCCTGGCCAATGCCGGACTGTTGCCGGCAGCAGCTGCCAGCGAGGTGGCTGTGGCGAACGTGACACTTTCGGCACGGCCCGACAACGGCGCCGCCACGTGGTCGGTCGCCGTCACCCCCCTGCTGAACCAGGCGCCGACTGTCGGCCGGGCCGAAACCCATTTGCACACGCAAATCGACGCCTCGCAGCTGGCCCAGCCCGCCGGCCATCACCACACCGAAGCTGGCGCTGCGCTGCCGCTGGCACCCGCCTGGGTGACGGCACTGCAGACGCCAGCGCCCCATCTTGGGCCGTTGCCGCAGGCTCACAGCGAGCGGCGTCAAGGGCGGGGCCAGCCCGATCGCGACCCGGCCGAAGCCCAGAGCGAAACCGCGCCGCAGGACACTGCACCCGAGCGGCCAGCGCAAGCATCGCCAGCAGATGAGGATCCTGCCCCGGCATCCTGGCCACCCTCTTTCGAAGCCCTGCTGCCGCCAGAGGTGCGCGCAGAACTGGCGCTCAGGCGCAGTGTGCTGGTGGTCGCGCCGCCCGGTGCCGGGCAGCGTGGGCTGCAACTGGCCTGCCTGGGTTTCGACAGCCGTGGGCAACCGGCCTGCCACCGCTGGGCCGTGCGCGGGGCCGTCGCGGCAACGGACCCGGGCTGCGACTGGGTGTTCTGGCGGGTGCGCCGCGAAGGCGACGATGGACAACGACCCCTGCTGCACGCGCGTTTGCTGCGGCCCAGCCAGACTGCAGCCAGCGGTCTGGTGCTGCGCGCCACTGCCACGGTGCTGCCGCCACCTTTGAGGCCGCCCGCACACGCCTGGCTGGACGTGCTGGAACCACAGCGACTCTGGCGCCACCTGGGCTCGCAGTGGACCCTTCTGCTGGCCTGGAGCCCGCATGCACTGCCCTTGAACACGCCTGCAACCCGACCATGAAGAAGACTGCACCGCATCCGACGAAGGCAGGAGCCCTGGCGCCGCCAGCCAGCGACGACAGTGCCCTCGCGCTGGCCCGTCACCTGCGCGACCGGGAAGAGCTGTTGTTCACTTCGCGCAGCATCAGCATCGGCGAAATGGCCAGCACGCTGGCGCACGAGATCAATCAGCCAGTAGGCACCATCGTCAATGTGCTGCGCGGTGTTTCGGCAAGGCTGGCGCGGCTGCCTGTGGCGCCAGAGCACGAGGCGCAGCTGAACGACCTGCACCAGGGCCTGAAACTGGCGCTGGATCAGGCGCAGTTCGCTGGCCGAATCGTTGGTCGAATTCGCGAATTCACACAGGCCCGACAGCCCGAGCACCGCCCGCTCGACCTGCGCATGTTGGCACTGGAATGCGTGGCGCTTCTGGATTGGGAGTTCACGCGCCAGGGTGTTCCGGTCGCCACCGAAATGCCCACGCCCTTCTGGGTTGTGGGCGACGCCGTGATGCTGCAGCAGGTGGTGGTGAACCTGCTGCGCAACGCATTGCAGGCCCATCGCGGCCTTCCGGCAGAGCAGGCTCGGGTGCTGTTGCGGCTGCAGGCCCTGGGCGACACTGAGGTCGAACTCACCATCATCGACCAGGGCTGCGGCATCAGCGCCAGCGCCGAGGGCAGCCTGTTCGTGCCTTTCCAGTCGAGCAAGCCCGACGGCATGGGCATCGGGCTGAACATCTGCCGCAGCTTCGTCGAGCTGCATCAAGGCCGGCTCTGGTTCACGAGCAACGAAGAACCGTCAGGCGGATGCACTTTCCACCTGGCATTGCGCAAGGCAACCCCGCAGGGCTGACGCCGGGGCGCTGCAGCCTTCAGCGCAGGCCGGGCGTCCAGCCCGGCCCGGCCCAGGCTGGCGAGGCCGCGGCTCCGGGAGCCGAAGGAAACCCTTGTCGGGCCGCCTGCAGGAACGCGTCGACCGGCACTGCCGCGGCCACGCCCGGCCGCCAGGCCTGGACCAGGGCGTCGAGGGCAGCACGGTCGCGCCGCGACCAGGCGCCTTCCAGCGGGTCGGCCGCCGCTGCTGCAAGCCTTGCGCGGTAGAGCGTGTGGGCCTGCGGGTCGTGCGCCATCAGGCCCAGCAGCGCGCGTGCCGCCTGATCGAAGCCGTTGGCTGACAGGCTGTCGTTGTGGCCGGGGTGCAGATACCAGGCACACAGGAATTCGATCGGTCCCTGCTGGCGTGTGGCCGCACCTGCGGCGGCACCCCAGGCTGTCTGGCGCCCTGACGGCAGACGGCCGCTGGCCAGTGCCTGGGTCAGCGTGCTGGCCACCGCCTGCTGGGCCAGCGCTTCGCCCTGTTCGCCCACCAGGCACAGCACACGCAGGAAGGCCGGGTAGAGCTGGTCGCCCAGGCCCAGGCACAGCTGTTCAAGCCAGCGCACACGCTCGCCCACGGGCAAGGTGCAGCAACCTTCCACCAGCGTCTGAGCTGCTTCCCACCAGTCGGGCAGTGGCCGCTGCGCCGGCGTCATGTCGGGCCCCGCGCGCCGAACTCGGGCTTGAGTTGTTTCAAGCCGTTTCAGGCCTTCAGACCGCTTCGGGCGACAGGCAGGCCAGGAAACGCTGGCACAAGGCCTGTGCGTCGCCGGCAGTCGGCTGCACGGGCGCACGCAGCACCTGCGAGCCTTCGACCAGGGGTTCGTTGAACCAGGCCGCAGCCTGGCGCCCTGCGCTGGCATCGGCAGTTGCTGCCGCCGTGGGCCAGCCCGAAGGGCCCAGGCCGGCGCCGCGCAAGGCGAGGGTGGGTGGGGACAAGGTGTTCATGACGACAAGCATAGACAACTGCAGAACCTGCCGCTACTGAGGATCGATCCCAGGGTGCGCTGTTTCAACTTCACCGGGGCACCCAGGCCTGCAGCGCCGGCAACAGCCCGGCAACAGCCGCTTCGATCTGGTCTTCGATGACCGTCACCAGCGGCACGAACAGCACCATCCAGACCAGCGTGGCGGCCAGGCCCTTGACCGACATCGAGACCGAGATCAGGTTGAGCTGCGGCGCGTAGCGGTTCACCAGGCCCAGCGCGAGGTCGATGACGTACAACACCAGGATGCAGGGCGCGGCCAGCATCAGCGACAACACCGCAAAGCTGGCAAAAGCCGCTTCGAAGATGGACAGGGTTTCGCGCGGCAGCGCCAGGCCGGGGTCCGAAAGAGGCCAGATCGCGAAGCTCTGGACGAGCACCGCCACGAACATCATGAAGCCGCCGCCGGCCATGAAGATGAACAGCGCCAGACGCGACAGCAGCGCACCCGACAGCGATGTCTGATGGCCCGACATCGGATCCAGAAGCTGCGCCATGGTGGCCCCGACCTTCGTGTCGACAATCTGCCCGGCGGTCTCGAAAGCCCACAGCACGGCACCCAGCAGCACGCCGAAGCCCAGGCCCAGCAAGGCCTCGCGCCCGAAGAGCTGCAACCACTGCCCTGCCGACCAGCTTTGCACCGGCACCACGGGCTGCACCGCCAGTGTGATGACGGCCAAACCGACGAAGATGGCATTGCGCACCATCGCCGGTACGGTTTCGGGGGCAAAGACGGGCAGCAGCAGAAAGGCCACGGCGAACCGGGTGCAGGCCAGGCCCACCAGCAGCGCCCGGTCACCCAGACTGGTGATGACCGTCAGTGTTTCCAATGGGCGAGCGCTTCCACCGGGGTACTCATCCTGAGCTTCATCAACGGGTACCGACGATGCGCGGGAAGTCGCTGAACAGGCGATCGCTGAATTGCAGCAGCGTTCCGCCCAGCAGCGAAGCCGTGGCGAACAGGGTCAGCACGATGGCCACCAGTTTCAGCGCGTACTGGAAGGTCTGTTCCTGGATCTGCGTGGCGGCCTGCAGAATCGCCACCAGCAAGCCCACCAGGGCCGCCACCAGCACCGGCGGGGCCGACAGCAGCAACACCAGCCACAGCGCCTGCAGCGTCAATTGCATGGCTTCGCTGCCGGCCATGTCAGGTCAGCCCGGATGTTGCGATAGACCCGAGTTCCCGCAGGAGGGGCAGCGAGAACAGCGAGCGTGTGGGCAGCATTTCAGTAGGACAGAACCAGGCCATGAGAGATCTTCACCCAGCCGTCCACCAGCACGAACAGCAACAACTTGAAAGGCAGCGACACGGTGGTCGGTGACAGCATCATCATGCCCAGCGCCATCAGGATGTTGCTGACGACCAGGTCGATGATCAGGAACGGCAGGAAGATGAGAAAACCGATCTGAAAGGCCACGGCCAGCTCGCTGACCACGAACGCTGGAACGACGACGATCAAGTCGCGGTCGCTGATCTGCGCGGCCTGGGCTGGCGTCAGGCCGCGGCGCAAGGTTTCCAGGAAGAATCGGCGCTCTTCGGGGGAAGAATGCTTCAGCAGAAAATCGCGCAGCGGTTCCTTGGCTGTGTTGGCGGTCTCCATCAAGGCGGCCGTGCTGCTGCCGATGCGGTCGACCTGGCCGACCTTCTCGGCCATCTGCAGCCCCACGGGGTACATGACGTAGATCGTCAGCACCAGCGCCATGCCATTGAGCACGACGTTGGGTGGCACCTGCTGCAGACCCAGGGCATTGCGCAGCAGGCTGAGCACGATGATGATCTTCGTGAATGCCGTGACCATGACCCCGACGAATGGCGCCAGGGCCAGGACGATGACGGTGATGAGCGCCGACGAAGGCGTGAACTGATTCAGGTCCATGCTGCAGCCAGTTCCAGGCTCTCGACACGCTCGATGCGCAAGCCCCAGCCGGCACCACAGGGCAGCAGGCGCCCCCAGGCCACGGCCTGGCTGCCCAGGTGCAGTTCGACCTGGCCTGTAGCCAGGGATGCGGCTTCGCCGCAACCTCCGAACCAGGCGCGCATGTCGACCGCCGCCGGTGCGGTCAGCCATACCGACCAGACCATCGGGGCGGCTGCCTCATGGCCAGCCTGCACCGGCCCGCCAGGCAACACCAGCCTGGCTTCGTGCGGCTGCCAGGACGCGGCCACCTGCCAGCCTGCTGGCGGCGTGGTCACGTTCGGGCTGACAGCCCGCAGCTGAACGGGCCAGCCGCGCTGAAAGCCTGCCGGCAGCAAGAGCACTGCACCCGGCACCAGACCGCCAAAGGCAATACGCTGCGACGGCAGCACTTGCAGACACACCCGCGCTGTCCATGACGGCCAGTCAACAGGCAGATGGGCAGGCGCCGCCCGGCCAGGCTTCAAGACCGACCAGGGGAGCAGCAGCCGGCCACCCGCCAGTGCCGTGTCTGCGTCGAAAGGGAGGGACAGGGCTGTTGCGTTGTTCCGTCCCTCAGGCCCGGCGTGCGGCAGCGCGGGCTCGGGGCAGGGCAAGTCCATGGCCAGCCAGGACTCCAGGGTGGCCAGGGCCGGCAACGCGCAGGCCAGGGCGCGGGCTTGGGCAAGACCCTCGCCAGGGGCAGTGCAAGGCAGTTCAAGCCGCCCAAGGCCTGAACCCAGCGGCAGATTGAAACCTTGCGTCGGCGTCATGGCCGACACCCGGGAAAAGCCTGTTGGCTGGCTGAGAACATGGTGAACAGATCAACAAGACCGCGCTGTTTGCGCCACCCTGGAGTTCACCAGAACCGGGCCTTCGCGACACCCTGGGACACAGCCCAGGGTGAACGCAAGCAGTTGTGTCAGCGGTTCAGCGTCCAGTTCAGGATTGGCGCAGCGATCGGTTCCGGCATCGTGCTCAGGAGGAAATCCCGGAGGTTCGGCGTGGACGGTATCGGCCGGGCTTCCCCGCCGCCTGGGGTGCTGCTCAGGAAGCTGCCCAGAGAGCTGAGGAAGACCCCGACGAACGAGATCGCGAGCAGGCCTTCAAGCATGCGGAAGGCGCCCTCGTGCTGCTGGGTCAGCGCACCGCCCCTGAGCAGGTCGGTCTCGTTGATGTACTTCTGGTCGACCTGCCGAATGCGGCCGTTGCCGTCCATGGCCAGGAAGCCCTGGCCGAAGGTGTTCTCGTGCAGCACGTTGCCATCGTCGACGGCCAGGTCGACGAGGCGGCCCCAGCCTTTGCCTTCGTCGATGGCCAGGTCGCCCCGGGTGTTGGTGTCCACGCCGGTGATCTGCACGCCGTAGTCGCCATTGCTGATGGTGACCTTCGACGACAGCGTGGCGGTGGGATCGTTGCCCCAGGGCGTGGTCTCGATGGTGACCTTGGTGCCGTCGTCCAGCATGAAGGTGGTGGTGCCCCAGAAGTCGAACATGTGCTTGCCATCGATGTCCATGTGCGGGTCGCCCCAGGCACGGTAGGTCTCGCCCGTGTTCTTGTTCTGGATCAGCACTTCGTTGTCGTCGCCGGCGCTGATGCGGTAGTTGTCGTTCTCGAAGACAGCCTTGCCACCCTGCATCTGAGTGCTGGCATTGCTGGGGTTGCAGGGGTCGACGAAGCAGCCCCCTGGGCCACGGGTGGCGGTGGTGAAGGCTTGGGCTGCTGCCGCCAGCAAGTGCGGCGATGACAAGGCATTGATCATGGGACATTCCTCCTGGTGCCGAGACGGGTGGGGTCGCCGGCTGCTGTCTCGGAGCATGGCAGCCAACGCTTGACCGTGAGTAGATGGCAAGACGAGGCGCTCGACAGCCTGGGATCGTTCCTAGCCTAGGGTCATTCCTAGCCTAGGATCGATCCTAGGCTAATGCCCTCGTGGATTGGCATCCGCATCGCCCCAAAGGTCTCGGCCAGCGTCCCGCAGGGAGCAGCGCATGACCACCGCCACCACCACTGCCACCGCGTCACCCACATGAAAAAGGCGGCCGAAGCCGCCCTTTCCTCGACCGCGCCCGCTGGGCTTATTCGGCCGCATCTCCGCCAGCCGCCGCCGCAGCGGTGGCGGCGTCCACCTGCGCCATCTGCACGGCCGCCAGCTCCTCGGCTTCCTGCATGGCAATGGCCTTGCGTTCGCTCTCGTCCATGGCTTCCTTGGCACGACGCGCCTCGTGGAAAGCCATGCCAGTGCCCGCAGGGATCAGGCGGCCGACGATGACGTTCTCCTTCAAGCCACGCAATTCGTCGCGCTTGCCCATGATGGCCGCTTCGGTCAGCACACGCGTCGTTTCCTGGAACGACGCAGCACTGATGAAGCTGTCCGTGGACAGGCTGGCCTTGGTGATGCCCAGCAGCACGTCGGCATGCGTGGCCGGCACCTTGCCTTCGGCGCGCAGGCGCTCGTTGGTGTTGAGCAGTTCAGAACGCTCGACCTGTTCGCCGTTGATGTAGCTGCTGTCGCCGTTGTTGACGATCTGCACACGACGCAGCATCTGGCGGACGATCACCTCGATGTGCTTGTCGTTGATCTTCACACCCTGCAGGCGGTAGACGTCCTGGACCTCGTCGACGATGTAGCGCGCCAGTTCCTCGATGCCCAGCAGGCGCAGGATGTCCTGCGGGTCGGCGCTGCCGTCGACCACCAGTTCGCCGCGGTTGACCACCTGGCCTTCGTGGACCAGGATGTTCTTTTCCTTGGCGATCAGTTCCTCGTGCACGCGGCCTTCGGGGTCGGTGATCTGCAGGCGGTTCTTGCCCTTGGTCTCCTTGCCGAAGCTGATCGTGCCGGTGATCTCGGCCAGCAGACCAACATCTTTCGGGCTTCGCGCTTCAAACAGCTCGGCCACCCGCG
>LNET01000005.1 GCA_001464055.1 Burkholderiales bacterium Ga0077543
GGCTTTTGCCAGCAGCCTGGCCCAGGCAGTGGGCGACGGGCTGAACACGGCCATCGCCCGGTCCCTGCCGGCCGACCAGGTGAGCGCCGCACAGTCGGTGGTGCGCGTCGTCACCAGCGCCATCCGGGCGCTGGGCAACCCGGACGATCCGCTGGCGGCGTTTGCCAGCAGTTTCCTGCAGGATGTGTTGCAGGACAGTGGCTTGGCGACACCGGGCCCGAGGGCGAACCCAAGCACTGGCGGCGCTGGCGGAACCGAATCGCCAGAGACAGCCGCCACTGCCACCCTGCAAGCGGTGGCCATCGCCGAAGAGTTGATCGGCCTCGGCTACGCGCCCGACGCAGCCGCTGCCGAGGCCATGCGCCGCATAGGCCCTGCCGCGAGCGCCTCCAGCGTGGTCGCCAGCCTGGTGCCCATTGGCGATCCGGGCTCTGGCTCGACCCAGGCGGGCACCGACGGAGCGACAGTCATCCAGGGCGTTCCGCCAACCAGAGACAGCTTCGGCAACCGGTATCAGCGCACACCCGACGGCCAGACAACCTTGTATCTGGCGCAGGGCGGGATGCTGATGCTGGGCGCCTCGCAGACCGTGAGCATCGTCGATGGCGTGGCCGCGCCCAACTGGCAACTGCTGCGCCAGTTGGGCGAAGTGGCACTGCGTGCCCCGGCACTGGCCGTCGGCGCTGTGCTGGCCGGGATGCCCAGCAACGTGGACCAGGGTGCGCAGGTCTGGCAGCTGAATGCCAACTCACGCCTGCAACGCGAACCGGGCGAACTCTGGGCGACGATGTATCACCAGACACCCGGGGGCGACTGGCGACCCGTGCTGACGGAGCAGACGCGGCCTGACGGCACCCAGACCCTGATGGTCGATCGATTCTGGGTCGAGTCCACCAGTGCGGGCTTCTTCGGGCTGAGCGAGGCCGAGCTTCAGCGCTTGCGCCAGCCGATGACGACTCCGGCAGGGCAGACACCTGGGCCGGTCCTGATCACGCTGCCGGCGGCTGACCAGCGACAGATCGTTGTGCCACCTTCACAGCTGGGGCAAGCCGCTGGCCCCACGGTCGAAACCTTGCCAGAAGAGCAGATGCGGCTGGATGACTTGATCATCGAAAGCCGTGGATTCGCCAAAGGAACGCCAGAGCACAGAGAGGAAGCTTGGAGGGTGTACGGAGAACGAGTGAATGCCGGGTGGGAGTACGACCGATGGTCGGTGACCTACGAGCAGAACCAGACTCGGGCGCTCGCGGCTAAAGAAGCTGAACTGTCCTACCACCAGCAGGTCGCCTGGGGGACACATCAAGTCCTGGTGACACCCTTGGTCGACGGACGTCCGTCACCCCGCATTCTGGACATCGCCGATCGAGAGTTGCAACGCGGCATCGAGTACAAGACGGGATATCAAACACTCTCGCCCGAAAATCGGTGGGAGATCGAGCGTGATGCTGCGCTCGTTGCCATAGGCTGGTCTGTACAGTGGGTGTTTCGTGACTCGGCCTCGCGGCCATTGGTCGATGCTCTTCGGGCAGCTGGTATTGATGTGAAAGTTGGGCCTTGACATGGAAAGCACAAACGACAGAGCGAGATTTCGCGCCTGGCTCCAAGAGATGCAACCAGCCGTGCAGCAGTTCTTGGTCTTACTACCAAAGTCCTTGCAAGCGCAGTTGGACAATAGCGGCGGTTCGTTGCTCGCGCTTGAAGCTTGGCTTCTTGATCGGTATCCCTCGGTTGCCGCAGCGCGACCTGAGCAAGAAGCGTTCGTTGTCGGGGGCGCGGCCCGCTACTTTGGAGAAGTCCTCAGGAAGCGAGTAAACGGTCAGTGGGAACTCGAAGACCGAGACCCGTCAGCGGTGTTCTACGGCTTGCCTATCGTGACAGGTGGCCTTTTGAGCAAATCCAGCCTTTGTCCACGCTGTTGCATCACCGCCAGCCTTGACAGACGGACCGGTACCTATTTGAAGGCTGTTCTTGACAACCTGCCGAGCCGTCCACTGTAAGCAAGACTGCTGCCATGCCGTAGCCGGCATCTTGGCTTCTTTTTCGGAGCGAACCCCAGGCGCTCAATCCTGAAGCCATCGACAACGCTGGCCTTCAGGATCGGGTCATGCTTGAATGGGTCGTACCGAGTGCAGACATCAAGCGCGAGATCGATGGAGTCGTCGTTCGCCAGCCAGTGTTGCGTGACCGAATCACTGTCGTGATTGAACCGAAGAGAGGACCATGACGCTTGACCTCGGGGACGACTGTCCGAACCTGATTGCAGATTGCCATTCGACCCAAGACTGGACTTTGGGCCGATTCATCGACTGCGCGCAGGAGTTTTTGGCAGTTCATCGGGCTGCACCCGATGTTCTCGAACCTCAAGCTCATTGGCCTGAACGCTCGCGATTGCCCACGACTGAACAACGATCTTTCCAATCTGCGTGACTGGATGCTGCGGCGCGCATGGGATCCGGAAGCGCCGTCACCCTACAGCGACCGGGGCGCTGGGGGAGAGCCGAGGCCAGAGATGCGAGGCAGCCTGGGATTCAGTTTCAGTTTGGACAACGACCGCCGATGGGACAGCAAGATCGGCTTAAGTATCGGGAGCGTCGGTGCAAAGAACTTCGAGTCTGTCATCCAGCTTACCTTGGCCCGCAAGAACCACCCCGAATTCCAGTCCGGGCCGCTGCCGTTTCAGTTGTTGGCTCTCTTTGTCAAGCACTGGCCCGTCAAGGCGGCGAGCTTCGGATTCAAGGGTTGGGACGACGTCGTCAACTTTTCGATGCCTGCCGGCCAGGACAAGACCTTTATCCGCGCCGGCTGGCTAACCTACTTCGACAAGCCTGACTTGGTACAGCAATTACCTCCGGTCTATGCCTTGCACCCCGTGGGCTTTGGCGTGGCGTTGCAACTCACCCCACACATGGCGCGCTGGGACGACGAGGCCGACCTAACGCTGGGCCGGCGCTTGAAGGCCGCCATCGACGAGATCGAGGTCCTGCAACGCAAACGGGTTGGTCCAGGTCGGGCGCCATCGGGCAGGGTTCCCGCAGGTTGATTCGCAGAACCGGGCCTGCGATGACCCAAGAAGGCGAGGACCTCGCTTGGCGGCCACGCGAGCCCGGTGACCAGCCGCGCGACCGCAACCCCAGAACCGATGGAGAAGAACTGATCCTCACAGATGCGCACGACGCGCCCGCTGCACGAGGTTGGGTTCTTGGCACATGGCACACGGAGTTGGGGTACGCCTGTGAAGATGCGCATCCAGCCACCGCAGATTTCGAAGTGAGCCAGCACGCGAAGGTCTGAGGCGCACGTGTAGCAGCCCAGCGGCTGGTAGACGAGCAATCAGGCTGGCTGCCGCGGCCGCAGATCGAGCGCCGCTTCGACCCCGACACCTTCACGCGCTGGTACAACGCCCAGGACGGGCTGGCGAACCGGGCGTTTGCGCAGCTGTACGGCAACAGCCACACCGAGTACCACGCGCCGCTGACGCACGAAGGCGAAGCGGCGCCGTCCAGCGTTCCGCCCACGGTGGGCCGCGTCCGCTTCGACAACGCGCCCTGGCACATGGACGGCCTGGCCGCACCGATGCGCCGCGACGGCCTGGTCGGGCTGGACCTGAACACCGCCCCGCGCATGCACCACGACGCGGCGGTGGGTTTCGACTTCGAGGTGGGCTGGGCCACTTCGCCCGACAACATCGTCGACAAGCCCAGCACCACGCGGCAGGTGGTGCAGCTGGCCGTGGTGGTGGCGGTGAGCTACTTCACCTGGAACCCGGTGAACGTCTGGGCCGCCACGGCCACGGGCGGGGCCGTCACCGGCGCGATGGTCGCCGGTGCTGCAGCCGCCGCTGCCGGCAGCTTGGCCAGCGGGGTGATGAACGGCAAGGTCGAGCTGAAGGACATCGTGCGCAGCGCCTTCAGCGCGGCGCTGACGGCCGGCCTGATGGGTGGCGCCAGCGAGCTGGGCTTGCTGACGAATGGCCACGGCGTCGGCAACACCCTGGCGCGCATGACGGTGCAAGGCGGCGTGCAGGCGCTGATGGGCGGCGAGTTCAAGGACGGCGCAGCCCAGGCTTTTGCCAGCAGCCTGGCCCAGGCAGTGGGCGACGGGCTGAACACGGCCATCGCCCGGTCCCTGCCGGCCGACCAGGTGAGCGCCGCACAGTCGGT
>LNET01000006.1 GCA_001464055.1 Burkholderiales bacterium Ga0077543
GCCCGCCGATCCGGCCTGCACCTCGGACTACGCGCAAGAAGCTGTGGTCGCCGGATTGCCATGAAGGCAGCTTTCTACTCTAAGCGAACAGTATTGGGTTATGCCCTGGCCCTGTGGCGCGTGCCCCATGCCGGCAAGCTGGCCGCCTTTCTGGCGCTGGGCATCTTCGTACCCTACCAGGTGGTAATGCTGCCCATCATCCAGATGTTCGCGGCCGTGGGCCTGCAGGGCTCGGTGGCGGCCGTGGTGGCGGTACATGTGTTGTTCGGCATGCCCTTCATGACGCTGCTGTTTCGCAACTTCTACGCCAGCGTGCCGCCCGACCTGATGCGCGCGGCCATCATGGACGGGGGGGGCTTCTGGTGCATCTTCCTGCACGTGATGCTGCCGCTGTCGACCAATGTGCTGCTGGTGGCGCTGATCCTGCAGTTCACCGGCATCTGGAACGATTTTCTGCTGGGGCTGGTGTTCGCCGGCCCTGACAACGCGCCCATGACGGTGCAGCTGAACAACATCGTCAACGTCACCCTGGGCGAGGTGCAGCACAACGTGAACATGGCCGCCACGCTGCTGACGGCCATCCCGCCACTGCTGGTGTACTTCCTTTCGGGCAAGTACTTCGTGCGCGGTGTCACCGCGGGCGCCACCAAGGGCTGACCGGCCCGCCTCCAACCGAACACATCCCATCATGCAAGCCGTCTCGATCCGCAACGTGCAGAAGCAGTACGGCAAGGTGCCGGTGCTGAAGGCGCTGAACCTCGACATCGCCGCGGGCGACTTCACCGTGCTGCTGGGAGCCTCGGGCTGCGGCAAGAGCACCCTGCTGTCCATCATTGCCGGGCTGGAAGATCCC
Organism: Burkholderiales bacterium Ga0077543; assembly: GCA_001464055.1. GTDB lineage: Bacteria > Pseudomonadota > Gammaproteobacteria > Burkholderiales > Burkholderiaceae_C > Rubrivivax. The sequence continues at coordinate 854 of LNET01000006.1, forward strand.
ACCGAAGGCCGCGTGATGATCGGCGAGCGCGACGTGACGCTGCTGCCGCCCAAGGCCCGCAACATTGCCATGGTGTTCCAGAGTTATGCGCTGTATCCGACGATGACGGTGGAGCAGAACATGAGCTTCGGCCTGCGCATGGCCGGGCAGCCCAAGGCCGAGATCGGCCGGCGGCTGCAATGGGCCGCCGAGCTGCTGCAATTGGGCCCGTACATGGCCCGCAAGCCGGCGGACCTGTCGGGCGGCCAGCGCCAGCGGGTGGCCATCGGCCGCGCCATCGTGCGCGAGGCCGACATCTACCTGTTCGACGAACCGCTGTCCAACCTGGACGCCAAGCTGCGCGCCGAGATGCGCATGGAGATCCGCAAGCTGCACCAGCGCCTGGGCGCCACCATGGTGTACGTCACCCACGACCAGGTCGAGGCCATGACCATGGCCACGCGCATCGCCGTCATGCGCCACGGCGTGGTCGAGCAGTACGACACGCCCAAGGCCATCTACGACCAGCCGCAGACCCTGTACGTGGCCGGGTTCATCGGCTCGCCGGGCATGAACTTCCTGCACGGCCGCCTGCAGCAGGACGCGGCCGGCCCGCAGATCGTGGTAGGCGGGCAGGCCATCAGCTTGAACGGCTATGGCTTTCGCCAAGCTCCGGCGGCGCCGCTGGATGCGGTGCTGGGCGTGCGCCCTGAAGACCTGTCGCTGGCCGGCACCGGCCAGGCCCTGCTGAAGGGCGTGGCCGTGGAGAGCTGCGAGCTGCTGGGCGCTGACACCATCGTCTGGCTGCAGGCGGGCGAGCAGCGGCTGGCCTTGCGGTGTTCGCCCGCCCAGGCCCCCGAGGCCGGCAGTCGGGTGGACCTGCACTTCGAGGTCGCGCGCGCCAGCGTCTTTGACAGGGCCACCGAGCAGCGGCTGTGAAGCCGTAGGGCACGGGTCACGAACTACCGTGCACCAGCAGGTGCAGAAGACCAGCCCTGGCGTGGCGGTCAGGGCGGCGGCCTGACCGACAACTGGTAGGCGCTGACCCGCCAGCCCTGGGGCCGCAGCACCAGCGACAGCCCCAGCCGGCCCCGCAGCGCCACGCCGCCGGGCGCTTCGAAAGCGACGTCGGCAATGCCATGCACCAGGCCGGGCAGCGGCTGGGTGGCACACACCAGCGTGGCCTGCACGCGCAGGCCGGGCGGTGCGTTCTTGTAATAGGCCCGAATCGGGGCCTGGCCTTGCAGCGGCTCGGGTGCGGTGGCGGAGAACAGCGCATCGGCGTCGAACAGGCCGGCCAGGGCATCGACGTTGCGCGCGGCCAGCGCGGCCGACCAGGCCTGCAAAAAGCCGCCCACCACTTCGGCGCCGCTGTCGTTCACTTGAAGTTCCATGGTGTTGCGCGACGGGTTTGAACTCGGCGCTCACATGTCCAGCGCCAGCACGCCGGTGGCGCGCGAGACGCAGGCACACATCAGGTCGCCGCCGCTGCGGTCGTCGTCGGTCAGAAAGCTGTCGCGGTGCAGGATCTGCCCCCCGGCCACCGGCACCAGGCAACTGCCGCAGATGCCGGCGCGGCAATCGTGTGCCACGTCCACGCCCCGGGCCAGCAGGGCGTCCAGCAGCGTCTGCTGGCGGTCTACCTCGATGCGCAGACCGCTTTGGCGCAGTTCCACCGTGAAAGCCGCGTCGCCGGCACCGCCGGGGCTGGCGCCGAAGCGTTCGTGGTGCACCTGCGCTGCCGGCCAGCCCTGGCGCGCGGCGATGTCCAGTGCAGCGTCCAGCATCGCGGCCGGGCCGCACACGTACAGGTGATCGGCCGGGCCCGCCTGGCCGACGCAGCGCTGCAGGGCCGCCACGCTGGCAGCCGCGTCCAACCCGGCGTACACGTGCAGCACCAGCCCCTGCAAGGCTTCCAGCTCGGCACGGTAGGCCATGGCTTCGGGGCTGCGTCCGAAGTAATGCAATTCCACCTGCCGGCCGGCGTCCCGCAGTTCACGCGCCATGCAAAGCAGCGGCGTGATGCCGATGCCACCGGCCAGCAGCACGGACCGCTCGGCCTGCGGTGCCAGCGGGAAGGCATTGCCGGGGCCTTCGACGTTCAGCAGGTCGCCCACCCGCACAGACCCATGCATCCAGGCCGACCCACCCTGTCCTCCACGCTGGTGCAGCACCGCGATCTCGTAGCGCAGGCGTTCCTGCGGCGGGTTCACGAGCGAGTACGAGCGACTTGTCGCCACGCCGCTGCCAGGCATCACGCGCACCTTCAGGTGGGCCCCGGCTTCAAAGGCCGGCAAGGGCTTGCCGGCCGGATCGATCAGTTCGAAGGCGCGGATGTCGGCGGTCAGCGACCGGATGGTCTGTACACGGAGTTGCACGCGCTCAGCCCTGCGCCTTGCCCAAGCGGGCACAGATGGCGACCGCCTCGGCCATCATCGACTCCACCACCTCGCCTGCCGGACGGATGTCGTTCACGAGACCGACGCCCTGGCCCATGAGCCAAGGCATTTCTTCCCACTCGGCCTCGGTCTCGGGCGTGGGCAGGATGACGTTGAACTTGTTCATCGGCATCGGTTGGCCATACAGCACCGTCTTGCCCACCACCGGCAATCCGCTGCGCTCGGTCGGAACCTCGGCCAGGCGATGGTTCCACTCTGCCACCACCGTGTTCTTCTGCAGTCGCATGGGGTTGAAGAACGGCATTTCAGGGCCGAAGATCGAGCTGAAGACGGTGTCTTCGCCCTTGGCGGCGACGATGCGGCGCTTGTGCTCGTCGTGTACCGCAGCCTCGACCGTGGCCACCATGCGCGTGCCCACCCATACCGCGTCGGCCCCCAGCGCCAGCGCCGCAGCCACGCCGCGACCATCGCTGATACCCCCGGCGCCCAGCACCATGGCGCGCCCGTCCACCGCGTCGACGATGGACGGCAGCAGCACGAAAGTCGGCAGGCCCGGACCGTTGGGCAGACCCTGGTAGTTGTGGCCGCCGGCCTCGTAGCCCTGGGCGACGATGGCTTCGGCACCCGCATCGATGGCGCGCAACGCGTCTTCGGCGCTGCCGACTTGTTCCCAATAGGCCACGCCGGCCTCGCGCAGCAGCGCGCGGTTGGCGTCCGACGGATGGCCCCAGTGCCACGACACGATGGGCACGCGCTCTTCGGCGCACACCTTGACCTGCGCGTCGTTGTCGAAGCAGGTGATGAAGTTGACGTTGAAAGGCGCGTCGGTGGCGGCGCGTATCTCGCGGATGTACTGCCGTAGCAGCTCGGGCGGCGTGAAGCCCACACCCAGTGCGCCGATGCCTCCGGCCTTGCACACGGCAATGGTCAGCGCCGGGGTCATGCCAGCGAAGGCCATGCCGGCGCAGGCGAAGGGGTGGCGAACGCCGTAGCGCTGTGTGAAGCGGGTGGCGATGGACGGGGGCGGGGCCATGCGGTACTCCTTCGGGTGGGGTCAGGTGGGGATGTGCAGGGTGTCGCCAAGGCGCAAGTTGCCATTGCCCAGCAGCTCGACATAGATGCCCATGTCGCCGTGGCGGAAGTTCTTGATCAGGGCCTGCGGAACACCTGCGTCGCGTGCGCCGGTGACGGGGTCGACGTTGGTCGCCGCGCAGCGCCGGGTGCGCAGCACCCCTCTCGCAGGCAGGGCGCCCAGGCGCAGTTCCTGGTCAACCCAGGCCAGCTCTTCCCAGGCGGGGCCTCCGTCGTAGTAGACGTTGGCGCGAAAGCGCAGCGGGTCCAGCTCGCGGCCCATGCGTGTGCCCAGGTCGCGCACGCTGGCCAGGTTGATGATGGACACCGACTGCATCAGCGTGGGCGAAACCACGCTGACGTCGGTGAAGCGCTGGCCGTTGGCTTTCACCAGGCGCGGGCTGCCCTCCAGGCGCCCGCCCAGGACGCTGGCGAAGAAGGCGCTGGCGCGTGCCAGGTCGGCCTCGTCGTCCAGCGCCAGGTCCAGCGCCGTGCCGTCGGGCGCCTGCACCGCCAGGCGGCGGCCGTCGTCCGACAGCCGCGTGCGCAAGGTGGCCAGTTGCTCGTGCTGCATCAGCATCAGGAAGTCGGTCTTGGGGCGCGGGGTGTACTGTTGGGCGTCGTAGGCCCAGCGGCCATTGGTGACGGCCCACTCGCGGTCGCGCGGGAACCCCAGGCCGGCCTGCAGGGGCACGGCCTGCAGCGGTTCCGCGGACAGGCCCTTGACGGGGTAGCGGTACAGGGCGGTGACTGTTCTCATGGGGTTCTCAAGGGGTTCTCATGGCGCTTGCCGGTATCGGGGGCAGCAAGGGCTGCAGTGCGGCGGCGATGGCCAGCAAGCGACGGTCGCTGCCCTGCGGGCCGTCGAGCATCAGGCCCACCGGCAGCCGGTCGCCTTGCTCCACCACGCAGCCGGCGGGCAAGCTCACGCTGGGCAGGCCCAGGATGCTGGCAGGTCCGCAATGGCGCACGTAGGTGTCGAAAGTGGGCCAGCGCCGGCCGTCCATCTGCACCGTCTCGTCTTCGCCGACACGGGCGGCCGGCAGCGGTGTGGTGGGCAGGATCAGGGCGTCCAGCGTGTGCCGGCCCAGCGCACCGGCCCAGGCGGGCCGTAAGCGGGTTCGCACCTCGGCCAGCGCGCTGGCGTAGGCGCCGGCATCAGGTCCGCCGTCCTGGGCCAGGTGGTGGAAGATGCGGCGCACGTCGGGGCTGGCAATGGCGCTGGCCAGGTGGTGGATGTCGAACGGCAGGCCGTGGTCTGCAAAGTACGCGCGCAGGGAAGGCAGGTTCTCGTGCATGGCCACCGTGAGCGCGACCTGCCCCAAGGCAGCCAAGTCGAAGTCCATGGCCATGGGCACCAGAACCACGCCCGCAGCGGCCAGGCCCTTCAGGGCGTCTTCCAACTGGTTCGCCATGTCCGCATGCAAATCGGTCCAGAACTCCTGCGGTACACCCAAGCGCAGCCCGCGGGGCGACAGATCCTGCAGCTGCGGGTCTCCGCCACAGACCACGGCGTCCAGCAAGGCACAGTCGGCCACGCTGCGGGCCATGGGTCCCGCCGTGTCGCGCGAAGGTACCGAGATCGGCACCACGCCGCGCCCCGGCCAGCGGCCCGTGCTGGGCCTGAAGCCCACCACGCCACACAGCGCCGCAGGGATGCGGATGGAGCCTCCGGTGTCGGTGCCCAGGCCCACGGGGGCCAGTCGCGCGGCAACTGCCGCCGCCGTGCCGCCGCTGGAGCCCCCCGCAATGCGCCGAGGCGCGTGCGGATTGCGGACCGCGCCATAAGCGGCATTGCCGCTGGTGATGCCCAGCGCAAACTCGTGGAGGTTGGTCCTGCCCAGCACGACAGCGCCTGCCGCCCGCAACGGCAACACGCAGTCGGCGTCGCGCACAGGCCGGTGGTCGGCCAGCGCGGGGCTGCCGGCGGTGCAGGGCCATCCGGCGACGTCGATGTTGTCCTTCACCACCATGGGCAGGCCATGCAGCAGCCCCCTTCGTGCTGGGGGCACATCGTCGGCCACCCGCGCCGCCTGGCGCACTGCGTCCGCATCCACATGGGTCATGGCGTTCAGGCCAGCGCACGCCGGCATGAACCGCATCAGGGCTTGCACATATTCCAGCGCACCCAGGTCACCACGCCGCAGCAAGCGCAGGGCCTGCGTGGCGTCGAGCGCGGGCAGTTCGGTGTCGTCCATGGTGCGGCCAGAATAGGTGTCGCCTGGCGCCAGCCGCCATCCTCAAGAATGCCGACCCTGTGGGCCTGGGGGTTCGCCCCGTGGCGGCGTGCGGCGCCCGTGCGCTAGGCTGGCGCCACTCTTGCTTCGGTGCTTCCATGTACTTGCGTGCACAACGTGTGCTGCACCTGCAGCGCGTGATCGAGTTGCTGGCCACGCCGATGCCGGGCAATGAGCTTCGCCGTGCCTTGGCCGAGCCCATGCTGGGCTTGCTGGAAGCCGATTTCTATGCCTCCTATGTGTGGGACGAATCGTCCCGCCGATTCGTGCAGGGCGTGTCCCTGAACCTGAACCCGGTTCACGGCCAGCGCTATGAGGACTGCTTCCAGTTCAGCGACCCACTGACGCCCCGGCTGCTGGCCCGGCGAGCCCCCACGCGCGTCACGGACGTGCTGCCGCAACGCGAGTTGCTGGCCACCGGCTTCTTCAACGACTTCCTTCGGCCGGACGGCCTGCACTGGGGGGTCAATGCCTATGCGCACGACGGCCTTCGACATCTGGGCGATCTGCGCATCTGGCGCCGCAAGTCGCGCCGTAACTTTGATGACGATGACCTGGCGGCACTGCGCATGGTGTACCCGGCCCTGGTCCAGGCGCTGGCGCGAAGCCCCAGCATCAACGTGCCAATCCCGGATCCCGGCCACGGATCATTGAAGGACCGCCTGGTGAAGGTCGGCAAGTTGTCCCATCGCGAGGCAGACGTGGCGGCCCTGGCCTACGAGGGGCTGGCAGACAAGGACATCGCGCGCACCCTGGCCATTGGTTTCACGACGGTGAGAACCCATTTGGCCGCCGCATTTCGCAAGTTGGGCTGTGAAGGCCGCAACCGGCTTGCGCATCGAATCGGGCAATTGCCGCTGCATTGAGTGGAGGCGGGTCCGGGCCTGTGTCCCTTGCCGATGATGCCAGGTCGGAGTGAAGCCTGCAGCAGCCTGCAGCGCAGACTCGGACCCCAGCAGACGCTGCCCTGGCCCTGTGCCGACGGGTGAAAGGCCTTCGGGCGCTCCAGACTAGCGCCCGCGCGTGGCGCGGTCGAACTTGTCTTCGCGGAAGTCTTCGGGCTTCAGGTCGGCCGCGGTGGTGACCAGCAGCGTGATCTCGTGGCTGCTTTCGATGGGCTTGCCGTTCAGCGTCTGCGGCTCGAAGCGCCAGGCCTCGGTGGTGGTGCGGGCCCAGCGGCGCACCGACTCGGGCATGCCTTCGCCGCGCACGGCCACCTGGGCGCAGCGGCCCTGCACGTCCACGTTGCATTGCAGCGTCAGCTGTCGTTCCGTTTCGCCCACCGCGAAGGCGTCGGGCGGCAGGGCTTGCACCTCCATCTTCAGCAGCAGCGGCTGCATCGCCATGCCCAGCACGCGCACCTGGCCCTGGCCGCCGCCTGGCGCCGGCGTCACCTCGAAGGCCATGGCCACGCCCGTGCCCAGCGTGGCGGGCGCGCCGGCGTCGGTGGGTGGGGCGATGCGGGCCTTGCCCAGGCGGTCCTTCACGGCCGCGACGAAGGCGGCGGGCTGCTTGTCGGCTTCCAGCACGGTGACGTCCTGGGCCCGGCCGTCCTGGCCGAAGAGCACGCGCGAGTGCACGGTGACGATGTAGGGCTTGGCCTCGGCCGCGGCTGCGGCACCGGGTGCCAGCAGGCCGGCGGGCGCGGCCGTGGCGGCCAGCAGGGCAAGGGTGGGTAGAAGACGCATGCCCCCACTCTAGCCGGGTTCAAGCCGGCGGCCCGCGTCAACGCGGCGCGTCGTTCAGCTTCCAGTCGTAGTCCAGAAAAGCCACCGGCACCTGCCCCCGGCGCACGCGGTCGCGGTCGGCCGGTGCATCGGCCAGCACGTCGGCATAGCGGCCCAGAAACACCGGCAGCGACGTCACCCCCTGGTGGCCCAGGCGGAAGTCTTCGCCGAACCAGTCGAAGATCTTCGAGACCTGCAGCCTGCCGCTGGCGGCGTCGAAGCGGTTGCGGCTGCGGTCGGCCATGAAGCGCAGCGCCTGTTCGGCCAGCTGGGCTTCCAGCCGGTCGGCCACGAAGGCCTCTTCGCGCAGCGCCGGGCAGCCGATGCTGGCGCAGTTCACCGCGAAGTGCACCCGCGGGTCGTCGAAACGGCCGCGTGTGCGCAGCATGTCGTGTTCGATGTTGTCCAGCGACACCTTGCTGCCCAGCAGCGGCACCCACTTCGGCTTCCAGGGGCTTTGCAGCAGGCTGCCCAGGTCCTTGATCGATTCCAGCTTGGGCCAGCGCGTCAGGATCAGCTCCAGCGTGAAGGCGTTGTAGGCGTTGATCAGGAAGGCCATCTGCTGCGGCTTGCTGAACCCCGCGAAGGCCGCTTCGCCCACGGCGCTGAGCGTGTCCAGAACCGCCTTCAGCGCCGCCCGCTCGGCCGCCAGGCCGCCGTAGCGCACCTGCGAGGCTTGGCCTTCGCGCAGCACCAGCACATGGCGCTTGAGCAGGGCGGTGAAGGCGGCGTAACTGTGGTCGAAGCCCGCCGCCTGCGCCCACGCCGGCCGGTGCAGGGCCAGGGCGGGCAGGGCGGCTGCGGCCAGCAGCAGGTGGCGGCGCGGCAGGGGGTGGGTCATGGATGCGGCTGGCAGTGAAGAAGCGGGGCAGGGCAAGTCGACACTGGGTCGCCCCAGGCCCTGTGACCTTACACCCGCCACAGCGCATAGCATCGCGCCCCATGGCCGCTGCCCCCCACGACGCCTGGCCCCCCACCGGCCCCGAAGCCCGGGCCCGCTGGCTGGGCCATGCGCAGGGCATCACCCTGCAACTGGCCGGCCCCTGGCAGGGCGGCGCCGCGCAAGGCTGGGCACCGCTGCCCGAGCTGCCCGATTTGCCCACCCTCCAGGCCGCGCCCACCGGGCACCCGCCACCCGCCGCCCTGCTGGCCTTCGACACCACCGCCCTGCAGGCCTGGGACCTGGCCCTGGCAGCCAGGCTGTGGCCCCTGCTGGCGGGCTGGCAGGCCCGTGGCGGCCAGGTCGACACCACCGGCCTGCCGCCCGGCCTGGGCGCGCTGCTGGCCCAGGCCCTGCAGCGCCTGCCCGCCCCGGGCGACAGCACCCCCGCCGCCCAGGGCCCGCGCCCCCAATCGCCGGCGCTGGTAACGCTGGCCTTCTTCGGCCAGGTGCTGCTGGCGGCGTGGCGCAGCCTGCGCGGCCGCGGCGGGCCCGGCAACCTGCCGGCCGACAGCCTGCTGCAGCAGCTGGACCTGACGGGCCCCCGCTCCCTGCCCATCGTGCTGCTGGCCTGTGCGCTGCTGGGCGTGATGCTGGCCTACATGGGCGGGGCGCAGCTGGGGCGCATCGGCGCGCAGGGCTATCTGGCCGACGTCGTCACCGTGGGCATGGTGCGAGAACTGGGCGGGCTGATGACCGGCATCATCCTGGCCGGCCGCGTGGGCGCGGCCTTTGCGGCGCAGCTGGCCAGCATGCAGGCCAACGAAGAGATCGACGCGCTGCGCGTGCTGGGCCTGGACCCGGTGGCCCACCTGGTGCTGCCGCGCCTGCTGGCGCTGCTGCTGGTGGCGCCCGGGCTCATCGTGCTGGGCGCGCTGGCCGGGGTGCTGGCGGGCTGGCCCGCCGCCGTGTTTGCCTACGGCGTGGGCAGTGCCGAATACCTGCATCAAAGCCTGGCGGCGCTGACACCGGTGCACCTGTGGATTGGCCTGTTCAAGGGCATGCTGTACGCCGCCCTGGTGGCCCTGGCCGGCTGCCGCGAAGGCCTGCACGCCGGCCGCAGCGCCGAAGCCGTGGGCGAGGCCACCACGCGCGCGGTGGTGAAGGCGCTGGTGTGGATCGTGGCCGCGGCCTGCGGCACCACGGTGTTCTTCACCGGGCTGGGCTACTGATGGCCGAAACCGCAGCCGCCCTCGCCCCCGCGCCCCTGATGCAGGTGCAGGGCCTGAACGTGGCCGCCGGCGGCCCTGGCGGGCGCGTGGTGCAGCAGGGCCTGAACTTCGAAGTGCTGCGCGGCGAAGTGCTGGGCGTGGCCGGCGCCAGCGGCAGCGGCAAGAGTACCCTGCTGCGCCACCTGGCCGGGCTGGACGTGCCGGCCGCCGGCCGCGTGCTGCTGGGCGGGCAAGACCTGAACACCGGCAGCGAAGCCACCCAGGCCGCGCTGCGCCGCCGCCTGGGCGTGATGTTCCAGGCCGGGGCGCTGTGGTCTTCACGCACGCTGGGCGACAACCTCACGCTGCCGCTGAAGCTGTTTACCCCGCTGCCGCGCGCAGAACGTGAAGAACGCGCGCGCTTCCTGCTGGCCCTGGTGGGGCTGGACGGCGCCTTCGGCCAGATGCCGGCGCAGCTTTCGGGCGGCATGCGCAAGCGCGCCGCGCTGGCCCGCGCCCTGGTGCTGGGCCCCGAACTGCTGCTGCTGGACGAACCCGGCTCGGGCCTGGACCCGATGAACGCCGCGCGCCTGGACGAACTGGTGCTGAACCTGAGGCACCATCTGAACTGCAGCGTGGTGATGGTGACGCACGACGTGGCCAGCCTTTTCAACGTGGCCACCCGCGCCCTGTACCTGGACGAAAACGAACACACCATGACGGCCCTGGGCCCCCCGCACCACCTGCTGCAGCACGGCCCCGAGCCCGTGCGCCACTTTCTGCAACGCGGGGCCCCCGCATGAACGCCGCCGCACTGCGCGTGGGCCTGTTTGCGGTGCTGGGCCTGGCCGCGCTGGTGGTGGCCGCGGCCCTGGCCGGCGGGCGCTTCTGGGTGGCCACCGATAGGGCGGTGATGCGCTTCGAAACGTCCGTCTACGGCCTGCAGACCGGCGCCCCGGTGGTGTACCGCGGCGTGAAGCTGGGGCAGGTGCAGCGCATCGGCCTGGGCAGCCCGGGCGCGGGGCAGGGCGCCGCAGCCCCCGCGCAGGCCCAGGCCCAGGCCCTGCCGGCGGTGCCGGTGGAAGTGGAATTCGAACGCGAACGCCTGGTGGAACTGCTGAACGCCGTGGCCGGCCCCGCCGCGGCCCAAGGCGTGCCGGCCGGCGGCGCCGTGCCGGCCCTGGTGGCCCGCGGGCTGGTGGCGCGGCTGGCGCTGCAAAGCCTGCTGACCGGCCAGCTTTACGTCGACCTGGACCTGGCCCCGGCCGAAGCGCCCGCCGTGATGACCGCGGCCCCCGCACCCAGCGCCACCGCGCCCCCGGCGCAGCGGGCCGCCACCCCCGGGCTGCCCCTGGTGCCCACCGCGCCCACCAAGCTGCAGACGCTGCAGGCGCAGCTGGAAAACCTGGACCTGGCGCAACTGGGCCAGGACGTGGCGGCCGTGGCCGCCGCTGCGCGCCAGCTGCTGGCCGGGCCCGAGCCCACACGCGCACTGGCCCGCGCGGCCGACGCGGCCCAGGCGCTGGAACGTGTGGCCACCACCCTGCAACGCGATCTGCCGCGCCTGACGCGCGGCGCCGAAACCACCCTGGCCGAAGGCCAGCGCAGCCTGCAGCAGCTGGGCCTGGCGGCGCAGCAGGTGGCCGCGGCGGCCAGCCAGGTGCAGGCCTTGGCGGGCAGTGGCACGCCCCTCATCGCGGATGTGCAGCGCAGTGCGGCTGAATTGACGCGCGCGGCCCGGGCGCTGCGCGAGGCGGCGGATGCGGATTCATCGCTGCGGGTGAATGCCGAGCGGGCCTTGCAGGATGTGTCGCGGGCGGCGCAGTCCTTGGGGGAACTGGGGGAGACGTTGGAGAGGCAGCCGGATGTGTTGTGGCGGGGGCGGATTGAAGCAGGCGGGAAGTGAGGGATTGCGAAGTGCTGGTGGGAACATGCTGCTACGGTGCAGAATTAGTCTTACTGTGTCACTAAAAGCATGACATCATACGCATCTCTTCTTTCTTCACATGAGGAACGATGGGTGCGAGCGAACGGTTCGATAGGTACATGGACC
>LNET01000007.1 GCA_001464055.1 Burkholderiales bacterium Ga0077543
TCTTCCAAGCATTCTCGCGGCGACCCTCTCCGCAGTGTCGTGTGCGTCGCCGGTGTCTCTGGCTCGCCTCAGGGGGGTGGAGACTCATTTCTAATCAGGCGCTACAATGCCCTGTCTTTACCTCACTCGAGCTACTCCATGACTACAGTTCTTGAGACTGCACTTGCCGAGGTTGCCAAGCTGCCTCCTGAAGAACAAGACGCTTTGGCGTCACTCCTTCTTGAAGAAATCAAGTCAGAGCAGCGCTGGACGCAATCGTTCTCTGGGTCGCAAAGCCTCTTGAAGTCCCTCGCTGCTGAGGCACTTGCTGAGCATAGAGCCGGCAGTTCAAAGCCACTTGACGAGTCGCTTTGAAATCTGTCACCACGGAGCAGTTCCGCAAGCTCTACGGTGCTGCGCCTCTGCAACGGCAAGAGCAAATCAAGCGCGCGTATCGGCTTTGGCTGGAGAATCCAGCGCATCCGTCCATCCGGTTCAAGAAGGTCCACAACACCGAGCCAATCTACTCGGCGCGTGTAGACCTCGACTGGCGAGCAATTGGCGTCCTTGAAGGCGACACCGTTATCTGGTTCTGGGTTGGTCCCCACGATCAATACGACGCTCTCCTGCGGCGAATGTGATGCCTAACACCTCGCTCAACCGGAGAGCCAACGGCGTGCCACAAAGCCCGCGCCACAGTGCAGGTGTGCATTATCTGTGGCGCGGGCTTTGCGTCACGCCGTTGTCTCCAGGTTAGCTCGAACGTTAGGCCGCGCAAACCACCGGTCCGGGCCTTCATGCGCACAATGGTCTGTCGAATATGTCCAAGCTTGTTCGTCGTACATGGGGAGCAGCCAATACGGTAACCCGGTTGCTCCACTCCGGGGCCAGGGTCATCTGGCCCGTAGTCAACGAGCAACTTGTCCAGGAGACTTCTTATGGCAGGGCGGTTTCAAATCCGAACTGCAACACCGGCGTTCATTGAACTGAACTGGGCGGCTGATGAGAGTTTGCCAGCATGAGGGCGAAGACCTCCAAGGGGTTGCGCCAGTCGTGGGTCGCGCGGGGTCGGCCGTTGAGGCTATCGGCTATGGCATCGAGTTGCTCCTGCGTGTAGACCGACAAGTCCGTTCCCTTGGGCAGGTACTGACGCAGCAGGCCGTTGGTGTTCTCGCAGGTGCCACGCTGCCAAGGGCTGTGAGGATCACAGAAGTACACGCGGATATTCGTTGCCCGCGCCAGATCGGCGTGGCGGGCCATCTCGCGCCCTTGGTCGTAGGTCAGGCTGTGGCGCATCGGTGCAGCGATCGAATTCAGCTTGACAGTGAAGGCCGCCAGGGCCGATGCCGCCGTGGCATCGGGCATGCGCGCCAACAGCACCAGGCGGCTGCTGCGCTCGACCAGCACGCCCACCGAGGACTTGTTGCCGGCACCTTTGATCAGGTCGCCTTCCCAGTGGCCCGGCATCACGCGGTCGTTCACTTCGGGCGGTCGCACATGGATGCTGACCATCTCGGGGATCTGGCCGCGACGGTCAGTGCCTCGACTGCGGGGCATGCGGGTGCTCTTGCCCTGGCGCAGGCAGGCGATCAGATCCCGACGCAGTTCACCGCGGGCGTGGGCGTAGATGGCCGTGTAGATCGTTTCGTGGGACACGTGGCGCTCGGGCTCGTCGGGGAACACGCGCTTGAGTGTGGAGGCGATCTGCTGCGGCGACCACTTCCACGACAGCATCGTCACCACCACTCCCCACTGCACGCTCAGCAGGTCGAGCTTGCTGGCCGAACGGGCCGCTTGGCGACGATGGGCATGCTGGGCCAACGCCGACTGCGCGCAGTAGCCGCCTTCAGGCGACGCGTTGCGCCGGAGCTCGCGGCTGACGGTACTCGCCGGCCGCGCCAGCACGCGGGCCATGGCCCGCGTGCTGGCGCCCTGCAGCTTCATGCTTGCGATGGCCAGCCGCTCTTCAGGCCGCAGTTGCTTGAATGTTCTTGAATCTTCCATGGCAGCACCTTACTGGGTGAAGGTGTTGCACTTCCAACTTGAGGCCGTCCAGCTACAGAGAAAGTTCAAGGTCCGGCGTCCTACTTCCCTTCCATCGAAAAGAAGTACGGTCATCCGGTAGCTCACTGGTTCGGTGTTCTACGAGCTGCTGGCGACCTCAAGCACATGGAGTTGGTCGCACTGCTCAAGTCAGAGCATGGGCTCGGGCACGGTCATGCCAACGCACTTGTTGCGTACCACTTGGCCAAAGGCTGAGCACCTTGCAAAGCCGCATCATTCGCAGCGCTCGCAGGGCGCGGCCTAACCCAATACTGTTCGGTTAGATTATTCTGACCTACAATCCCCACCGTCGCAACACGACGACGGGTAGGACATGGCACGAACCAAGGCGGTGCTT
>LNET01000008.1 GCA_001464055.1 Burkholderiales bacterium Ga0077543
CTGAGGCCAGGCGCTCCAGGGCCGCCTTGACGTCCTTCCATGGGTAGCGCAGCAACGGGTATCGCGGATGCCGCTGCTCGAAGGCCGGCGTGGGCAGCACGCCCCCCTGGCCAAAACGCTGCTCACCGCGCCCGGCCTTGACGGCCTGGCGCGTGCCGTTGACGTGGTAGGAGACCTCCATGTAGTACATGAGGGGCAGGTCCAGCACATCCAGCCAGACCACAGGGTCGGTGCCATCGTGCCCGTGCTCGTGCCACAGGCCGGTGGGCGTGAGGATGAGGTCGCCTCGCTCCATCGTGCACTTCTGGCCATCCACGGTGGTCCAGGCACCCTCGCCCTCCACCACCATGCGCACGGCGTTGGGCGTGTGCCGGTGTGAAGGCGCCCATTCGCCGGGCAGCAGCAACTGCATGCCCAGGTAGATGGCGGGGGTTGCCTGCATCCTTTCCAGGCCATGGCCCGGGTTGGCCAGCACCAGCACGCGACGCTCGGCCTTCTCGATGGGTGTCAGAGCGCCGGCTTCCATCAGCAGGGGCCGAAGAGCCTGGTAGGACCAGGCCGTGGCCATGGTCTTGGGCACGGGCTTCACGGGCGGCAGCACGGCGCGCAGGCTGGGCCACAGCGGCACCAGGTTCTGCGCCCCCAGTTCGGCCCGGTAAGGCGCCGGAAGGTCTTCCAGGCGACCGAGGGCCGCGTCGGCGTGACCTGAACTGTCGCTGCTGCTCATGCGGCGCTCCCGGTCTGCAAGGGCACGGTCAAGGGGTCGTAGGGGTACAGCCACTCGTTGCGGGATCTGGCGATGTTGCGGTCGTGAAAGGCCTGGCGCATGGCGTCGGCGTTGTCGATCTGGTAGAGCTGCCCCATCTCGGTGGACTCTTCCACCACGCGCCGCGTGCGCGGGGCGCGGTGCTGCTCATACACGCGCAGTTGCTGTTCCAGCGGCAGGTCCAGTTCGAGCGCGCGGGCCAGCACGCCTGCGTCCTCGATGGCCATGGCCGCGCCCTGCGCCATGTAGGGCAGCGTGGAGTGCACGGCATCGCCCAGCATCGTCACCCTGCGGGTGCTCCACACCATCGCCGGCACGCGGCTGTTCAGGGCCCAGCGGTAGCACTGGTCGCGGTCGGCCGCGTCCACCACGGCGCGCACCATCGGGTGCCAGCCGGCATAGTCCTGGTCCAGTTCGGACCAGGGCCGGGACGAAGTCCAGGACTCTTCTTCCCAGGGCCTGGCCACGCAGCCCACGAAGTTGATGAGCATGCCGCCGCGCAGGTAGTACATCACCCCGTGGTTGTGCGGACCGCACCAGATGGTGGACACCACGTCCGTGCGCAGCGCCTGCGGAATGCGTTCCACCGGCACCAGCACGCGCCACACCACCTGGCCCGTGAAGACGGGCTTGTCGGCGCCCAGCACATGCTGGCGGACGACGGACTTCACGCCGTCAGCACCCACCACCAGGTCGCCACGCAGGCGTTCGCCGTTGACCAGTTCCACTTCGGCCGCTTCGGTGTCTTCGTGAACCCGTCGCACCGTCGCGTCCAGGCTCACCGCATCTGGCGCAAGGGCGCGCAGCGCCTGCACCAGCGCATCGTGCAGGTCGCGGCGGTGCATCTGGTAGTAGGACGCGCCGTGCTTTTCGCGGTGTGCCTCACCGAGGGGAATGCGATGCAGCAGTTCACCGGAGTTGAAGCGGCGGAACTCGAATGCCCTGGGCTTGACGCCGGTGGCTTCGAGCGCAGGCTCCACGCCCACCGCCTGAAGCACCTTCACGGCATTGGCGCTCATCTGGATGCCGGCACCCACCTCGCCCAGCACCTTGGCCTGCTCCAGCACGCGCACACGGTGTCCGCGCTGAACCAGCCGGATGGCCGCCGTGAGCCCACCAATGCCGGCACCGACGATCAGGATGTCCATGGGCGGCTCCAACAGGTTCTATAAAAGAACCGTGATTGTATTTATCAAAACAGCAGAAAGTCCAGCACCCAGACCCGCGGTGGCCCGGCACGCCGGGCCACCCGTCATTCAGTGGGCGAAGTGCGGCTCAGGCCGCTGGCTCAAAGCCGAGCTTCTGGGAAACCTCGCGCGCCACGCGCACGAGTTCAGGCGCCAACCGCTCGATGGCGGTGTCGCTCAATCGGCTTGCTGGTCCGCGGATGGCCAGGCAGCCTTCGATTTCCCCGCGGCGGCCGAACACGCCGGCGGCGAGTGCGCGGATGCCGGTGACGCACTCCTCGTTGTCCAGGGCCCAACCCCGTGCGCGGACGCGCTTGACCTCGGAGCGCAACTTGTCTGGGCTGGTCAAGGTGCGAGGCGTCACGGCCGGCAGCCCGGTCACCAGCACCTCGTCGAACAGCGAATCGGGCCCGAAGGCCAGCATCACCTTGCCGGAAGCCGTGCTGTGCATGGACTCCGCGTCACCCACGTTGGCGGTCACGCGCATGGGCTGCCGGCTTTCCAGGGGCAGTGACACGACGGTCTCTGTGCCGCGGCGCACGACGAACATCACCGTTTCGTCGCTGAGTTCGCGCAGTCGCTCCATCCACGGTCGCGCCACTTCGCCGGCCGGCACCTGGCGCAGGTTGTGGCTGGCCAGTTCGATCAGGCCAGGCCCCAGGCGGTACTTCTTGGTGGACGGGTCCTGCACCAGGAAGTCCTCGGCCGCCAGCGTGCGCAGGAGGCGATAGGCAATGACCTTGTCCATCACCAGCAGCCGCGCCACGTCGCTCGCGCCCAGGTCACCTGCCGCGGGCGTGAACTGCTTGAGGATGGTCAGGGCTTTGGCAACGGTCTTGCTCATGAGCACACCGGGTAAGGGGTTTGGCGTAACTATAGTTGAAACGCTGGACCCGGCCTGCGGCCCCCACGGGCGAAGGTGCCGGAAGCCTGCACAGCGAAGGTCAGGCCGGCCGTCTGGGGGGCAATGAGCGCCCGCATGCTCCCCACTTTCACGAAGCTGGACTTGTCGAGGAAGTAGACCTTGTCGGTGGTTTCCTTGGACGGGCCTGCGCACGGCACAGCCGCCAGGACGCCGCGCGGCAGCTCGCGTCGCCACCAAGCGCCAGGGTCATGTTGTCGGCCAAGGCGAACTCGCGCTGGAGCGCCAAGCTGGCATTCAGCGTGGGGCGCATGGGTCAAGTTGCTTGCCGGTGTAGTCATTGCCGTCGATCAGCCCGTAGACGATCCGGGTGGGCATGCAGCCGGGTTGGCGTCCGGGAACCAGCCCGGCGCAGGTCGGGCATCGACCTCGAGTTCCAGCCCGCTCACACGCAATTCGGCACCTTGGTTCCCGCGACGCAAACGTCTCCCGTGAGGTTGCGCTTGGGCTTCCTGCCGGCCACGCAGGTGCGCAGGCGCTCCGGGTTCACTGGCGCGAAGAAGGCTGGGCTTGGAGCGACGGTCCAGGGATCGGACGTTCAGTGAACCTGCGTTTCTTCATGCGTAATGCGGCCTCCTTGAATCTCAGTGTTTTCACCAAGACAATTCCATCAACTGAGCTTGTCTGCATGGGTAAATCAAGCGCTCAGGTCGCATCGCTTGCGGCGTGTAGTCTGAATCCATGATTGCCTTTTGCGAAACGCCTGGTGTACATTGAGTTCAAGCCAGGGTTGACGACCTTGGCCCTGAACTACGCGCCGGCGCAACCGGCCCCCTCGCCATGAGCCCGACACCCGAAGCCACCCGACCCAGCCGTGCCGATCGCTTGACCATGGTGGAGCGCATGCTGCTCATCCGCCGCGTGGAAGAGCGTCTGGGCGCGGACTTCAAGGCCGGCAAGCTGATCGCCGGGGTGCACCTCTACAGCGGTCAGGAGGCCGTGGGCGTGGGTGTGTGCCAGCACCTGCGTGACAGCGACTGGATCGCCAGCAATCACCGGGGGCACGGCCACTTCCTGGCCAAGGGCGGCGATGTGCGGGCCATGATGGCGGAGATCCACGCCAAGGCGACTGGCGTGTGCAAGGGCATGGGCGGGACGATGCACGTGGCCGACCTGAGCAAGGGCATCCTGGGCGCCAACGGCATCGTGGGCGGCGGCATCAGCCTGATCTGCGGCGCGGCCTTTTCCCAGTCCTTGCAGGGCCAAGGGGCCGTATCGGTCGCCTTCTTCGGTGACGGCGCCTCTACCCAGGGCGTGATGAGCGAAGCGCTCAACCTCAGCGCCCTGTGGAAGCTGCCGATGATCTTCGTTTGCGAGAACAACCTGTTCTCGGAGTTCTCGCGCTCCGACACCGTCGTGGCCGGCCGCATCGTGGACCGTGCAGCGGCCTACGGCATGCCCGGCGTGCAGGTGGACGGCAATGACCTCGATGCGGTGTGGGCTGCCGCTGGCCAGGCCGTGCTACGGGCCCGCGCCGGCCAGGGCCCCAGCTTCATTGAAGCCTTCACCTACCGCATGGCCGGGCACGTGGAGGCCGAGACCGGATTCCTGCAAGGTGCCCAGTACCGCAGCGGCGAGGAGGTCCAGGCCTGGGCGGAGCGTGACCCGATCCAACGGCAGCGGACTCAACTCCTGAGCACGCAGCAGGCCACCGCCGAGCAGTGGGCCGACCTCGAAGCCCGGGTGGCCGCGCAGGTGGAAGACGCCGTGCAATTTGCCATCGACAGCCCGCCGCCGCCGGCCGAGCAGGCGCTGCAGTTCATGTTCGCCTGAGGAGGCCGCCCGATGACCAAGCGACGCCTGATCCAGGCCATCAACGACGCCCTGGTGGAAGAGATGACGCGCGACGAGCGTGTGATCCTCTTTGGCGAAGACGTGGAAATCAGCCTGTTCGGCGACACCCGTGGGCTCTCGCAACGCTTCGGACCCGCGCGCATTCGCAACACGCCGATTTCGGAGACCCTGATCACCGGCATGGCGCTGGGCGCGGCAGCCAACGGGCACCGCGTGGTGGCGCACATGATGTTCGCCAACTTCACCTACACCGGCTTCGACTCCATCGCCAACCAGGCGGCCAAGTTGCGCTACATGACGGGCGGTCAGGCACGGCTGCCGGTGACCTACGTCGCAGCTTACGGTGGCGGACGATCGATTGCCGCACACCACTCCGACACGCCTTACCCGCTGCTGATGAACCTGGGCGGCATCCGCGTGGCCGTGCCCGCCACGCCCGAGGACGCCAAGGGCCTGATGAAGGCCTGCATCCGCAGCGACAGCCCGGCCTTCTTCCTGGAAGCCGGCGGCCGGGGTGGCGAGATGGGCGAGGTGCCCGACGGCGACTACGTCACCCCCTGGGGCCAGGCGGCGGTGCGCTGCACGGGCAGCGACGTGACCGTGGTGGCCATCGGTTCGATGCTGAAGCTGGCCCTGGCCGCGGCCCAGGTGCTGCGCGATGAACACGGCATCCACGCCGAGGTGATCGACCCGCGCACGCTGGTGCCGCTGGACGAAGCCAGCATCCTGGCCTCGGTGGAGAAGACAGGGCGCCTGGTGCTGGTCGATGAGTCGCGCGACAGCTGCAGCGCCGCCAGCCACATCTCAGCCATCGTCGCCGACAAGGGCTTCTCTTCGCTGCGCGCGCCCATTCGCCGCGTCACCGTGCCCGACGTCGCGATGCCCTACGCGCCCAACCTGGAACGGCTGGTGATGCCCAGCGTCGAGCGCATCGTCGCCACCGTCAAGGACCTGCCGGACCACCGCTCCTGAACCCCATGAAAGTCAATCTCAAACTCTCCCGCGTCGGCATGAACATGGAGACCGCCACCATCAGCGTCTGGCACAGACAACCAGGCGAGGTGTTTCGCAAAGGCGAGCCGCTGTACGAAGTCGAAAGCGAAAAGGTGACGATGGAAGTGGAGGCCCCCTGCGACGGCAAGCTGCTGTCGCACACCGTGGCAGCGGGCAGCGAGGCCACGGTGGGCGGCAGCGTGTGCGTCATCGATACGGACGTGTCGGCATGAGCGCGCCGGGCCGCTCCCAGGCGCGAATCCCGCAGCGCGCAGCGCGGAGGGCCATCCAGTGAACGCGGTGGAACAGGTGCGCTTCGCGCTGGGCGCCAAGACTCGGGACCTGGCCGAACGCGCCGCCAGGGCCATGCCCGGGCGGCAGAGCAACCTGCGTGCGCTGCCAGAGCCGCCGGTGTTCATCGATCGGGCCGTGGGGCAGCGACTGTGGGACGTGGACGGGCGTGAACTGATCGACTTCGCCATCGGCATGGGCCCGGGCATCTGGGGGCACGGCAACCGCGAGTACCAGGACGCGCTGCATGCCCAGTTGGAGAAGCTCTTCGTCGTGGCCTCGGGCATGCTGCAGACCGAGGCCGAGGTGGAGCTGGCCGAACGCATCGTCAGCCACGTGCCCTGCGCCGACCGTGTCCGGTTCGTGACCACGGGTTCCGAGGCCGTGCAGATGGTGGTGCGGCTGGCGCGCGCCTTCACTGGCCGGCGCCTGTTCGTTCGCTTCGAGGGCCACTACCACGGCTGGCTGGACAACGTGCTGGGAGGCCGCGTCAACGAAGACGCTGCCGCCGCGCCTTATGCGCTGGAGAATCCCGCGGACCCCATGCACACGGAAGGGCGTGCCGAGTTCGCCATGCGCGAGTCATTCAAGATTCCCTGGAACGATGCCGATGCGCTGGAAGCCCTTCTCAAGGCTCATGGCAACGACATCGCGCTGGTGCTGATGGAAGGCGTGATGACCAACGGCGGCTGCTGCATTCCGCGCCCGGGCTACCTGGAACGGGTGCGCGAGCTGTGCACGCAGTACGGCGTGGTGTTCTGCATCGACGAGGTCATCACGGGCTTCCGCATGGGCCTGGGCGGCGCCCAGGGCCACTATGGGGTCACACCGGACCTGGCGAGCTTCGGCAAGGCCATTGCCGGCGGCATGCCGCTGGCGGCCGTGGCCGGGCGGGCAGACATCTTCGAGCTGCTGCGCACCAACGCCGTGGTAGGTGCGGGCACCTTCAACGCCGCCCCCATGAGCATGACGGCAGGCCTCACCACGATGCGCATGCTGGAGCGCGGCGACGGTGCAGCGTACCGGCACATCGACCAGATGCAGTCGCACTTCATGGCCGAGTTCAAGCGCCTGGCCAGCAAGCATGGGCATGATCTGCTGGTGCAAGGCGTACGAGGGGTGTTCTGCGCACACTTCAGTTCTCTTCCGGTGGCGTACTCCGCGCGCGACCTGGCCGTACACGCGGATCGCGACAAGGCACGCCGCCTGCGCTTGGCTCTGATCGAAGAGGGTGTCTACGCCGGTCGCGGCGACCGCTACTTTGTGTCGGCTGGCCTCACGGCTGCCGATCTGGAGGACGGGTTGGCCAGGTTGGATCGTGCGCTGGCACGCGTGTGAACAGGGCGGAGCGCCGTGATGAGCAACGCGCATCTGACGAGCCCTGTGTTCCGGCACGAGCCCTGTGTGGCGCCGAACCCGGACCCGGCTGCGCCGATGGCCTTGGTGCTGGCGGTCGACGTGAGCGTGCCCGGAACCCTGGAGCTGCTCGCCGGATGCGAGGCGGGTTCACACCATTACCGCTGGCAGGTCGAGACCGGCGTGAACTCGCTGCCGGTGGTCGGCCTGAAGCCGGCCCGGCAATACCGGCTGGAGGTGACCCTGGTGGACCCGCAGGGGCAGCGGTTTTCGGCTGCGCCGCTGACTGCGCTGACACCCACGCTACCGACGCACAGTCTTGACTTCCCGCCCTTGCGTGTACACCGCGCCGAGCGCGCCCGCATGGAGCCCGGCCTGACGCTGCTGAGCGTGCGCCGGCGTGCGCTCGGCCGCTCGCACCGCATGACGCCCGAGCAGCGCCGCTTCACCACCGAATGGGGCCTGATCCTGGCGCTTGACGAGGACGGCGACATCGTATGGTTCTACCGGAGCCCCTCGCGCATTGCCGGGGTGGCCACGCTGGACAATGGACACCTGTTCTTCCACACCGCGCGCAACAGCCCCACCGAGATCGACTGGACCGGTCGCACCCTGCGCTGCTGGGGCGCCGCGCTGGGGCCGAACCCGATGCCGGCCGGGGCCATCCCGGTGCAGGCGGTGACGCTGCATCACCAACCCGACGCGCTGCCCAACGGCAACTACCTGTCGCTCAATGCCGTGCCGCGCCGCATCGAGGGCTACTACACGAGCGAAACCGACGCCGCCGCGCCGCGCCGCGATCAGTGGGTGATGGGCGACGAGGTGATCGAATTCAATCCGCAGGGCGAGGTGGTGTGGCGCTGGAACAGCTTCGACCACCTCGACCCGTTCAAGATCGGCTACGACACCTTCTGGTCCTACTGGTGGGTGCGTGGATTCCCCCAGCACCTGGACTGGACACATGGCAATGGCGTGCACCACGACCCGCGCGACGACTCGGTGCTGCTGTCGCTGCGCAACCTCGACGCGGTGCTCAAGATCGACCGGCCCAGTGGCGAGATCCGCTGGATCCTCGCCCGCGACATCGGCTGGTCTGAAGCGCTGCGGGCCAAGCTGCTGAAGGCGGTCGGCGAGGACTTCATCTGGCCGAGTCACCAGCACAACCCGCGCTTGACGCCCGAGGGCCACGTCGTCCTGTTCAACAACAACGTGCACCAGGCCATCCCCTTCACCGGCGAGCGCGTGAAGAGTGCGGCCGAGTCGCTGAGCCGTGCGGTGGTCTACGAGATCGACGAGACGGCGCGCACGGCACGCATGGTGTTCGCCACGCCGGCCGATCCGCAAGAAGGCATGGTCAGCTTCGCCATGGGCGATGCACACGTGCTGCCGCGCACCGGTAACGTGCTGGTGGATTTCTCGCTGTGCTTTCCCGGCCTGCAGATCGAAACCTTCGATGCCAACGACCTGACCCGTGTCTACCCCGACGACCTGCCGTCGACCCCACGGATCCGGGAGTACGCGCTCGATGATCCGTTGCACCCGGTGTTCGACGTCGAGGTCGTGCCGCTGCACGATGTGGTGCAGATGGAGGTGTTCGGCGTGGCCCGCGTGGCGGTGCCGGCACGCGTCGCCGGGGAGATGCAGGCATGAAGATCCGGAGCCAGGTGGATTTCTGGTCGGGCGTGGTCTTCCTCGTGGTCGGCGTGGCCTTCGCGGTCGGCGCCACCGAGTACCGGATGGGCACCTCGGCGCGTCCGGGGCCGGGCTACTTCCCGCTCGGGCTGGGGGTGCTGCTGGCGCTGGTGGGCCTGATCGTGCTGGTCAGCGCCTTGGGCCATGACCCCGACGAGGAGGAGCGCATTGCACCGCCGGTGTGGCGCCCCCTGCTGGTGGTGGTGGCTGCGGTGCTCGCTGCAGGGTTCCTGCTGCCGCGTGCCGGCATGTTGATCACGCTGCCCTTGGTGATCGTGCTCACGGCCCTGGCCAGCAGCGAGTTCAGGCTGCGCGAGGCCTTGGGACTTGCGGCAGTGCTCACCACGGGCAGCTGGCTCCTGTTCGTCGTGGGCTTGAAGCTGCGCATCCCGGTGATGCCCACCATCTTCTGACGGACTCGGCGATGGACCTGCTCTCCAACCTGGCCACCGGATTCGGCGTCGCACTCAGCCTGCAGAACCTGGCCTTCGCGCTGGGTGGCGTGTTCATCGGCACGCTGATCGGGGTGCTGCCGGGCTTGGGCCCGGTGCCGGCGATCGCGATGCTGCTGCCGTCGATCTACACGCTCGATCCGACGGCGGCCCTGATCATGCTGGCCGGCGTCTACTACGGCGCGCAGTACGGAGGCTCGACCACGGCCATCCTGATCAATCTGCCGGGTGAGTCGAGCTCGGTCGTGACGGCCATCGATGGCTATCAGATGGCACGGCAGGGCCGGGCCGGGCCGGCGCTGGCGGTGGCCGGTCTGGGTTCCTTCTTCGCGGGTTGCGTGGGCACCCTCGTGCTGGCGGGCTTCGCGCCCGCGCTGGCCGGCATCGCGTTTGCCTTCGGGCCGGCGGAGTACGCCGCCTTGATGCTGGTCGGGATCGTCGGCGCCGTGGTGCTGGCCTCGGGCTCGGTGATCAAGGCGGTGGGCATGGTCCTGGTCGGCCTGCTGCTGGGCCAGATCAACACGGACGCCTTGTCCGGCGTCGAGCGCTTCAGCTTCGGCATCCCCGAGTTGACCGACGGACTGGGCTTCGTGGCGGTCGCCATGGGGCTGTTCGGCTTCGGCGAGATCATCGGCAACCTGAACCGGCCGCCACAGTCGCGCGAAGTCTTCACGCGCGACGTGAAGAACGTGTGGCCGTCGGGCGAGGACTTCAGGCAGGCCATGCCGGCCGTGCTGCGCGGCACGGCGCTCGGCTCGGTGCTCGGCGTGCTGCCGGGCGGCGGTGCCATCCTCGCGTCGTTCGCGGCCTACACGCTGGAGAAGCGAATCTCCGGCACGCCGGAGCGCTTCGGCAAAGGCGCCATCCAGGGCGTGGCCGGGCCCGAGAGCGCCAACAACGCGGCCGCGCAGACCTCGTTCATCCCCATGCTGACGCTCGGCATTCCACCGAATCCGGTGATGGCGCTGATGATCGGCGCGATGGTGGTCATGGGCATCACGCCGGGCCCGAAGGTGATGACCGACAACCCCGATCTGTTCTGGGGCCTGATCGCATCGATGTGGATCGGCAATCTGATGCTGATCGTCCTCAACCTGCCGTTCATCGGCATCTGGGTGAAGCTGCTGACGGTGCCCTACCGGTACCTGTTCCCGTCGATCGTCTGCTTCTGCGTGATCGGCCTGTACACGCTCTCGAACAACAACTTCGACATCTACCTCGCAGGGGTCTTCGCGGTGATCGGCTTTGCCTTCATCAAGCTGCGCTGCGAGGCCGGCCCCCTGCTGCTGGGCATGGTGCTGGGGCCGATGCTGGAGGAGAACCTGCGCCGCACCCTGCTGGTTGCACGCGGCGACTGGACCGTGCTGTTCACGCGCCCTATTTCGGGCACCCTGATCGTGCTGGCGCTGGTGATGCTGGTTGCCGCCATGTTGCCGGCCATCAGGCAGCGCCGCGACCGCGCATTCCGCGACTGATTACGCCGAAGCCCCGCGATGCGGGCCGCCATGTCCCTTGACCCTGTTCCCACCCCTTGAAGGAGTTCCGTCGATGAAACCTCTCTTCGCACTGGCCGGTGCCGTCATGGCGGCCGCCCTGTTTGCCGCACCCGGCGCCGCCTCGGCCCAGAACCGCATCTTCGTCGGCACCGTGGCCGGATCCGATCTGGATGGTCTGGCGCGCCGTGTGGCCGATGTGCTGGCCTCCAGCGACGGCACGCGCTGGATCGTCGAGAACCGGCCGGGTGCCGGTGGTGCACTGGGCTTCGATGCGCTCAAAGGGGCGCCCGCCGATGGAACGACCCTGCTGATGGCGCCTTCCGGGGCCCTGACCCTGGCGCCGCACACGCGCGGCAACCTGAAGTATTCGCTGGCAGACGTGGCACCGGTGTCGCGTGTGGCGGCCTTCGACGTGGCCTACGTCGTCAGCGCCAAGGTGCCGGCGACGACGCTGAAGGCCTACTTCGACTGGGTCAAGCAGGACAACGCGCGCGCCGTCTTCGCCACGCCGCAGTTCGGCGGCATTCCGCACATGTTCGGCATCAAGCTCGGCCGCGCAGCCGGCGTGCCGCTGGACAACGCCGCCTACCGCGGTGGCGGATCGCAGTTGATCACCGATGTCGTCGGCGGGCACGTGGTGGCTGCCTCGTCGGGGGTGGCCGAGTGGCTGCGCGAGCACCAGGCCGGCACCGTGCGCATCCTGGCCACGAGCGGCGCAAAGCGCGCGCCCCAGTTGCCCAACGTGCCCACGTTCCAGGAACTGGGCTACAAGGACCTGACCGCATCGATCGCCTACCTCCTGCTGGCGCCGGCCGCGACGCCCAAGGCGACCGTCGACGCGATTGCATCGCGTGTTGCCAAGGGCCTGGCCGATCCCAAGTTGCGCGAAGCACTCACCGCACAAGGCTTCGTGGTCGATGGCGCAACCGCCCCCGCGACCGTGGCTGCCGACCTCAAGGCGGAGCACAAGGTGTGGGGCGACCTGATCAAGGAGACCGGGTTCAAGATGCCCAACTGAGGTCTGCGACCGCAGCTTCGGGACCGCCGGTGGAGTTGTTGCCGGCGGTGGCGTTTCGAGCCTGCGCCTGCTGGCTGCCAGGGTGGATCGCCTACAGGCCAACCTGCCATCTGCAGGCTGCCGCAGGTCCATGGAAATCATATTGACATATAAGAAACTGCCATCGCCAGCCCGGTCCTCTGAGAGGTGTCCTCCACGGCTCGGTCGGGCTGGGTCGGACGATTGCGCGCATCACCAAGCGCAGCGGCCTTGGCCGCATTAGCGGAACAGAAGGCAGGGAGACCTGCCAGGAGACGCGCACCGTTCGCGCAGCCCCTTGAGTTGGCAGTGGTGCGGCTCAGGGTATGTCCGGATCTTCGGCGTTGTTGTATCTCTTTTAGTTACGGTGGTGTGTTTATAGAATCATGTGCCAACTGCCCCTTCGACTGCATCAACCGGAAAGACACACCATGAAGAGTTCCCGCCGCCCTCTCACCCCGGTTGCTGCCGCGGTGCTGCTCATCACTGCCTTCGGTGCGCAGGCGCAAGTGACCATCTCCGGCGCCATGGACATGAGCGTCGAGGCCGTGAACACGGGGGACCCCAACGGCAAGATCAAGCAGCTTGGAGCGGGTACGGTGACTTCGAGCCGTGTCGCCTTTTCAGGTCGTGAAGACCTGGGTGGCGGCCTGGCGGCCATCTTCCGCCTGGACATGGGCATCCGCGCGGATACGGGCGAAATGCTGCCTGGCGCCAATGCCAACTTCGGACGCACGTCCATCGTGGGCATCGAAAGCCGCAAGTGGGGCCAGCTGGCCCTGGGCCGCACCGGTACGCCGTTGATCCCGATGCTCAACCAGACCGACTTCGGCGGCATCGGCTACTACGGCAACAACGGCAGCATCAGCCAGAACCTGATCGGCCGCGCGAGCAATGGCGTGTTCTACACCTCGCCGGTGGTCGGTGGGCTCACGATTCGGGCGGCTGTCTCGGCGGGTCTGGAGAACAGCGTCGCGCCCAAGGAGCAGGGGCGCTTCGTCGCTCTTGGCGGCTACTACCGCGCCGGCAAACTGAACTTGGCTGCTGCCTACCAGACCAGCAAGGAACGCACCGCAACCGGGAGCAACCTCGCGGTGGACAACCAGACGGAAGCCGGCCTTGGAGGGCGCTATGAGTTCGCCTGGGTGACGGTCAATGCCGGTTGGTACAGGATCCACCAAGTCACGCCGGTGGCCTCGCGTGACCGTGCCATTCCCAGCGACAACACCACGTCCTACTGGCTCGGTGCCGTGTTCCCTGTCGGCTCAACAGGGAAGTTGGGCCTGCAGGTGGGCCAGACCAAAGGTGACTTCAAGGCCGCCGGCCTGCCAGAACCCAAGGGCACCACGATGGCGGCGTACTACAACTACAGCCTGTCCAAGCGCACCAGCCTGTACGTGAACTACGCTCGCGTCAGCAACAACGCGGGTTCCAAGCTGAGCCTGATACCCGCCGCGTACTACGCGCGTCTGCGCCCCTCTGTCAATGGCTCGGATCCGAGCGCCTTGGCCGCCGGTATCGTCCACCTGTTCTGAGCCGGTGATGAACGCGGCAACGCGCGGTATGGCCGGAGGTACCGCGCTGCCCATCGGGAACGCCCCATCGCAGCCCCGGCGTCGAGCCCTGGCGATGGCCCTGGCCTGCGCGGCATCGATGGGCCTGGGCGTTCAACCACAAGCGCATGCGCAAGGGCCGGCATGGCCCAACAAGCCGGTCAAGCTGATCATTCCTGCGCCTGGCGGTTCGGCTGGGGACCTCATGGCGCGCTTGGTTGGCGAGCGCTTCACCGCACTCACTGGGCAGCCGATGATCATCGACCTGCGTCCCGGCGCAGATGGGGCACTGGCCGCGGTGGCCGCGGCACGGTCCGAGCCCGATGGTCACACGCTGCTGCTGGGCAACGCCGGCATCATGACCGTCAACCCGCACTTCAACAGCAAGCTGGCGTACGACCCGGACAAGGACTTCGCGCCGATCTCGCTGTTGATCAACAACGTCATCGTGTTGACGGTGCGGCCTGCGCTGGGCGTCAGCACGGTGCAGGAACTGGTGGCCGCTTCGCGTGCCAAACCCGGCACCATGAACTACGCCAGCGTGGGTGGCCGTGGCGGGGTGCCTTTCCTGTCAGGCCAACTGCTGCGCCAGCAAGGAGGGGCCGACCTCACCTGGGTGGGCTATGCCTCTGAGGGTCAGGCGCGCAGTGATTTGATGGCGGGGCAGATCCAGGTGATGTTCGACACCTTGGCCTCCAGCCTGCCGCTGGTTCAGTCCGGGCGGCTGAAGATCCTGACTGTGACCGGTGGCGCGCGGGCACCGCAGCTGCCCCAGGTGCCCACCTTGATCGAAAGCGGTTTTCCCGGCGTGCAGGGTGTGGGTTGGCTGGGGCTGTACGCACCCGCGGCCACGCCCGCAGCCCTGGTCGCTTCCGCGCAGCAGCTCATGGCCAGGATCTTCGCCAACGTTGAGTTGCGCGAGCGCCTGCTGGCCCAGGGCATGGAGCCCGTGGCCAGCACCACCGAGGCACTGGTCGGCATGCAGCGCGGTGACTACGCCAAGTGGGGCAGGCTGATCAAGGACGCGGGCATCAAGCCCGAGTGAGCGCCGCACCCGCCCTCCGTCAGCCCACGTTCCGACCACCAATCCGTGTCATGAGGCCCGCATGAAGTTACAAGGCAAGGTTGCACTCGTCACCGGTGGCGCCACCGGTCTGGGCAATGCATTCGTTCAGCGCCTGTTGGCCGACGGTGCCAGGGTGGCGATCGGCGACCTGCGTGGCGCGCACGATGCGGCGCGTGCTCACGACACCACGGGCAGTCGGTGCCTGGGCGTGGCGATGGACGTGGCCGACGAAGCTTCGGTCAAGGCTGCGGTGCAGACCGTGGAAGCGGGTCTGGGTGGCATCGACATCCTGATCAACAACGCCGCCTTGTTCTCGACGCTGGTGAACAGGCCCTTCGAGGAGTACAGCGCCGACGAGTGGATGCAGGTCATGCGCGTGAACACCCTGGGCCCCTTCAACTGCGCCAAGGCCGTGGCACCGCACATGAAGGCGCAGCGCTGGGGCCGCATCATCAATGTGGCGTCCACCTCCGCGCTCAAGGGCCTGGCCAACATGGCGCACTACGTGACGAGCAAGGGCGCGGTCATCACCTTCACGCGCGTGCTGGCACGCGAGCTGGGCGCCTGGAACATCACCGCCAATGCACTCGCGCCGGGCCTGACGCTGTCGGACCAGATCCTGAAGAACGACGACCACATGGCCAAGTTCGGCGAGGCCATCCGCAAGTCGCGTTCCATTCAGCGCGACGCGTTGCCCGCCGACCTGGTGGGCACGGTGAGCTTCCTGGCCAGCGACGACGCCGCCTTCATGACCGGGCAGACGCTCTGTGTCGAAGGTGGCGCCATCTTCGTCTGATCGGCCATGACACACACCCCGTTGCGCAACCTGCTGTTCGTGATGAGCGACCAGCTGCGTTGGGACCACCTGGCCTGCAATGGCCACCCCAACATCAGCACCCCCCACCTGGATGCGCTGGCCGCTCGCAGCGTGCGTTTCGACGCCGCCTTCGTTCAGGCCGGCGTCTGCGGCCCCTCGCGCATGTCCACCTACACCGGGCGCTATGTGGGCTCGCACGGCGTCACCTGGAACCGCGTGCCACTCCCGGTGGAGCAACCCACCCTGGGTGACTACCTGGCCGCGGCCGGCCGCAAGCTCCACCTCGTCGGCAAGACCCATGTGATTGCCGACACGGCGGGCCTGAAGCGCCTGGGGGTGCCGCCCGGCTCACCCGGCTGGCGCCACCATGCCAGCGGCGGCTTCGTCGAAGTCGACCGCATCGAGGGCCACGGCCCGCCTGGGGCCGAGAGCGGCTACGCCGAGTACCTGCGCGCGCATGGCTATGCCGGTGCCGACCCCTGGACCGACCACGTGGTGGGCGCCGACGGCCCTGATGGCACCACCGCCAGCGGCTGGTTCCTGCGCAACGTGCACCTTCCCGCCCGCGTGGCCGAAGAACACTCCGAAACGGCCTATGTCACCGGCCGCGCGCTGCGCTTCCTGGCCGAGCAGGGCCAGGAGCCCTGGGCGCTGCACCTGTCCTACGTGAAGCCGCACTGGCCCTACCTGGCACCGGCGCCCTACCACCGCCGCTACAGCGCCGACGACATGCTGCCCGTCAAGAAGCGCGCCAGCGAGCTCGACGCACCGCACCCGGTGGTGGCGGCCTACATGCAGATGGAAGAGTCGCAGACCTTCGCGCGTGACGAGGTGGTGCGCCAGGTGCGGCCGGTCTACATGGGCCTCATCGAGCAGCTGGACCACCACATCGGCCGCGTCATCCAGGCCCTGCAGGACAGCGGACAACTGGACCACACGCTGATCGTCTTCACCAACGACCATGGCGACTACGGCGGCGACCACCACCTGGGCGAGAAGGACCTGTTCCACGACCAGGTGATTCAGTCGCCGCTGATGGTGTTCGACCCGCGCCCCGAGGCCGATGCCACCCGCGGCCAGCGCGTCAGCGCCATGGCCGAAGCAGTGGACGTGGTGCCTACCGCGCTGGACGCGCTGCAGATCCGGCCCGCGCTGGACCGCACGCAGGGTCGTTCGCTCATGCCCTGGGTTCATGGCGACACCCCTGCGGCCTGGCGCGACTGCGTCTTCGCGGAAATCGACTACTCGTTCCGCCGCGCACGGCTGCTGCTGAACCGCAGGCCGGGCGAATGCCGCGGCTGGATGGTGCGCGAGCGGCAATGGAAGTACGTGCGCTGGCAAGGCTTCGCGCCGCAACTCTTCAACCTGGAAGACGACCCGGACGAATACGTGGACCTGGGCCAGGACCCGCGCCTGGCCGCCGAGCGCCAGCGCCTGGACGAGCGCCTGCACGCCTGGCTGAACGACCAGCACCCGCGCCTGACCATGGACGACGCCGAGGTCGCGCAGCGAACCGACCGTGCCAAGGAGCACGGCATCCATTACGGCACCTGGTAGTGCCTGGAGACCGCATGAACAGTCATTCACATCACCGACGTACCGTGCTGGGCGCCTTGGCTGCGGCCGCTCTGGCACCGGCGGCCAGCTTCGCGCAGCAGTTTCCTGGCAAGCCCGTGCGTCTGATCACGTCGTTCCCTGCGGGATCGGGGCCCGATGCCATGCTGCGCTTCCTGGGCGAACGGCTGGCAAGGGCATGGGGCCAGAGCGTGGTGATCGACAACCGGCCGGGCGGCGGCGGCTTCATCGCCGTGGCCGAAGCGCGCAAGGCAGCACCCGACGGCCACACGCTGCTGCACATCGACGGGCTGAACTTCACCGCCGCACCGCACCTGTACAAGGCACTGCCCTATGACCCGGTGAACGACTTCAGGCCCATCACGCCGCTCCACGGCGGCTACTTCTTCATCGCAGTCGCTTCGGCCTCACCCTGGCGAACGGTGGCCGACCTGCTGGCGGCCGCACGCAACCAGCCTGGGCAAGTGAGCTACGGGTCCTGGCAGGTGGGCAGCATCGCCCACCTGGGTGCGGCTGCGCTGGAGACGGCCAGCGGCACCCGCATGAACCACATCCCCTTCAGGGAAACCTCGCAGCTGTATGCAGCCGTCGCGGGCGGGGACGTGAACTGGGCCTTCGGCTCGCCGGCCAGCGCCGGCCCGCTGCAGCGCGCCGGCAAGTTGCGCTTCCTGGCGCTGGCCGCGCCGCAGCGGCTGCCCACACACCCCGACGTGCCGACGGTGGCCGAGTCCGGTGGACCTGCAGGCTTCGAGACCACCAGCTGGGTGGGCTTGTTTGGCTTGCCCGGGCTTCCCGCCGCCGTCGCTGCACGAATCAGCCAGGACGTCACCCAGTTGATGGCCGACCCCGAGGTGCGCAGCAAGCTGGTGGACTTTGGCTACGTGGCACAGCCTCTGAGCCCCGAGCAGACGGTGGCCAGGATCGAGCAGGAGCGGGCGCGCTATGCGCGGACGGTCCGAGATGCCGGTATCCGGCTTGAATGAAATCAGGACGACCGAACACCATGGAACGTGCCTTGAACTACTTCGGCGGCCGCTGGACGGCCGGCGCCGGCGCGGCGGGCGATTGCATCAACCCGGCCACGTCAGAAGTGGCGGCGCAGTTCAGCGACGCCATGCTTGACGAAGCACTGCCGGCCATCGAAGCCGCGCGCACGGCCTTTGATGCCGGGCCGTGGTCACGCAGCCCACGCCTGCGCGAATCGGTGCTGCTGGAATTCGCAGCCAACCTGCAGGCCCGAGCGCCCGAGATCGAGCGATGGCTGGTCACGCTCAACGGCAAGCTGGCGCGCGAAGCACGGGGCGAGATCGCCACCGCCGTGTCCGAACTGCGCTTCTACGCCGGGCTGGCCCGCAACCTGTGGGGGCGCGTGGCCGAGATCGACAACGGTTGCTACTCGCAGCTCAGCCGCGAGCCCGCGGGCTTGGCGGCGATCATCGTGCCCTGGAACGCGCCGGTGATCCTGCTCATCCGCTCGCTGGCACCCGCGCTGGCGGCCGGCTGCACGGTGGTGATCAAGGCCGCGCATCAGACCTCCTTGGTCAACCAGCTGGCGCTGGAGTGCCTGACCCGCATCACGGCCCTGCCGGCCGACGTGGTGTGTTCGTTCACCGAGTCGGGCGCCGCCATCGGCCGCGCCATCAGCCAGTCGCCGCACATCGACGTCATCAGCTTCACCGGCTCTTCGGCCACCGGCAAGCGCATCGCGGCCGATGCCGCCGGCACGCTCAAGCGCCTGTCGCTCGAACTCGGTGGCAAGGCGCCGGCCATCGTGTGGCCCGATGCGCCGCTGGCGCCCACCGTGGCCGGGCTGGTGGCGGGGGCCCTGCCGATGGCCGGCCAGCAATGCACCGCCATCGCGCGCGTGCTGGTGCATGAGGGCCGCTTTGACGAATTCGCCAGGGCACTGGCTGAGCGCCTGAGCAGCCTGGTGCCGGGCCCGGGCCATGAGCCCACTTCACAGCTTGGCCCCTTGATCGACCTGGCCAACCGCGATCGCGTGGCGCGCCTGGCGCAGGACGCTGCGCAGCACGGCCGCGTGTGGCTGCAGGGCGGGGTGCCCACCGGCCCCCTGGCCCGCGGGGCTTTCATCACGCCCACCCTGGTGGAAGTGGCTGACCTGCGCTCGCACTACATCCAGGACGAGTTGTTCGGCCCGGTGCTGGTGATCGAGCGCTACCGTGACCGCGAGGACGCCATCGCCCGCGCCAACGCCACGCGCTACGGGCTGGCGGCCAGCATCTGGTCGGCCGATCGTTCGGCAGGCCAGTCCATGGCGCGTGAACTCAAGTGCGGCACGGTCTGGATGAACGCCCACAACAAGCTGTTCCCGGAATCAGAAACCGGGGGCTTCAGGGAAAGCGGCTACGGTCGGCTGCACGGCGTGGAAGGCCTGAGCGACTTTCTCAGTACCAAGCACGTCTACTGGGAGAACCCGCCGCTGGGCGCTGCAAAGGCCTCGGGACACTGAGGGCCCATGGCCGTCCTGCACACCATCCACACCGGGCTCACGGTGCATGACCTGCCGCACATTCTGGCCTTTTTCGGGCAGGTGCTGGGGGCAGACGTCGGCGAGATCCGGCAGGTGCCCGTGGGCGACACGCTGGGCCACATCACCGGCGTGCCGGGCGCACAGGCCCGCGTGTGCATGGCCACACTGCCAGGCGGGCAGGTGGTGGAACTGCTGCAGTACAGCGCGCCGGGCAGTGCCACCAGCACGGCGCCCCGGCCCTGCGACATCGGCGCCGCGCATCTGGCCCTGCAGGTGGACTCGGTAGGGGAAACCGCCACCCAAGCCCAGACCTTCGGTTTCGCAGTCGCAGGCCAGCTGCAGTTCCTGCCCGGCGGGCCCTTCGCCGGGCAGTGGGTGGCCTACGTGCGCGACGCGCGCGGATTCACGCTGGAATTGATCGGCGGCGCCTGAGCGTTCAAGTCGGCCTCGCTGGCAGCAGAGTCGCCCTCAAGATTGAGTGACCTCCTGTCCAGAGAGGTCAAAGGAATCACGCGGGACATCGGTTGGCCGACGCCGACCCTCGACATCTGCGCCAGCAGCATTCGCCGTTCGTGTTCTTGGAACTTCACCATGCAGCTTGACCGTTCGGCCTGACCTCGGCACGCATGTAACGGGGAACCGGCGATCGAACGCGGCCCTTCTGCACCGGGGCTGGGGTCCCGGTGCCGCCGCGAGCCATGGCTCGCCGGCCAGCTGCAGCCGGTTGAACGTTGTCGTCGAGGTGGTCGGTAGCTGAGAAGCCGTGCCCCATCGGTCTTCGGTCCAAGCCAGTGAATCTCCTGCTGAAGGGCTCCGGGGTTGGTTGGTCGAACGTGGGCAAGTCCAATGTCTTCCTGGCACCTAGCGATGACCTCGCCGCCTTCAAACTGGTCTTGCTGCCGAGCAACCCGTTGACGAAGGCGCTGGCCTACGTGCAAGAGCGTCGTGCGGGGCTGAGAGTTTTTCTCGACGACCCCGAAGTGGCTATCGATACGAACCATATCGAGCGCGCCCTGCGCCCGATCCCCACAGGTCGAAAACACTGGCTTCTTTGTTGGACCGAAGTGGGCGCCAAACACGTTGGCATCGTGCAAAGCCTGATCGCCACGTGCCGCACACAGGGCATCGATCCGTACACCTCTCTGGTCGATGTGCTGCAGCGCGTCGGACAGCACCCGGCTGCTCGCGTCAGCGAACTCACCCCCAGGCGGTGGAAGACGCTGTTCGCCGACAACCCGTTGCGCTCAGACTTACACCGGGCGGGTTGCCAAAGCACGAACTCCGGCTGGTTGACGCTTACTCAGCAACAGCGCGCCGCCCATCAAGGTGCTGCGTATGCCGACCTCGGTCGCCACGATGCGTGCGGGCTCGAACTTCTCGATCCCGGAGCGTCCGAAGTTGGAACCACCGCTCCTGAACCTCGTGAATGCGG
>LNET01000009.1 GCA_001464055.1 Burkholderiales bacterium Ga0077543
CCTCGTGACCTACACGGCGGAAGGCGAAGGCGGGGCCAGTCTCTACGCCGCGGGCTGGGACCCCATCGGACGCAGCGCCGGCGGCCACTGGGGTTCGGCCGGTCGGCCGCGCAAGGCGGGTCCCGAGGAGGGGCGCAAGGTTGTGTGGGCGAAAGTGCTGCGCGGTGAGGAGCGCGAACGCTGAGCACGGTTCGTCTCGGCGACCTTGAAGGCGCGGCCGAGCGCGGGACACTGCCCGCCGAAGACGCCGAGGCAGCAGTGGACGCCGGGGGCGCAATCAAAATGTCAATTTATATGTATTGCCATAGCGCATAGGAAAGCGCTACACTTTGCTCTGGCTAAGCTTCGTGAGGTCATCATGTCCACCTCTCCTCTTCGACTTGTCCGCCTGGCGCCCGACCCACTGGGGCTGTACGTTCGAGCTGGACGCCTGGATCAGAAGGACCTCCAGAGCTTCATCACCTCGGGATCGGCTGCGTTCACGGGCGTCGTCTTCGAGGCCAAGCGTGTCGGGCAGCAGAAGGAACTGCTGTCGCTGGTGCTGGAGCGTGGCCTCGATGCCGTGCTGGACCCGCAGACACAGGCGATGGCCACGGTAGGCGGCTATGCGAAGGGCATGGACGGACTCCCATGGTCCAAGAAGCGTCCCCATGCCTTGGAAGACTTGGCGACAGCCTTTCAGCAAAGGCAGATGGCCGAGGACATTGCGAAGTTCGCCATCCAACATGGGTTTACCCAGGTGATCACGCCGACCCACCTGATCACCGGACCTGATGACCCTTGGCTGGCGATCGACATCGGCTCCGCCAACGCGCTTCGCGCTGCGCTGGAGCGCCATGGCGCTGGGCATGTGCAGCTTCACTACTCGCTGGCACTTAGCTATGAGGCCTTCCGGACAGGCCCGAAGCGACTTGCTGTCCTGGAGCAGCTTCGCCGGGCCATGGTCGATGGGTTGTGGCTGAACATCTCAAGCTGCGGATCCGACAGCTCACCGACCGCCATCACTCGCTACGGTGATGCTGCGTCGGACTTTCACGCTCTCGGGCTGCCTA
The DNA here is from genome assembly GCA_001464055.1 of Burkholderiales bacterium Ga0077543. Taxonomy (GTDB): domain Bacteria; phylum Pseudomonadota; class Gammaproteobacteria; order Burkholderiales; family Burkholderiaceae_C; genus Rubrivivax. Next base: position 1,053 of record LNET01000009.1, read on the forward strand.
TTGTTGCTGACCATGCCGGAGGCCTGATGGGATTGTCCCTGCTGGCTTTCGGCGCGGTGGGCGGCCTATCGCACGGCGTGACGCTGGGCGAGCGCTTCGACACGGCCAGCTGGCACAAAGTGCCGGAGGAGGGCAAGAAGGTGTTCGGCGCGAAGATGCGGATCTATCTGCCCATGCTCGATTTGATGCTGCCGCGTGTCGATGTCGAGCGCTTTTTTGAGGCAGGAGGGGGCAGGGCACGCTCTGCGTTTGGGTGCAGGGACACGAACTGCTGCCGACGAGGCGTCGACGACATGCTGCAGGCACCAGCGAGGCACTTCCTCTACCAGCGCACGCACCAGGTAGCAGGCCTCGGGCAGATCCCCGAGTCGATTCGGCCGACCGAATTCCTAGAAGAACACCTGCGCCCGGCAAGCGACGCTGCGCTGGTCGCGGCTAAGCTTTCGCTGCCCGAGGACCTGGCACTGAAGGCCAGCAGACAAGCCAAGCGGCTGAACGACTTGCGGACCACTCTCGGCCCTTATGCCAAGAAGCGCCGCGACTCATCGTTCGCACGTCATCCTGTGACGCGCGTCGCTCGCGGCGGCTTGCGCTGATACGCCTCTCTCCCCAGAAAAGATCCCCACACCCATAGAGGCATGCCATGAGCAACGCTATTGCACGCCGCCTGGAAGCCATCCAGACCAAGGGCGCCATGCGCTCATCCGACGTAGCTAACGTCTTGAACGTGCGACCCGAAACCGTCTCCCGATGGAACAAGGGCAAGGCCCTGCCGCACGCCAGCACCGAGAAGCAGCTCCTTGAACTGGAGTTCGTCATCGACAAGTTGGCCGACATTTACGAGCCGCACGACGCGCGACTGTGGCTCTTCGCGCGCCAGCGCCTGCTCGACGATCAGGTGCCGGCGGAGCTGATCCAGCAAGGTCGTGTGGACGAAGTCTTGGCATCGGTCAACCAACTGCTCGACGGTGTCCATCTGTGAGGTGAGTGCACCAGGATGATCCACGACCCCGATCTGTTGGACCAGTTAGACGCGCTCCCGAAGGAGGCCTTCGACGGTGAGGTCTTTCGAGGTACGCGGCAAAGCCTCGACCCGCTGGCCAGCTCATACAGCGGCGGCCGTTGGATGCAGCGTGACGGCGCCGCGGTGCTCTACACCAGCCTCGCGCGCGAAGGCGCGCTGGCCGAGATCTCGTTTCATTGGGGCCAGCTGAGCCCGCGCCCGACCAAGCCCGTCATGCTGCACACGCTGCGCGTCATGGCGCACCGGACGCTGAAGCTGGTCAGAGCAGACCTTGCAACGCTCGGCGTGCCAGAGAGTGCCTACGGCGGCGTCAACATGCCTCGCACTCAGGAGATCGGAGCCGCCGTCGAGTTCCTCGGATGTGACGGGCTGATCGCGCCGTGTGCACGCTGGAACTGCGACAACCTGATCCTCTTTCCGGATCGGATGGGCATCGATGCCACCTTGGAGATCGTCCACAGCGAAGCCGTTGACTGGGTGACTTGGGCAACGACCCACGGGCTGATCGCCTAGCTACGCTGGCCAGCAGCGGCCGTAGCCAGACACGATTGAACGAGGCGCCATGGCAGAGCAGGTGTTTTCACAAGGAGAGCTTGAGGCCATCGCGACAGCCCTGGGAGACACGTCAGAGGGACTGACAGGATCGGAAATCGGCCACCTGCTGGCCTCGATCAAGATGATCGATCCGACGCCGACCGCGACCAAATGGGTGCGGCTGCACAACGCCTTCGTAGAACGGCAGAACAGAGCACAAAACCGCCGGGCCATCCTGGAGTTCATGCGCCATGCCATGCTGCCGGCGCGTCATATAAAGCGGCCGGAACGGTTCGAGCCGATGCGCGCCAATCTCAACCGCGCCTTGGCTTTCTCAGGACTCGCCGTCGACGCCGCCGGCGAGTTGGTCGCCACCGATCACGTCAAGACTCTTCCAGAAGCTTCCCGGCGCGCCGATGAGTTGCGCGCCGACCTGGTACGACGCGGCGTCCACGCCGACGTGTTGCGCTTCTGCCGGGCAGAACTGGTCGCGGACAACTACTTCCACGCAGTGCTTGAGGCCAGCAAGAGCATCGCCGACAAGCTTCGTACGAAAACCGGCCTCACCGAAGATGGAGGGAGGTTGGTCGATGCGGCCCTATGCGGCTCGGCCCCCCTGCTGGCCATCAACGCGCTCGCTACCGAGAGCCAGCGCAGCGAGCAGAGCGGCTTCGCGAACCTGATCAAGGGCGCGTTCGGGATGTTCAGGAACCCCAGCGCACACGAAGCCCGAATCCTTTGGGCCATGAGCAAAGAGGACGCCGAAGACCTCTTGTCGCTTGCGTCCTTGATCCATCGGCGGCTTGATGCAGCCAAGTGAAGCCATCAACCCCCCGTACCAGCTTTCGGCTGAAACGGGGGTTGCAGGCAAAAATGGAACGGTGCCCGGACTCGAACCGGGATCGTCAACGCTGTACCATGATGGTGCTTACTCCCCATGGACGGCTACCCTCAGCGAGTAGCTTGACGTTGGTGCTCTATCCGTATTGAGCTACGCCGCTAAATTCAGATCTTCTTGCCCCCCTCGATGAGAGCGAAGGCTGCAGGGGTTGCGCGCCTGCTCTTGTCCTCCCCAGCGCGCTTCTCACGGATCGCTATCTTCTGTTCTGCAAACGTAGCAGCGGCTTTCACCAAGCCACGAAGATCGTATTGATTGGTCAGGTTGTCGCCTGCCTTCGCCTTGCGCTCGATGCGCTGGACGTAGCCCAGCGCTTCCATCTTGGCGATCGAGCGCTGCACGGTCCTGGGGTCAACATCAATGGCGTCGGCGATCGTGCCTTTTGCAGGCCACGGGTTCTCGTTCGGCTTCCACCAGTAGCTGGCCAGGTGCAGCAGGACGAGCACGTCCAGCGGCTTGAGCTTGAGGGCTTTCTGGTACTGGAAGATCACATCCGGCAGGGCGGTGAAGCCGGCAGCGATCAGCGTTTTGCCCCACTTCGCCTCGAGAACCTTTTCGGTGGGCGAAGCGCTTGGCTTGGGTGCTGACTTGGTGGTGCTCATCGTGATCGCTTTCGACATCGTGCCGAGAGTGTGCGGCTGATGGCCCATCGCCAGCAACAAGGCACGGCCTCCGTGGGGGAGGCAGCGCAGTCGCCCCCTCCTTCGTTTGCTACGTATGCGCAGTTGCTCTACGTCAGCGTAGCTGTTCTGCTTAGTAGGGCAGGGTGGTCGCCCCCCGGCAAGGCATGGGCGCCCCCAGGGGGCGACTTTCTCACCTCCCCTTAGCCCGCCTTGCCAGCACCCGCCGAAGCCGCCTTCTCGCGCGGGCCTTCCCATAACGCGTCTGCACCCAGCAGCACGTCCATCAGGTCGTCGCGCAGCTGCTCCGACTGCATCCACGCATTGCCAGCGTCGACTCGATGGCCTAGGACTTCGCGGCCCGTCTTCAGGTGCCTATCGGGCGGACGGAGGACACCTGGGCCGGCCATGCTGCTTGATGCAGTACATTTGCATCACCGCCACGAGGACGCCATGGCTGCCAGCAAGACCGCCACTCTCACGCTGCGCATCGAGCCCGAGATCAAGCAGGCCCTGCAGCGCGCCGCTGAACTGGAGCATCGCTCCATCGCCAACATGATCGAGGTGCTGATCCGCGAGCACTGCAAGGTCAAGGGCATCGCCACCGACGTCCCGACAAACAACAAGCGTGCGGCCAAGGGAGCCACTTCGTGATCAAGACCGTCAAGCAAGCCTGCCGCTTCAATGCGGTGATCCATGACTACCGGATGAGCCAGGGCATCGAGAACCTGGCCGAGCTCATCGGTGATGAGGGAGACGGACGCGAGTTCTTCTCGCGCAACTTCGTGACCCACGGCATGGCGCAGCTGTTCCGCGAGGGCCTGCTGCGCATGTCCGGCAAGTCGGACCAGGCGGTCTTCGAGCTCACCCAGGCGATGGGCGGCGGCAAGACGCACATGATGATTGCGCTGGGTCTATTGGCGCGCCACCCCCACCTCCGAAAAGAAGTGCTGCCCGCCGACTTGAAGGACCGCATCGACTTCAGCCAGGCGCGCATCGCTGCCTTCAACGGCCGCAACACCCCCGACAACTACATCTGGGGCGACATCGCAACGCAGCTGGGCGAACCCGAGGCGATCAAGCCCTACTGGGCCAACGGCCCAAAGTCCGTCGACCAAGCCAAGTGGAAAGAGATCATCGGCGACAAGCCAACCCTGATCCTCCTCGACGAACTGCCGCCCTATCTGGACAACGCGAGCACCCAGGTTTTCGGACAGGGAACGCTGGCCAACATGGTGGTGTTCTCTTTGGCTACTCTGATGAGCGCGGCGCTGGAACTACCCAACTGCTGCATCGTCGTCGCAAACCTCTCGGGCAGCTACCAGGCGCAGACCAAAGCGCTTGCCGACGCGATCTCGAACCTACAGCAGGAGACTCGCCGCCAAGCGATGACGATCACGCCGGTTCAGTTGGCCGGCAACGAGATCTACGAGATCCTGAAGACGCGTCTCATCGACAAGATGCCCGATGAGCGCGTCATCGCCGACGTGGCCGAGGAGTACGCGCAGCAGGTCAAGAAGGCCGAGGACGCGGGCTACATCGTCGCTGCCAGCATCGAACAGATTGCCGAGCAGGTGCGGGAAACCTACCCGTTCCATCCTTCGTTCAAGCACCTTGTGGCCCTGTTCAAGGAGAACGAGGGCTTTCGGCAGACCCGTGGTCTGATGCAGTTCACCGCGCGGTTGCTCAAGAGCGTGGCGCTGCGCGAGGACGACGACGTCCACCTCATTGGCACCCAGCATCTCGCCCTCAACGATGACCAGGTGCGCGACGAGATCGAGCGCATCGCCCCCAAGCTGCTGCCGGCTGTCACGCGGGACATCGCCGACAAGGGCAACTCCATCGCCGAGACCATCGACGCCGAGCTCGATACCGATGCATCACGCCAGGTAATGACGCTGCTGCTGGCGTCGTCGCTGTCGCGCGCGGTGGGCGGGCGCATCGGCCTGTCCGAGAGCGAGGTCATCGAGTTCCTCGCCGCCCCGGGCCGCAAGCCCGACGAGTTCCTGCAGGCCCTGCAGCGGCTGCGCGAACAGGCCTGGTACCTGCACCGCGAGGACCAGCGCCTCTTCGTCAAGGAGACCGAGAACCTCTCGCGCCAGATCGAGCGCAACGCCAAGGAAGTGCCGCAACCCAAGATCGACCAGGCGCTAATCAACCGCCTCACCGGCATCCTCCAGGCGGACCGGCGCCAGGCATACCAGGACGTGCAGGTGCTGCCTCGACTCGACGAGATCCGCCTGAGCGGTCCGCGGACGCTTATCGTGATTAAGCCAGATGGCAAGGTGCCGCCCAGCGAGTTGCAGAACTTCTTCGACTACCAGCAGGAGAAGAACAACCTGCTGGTGTTGACGGGACAGGACAGCCATCTGGCCGATGCCGTCGAAGACCGCTTGCGTGAGCTCTACGCGATCGAGCAGATCCACAAGCGCTTGAAGGCAGGTGACACCCTGTTCGAGGAGGCGCGGGACCGGCTCGAAGAAGCCGAGGACCGGTTCGCCAAGGCTCTCTCCGCCGCATACAACCGGGTCTATTTCCCGAGCACCGACCCAATCGACAGCCGCCATTTCCTGGCCACCGTCACGATCGACAATGGGCTCAAGCTCGGGACTGCCGAGCAGTCCGCCGAGGCGCAGATCGAGACGCTGCTCGCGAGCCCGCGTGCCAACTACAAGCTGGCGGCGAACCTGACCGAGAGCTTCGGCGAGTACTTCGCGATGGCGGAAGAGGTTCTGTGGCCTTCGGGTAAGGACAACCGACGCACGCCCTGGAAGGATGTGGTCGCCCGTGCCAAGAGCAACCCGGACTGGCCGTGGATGCCTGGTTCGGGCGGCATGGATACCCTCAAGGCGGAAGCGCTGAAGCAGGGCCGCTGGCGATTGGGTGAAGACGCCTACGTCGAGAAGGGTCCATTCCCGAAGGACAAGACCACCGTAAACGTGTCGGTCATTGGCACGCAGCCCGACACGGGTTCGACCATCCTCAGTCTGACACCCCGCCATGCAGGCGAGAGCCCCGTGGTGGTGTTCGCGACCAAGGTGGACGCGCTGGGAGGCGGCAAGCTCGTCGACGATCTGGATAGCTTCACCACGACAGAAGGCACGCTCTACTTCCTTGCCCGGGATACGACTGGCCAACACGAAACTGGTGCGCCGGTTCGTTGGATCGCAGACCTCAAGATCCGGCACCAGGTTGACCCGGCAGCAGACAAGAGGAGGGTGACGCTGGCCTGCACCCCCAAGGCGGCGCTCACCTACTCGCTGGACGGTTCCAATCCGCGCGATGGGTTGCCCTACGACGGGCCGTTCGAGGTCGGTGCTGCGGCAGTGCGTGTGCTTGTTTACGCACGGGCGGGTGAGGCGAACAAGACAGCTGATTTCCAGATACCTGCCAGTGGTGACAAGACGGTCCAGATCAACGACACCAAGCCGGTCAAGTTGCAGCCTAAGCGAATCGGCCTGGACACCACGGATCGCGTTTTTGGGGTCATCAATCGCTTCCGCGATCAACCCGGCACCCGCTTTAAGGGCGTACGGATCGAGATCGGCGAAGGCGAACGGACCGTCACGGTTCGATTCCAGGAGCGTGAGGTCACGGCCAGCGTCATCGAGGGCGTTATCAATAGCCTGCGTCAGCTGCTGGCTGAGGATCAGGCTCCAGTTGTCGTCAACGTCAGCGACGGTGCCCACTTCGACACCGGCTTCGCGGCTAAGGAGTTCGCGAAGCTGGCGGGCCTTGAGTTGAAGCCAGGCGATGTGGTCCAGGAGGACTGAGCACATGACCAAGGCCAAGCAGGCGAGCGCATCCGCGGCCCTTCAGGATGTCGCGGCGCCCGCCCTTGCCGCCGCAAGGGTTACCGCCGACGCGCGGCCAACGCTGGGCTTCGGCGTCCCGGCGACTTCGGATCCGCATCACTTCAAGGTAGTCGTACCCCGAAGCAGCACGGCACCAGTGCAAGTCAGCGAATATCTCGGGCTGCAGGCCCTGAGCGATGAACACTCGATCATCGATCGCGCTGTGCTTGATCGCGCGAGATGGACCGCGATTCGCGCCGAAGTGCAGAGGGCTTTCAATGCGCGGCTCAGCACGCACGGGCTCAAGCCAAGCGCCTGGAAAGCTGGGGACAATCCCGTCGATCGATTGCTAGGCAAAGAACTGTGCGTGATCGTTTGGGCGGTCGAGCACATGGAGATGGAGAAGATCCCCGTTGCAGTGCGCAACTGGCTTGCCCTCAGGCCTGAGGAGCGTTGGTGGCTCTTTGGCATGACTGCCATGAGCACCGGTGGGATCAAGGATGGTGACAAGGGGTGGCGGTTGGCCCTTCGTCATGCGCTGGGCGATGTTGCACAGAGCGAGTTGTTGTCTCCGCGCGGGCGCCGCGGCGCGTCCGGCCGCGATGGTTCGGCGACCGATGATCGGCCTACCCTTGATCTGTTCGGTGACTCAGCCGCATGACCGTTGAGTTCGCCATCAGTCATCGGAACATTGCTTTCCCGACCATCGGCGCTTGGTTCATGTGCTCCTGCGAGCCGCGGGTTTGCGGCTTCCATGCAGCGGTGGCACAAGCCGATGAGCCCAGCCAGAATCAGCGTGCCTGATCAGCTTCATGACTAACCTTCTCACCCTCACGCCAAGTGCACTGCGCGACGCGCCGACTCTCATCGAATCCGTCTTTCCTGCTCAGAAGGTGTCGTTCGAGGCGCAAAAGGAGCGCAAGGCCCAGGCCAGTCAGACGCTGACTGCGCTGGGTTCCTTTTGGAAGGGACGCAAGCCGCTCATCCTGGTGCGCGCCATCGTCCTTGGCGCGCTGCTGCCGGCCACTGACGATCCGGAGCAGGATCTGGATGTCTTCGAACGGCTGATGGCCTTCGACGAAGAGAGCCTGGCTAGGCGCGCCCTTGCCAACAACGCATTCAATGTCGAGACGCTGCAAGAGCTCATCTCGATCACCGACCCCGAGCGCTACTTCAGCACCTCAGGCTGGCGACGCGACATTGGGCTGGCCGAGAAGCTGGAGCTATACCGCCCTGCTATCGCCACCTTCGGCAGCTACGAAGAAAAGGCCGCGCTGTGCAAGCGGCCAGAAGAGGTCGACGCAAACTGGCTCTATGAGCCGATCTGGCCAGTGGTAAACCGCCACTATGCGCATCTCGGCATCCAGGCCCACTCCTTCGACCAACTCATCGAACAACTCGGCACCCTGCGGTATGGACGTCGACCACGGGTAGGCGACACGTTCAGCGGCGGCGGCTCCATTCCGTTCGAGGCCGCGCGGCTGGGCTGCGACGTCTACGCGTCGGACCTGAACCCTCTGGCCTGTATGCTGACCTGGGGCACGTTCAACATCATCGGTGCCACACCGGAACAACAGCGCCGCATCAAGCGCGCCCAACAGGCGGTGGCAGAAGCCGTGGAGCGTGAAATCAAGGCCCAGGGCATCGAGCACGATGCCGAGGGTAACCGCATTAAGGCGTTGCTGCACTGCCTGGAGACGCGATGCCCCGAGACGGGCTGGATGGTGCCGATGTCCACGACTTGGGTCGTGTCCAAGATCCGCAGCACAATCGCGCGGCTGGAGCCCGATCACGCCAACAAGCGCTTCCACATCCGAATCATCAGTGGCGTCACACTGGAAGAGCTTGAAGCTGCGGCTGAAGGCACGATCCGGTCCAGCCACTTAGTCTATGAACTGGATGGCAAGACCTATCGCACGCCGGTGAAGACGCTGCGCGGGGATTACCGCCTGGCGGACGGCACCACTGGCAATCGGCTCCGGCAGTGGGAACTCTCGGACTTTGTCCCTAGAGCGAACGACATCCTTCAGGAACGGCTCTTCGCGATCCAGTGGGTCACGTGCGAAACAGTGGACGCCGGCCGGCAGGAGATCTACTTTGCTGGGCCGACAGATGCCGACCTGGAACGAGAGCGCAAAGTCGAGGAGATCGTAGGCGCCAATCTAGGACGGTGGCAGCGAGCAGGCTTCGTGCCGGACATGGTCATCGAACGCGGCGACAAGACCGATGAGCCCATCCGCACGCGCGGATGGACGCACTGGCATCACCTCTACATGCCAAGGCAGTTGTACTACGCAGCCCTGGTGGCCGAGGCAGTGCAGTCTCAGCCCAGCGAAATTTCTGCGGCGCTCCAGTTCGACCGGATGTTTCTGGCGGACAAGTCTTCCAGGTTGTCCCATTGGCGCATTGGATCACCGGGACAGCCAGGGCGAGCGCCATCAGCAGACGGCGTGGAGAACACCTTCTATAACCAAGCATTGAATACGTTCTACAACTTTGGTGTGCGAGGCTTCCAACAGATCCGGCCTGGCACATCTGTGAAGTACAGATACAGCCCAGTGCCGGGTCGCTCGGCAATAGCTACATATGAGGCATCTCAGGTCGCGGCTGATGCCGATCTCTGGATCACCGATCCTCCCTACGCGGATGCTGTCAATTACCACGAGATTACTGAGTTCTTCATTGCATGGCTCAGGCGCAATCCTCCTGCGCCATTCGATTCCTGGGTGTGGGACTCGCGACGCGCGCTAGCGATCCAAGGTTCAGGAGAGGACTTTCGACGGAACATGGTTGGCGCCTATTCCGCAATGACTGCGCACATGCCCGACAACGGCATGCAGTGCGTAATGTTTACCTATCAAGACAGAGGGAGTAGCACC
>LNET01000010.1 GCA_001464055.1 Burkholderiales bacterium Ga0077543
CGTAGATGCCGCCGGGCGCGCGCACGTCCAGCGTGAAGTAGCTCGACAGCGTGGGCTGCACGTCCAGATCCAGCAGCAGCACGCGCAGCCCGGCATCGGCGATGAAGCCGCCCAGGTTGGCCGCCGTCGTGGTCTTGCCCACGCCGCCCTTGGTCGAAATGATGGACACCACCTGCATGAGCTTCTCCTCGTCGAATGGCATGAACCGAGAAGAAGCGTCAGGCGCGTTCTTTGAGGCGATCGGCGATCCACTGTTCGATCTCCACCGAGTCCCAGCCCACCGCGCGCACGCCCAGGCGCAGCGCCTTGGGGAACTTGCCTTCCTTCATCAGGCTGTAGATGTGCGCGCGCTTGAAGCCGGTCTTGGCTTCGACCTCGGCGCGGCGCAGGATGCGGTGCTCGGCCGGCACTGCCGGCGCGGTGGTCTGCGAAGACATGAGAGACACTCCTTGACGCTCACTGGCGCTGTTCGGAAAGTGCCTCGTATTCAATACACCGCGGTCGCCGAAATCACTGCAATTGCAGAAGCAGCGACTGCAATTGCAGTGCGCCGCATCGGCATCATGCTGGCCGCGTCGTCAGCGCGACGCCTCCAGGTGGCGCCGCGCCTGCGCGAGCTTGCTCCACAGCGTCCGCTCGCTGAGACCCGGCCGCCCCTCATGGTGTGCGATCAGCGCGCTGACCACGGCATCCATGCTGCGGAACGACGAATAGGCCGCGCCTGACGGCGAATTGCCCAGCAGCAGCGTCAGCAGTCCGCCGATGATGTTGAGGTAAGTCGTCTCGCTGCGCAGGCCAGGCTCGCGCGCCTGTTCGTCGTTGGCCGCGCGCGTGGCATGTTCCTTCGCCAGTGCTTCGTGCGCGGTGCGCAGCGTTTCATGCACCAGGGCAAGTTCGGCAAGTTGCGACTTCGCTGCTTCGCGATCGGCCAGCAGAATGTTGAGCGTGTCCACGCTCACCGCCGGATGCACCGCGCGTTCGATGCCGTCAAACAAAAACCCCGGCCGATCGCCGGGGTAGAACTGCGACATCCACGCTTTCAAGTCCACGTGGCGCACGGTCAACTCGGGGTCGTCGAGCGCCGGCCGCTGCGAGTCCAGCACGATGCCGGCCTTGCCACCGAGCAATTCGCCATGCGTCAGCGCGTCGAAGATGCGCTCGGCATACAGGCGCAGCAGCGGCCAGCGCGGGAATTCGCCGGGCTCCGGCATGGCACGCTGCTCCAGCGCTTCCAGAATACGCTGCTCGAAGCGCAGGAGACCGCACCAGCGGACGGCCGCCTCGATCGGTCGGTAGTACGTCTTTGCGCCAAAGGCGTGGCTGCTCGATTTCGGCATATCGCGCTCTTCCCATCGTCGGATCGACACATGGCAAGCGCGCGCGGCCCACATGGGCGCAGCGATTGCCCAAAGAACCCGATGAAGCGCGAGCCGGTCGGCATCGTGGTGGACGTTGGGTGCGGCGATGTCGCCGAGCGTTACGCAGGGGGCAAACCTCCTTGCGGTGCCCGCTACACCTCAACCATAATGCACCTGCGAAAAATCTTGTTACCGGCGCAACGGTCTGAAAAGCCGCGCATCCAAGTTCGATCAGGAAGGGATGCTGCGCTTTACCGGAAAACCAGGGCAAAGTTTTCGTAGGAATACGGGCGGGGTAAAGCGCCAATGCGACTTCCGGCTGAGCCGGTTTGCATCCAGCAAGGGCTCATGCGTTCTGCGTCACTGCTGTGACCTCGACAGCTTGAAGGTGCCTTGCTTGATGCCGGGTGGATAGGCCCGATTCGCCATCCATGCCCGTGACGCAAAAGGTCGGCCGCCGATGCAATGCGGGTCAAGGTCCAGACCGAAAGGGAATCGTACCGTCCAAAATCCCCGCGTCACATCGGGCGTTGATCGGTGCCTTGCGGGCGTCCGACACGCTCCACGCGGTCGATGAACTGCCGCAGCGGCTCCATGATTTCGCCTTCGGGTCGCAGTAGATAGGTCGTCAGCGAAGCGGTCTCGTCGGCCAGCGGCCGCACGACGACATCGGCCTGATGGCAACCCGCCAGATGCGCCGCGCTCGAAAAGCCCACGCCGTAGCCGGCGGCCACGAGGGCCAGCATCAGGGAATGGGTCTTGACGTACTCGGCTACCGTCGGCGGCGCATCCACCGTGCGGAGCAGCCGTTCGCGCTGCCGGCTGCAACCTTCGCAGACCTGGGGATCGCACAGCACCAGCGGATAGCTCGCCACTTCCTCCAGCGGCACTTCCTTGAAAGCCAGCAGCGGATGCCTGGCGGGCAAAGCCACCACCAGCGGGTCTCGCCACACCGGCATGGCGACGATGCCGGCGTCCATTTCACCAGCCAATGCAAAACCTGCGTCATACAAGTCGTTGCGCAGTCCAGTCACCAACTGCGCCAGTGGCGTTTCAAATATCCGAATGCCGACCTGTGGTGCCTCCTCGCGGCAAAGCGCAAGCAACGCCGACAAGCGGGCCTGCCCCATGTCACCAGATAGTGCGATGCGCAGCGTGTTCCGCTGGTTCGCTGCGGCGCGTGCCTTGGTCTGCGCTTGCTCGAAGGCCAGCAGTACGCGCCGGGCTTCTTCGAGGAAGACCTGTCCCGCCGGTGTGAGACGAACACTGCGTGGCAAGCGGTTGAGCAGCGGCACCCCTAAATCCGCCTCCATCTGGCGGATCGTGCGCGACAGTGGAGACTGTTCGATGTGCAGCCGTCGAGCAGCCCGGCCGAAGTGCAGTTCCTCGGCTACGGCGATGAAGCAGCGAAGATGGCGTAAGTTCATGCTTTCTCCCTACCGATGTGATCAGTCCATATCATCGTAGGGAGCCGAATAGTGCGGAGGATTCACCTCTGTATCGAGATGAGAGCCATCCTGGGGGGTGATGCTCGGATGCTTTTCGCCCATGTCAGCGCCTACGGCGAAGCTCTCGTTCGAGATCGCCCAGCTGCGACGCCTGAAGTTCGGCAAGAAGAGCGAGCAGCTCGATGCCGAACAACGCGCGCTGTTCGACGAGGCTCTGGACGCCGACCTTGCCGCGGCTGAGGCGCAGCTCCAGGAACTGCTGGGCAAGAAGAAGCCGCCGGCTAAGCCTGGCGCGATGCCTAAGCGCACCGCCTTGCCGGCGGACCTGCCGCGCGTGGACTGCCACCACGAGCCCGAGAACACCCGCTGCGCGTGCGGCTGTGCGCTCAAGCGCATCAGCGAGAAGCTGGACTACACGCCGGGCGTGTTCACGGTCGAGTGCCACATCCGCAGCAAGTGGACCTGCGCATAGGTGCCGAACGCTGACCCAGGCGCCGGTCCCGGCGGAGATCATCGCCAAGGGCATCCCCACCTCCGGGCTGCTCGCGTAGGTGCTGGTCGCAAAGGACTCCGACCATCTGCCGCTTACATGGTCGTCCCTAGGCAAGCAGGAATAAGCTGCGTGAGTGAATCGGGAGGTTTGCGTAGCTGATGGCTGGCCAGCAGCGTCTGCGCCGGCGGCTTCACCGGCACGAAGCGCATGTGCGGGCGGGTTGCCGCCTCGCAGATCGCTGCGGCATCGGCCGCACCGTTCTTGCGTCCCTTGCCGGCCATGCGGTAGGGCGTGACGAAGTGGCCTGCAATCAGCCGCGCATCCAGCCCATAGCCGCGCAGCTTGCGTGCCCAGTGATGCGCACCGCCGCAGGCCTCCAGGGCCACCAGGCAGCCGGGAGGCAGCTCCGCGCACCAGGCCGCAAACTTGTCAGCGGCCAGCGCCTTGGCAACCGCCACGCGCGCATCCACCGCATGCACCTAGATAACCCGCTTGGCCAGATCCACCCCGACTCGGGCAATCTCGTTCATGGACTTCCCCTTTCACATGGCTGCAGATTGATGACTTGGGGAGCACCATCGCGGTGGCAGCCAACATTTGTTTCCTGGCTGCTTACGATTGAGTCACATCAATCGGCCAGCAGATCGCTGGATGTTGACTCTTGACTTTCGGCATGTTAGGCGCAATATCTTGCAAAGTCTTGCAAGAATTTCCTCAGGCGAGGCCGCGTGACGACGGAACTTGTGGGGGTGGTATGACAGCGCGCCAGCAGGCGATCTTCACACTCGACGAGTTGGCTGCCTACTTGAAAGTCGGCAAGCGGACGCTTTACCGGCTCGCCTCGCACGGGGAGATTCCGGCCTTCAAGGTCGGCGGGACGTGGCGGTTTCGTCAAAGTGAAATCGATCGATGGATCAATGATCAGATCCAAGCAGGCAGAAAGAAGGAGGTGATACGCACAGATGAGCAGCCAAAGTCAGCGGAACACTCCGTGTCGTCTGGGCGCGCTGTCCGTCGCCGCAGGCAAACGGAGTGAGCGAGAGTCTTCAATTTTTCTTCTGGAGGTGTGACATGGACATTGATTTCAAGAAATTGGCTCCCTGGAACTGGTTCAAGAAGGAGCAGGAAGAACAACAGAGCACTGCCTCGCTGCCGGTGCAGCGCAATGACCTGCCGGTGGCGGGTGGGCCCGTCAGTCCCATCCTGCAATTGCATCGCGAGATCGACCGCCTGTTCGACGACGCGTTTCGAGGCTTCGGTTTCCCGACGCTGGCCATGCCACGCTGGCCGTCGGACTGGCCGGGCATGCTGAAGCCGGCGCTGGACATCCAGGAGACCGACAAGCAGTACAAGATCGCCCTGGAAGTACCCGGCGTCGAGGAAAAAGACATCCAGATCACGCTCGACAACGACGTGCTGCTGGTGCGCGGTGAAAAGCGTCAGGAGCAGGAAACGAAAGACGGCGGTTTCCACCGGGTGGAGCGCTCCTACGGCAGCTTTCAGCGCGCTCTGAACCTGCCGGCCGATGCCAACCAGGACACGATCAAGGCCGCTTTCAAGAACGGCGTGCTCACGATCACGATGGAAAAGCGCGAGGCCAGTACGCCCAAGCAGGGGCGCTCGATCCCGATCAACGGCTGACGCGGGGCAGCGCGTTTTTCTCAAAAACCACAAAGAGATGAGGCACCGTGATCGGCGGTGCCTCGTCAGATCAATCTTTACAGGAGCATCAGCATGGCCAGAAAACAATGCCAAGTCTGCGGCCAGCCCGCCACGGTGCGGGTGGAAGCCAATCTCAATGGTCGCCACAGCACCATGCTGTTGTGTGACGATCACTATCGCCAACTGGTGCGCCAGCAAAAGCGCACCGTCTCACCGCTGGAAGCCTTGTTCGGCTCGCGCAGCGGGCTGTTCGAAGACTTCCTTGGCAGCGACTTCTTCCGCATCGGTGACGACGCACCGTCCATGGCGGCCGATACCGACGAGGTCGTCGATGCCTCGTTCGGCGAACCCGCCCCGGCCGGTACGGGCACCGCGCGCCGTCGCGGCAGTGGGCTCGCCAGCCGTATCAGCGAACAGTCCGAGGCCCTATTGCAGGAGGCCGCCCGACACGCTGCAGAGTTCGGGCGCGCCGAAGTCGATACCGAACACCTGCTGCTGGCGCTATCCGACAGCGACGTGGTCAAGACCATCCTGGGGCAGTTCAAGATCAAGGTCGATGACCTCAAGCGCCAGATCGAATCCGAAGCCAAGCGCGGCGATAAGCCGTTCGAGGGCGAGATCGGCGTGTCGCCCCGGGTCAAGGACGCGCTCAGCCGTGCTTTCGTGGCCTCCAACGAACTCGGCCACTCTTATGTCGGGCCGGAGCATTTCCTGATCGGGCTCGCCGAGGAAGGCGAAGGTTTGGCGGCCAACCTGCTGCGCCGTTACGGCCTCACGCCGCAAGCGCTGCGCCAGCAGGTAAGCAAGGTGGTCGGCAAAGGGGCCGAGGATGGCCGCGCCGAGACGCCGACCAACACGCCGGAACTCGACAAGTATTCGCGCGACCTCACCAAGATGGCGCGCGAGGGCAAGCTCGATCCGGTCATCGGCCGCGCGCAGGAGATCGAGACGACCATCGAAGTGCTGGCCCGGCGCAAGAAGAACAACCCGGTGCTGATCGGCGAGCCCGGCGTCGGCAAGACCGCCATCGTCGAAGGGCTGGCGCAGCGCATGGTCGCCGGCGAAGTGCCCGAGACGCTGCGCGACAAGCGTCTGGTCGAACTCAACATCAACGCCATGGTGGCAGGCGCCAAGTACCGCGGCGAGTTCGAGGAGCGCGTGCAGAAGGTGCTCAAGGAAGTGACCGAGCACCAGGGCGAGCTGATTCTCTTCATCGACGAGGTGCACACCATCGTCGGTGCAGGCCAGGGTGGCGGCGAAGGCGGGCTGGACGTGGCCAACGTGTTCAAGCCGATGATGGCGCGCGGCGAACTGAACCTGATCGGCGCCACCACGCTCAACGAGTATCAGAAGTACATCGAGAAGGACGCCGCGCTGGAGCGTCGCTTCCAGCCGGTGATGGTGCCCGAGCCGACGGTAGCGCAGACCATGATGATCCTGCGCGGCCTGCGCGACACCTTCGAGGCGCACCACAAGGTCAGCATCACCGAGGATGCGATCATCGCTGCCGCCGAGTTGTCGGACCGCTACATCACCGCGCGCTTTTTGCCTGACAAGGCCATCGACCTGCTCGACCAGGCGGCCGCACGCGTGAAGCTGTCGGCCACGGCCCGCCCGGTGGCGGTGCAAGAGCTGGAGTCCGAACTGCACCAGCTGCGGCGTGAGCAGGACTATGTGGCCTCGCGCAAGCAGTACGACAAGGCCGCCGAGCTGGGCAAGCACATCGAGGCCAAAGAGGCCGAACTCAAGAAGCTTGTCGAGGAATGGGAACGCGAGCGCGCCTCGGGCAGTGCCGAAGTCAAGGCCGAGCATGTCGCGCAGATCGTCTCGCGCCTGACCGGCATTCCGGTCAACGAGCTGACGGTGGAAGAACGCGAGAAGCTGCTGCATCTGGAGCAGCGGCTGCACGAGCGCCTGGTGGGCCAGGACGAAGCAGTGCGCGCGGTGGCCGATGCCGTGCGGTTGTCGCGCGCGGGCCTGCGCGAAGGCAGCAAGCCGGTGGCGACTTTTCTGTTCCTCGGGCCGACCGGCGTGGGCAAGACCGAGCTCGCCAAGGCGCTGGCCGAGTCCATCTATGGCGATGAAGGTGCGCTGCTGCGCATCGACATGTCCGAGTACGGGGAACGCCATACCGTGGCACGCCTGGTGGGGGCGCCTCCGGGTTACGTCGGCTACGACGAGGGTGGCCAGCTCACCGAGAAGGTGCGGCGCAAACCCTACAGCGTGTTGCTGCTGGACGAGATCGAGAAGGCTCACCCCGACGTCTACAACATCCTGCTGCAGGTGTTCGACGACGGGCGGCTCACCGACGGCAAGGGCCGGGTGGTGGATTTCACCAATACCATCATCATCGCCACCTCGAACTTGGGCTCGGACATCATCCAGCGTCGGCTGAAGGCCCGTGGCGCCGCCGGCGAGGAATACGAGAAGACCAAGTCCGAGGTGATGGACGTGCTGCGCGGACACTTCCGCCCCGAGTTCCTCAACCGCATCGACGAGATCATCGTCTTCCATGCGCTGGGCAAGGAGGAGATCCGCCATATCGTCGGCCTGCAGCTCGATCGTGTGGCCCGCAACGCCGCCAGCCAGGGCGTGACGCTGACCTTCGATCAGACCTTGATCGATCACTTCGCGGAGGAAGGCTACAAGCCCGAGTTCGGCGCGCGTGAGCTCAAGCGGCTGATCCGCAGCGAGCTGGAAACTGCTCTGGCGCGCGAGATGCTGGGTGGCGGTATCGGCAAGGCCGATCACGCCAGCGCCCGCTGGGACGACAAGGCCGAACGGGTGGTCTTCGAGCGCCAGGAGCCACCCGCGAAGCCGGCCGAGCCTGAGAAGCCCGATGCCGCGAACGTGGCCGAGACGCCGCCGAGCGACGCGAGCAAGCCTGCGCGCAAGAAGAAGTCAGCGGGCGGCGAATCTTGAGTCATGGGGAGGCTGTCGTGTCCGACCCCAACGGGCTGACATGGGCAGCCACCCTCGTGTCGCTGGCGGTCGCTATCCCCACAGCGGGGCACGCGGTCATCTACAAGCGTGACCCTCGATCGGCCACGCTGTGGGTGCTGCTGATCGCGCTGTTGCCGCTGGGCGGTTCGCTGCTGTATGGGCTGTTCGGCATCAACCGTTACCAGCGGCGGGCGCGGCGGCTGTTTCCGGGGGCAGATCCTGCTGTTCGGCAGGACCTCGCGCCCACGATGCCCCAGGCCGTATCGGCGCCGTTTGCCGGCCTGGCGCACCTGGTGGGACGTGCCACCGGCCAGTCGCTGACCAGCGGCAACCGCATCGAGCCGCTCGTCGATGGCGAGCAGGCCTACCCGGCCATGCTCGCTGCCATCGAGTCGGCGCGGCACAGCGTCGCGCTGGCTTCGTACATCTTCGACAGCCAAGGCATCGGGGCGCAGTTCGTCGATGCGCTGCGCCGGGCTCATGAGCGCGGCGTGCAAGTGCGGGTGCTGATCGACGACGTCTATGCCCGCTGGAGGCCCCGCAGCGCCTACCGCGCCTTGCAACGCGCCGGCGTTCCGGCGGCGACGTTCAACCCGACGTTGATTCCCGCGCGCCTGCATGCCGCGCATCTGCGCAATCACCGCAAGCTGCTGGTGATCGATGGCGAGACGGGTTTCACCGGCGGCATGAACATCTTCAGCCCGTATTGGCGGCCCGATGCGCCGGAGCAGGCCTGTCACGATTTGCACTTTCGTCTGCGCGGGCCGGTGGTCGCGCATCTGATGCGGTGCTTCACCGATGATTGGTGCGATACCACGGGCGAGCGGCTCAGCAAGGGTTTCTGGGGCGAACCGCCCGCAACGGCTGATGAGCAAGGAACCTCTTGGGCGCGCGGCATCGAGGCCGGTCCCGATGAGGCCCTGGACAGGATGCGCTGGACCTTCATGGGCGCTTTGAGCGCGGCGAAGCATTCGGTGCGCATCTGGACACCTTACTTCGTGCCCGATCAGCCGATGATCGCGGCGCTGAGCACGGCCGCGTTGCGCGGCGTGCGCGTCGAGGTGCTGACGCCCGCAAACGGCGACCATCCCACGGTGCAATGGGCCGCGCGCGCCCACTACTGGCAGGTGCTGGAGCACGGTGTACGCATCTTCGAACGGCCTGGCCCGTTCGACCACAGCAAGCTGATGCTGATAGACGGCCAGTGGTGCTGCCTGGGTTCGGCCAATTGGGATGCGCGCAGCCTGCGCCTCAACTTCGAGTTCAATGTGGAGGTGTACGACACCGCGCTGTCTACGCGGCTGGAATCCCTTTTTGATGCCGCCCGTGATGCATCGAACGAGATATCGGCCATGGCGTTGCGCGCCCGCCCGCTGGCCATCCGCTTGCGCGACGGGGTGGCCCGTCTGTTCACCCCCATTCTCTAGCGGCACGACTTGCGAGGAACATTGCCCATGGAAAAGAAAGATCAATGGAACATTGGCTACTGGATCGTCGCCGGCCTGTTGCTGCTGACGCTGCAGAACTACTGGCAGGCGGCCAAGACCGTCGAGCCCGTGCCCTACAGCGAATTCGAGAAGGCGCTGGCCGAGGGGCGCGTCGCCGAAGTGCTGGTGTCGGACCGCACGGTCACCGGGCGCCTGAAATCGCCGGACAGCCGGGGCAAGACCACCATCGTGGCCACCCGTGTCGAACCCGACCTGGCCGAGCGGCTGTCCAAGTACGACGTGCCCTATGCGCGGGTGGTGGAAAGCACCTGGCTACGTGATGTGCTCTCCTGGATTCTGCCGGCGGTGGCCTTCTTCGGCGTCTGGTTCTTCCTGTTCCGCCGCTTCGCCGAGAAGCAGGGCATGGGTGGCTTCCTGAGCATCGGCAAGAGCCGTGCCAAGGTATTCATGGAGAAGAACACTGGCGTGACCTTTGCCGATGTCGCTGGCGTCGATGAAGCCAAGGCGGAGTTGGTTGAGATCGTCGATTTCCTCAAGAATCCGCAGGAGTATGGACGGCTCGGGGCGCGCATCCCGAAAGGTGTGTTGCTGGTTGGCTCGCCCGGCACGGGCAAGACCCTGCTGGCCAAGGCCGCGGCGGGCGAGGCCGGGGTACCGTTCTTTTCCATCTCAGGCTCGGAGTTCGTCGAGATGTTCGTCGGCGTGGGTGCAGCGCGCGTGCGCGACCTGTTCGAGCAGGCCCGCGGGCAGGCGCCGGCCATCATCTTCATCGACGAGCTCGATGCGCTGGGCCGCGCGCGCGGTGTCGGCGGCCCCATCGGCGGCCACGACGAGCGCGAGCAGACCCTCAACCAGCTGCTCACGGAGATGGACGGCTTCGACAGCTCGGTCGGGCTGATCATCCTCGCCGCCACCAACCGCCCCGAAATCCTCGACCAGGCGCTGCTGCGCGCCGGTCGCTTCGACCGTCAGGTGCTGGTGGACCGGCCCGACAAGAAGGGACGGCTGGACATCCTGAAAGTCCACGTCAAGAAGGTGACGCTGGCTCAGGATATCGATCTCGAACAGGTGGCTGCGCTGACCACGGGCTTTTCGGGTGCAGACCTCGCGAACCTGGTCAACGAGGCCGCGCTGGCCGCGACCCGGCGCAAAGCGTCCGCCGTGGAGTTGCAGGATTTCACCGCCGCCATCGAGCGCATCGTGGCGGGCCTGGAGAAGAAAAACCGAGTGCTCAATCCCAAGGAGCGGGAAACCGTGGCCTATCACGAGATGGGGCATGCGCTGGTGGCGCTGGCGCTGCCCGGCACCGATCCGGTACACAAGATTTCAATCGTTCCGCGTGGCATCGGTGCACTCGGCTACACCCTGCAGCGGCCCACCGAAGACCGATTTCTGATGACACGTGCCGACCTGGAGCACAAGATCGCCGTGCTCCTGGGAGGGCGCGCGGCTGAGAAGCTCGTGTTTGGCGAGCTGTCCACAGGGGCTTCAGACGATCTCGCGCGGGCCACCGACATCGCCCGCGACATGATTACGCGCTTCGGCATGGATGAGGGCTTGGGGTACGTTGCTTTTGAGGCACAGAGGCCGCGTTTTCTTGATGCGCCTGAACTGGTACAGGGTGGCTGCCGGGTAGCCGAATCGACTCAGACACGCATCGACCAAGCCATCCGTGACATCGTGATGGGTGTGTTTGATCGTGCATACCGAATTCTCGAAATTAACCGAGAAGTGCTGGAGCGGTGCGCGCGCGAACTGCTCGCACGGGAAACGCTGGATGAATACAGCATCCGGCAACTGACGCAAGGGCTACAGCTCGAATCCCCATGGCACAGCGGCCCAACTGCCGGAGCCATTACTTCCTCTGTGTCCCAAGGAGCCACCTCATGAGTGACAGCATTCATATCGTCTGCCCACACTGCCAATCCATCAATCGCGTGCCAGCCAACAAGTTGGCAGAGAAGCCCAATTGCGGGCGGTGCCAGCACCCGCTGTTCACCGGAGAACCCATTGATCTGACCACAGCGACCTTCGCCCGTCATCTGGAGCGCAGTGACCTGCCGCTGCTGGTTGACTTTTGGGCGCCGTGGTGCGGACCGTGCAAGATGATGGCGCCGCAGTTCGAGCAGGCAGCCTCCCTGCTTGAACCCAAGGTGAGGTTGGCCAAGGTAAATACCGAGGCCGAGCCTCACCTGGCCGCCCAGTTCGGTATTCGCAGCATTCCAACCCTGATTTTGTTCCGAGGGGGACATGAGGTTGCACGTCAGGCGGGCGCCACGGGCGCGCAGGACATTATGCGCTGGGTGGCTTCGCAATTGCCCCGATGATTCAGGTGCAATCGAGTCGTCTTCTCGGACTCCCCGTTCCATTAACGTTTCATTGAAAGAGAGAGCGCAACGCTTATGCATAAAGAATCTGGCCACACGGCCCTTGACAAGATGCGCTCCCAGTGGCGGTTGATGACGGTTTACGAGCGCTTCGAGCAGGTCGTTGCCATCACGCTTTCGGGCGTCATCGCGGTGGTAATTGTGATTTCGCTGATTCAGTTGATTCGGCTGGTGTTCACACTGCTCGTCATGGATGCGCTGAATCCACTGGATCATAAGGTTTTCCAGCTGGTGTTCGGTGCCACCATGACGCTGCTGATCGCCATGGAATTCAAGCATTCGATCGTCAAAGTGGCTCTGCGCAAGGAAAGCATCATCCAGGTCAAGACCGTCATTCTGATCGCGATCCTGGCACTGGCCCGCAAGTTCATCATCCTAGAACCCGACGTTGATCCTGCCAAAGTGGCCGCGCTGGCGGGGACGGTACTGGCCTTGGGTCTGACCTATTGGCTCATGCGTGAACGCGATGACCGCAAGAGCGAGTAATGGAGGCATGACCCCCTTTGGTCTAGTCGGCCGACACGATGCCAGGTCGAGGCACCGCTGGCTCAATCGCTTTCAAACCGCGCTGCTGGTTTTGACCCTGGTGGGGATCGCAGCTGCCGCTGGCAGTCTGCTGTTCGGCGAGATTGGCCTTTGGCTGGCACTGGCAACATGCGCATTGACCCTGCTGATCGAACCTGTCGCCGCCTCCGCGATGACCTTGCGTCTGTATGGCGCCCGTCCCTTGCGCCCTGATGAAGCCCCCGCAATCTGGTCGTTGCTGCGAGCGCTCGCAGCTCGCGCAGGATTGCCGAACACGCCGGTTCCGTACTATGTGCCCAGCGACATCGTCAATGCCTTTGCCACCGGCTCCAGGCGCCTTGCCTCCATTGCCCTCACCGATGGCCTGTTCCGCAGCCTGAGTATGCGCGAACTGCAAGCCGTGCTGGCGCATGAAGTCGCGCACATCGCTCAAGAAGATCTTCGTGTCATGGGCTTGGCCGATTCGATCAGCCGGCTCACGAACCTGCTGGCGTTGTTGGGTCAGGTCGCGCTCCTGATCAGCATGCCAGCCTTGCTGGTCGGTGCAGCAGAAATTAACTGGATTGGCTTACTGTTGTTGGCCGCTTCGCCGCAACTGGCACTGCTCGCACAGTTGGGTCTGTCACGTGTGCGAGAGTTCGATGCCGACCGGATGGCAGTAGAGCTGACGGGAGATCCGCACGGGCTCGCCTCGGCGCTGGCGAAGATCGAGCGGGTGAGCCGCGCGTGGCGAGCCTGGTTGTTGCCCGGCTGGGGGAATCCCGAACCGTCCTGGTTGCGCACGCATCCGGCGACAGAGGATCGTATCGCGCGCCTGATGGCGTTGGCGCCTCAGCCATCGCAGGCCCTGCCGTTCCAAACGGAATATCTCGCGCCAAGGTCGTTCGCCCCGATGCGCCCGCCACGCCGGGGCCTGAGCGGCCTTTGGCGCTAAATCACTCGAAAGGAACCCCCGCCATGGCTTACCACGATCCTTACCCACAACGCCCAGCTCCGGATCATTTCGTCCGGCGGTGGCTCTTCATCACTGCGTGCGTTGCCGCACTCATGCTGTTCTGGCAGTTCCTGCCCGCCATCGAGGCCTGGTTCAGCCCGCGCCAAGCCGCTGAGCGCACCGTCACGCCGCGTGGCGATCTGGCCGCTGACGAACAGGCCACCATCGAACTGTTCGAGAAATCCCGGGCATCGGTGGTCTACATCACGACGTCCCAACTGGTACGAGATGTCTGGACGCGCAACGTCTTTTCCGTGCCGCGCGGGACGGGTTCGGGTTTCATCTGGGATGACGCCGGTCATGTCGTTACCAACTTTCATGTGATTCAGGGGGCGTCGGAGGCCACGGTCAAACTGGCCGACGGCCGCGATTACCAAGCCGCGCTGGTCGGAGTGAGTCCGGCACACGATATCGCGGTGCTCAAAATCGGCGTCGGCTTCCAGCGCCCGCCCGCCGTTCCGGTCGGCACCAGCGCAGACCTCAAGGTGGGACAAAAGGTGTTCGCCATCGGCAACCCCTTCGGCCTGGATTGGACACTCACCAACGGCATCGTGTCCGCGCTAGATCGATCGCTGCCCGGAGAATCTGGCGGAGTGACCATCGAACACCTGATTCAAACCGATGCCGCTATCAACCCCGGCAACTCGGGTGGGCCGTTGCTCGATTCCGCCGGCCGTCTGATCGGCATCAACACAGCGATCTACAGCCCTTCCGGTGCATCGGCTGGGATCGGCTTCGCCGTGCCGGTGGACACCGTCATGCGCGTAGTCCCGCAACTCATCAAGACCGGTAAGTACATCCGTCCGGCGCTGGGCATTGAGGTGGACGAACAGCTCAATCAGCACCTGCTTGCACTGACCGGAAGCAAGGGCGTGTTCGTGTTGCGTGTTACCCCTGGTTCGGCAGCGCACAAGGCCGGCCTCGCGGGTGTCGAAGTCACGCCGCAAGGCATCGTGCCGGGCGACCGCATCATCGATGTTGATGGCAAGGCGACGGACGATGTGGCCAAGCTGCTCGCGCGGCTAGACGACAGGAAGGTCGGCGATGTGGTGGTCTTGTCAGTGGAACGGGCCGGCAAATCGCGCGAGGTGCGTGTGGAGCTGCAACCCGGGAATTGATTGAACTGAACCTGTGGATCAGGCGGTAGTGCAGCGTCGCGGTGATTGAGGTTCTCAGGTCT
>LNET01000011.1 GCA_001464055.1 Burkholderiales bacterium Ga0077543
CGCTCTTCCTTGAAGCCTTCGCGCACGCGGTGCACCGCCATCACGCCTTGCTGCTCGGCGGTCTTGATCGGCACAAAGCGCATGGTCGGTCTGCTGGCGGCTTCGCATATCGCGGCCGCGTCGGTCATGTCGTTCTTGCCGCTCTTGCCTTCCATCCGGTAGGGGCTGACGAAGTTGGCCGCGATCAGCCTGGCGTCCACGCCCAGCGCCCGCAGCCGCCGTGCCCAGGCGTGGGCGCCGCTGCAGGCTTCCATGGCCAGCAGGCAGCCCGCTGGCAGTTCCTTCTGGCACCACGCCAAAAACTGATCGCGCTTGAGCGCGCGCGACACCACGCGCCGGCCCGCCGCGTCCACCGCGTGCACCTGGATGACGCTCTTGGCCAGGTCCACCCCTACCCGCGCAATCAGCGCTCGTGTAATCTCCGCCATGGGACTTCTCCTTTCCAGTTCAGATTGACTCGCAACTCAATCTTGGTGCCTCGACACCGTTATCGGAATGGGGGAGTCCCTTCGTATTCGCTCAAGCTGACCCGCTACGGCAGGCGCTGTAAGCCTGGTCCGCGGCACTTGGTGCATCATCGCGAACCAGGCTTACAGCGCCTGCCTCCGCGGGCAGCTTAGCTCGAACGTTAGGCCGCACGAGACAACCCTATGCCCACATGGCGCCTCCGAGATGCCGACCCGATAGCGGCCGAGCATCCCTACACCTTCTACAAGCCTTCACGTGAAGTCATCGCAACGGTGAGCCCGGGAGAGACTGTCAAGCTGATCTTCGAGTTTGACAGCGAGGACGCCGAAGCCCCTGAGGCCGAGCGCATGTGGGTAGTTGTCGAGAAAGTCCTTGAAGACGGAGAGTTCGTTGGTCGCCTGGACAACGAGCCGCACTGGATCAAGGATCTTGCCGCTGGTGACCTTGTCGCCTTCGGCGCCTGTCACATCATCAATACCGAGCGCGATGATGACGACAACCTCGTTGAGCGCTACATCAAGCGTTGCTACGTGACCAACAGGGTTCTGGAGGACGGTTGCAGGGTTGGCTATCTGTATCGAGAAGATCCTGATCGAGAAGATGACAGCGGTTGGCGCATCACCGCAAATGACGAGTCGGACGAGTACATGGACGACTCCGAGAACCTCGCGTACGTCTCACTCGGTGCCGTACTTTCGAGAGACGACTCGTTCCGCGAGTTTCTGGATTCACCGGCTGGCTCAGCATTCATCCGCAACACAAGCACAGGTCAGTTCGAGAGTGCGGCCTTGTCTTCCCGAAGATCGTATTTGACTTTGGCTTTATTGATCTCCGTCGTGGTGGTGGCGGGCTGTGGGTAAGTGGGCAGAGGCCCGCGCGGTGGGCAACGCCGTAGGCGTTGTCCACGGCCAGCGGGCCGCTTCGGGCGCAGCCCGAACTGTCCACTTATCCACAGCCCCGTGGCCGCCCAGTTTCGCGGCCGGTGCGCCAAACCTGATAGACCTAGGAGCCAGCAGCTCGCGGGTTAGCCTTTGGTCAACGCACCGGCCCGTCTTCATCCAACCGTGTAGCCCGAACAGTTGTCTTTGCCATGAGCACGCATCAGCAAGGTGGGGTAGCGATCTGCAGTGAACGGCCCAACGCCGGTATCGATGTCTCCAAGCAGCATCTCGATGTCTGCCTGAAGGATCAAGCCGTGCGGCTGGCCAACGATCCGCAGGGATGGAGCGGGTGTGTCGCGATGCTGGGTGAGGCCCAGGTGGATCTGGTGGTCATCGAGGCCACCGGCGGCTATGAGCGCGGGGTGTTATGTGCCCTGCAAACTGCCGGCTTGTGTGTGGCCCGGGTCAACCCCCGCCAGGCGCGTGACTTCGCCAAGTCGATGGGCGTGCTGGCCAAGACCGATGAAGTCGACGCCCGGGTGCTGCGCGACTTTGCCAATGTGCTGGCCCGGCACGCCGAGCGTGATCGCTACATCACGCCGCTGGTGGATGAACGTCGGCAGGAACTCGTGGAACTGATGTCCCGGCGCCGGCAGCTGGTGGACATGCGGGTGGCTGAAGGCAATCGGCGCGAGCATGCCGGCAAGCGCGCGGCGCGCAGCATCGACAGCGTGCTCAAGACGCTGGACAAGCAGCTGCAGGCCATCGATGCAGACATCGATGAGCACATGGACCGCCATTTCAAGCTGCAGCGCTCCTTGCTCGACAGCGTCAAGGGCATCGGGCCGGTGACGATCTTGACGCTGACCGCAGCCCTGCCTGAGCTGGGGCGGCTGGATCGCCGCGCGATCTCAAAGCTGGTAGGTGTCGCACCCCTAGCCGACGACTCAGGCAAACGACGGGGCAAGCGCCGCGTCTGGGGCGGACGCGCGGATGTCCGGGCTGTGCTCTACATGGCAGCCCTGGTAGCCATCCGGCACAACCCTGTCGTGCAGGTTTTCCACAGCCGACTGATCGCTGCAGGAAAGCCCAAGAAGGTGGCCATCGTGGCCTGCATGCGCAAGCTGCTGACCATCGTCAACGCGATGCTGCGTGACTCGGCAGCTTGGGATGCGGCCAGGCACGTCGCGCCGGCGGCTACAGCTTGACTTTCAAGACAGTTGCTAACCCCTGGATCAACCTGGCCCGCTACAGCAAGCGTCGCAAGCCCGGGCTGAAGCACACTCTGAATCATCTCTGCTGTCGCCGACGGGCGCGCATCGACGCGCATCCCAGCCACCGCCTCGACGAATGGCTGCGGCATCGCTGCAAGCCGTTTGCACCCTGGGAACTTCGTCAAGCTGGAGTGGCCAGACGCTCACGCGCAGGGCACCTTCAAACTGGCGCTGGCCAGCCCAGCAGTTCCGCCAGCCGGGTGACGACCCAGCGGGCTTCGTCGGCGTCCACCGGCGCGACTTCGACGAGCAGCCCGCGGTGGATGCGCTCCAGCACATCGGACTCGGTCACGCTCAGCTCGAACAGCTTGGTGCTGGCGGTGTCGGTGAGCATCTGCGCCAGGTCTTCGCAGAACTCGTAGCGCTCGGCGATGTGCGTGCGGCTTTCGCGCGGCTTGATGCCACCGGGCGGTACGAACAGCGCGATGAACGAAGGCGGGACGAGGAACTGGTTGTCGTCGCTCACGGCAGGCCGCTCAGTGGCCGGCGCAGAAGGCGTGCGCGTCCAGCATCGCCTGCCAGCGTCCGTCTGCGCCTTCGAAAAAGAAGGAAGTGCGCGGGCGCTGGCGCGACACCACCTCGCTCAGCGTCGCTGCCTCGTACAGGCGGCCGTTCTGCATCACGTGGCTGACGCGGTCGCTGTGGCGGATGTCGGCCAGCACGTCGCCGTCGATGATGACCAGGTCGGCCAGCTTGCCCACGTCCAGGCTGCCCAGGTCGGCATCCAGTCCGAAGTGGCGCGCGGGGTTGATCGTGGCGGTGCGCAGGGCCTCCAGCGGCGTCATGCCGCCCAGGCCGAACATCCACATCTCCCAGTGCGCGCCCAGGCCTTCGCGCTGGCCGTGCGCACCGATCATCGCCGGCACACCCGCGCGCTGCAGCGCCGTGGCGGTGCGTGCCACGCGGATGACGTTGAAGTCTTCTTCGGGCGCCGTGGGCCGGCGCACGCTGCGCGACTGCAGCACGGCCGGCGGCACGTAGAGCTGCAGCAGCGGGTGGCGCCAGACGTCGGTGCGCGCGTACCAGTAGTGTTCGCCGTCCAGGCCGCCGTAGGCCACGTTCAGTGTCGGCGTGTAGCCCACCTTCGTCTGCTGCCAGAGCTGGGTGACGTCGTCGTAGACCTCGGCGATCGGCAGCGCGTGTTCCAGCCCGGTGTGGCCGTCGACGATCTGGCTCATGTTCAGCTGGAACATCGAGCCCCCTTCGGGCACCACCATCATGTTCGTGCGGCGCCCGGCTTCCAGCAGCATCTGGCGCTGCTCGCGGCGCGGCTGGTTGTAGCTCTTCACACTGATGGCGCCATTGGCCTGCTGGCGCACCAGGTGCGTCATTGCGTCGTCGATGTTGTTGACGATGGCCGTGATGCCCGCCTTGGCCCCGTACAGCACCGAGCCCGTGCCGTAGATGCGCGGGCCCAGCACCTGGCCGGTGCGCTGCAGTTCGGCATGGGTGAAGATGTGGTCGTTGCGGTTGCTGGGGTCGTGGATGGCGGTGACACCGAAGGCCAGCGAGGCCAGGTTCACCCAGCTCTGCTGCGGCACGATGCCGTCTTCGCCCATGCCACCGTGCCAGTGCGCGTCGATGAAGCCAGGCACAATGGTCTTGCCGCGGGCGTCCACGCGCCGCGCGTCGGCCGGAATGGCCACGCTGCCGGCCGGACCGATGGCGCTGATGCGGTGGCCGTCGACGACGATCACGGCGTTGTCGATCACTTCGTCGGCGCTGTTGCCGCCATTCACGCCACGCATGGTGGCCACGCGCGCGCCGGTGATGGCGATGCGCCCGCTGGGCCGGTCGCTGCGCGCCATGAAGCCGATGGCACGGCCTTCGGCGGGGGGTTTGAAGCCAGAGGGCTTCGCGACACTGCCGCCGCCGGGGTTGTCTGCGCTGGCAGCGGCAGCCGGGTTTGCCGCGGGCGCGAAGGCGTCGCTCAGAGCCACGCTGAACAACTGGTCGCCGGAACTGAAGTGCGCCTGCCGGCTGTCGCCGCTGAAGTGCAGGTTCTGGCCGGCGCTCAGGCTCAGCTGCCGCACTGGCATGCCTTCCATGCGCGGGCCCACCGCCAGCGGCTTGCCGGTCAGCGGGAACGGCGCCACGTAGGCGTGGAAACGCTCGACGAAACCCAGCCAGCGGCCGTCGGGCGAGACGCTGTATTCGCCGATGAATTCGCCGCGCGCGACTTCGCTTTCGCTGCGGTCCACGGTGTGGATGCGCCACAGCGAACGCCGGACTTCGGTTTCGGCGGGTTGGGTGCTGCGGGTGACGAAGACCTCGTCGCTGCGGGCGCCGAACTGTGGCGCGTCGCCGTCCTTCGTCAGGCGCACGGGCTCGCCGCTGCCGTCGCTGCTGGCCAGGTACACCCCCGTGTCCAGCCCCTGCCAGGGCGGCGTCAGGAACCCGCCGCGCGACTTCACGTAAACCACGCTGCGCCCGTCTGGCGACAGCCGCGGCGCCAGGTACTTGCCCGGCGTGGGCGTGACGAGGGTGTCCTTGCCGCTGGCGATGTCCAGGCGCCGCACCTGGCCCTGCGTCTGGTCGTTCCAGCTGACGTAGACCACCGAGCGGCCGTCGCGCGACAGGCTGGGGAAGTTCTCGAAGTGCGTGGTCTGCGTCGTCAGCCGGCGCGGTTCGCCGGCAGCGCCCCGGGCCTTCAGGTCCTTCACGTAGAGATGGCCCAGGGCCGAGTAGATGACGCGCCCGCCATCGGGCGACACCTGGGCCCAGCGCAGCTGTCGCACCGGGAAGCTGTCGGGCGACACCACCTGCGGCACGCGCAGTGCGTCGCGCACTTCACGGGTGTGGCGAACACGAAAGGGAATCTCGGCCGCGGTGGTGACGGGCTGGGCGAACGGGTTCAGCCGCCACAGCTTGCCCTGGGCCCAGACGACGATGTTGCGGCTGTCGGGCGTCCACGCAAACGAGGGGTACACGCCGTACACCGACCAGGCTTCCTGCAGGTCGCGTTCCAGCTGGCCCCACACCGGCTTCTCGGTGCCGGTCTTCAGGTCCTTCAGGAACAGCGTGCTCTGGTTGCGCACGCGGCGCACGAAAGCCAGGTGCATGCCGTCGGGCGAAGGCACCGGCCGCACCGCGCCGCCGGGGCCCTGCACGAAGGCTTCGGTGCTGCCGTCCTGCAGGTCGATGCGGAAAATCCTGAAGATCTCCTTGTTCGAGTCCTTGTTGTACTCGAACGTGTTGCCGGGCGTGCTGTCGCGCGAGTAGTAGACAAAACGGCCGTCGGGGCTGATGGCCGGTTCGCCCAGGTCTTTCTGCCAGTTCGGCTTTTCGTTCAGGGCCACGCCCTTGCCGCCGTCCAGGTGGTACAGCCAGATCTCGCCCGAGCCGGCCGAGCGCGTGCCTGTGTAGTGCTTGCGCGCCAGGAGGGTCTGGCCGTCGGGGTGCCAGGCGGGGTTGTTCAGCAGCCGGTAGTCCTCGGTCGTGACGGCGCGGGCACTGGTGCCGTCGACGTTCATCACCCAGACATTGTCGCCGCCGCCGGCATCGGTCACATAGGCGATGCGCTTGCCGTCGGGCGAGAAGCGGGCCTGGTGGTCCCAGGCGATGCTGCTGGTCAGCGGTGTCGCGTCGCCGCCGGCGATCGGCAGGGTGTACAGGTCGCCCAGCAGGTCGAAGACCAGGGTCCGGCCGTCGGGGCTGACGTCCACGCTCATCCAGGTGCCGGTGCGGGTGTCGATGTTCACCGTGCGCGGCGTGCCGGGGGGCTGGTCGACGTTCCACTTGGCGGGCTTGCTGGACGCCGCGCCGGTGGGCGCAGGCACCCCCGCGCCGCCGCCGCCCGGCGTGACCGCCTTGGCGCAGAAGGCCGCGCTGGCCAGTTCGTGCGTCAGCCCGCGGCCCTGCCAGATCTCGCCGAAATCGGTGAGCGCGGTGTTGCTGAAGACGATGAGCGCGGCACCCAGTTCGGGCGCGATGAGGTTGCGCACCTGCACGCCGCCGATCTGCCCGCGCCGTTCCACCAGGGCCACCGGTGCGGCGCAGCCGGCCAGCGGTGCGCTGAAGCTCCAGGCGCCCAGCGCCACGTAGCCCAGTTGCGGCTCGCCCTGCCACAGCGTGCGGCGCGCGTCGGCGCCCAGCAGACGGCCCTGCATCAGGGCGCGGTCGAAGCGCCACAGGTCTTCGGCGCTGCCCTGCAGCGCGCCGCCGGCGCCGAAGCTGGGCAGGTTCAGGCCCGGTTCCTCGCGCGTGGCGTCCAGGTAGCCGCGCGCGGTGGGCACCGGCGCCTGCCCAGGGCGCAGCCGCGCCGGCACCAGGGCCAGCGTGCCCAGGCCCAGCGGCTGGGCCACGGCCGCCTGCACCAGTTGCGCATAGCGCTGGCCTGTCAGCCTTTCCAGCACCGCCTGCAGCACCAGGATGTCGCAGTTGTTGTAGCTGAAGCGCGCGCCGGGCTCGCCCGTGGCCGGTCCGCTGCAGGTGCGCAGGGCCGCCGTCACCGGGCCGCCTTCGTCGCCGAACTGCTGCATGTAGAAGCTGGGCCGGGCGTCGGGGTTGGGCAGGCCGCTGGTGTGCTGCAGCAGATGGCGCAGCGTGATGCCGGCCGCCTGCGGGGCCTTGAAGTCGGGCAGCAGCGTGGCCAGGTTCGTGTCCAGCGACAACTTGCCCTGTTCCACCTGCTGCATGGCCAGCACCGCCGCCACCTGCTTGCTGACCGAAGCCCAGCGCCAGATGTCGCCTGCGCGATGCGGGCGCTTCGTTTCACGGTCGGCCAGGCCGATGGCGCGCTGGTAGGCCACGCTGTCGCCCTGCCCGACCAGCACGGTGCCGTCGAAGCGACCGGCGGCGTGTTCGCGTTCGATGGCGGCGTCCAGCGCGCGCGTATCGGTGGCCGCAGCAGCGGCGGTGGCCAGCAGCGGCGCAGCGCAGGCCAGGACGAAGGGCAGGATCTTCAGGCGTGAACGCACGTGGGTGACCAGAACGAGGAAACGATTCGACGATTCTGCCGCGCGGCCAGCGGGCAGAATCGCAGCGCCATGAATTCACCCGCACCCGTTGCCGCCACGCCGCGCATCACCCTGGTGGCCGCCGTCGCCCGCAATGGCGTCATCGGCCAGGGCGGCGGCCTGGCCTGGTCCGACCCGGCCGACCTGAAGCACTTCCGCAGCCTGACCCAGGGCCATGCGGTGCTGATGGGCCGCAAGACCTGGGACTCGCTGCCCGCACGTTTTCGCCCCCTGCCCGGGCGACGCAACCTGGTCGTCAGCCGCCAGGCCGGGCTGCAGCTGACGGGGGCCGAAGTGCATGCCTCGCTGCCCCTGGCCCTGGCGGCGTTGGCCCCGTCAACACAGGTGTATGTCATCGGCGGCGGTGAGATCTATGCGCAGGCGCTGCCGCTGGCGCACGAACTGGTGCTGACCGAGGTCGATGCCGAACTGCCAGGTGACACCCTGTTCCCGCGCGTCGACCCGGCTCGGTGGCAGGAAGTGCAGCGGCACGAAGGACCGCCGCCGGAAGCGCAGGGAATGGAAGCCCGCAAACAGGCTTCAGTTGCAGCCCGCCCGCGCTTTGCCTTTGTCACCTACCGCCGAGTTGAGGCTTGAACAGCCTGCGTGGTTGATAGTCGCCAGCGGAGTCGCGGTTGTCGGGCCAAGCTCCGAGGCACAAGCTGATGGTGGAAGCCTTCAGAAGCCGATTTCGACATCGTGCTTCTGGAGCTGACCCGTTAGGCCACCCGCGCTCAAGTAGACGTTGAGGGTGGCGTAGCTGCCCGCCGGGAAGACGTTGAAACGTTCGCCAGTCACGAAGTCACTGGAACATCCCTCGGCGAAGGCCTGCCAGCGCCGTCCCGTCGGGTACTGGTAGAGCCCTGAGCGCCCCTGGTCCACCAATAGTGACCAAGCTTGGGAGCCGTCGGCACGGGACAGTGTCACACGATGCACCACCAGGTCGTGAGGCGGCTCGCTTCCGTCCCTGCGTTCAATGTATATACCGGCGTAGGTCGATATGCACGCAGGTCCGTCCGCGCTGAGCGCCGTCCTATTCTCACTCGCACCTGTCAATGGACCGAGTTGCAGTTGAAATTCTTCAACCGCGTCACCCTTAGAACCACCGCAAGCTGCGAGAACAACATAGAGCAAGGCCAGGGTGAAGCGGCGCCCGTAGGCTTGGTTCATGACGGTCCCCTGTCGAAAAGTCAAGGCCCGGGATACCTGATACGGCGAAACGGCGTTGTTTGCGCAGATGGCGGGTTCAGTGGCACATCTACCTCAATGCTGCCTGTGCTCAAGACCCACGCGACGCAGTCGGCCACGCTGGCCCCTGGGCTCGCGGCTTTCACCCCGGCCAACATGCCGCTGACATGGGGCGCCGCCATCGAAGTGCCGCTGAACCGCGCCATGCTCGTGGCCGTGGAACTCGACGAGGACAGCACACCCGGATTGCTGTCAGGCACGCTACCTCCGGGTGCCAGCAAGATCGGGCCATCGAAAGTGTTTGGATCGCTGTCTCCAAACATCGCCGGGTTAGCGATATTCGCCTTGGGCAGGCGGTCGTCACCGTTACCTAAATTCCGAACGGCGCTCACTTTGATGGCAGCCCTGATGCAGGCCGGGGAACTGATCGCATTATTGGACTGGCTGTTTCCCGTCGCTGCGACGAAAGGTATACCCCTGGAAAGCAGGTTTTCAACCTGGGTTGCAATCGCAGTCACACCCGGCTGAGAGTCACAGGTGCTGATGAATTGCGAGCCACCAAGGCTGGCGTTCACCACGCAAGGCCTCGGCGCGGTGCCCAGCGGCAGGTTGTCCGCCGCAGTCCTGACAGCCGTGAGGGCATCCACCAAGTCATCTGGGAGCCATCTCGCTCCTCCTGCGCCGGACTTCGGGTACGAGAAAATCTGGACAGCGACGACAGTAGCGTCAGGCATCATGCCTTGTATACCGGTGGGCAATAGACTGGACTTTGTGACCTACCGCCAAGTTGCCGCTTGATTCTGCTGCGACCTGGACGGGCCCAGCGGAGTCGCGTGGGTCGGGCCCGGCGCCGACGCAGAGCCTGAAGGCGGACTGCGTCAACGATCAATGTAGACGTCGTGCTGCTGGAGTTGACCGTTGAGGCCCCCTGCGCTCAGTTCGACGGTGAGGGTGGCTAAGCTGCCAGGCGGGAAGACGTTGAAACGCTCGCCCGTCACGCGGTTGAAGGAACATCTCTCGGCGAAGGCCTGCCAAAGCCGCCCGGTCGGGTATTGGTACAAGCCCGAGCGCCGTTGGTCTATCGGTAGTGACCAGGCTTGGGAGCCATCGGCACGGGACAGCGTCACACGATGCGCCACCAGGTCGCCAGGCGGCTCGCGTCCGTCCCTGCGTTCAATGAATACATTGACGTAGGTCGGCGCGCAGTCAGGTGCGCCCTCACCGTTCGTCTGCCTATCTTCGTACACGGATGTGTTTCGATTGAACTGCAGTTGATACTCTTCAACCGCGTCACCGTTAGAACCGCCGCAAGCTGCAAGGGCAACACAGAGTGAGGCCAGGGTGAAGCGGCGCCTGTAGGCTTGGTTCATGACGTCTCCTGTCGCGAATTCAAGGCCCGGGATACCTAATGCGACGAAACGGCTTTGGTTGCGCAGGTGGCGGGTTGATCTGCACATTGACGGCGATGCTGCCCGTCCCCATGATCCAAGCCACGCTGTTGGCCACGTCGACCCCAGGGATGGCAGCCTTCACGCCCGCCAACATGCCGCTGACATGCGGTGTTGCGAACGATGTGCCGGTGAGCGGAATCATGCTCGTGGTCGTCGTCGCTGAGGATGACGTAACACCTTCACCGTTCGCAATCACACCGCCGCCTGGTGCCAACAGTATGGGGCCAGCGAAAGAGGCAGGGTCTGCGAGATTCGCATTGGCCAGTCGCACACTACCGCTGCCGGCGTTGACCACGGCACTCACCTTGACGGCTGCCCCGAGGCAGGCCGGGAAGGTGATGTACTGGTTCGAACTCCCATTGCCAGTCGCTGCAACGAACGGCACGCCTAGGGACATCAGCTGGCCGACCTTGGGCGCAATGGCGCTGTGGTTCAGGTCGCCGTCACAAGTACCAATCGCAGTCGAGCCGGTGATGCTGGCGTTCACCACGTAAGGGGTCACGGGCTGCGCCAAGTTCTGGGCCGCACGCTCCACCGCCTTCAGGGCCTCAAGCAAGTCTTCGTTGAACCAGCGCGGCCCGCCGCTCGAATTCGCGGGAAAGGAGTGGATTTGGACCGCAACCAGCTGCGCATCGGGCATCATGCCTTGGATGCCTGCTGGAGATAAGCTTGGTTGGCTGCGGCCGGCCGCTATACCTGCCGCATGGGTGCCATGGCTGCATATGCCCGCCTGAGCCGCGCAGTAGTTTGCATTGTTGTAGGGCATGCCCGAGCCGACCGTCCCTACGAGACTGTCGCCGGGCCCCACCTGGTAATTGGTACCCGGGGGTAGCGGGTTCGGCGGTGGAGGACAGATGGACACGTAGCCGCCGCTGGTGGTGCCAAAGCAGGCTTCCGCGATAACGCGGCTGGCGCTGGCGCTACCGCTGCCTTTGAAAAACTCGTGATCCTTTCGAACGCCCGTGTCGAGAATGAAGATGGCCTGGCCCGCACCGCGGTAACCAGCGGCCCAGGCCGGCGCCATGTTGACCAGTGGGGCGCTCATGCTGGTACTGAGCGCCGGCCCACCCATGGGCTTGACCAGTTCGACTGCTCGCACTCGCGGGTCGCGCCTTGCGTATAGGGTTTGCAGGCTTTCCTGGCTGAGCCAGGCGCTCAGCGAACCGACGCCAGCGTCCAGCACGGGCTCGACCGGCTGTGCATCGATCTCTGCCAGCAGCGCGTCGAGCGCAGCGCGATGGCTGACGGACTGGGCAGCCCAGCTGCTGGGACTCATGTAGCCCTGGTAGGGCGAGAAGCTGTCCGCCCCGTGCAGGCTCAAGATGACGCGGGCGCCATCCGCTGCGGCAGCAGCAGCCAAGACGTCTTCCGACCAGAGGGATGGACGAACACCTTCGACGAGCAGCGCACGCACCTCTGGCGCCATGCGCAGCGCGTGGTAAGCCGCCCGGTCGATCTGCGCGGCCACTCGGGCCGATGCGCCCTGGCGCGCCAAGCGGTCGTCGATGATCCTCAGCCCGGCACCAGCCTTGGACTGCAGACGCTGCAGCATGCGGACATGCTCAGTGGCGGCCGCAGCCGACGGGCGGTACACGGTCTGTCCGCTGCTGCCTATCTCGTAGCCGATTTCGGAGTTCAAAACGATTTCGACTATGGCTTCGCCACTGGTTCGCAAGGCGCTTTCGATAGCTCGGCCCGTATGCAAGCTCATCCAAGCCAGATCTCGCAGGCCGCGTGTAGTGTCGAGCTGCAGGGCCTTGACTTCGTTGGCCTGCTCGAGCAGATCCAACCCCCGCCTAGTCACCAACAGGCCCGCCTGACCCATGCCGTTGTTCCAGACGCCTGTGGGAAGCGCTTCAGCGCCCAACTGGGTGCGCAGCTTCGTCAGCGTCACTTCAGTTTCCTGACGAATCGCGGCCACGCCGCGCTGGCGAATCTGCTCCAGAGACAGCTCTGCCAGAGACAACATCACGCTGGCGTAGCCACCGTTGCTTTCGGCGTGCTGCGACAGCTGCTCGCGTTCAGCGCTGGAGAGTTGCGCAGCGTGCGCGGGAAAACAAACTGCGGCCAGAGCCAGAAAATGAAACCAACGGTGTCGCGCGCCGACATAAGCCGATGATCCGTTGATCCGTTGATCCGTTGATCCGTTGATCCGTTCATGCCAGCCCCCGCTGATTCGATCTTTGCCCGAACCGCCTGATTGCCACTTCACTTTGACATTAGCAGCGGCTTGCAGCGGCGGTCAAGCGATGGCCCGTCGCTGCGAAGGGCCGGGGCTGCAGGGTTCGCTGGGCGGCGCGTGTGATCGGGCTAAGGCCTGACGCCGCCCTGCGCCAGCGCCCGCGCCACCTCCTGCGTGCCCTGGGCCGAACCGCTGCCGGGCACGGTTTCGCCCTGGCGGTCGCGTACGGCATCCAGCGCGGCGGCAAGGCGCTCGGGCGCATCAGTGCCAGTGCCGATCCACGCGCCCTGGGTCAGCGTGATGTGCGCGGCCTCGAAAGCCCCGGCACCGGCACACAGCACGGTGCGCGTGGGTGCGTCGGCTGCAGCCAGCACCAGCATCGCCGGCACCACGGCTTCGGGCTGCAGCGCGGCCAGCACGGCGGCCGGCATCAGGTCTTCGGTCATGCGCGTGGCCGCGGTGGGGGCCAGGGCGTTGACGCGGATGTCGTACTTCTCGCCTTCCAGCGCCAGCGTCTGCATCAGGCCCACCAGGGCCAGCTTGGCCGCGCCGTAGTTGCTCTGCCCGAAGTTGCCGTACAGGCCGCTGGACGAGGTGGTCATCACGATGCGGCCGTACTTCTGCGCCTGCATCAGCGGCCACACCGCCTTGCAGCAGTGCACCGCGCCCATCAGGTGCACGTCCAGCACGAAGCGGAAGTCCTCCAGCGTCATCTTCGCGAAGCTCTTGTCGCGCAGCACGCCGGCGTTGTTCACGAGCACGTCGACCCGGCCCCAGGCCGCCACGGCCTCGTCGACCATGGCCTGCACCGCCGCCATGTCGGTGACCGAGGCCCCGTTGGCCAGGGCCTGGCCGCCGGCCGCCAGGATCTCGTCGACGACGGCCTGCGCCGCCGCGCTGCTGCCACCGGTGCCGTCACGCGCGCCGCCGAAGTCGTTCACCACCACCTTCGCGCCTCGGGCGGCCAGGGCCAGCGCATGCTGCCGCCCCAATCCGCCACCGGCCCCGGTGACGATGGCCACCCGGCCCTTGAAATCCACGCTCATCTTCTTGTCTCCAGCAGTTCGGGTTCTTGTTCTCAGAATTCGAGGTTGTCGATCAGCCGTGTGGCGCCCAGCCGGGCCGCGCCCAGCGCCACCAGCGGCAGGCCTGAAGCGCGTTCACCATCGCTGGGCGGCAGCAGGTCGCTGCGACGGCGCACGCACAGGTAGTCGGGCGCCCAGCCGCGCGTGCGCAGCACCTCGGCCGCGGCGGCTTCCAGCAGGGCCAGCGGCCGGCTGCCGTCGCGCGCTTCGGCGGCCAGGCGCTGCAGCGCCATCGGCAGTTCGGTGGCCTGGGTGCGTTCCAGCGCGCCCAGGTAGCCGTTGCGCGAGGACAGCGCCAGCCCGTCGGCCGCGCGCACCGTGGGCAGGCCCAGCACCTCGATCGGCATCGCGAACTGCCGCACCATGCCGCGCACCACCATCAGCTGCTGGTAGTCCTTCTGGCCGAACACCGCCACCGCGGGCTGCACGCACTGGAACAGCTTCATCACCACCGTGCACACGCCGGTGAAGAAGCCGGGGCGGAACTCGCCTTCCAGCAGGTCGGCCAGCGCCGCCGGCGGGTGCACCTTGTAGGCCTGGGGTTC
Organism: Burkholderiales bacterium Ga0077543; assembly: GCA_001464055.1. Lineage (GTDB taxonomy): Bacteria > Pseudomonadota > Gammaproteobacteria > Burkholderiales > Burkholderiaceae_C > Rubrivivax. The sequence goes on from LNET01000011.1 coordinate 14,033, forward strand.
GGGGTAGAGCTCATGTTCGGAAGGCGCGAACAGCAGGTCGCAGCCGGCATCGGCCAGCATCTCGCTGTCGCGGGCCAGGGTGCGCGGGTACTGCTCGAAGTCTTCGTGGGGCAGGAACTGCAGCCGGTTCACGAACACGCTGGCCACCACCGGGCTGCCGTGGCGGCGGGCTTCGTGCACCAGGGCCAGGTGGCCTTCATGCAGGTTGCCCATGGTCGGCACGAAGGCGGTGCGGGCCTGCCCTTGCAGGGCGGCGCGCAGTTCGGAAAGGGTGTGCAGTGTTTGCATGGGAACAGGACCCTGGCGAATGCTCAGAACGAATGCACGGTTTCGTCGGGGAAGCTGCCGTCCTTGACGGCGGCCACGTAGGCCCGCACGGCCTGGCGCACCGTCAGGCCGGGCGCATCGGCATCGCTGCCAGGCAGGCGGGTGAAGTCGCGCACGAAGCGCGGCGCCTTGCCGCTGGGGCGGTGCGTCAGCCCCAGCATGTCCTGCAGCACCAGCACCTGCCCGCTGGTGCCGGCACCGGCGCCGATGCCGATGGTCATCAGCCCAGGGTGTGCCAGCGTCACTTCGCGCGCCAGCGCCGCGGGCACCAGTTCCAGCACCAGCAGCGCGGCGCCGGCCGCGGCCAGTGCCGCGGCGTCGGCCTTCAGCAGGGCGGCGCCGGCTTCGTCACGACCCTGGACGCGGAACCCGCCCAGCGCGTGCACGCGCTGCGGCGTCAGGCCCAGGTGGGCACAGACGGGAATGCCGCGGTCGACCAGAAAGCGCACGGTCTCGGCCACCGGCCCGCCGCCTTCGAGCTTGACCATCTGCGCCCCGGCGCGCATCAGCACCACGGCCGACTCGAAGGCCTGCATCGGGCCCGACTCATAACTGCCGAAGGGCATGTCGGCCACCAGCCAGGCCCGGCCCCCGCCTTGCGCCAGACCGCGGGCGACGCAGGCGGTGTGGTAGGCCATGTGCTCCAGCGCCACCGGCAGCGTGCTGGGCTGGCCCTGGATGACGTTGCCCAGCGAGTCGCCCACCAGCAGCACGTCGACGCCGGCGTCGCTGAGCAGCGCGGCGAAGCTGGCGTCGTAGGCGGTGAGCATGGCGATCTTCTCGCCGCGCCCGGCCATGTCGCGCAGGCGCGGCAGGGACACCGGTGCGGAGCCGGATGACGACGGGGTGTGGATGCTCATGCGATGGGTCTCCCGGATTGAACGCAGGCCTGGCAGCCAGGCCGCAGCCTGCAGGCGCCGCCGATTCTGCCTGCAGCGCCCGGCCCCGCGCGCCCAGGGCCGGGCCGCAGCCCGGACCGACGCCGGATTGAACAGGGTCATTGACCTCGGGGACTCGTCGAAACGGCGGCACCCGGCTAAGGTTGGCGGTTTCCGCCCTGCCCCCATGCTTTGCCGCGAGCCCCACGCATGCCTTTGCCCCGACCCCGCCATCCGGTGCCAGCCCTGCTGGCCGCGCTGCTGCTGCTGTCCGCCTGCGGAGAGACCGCCGTGCCCGACACCCATCCGCAACGTTGGGTGAGCCAGCGCCAAGCCATCTTCAAGGACTTCACGCGCACGCTGGAACCGATGGGCCTGGCCGCGCGCGGACGCCAAACCTACAACCCGTCGGAATTCGTCGCCCAGGCGCTGGCGCTGCAGCAACTGTCGCGCAAGCCCTGGCCCTTGTTCCCGGCCGACAGCCAGTACCCGCCCACACGCGCCCGACCGGAGGTGTGGGCCGAACCCGCCGCGTTCGAGCAGGCTCAAGCTGTCTACCTGCAAACCGTCGACGCGCTGCTGGCCGCCGCCCAGACCGGCACGCTGGACGCCGTGCGGCCCGCGGTAGTGCAGGTGCAGGACGCCTGCAAGGCTTGCCACGAACGCTTCAGGGCGACGGCACCGGCGCGGTGAACTGCGTACTGGCCGATACCGGCGCGGCCGGCACTGGCCATGGCTGGGGGGTCCGCCGCCGGTTCAGTTCCAGCCGAACGGGCCGAAGACCCTGGCGATGAGCCCGATCGCCTTGCTTGCACCCTGAGTCCGCCCTCCTTCCCTCGGTCTGCCCGAAGGCAGCGTCGGGACGAATTCGCCGCACCCACCGGGCCCCGAGGCAACCTATGGCCGCACAGCGGCGTCACCTGGGTCCACCTGCCGCTTTATCTGGATGGACAGGCACCGTCGGACGGGACCCAGAGCCTGGGCTACCCGATCCTGCAGCAGGTGCAGCTCACCGTGCTGGACAACCAGGGCAGGGTATTGCACACGCTGGAAATGGGTGCCCTGGTCGACCACCGCGACCGCCCGCTTCCCACCCGCGCACTGACCGCCCCGCTGCGCTTGCAGCACGGGCAGACGCAGCACCTGATGCTGCGCATCGTCACGCCCAGCGCCCAACTCGTCGAACCGGTGCTGATGCAAAAAGGCGAACTGCTGGCCGACGAAGGCGCCGACCTGGCGTTCCAGGGTGTGATGGGCGGCCTGTGGGTGTTCATGATGCTGTACCGCCTGGTGACCGGCCTGCAATGGCGCCAGGGCGTGTTCCTGGCTCATGCGGGCGCGTTGCTGTCGTCCTGACTGCTCTCGCTGGGCATCTACGGGCATGGGGCGGTGTGGTTCTGGCCAAACAGCGACTGGCTGGCGGCGAACATCACGGTGCTGGCACCGGCGCTGATCGTCGTCACCAACGTGCAATTCTTCCTGCGCGCACTGAACATGCGGCTGCACGCCCCGCGTGCCGTTCGCGCCCTGCACTGGATCTCGGTGCTCAGCCTGCTGACGCTGCTGGCTGCTGGCCAGCACCGACCCGCTGACCGGGCTGCACAACCGCCGTGTGCTCGACATCGCGCTGGAAACGCACTTGGCCAACCCGGGTGACGCCGATGCCGGCGGCGTGCTCCGGCTGGCGTTGTACCTGATGGACCTGGATGGCTTCAAGGCCGTGAACGACCGCTGGGGTCACGAGGCCGGCGACCTGCTGCGGCGTGAAGTGGCGCAACGCCTGCAGCAGATGGGCCGCAGCGCCGCCGAACTGCTAAGTGTGGCCGACGCCGCGATGTACGGCGGCAAACAGGGCGGCCGACACACGCTGGTGGCTGCGGCCTGATCCCAGGCGGGCGCACGGGCTGTCAAGCCGGCAGGCAACCCGGCAAGCGATACTTGGCAATGGTCGTTCAAAGTCGTGCTTTCGTGCTGCTGGGTACGGCAACAATCCACTTTGAACACACGTCGAAGCGCACCACGGAGTCACCCCATGCCTGCAGCCCCTTCGCTACCCAGCAGCGCCCAGCAGGCTGCCGAAGTTCAGGCGCGCGAATTCGCGCGCCAGTTCGCTGGGCACAACAGCCTGTTGCAGTCGCTGTCGATGGCGCGGGCGGGCGTGGCCTGGCCAACGGCCTTGAAGTGAACCTGGAAACGCTGGACGGCGACTTCGCGCTCGATGCACCCGTCGTGCAGCACCTGCTGCAGCAAGGGCCAAGCGGCCCCGAAATGCGGGCGACACCGCCGGCCTCAGGGCGTGGGGCGACCCAGCCGGCTGGCAGATCGAGGGTCCTGAACTACCTGTTCCCGGAAACGGAACCCGATGCGCCTGCCAGCAGCATCGCCCGGCTGAACCAGGAAGCGCCAGGCGCAATCTACGGGGCCGGCAATGTCTTGGGCAACAGCTCTGCAGCCCTGGCGGGTGCATTGCAGGGTGTCAACGAAGCCGGCACGCTGCGACGGATGCAGGCAGGCCTCGCAGCCATCAACGCTGGCGGCGCGCAGCGCGTTCGGCTGTCGCCTCACATGGAGCTGTACAACGCCGCCGAACGCGGCCAGCGACCACGGGTGCGGCTTCGCATCCGTGGGCTGCCCATACAGGTCATCAACCGGGCCATCCCCGGCACTGGAGGGCCCGCAACCCAATGGCGCGCGAACGGATCCGGCACGTCCGCCACGCTCAGGGGCAGCAGCATGAGCGCGCAGCAAATGCGCAACGCCGCGGTGATGGCCGGCGAACAGCGCCTGCCCGCCTGGCTGCGCTGGACCCAGGGCCGCACAGGCTCGGGGGTGCTGGCCTTCGCGCCGACCGCGGCGCTGGACCTGGTCGGCTCCATCGACGTGGACCAGGCCAGCGGGCAGCGCAGCTTCAACGGCCGGCGGTTCCTGGTGCAGTCGGCAGGCAGCCAAAGCGGCAATCTCGCCGGCTTCGCGGGCGGATGGGGAGCGGTGTGGGCCGTGGGCTTCGTCACCGCTGGCGCGGTGGCCGGCGCACCCTTGGTCATCATCGGCTTGGTGGCGGGCGTTGCCGTCCAGGTAGCCTTCAACACGGCGGGATACGGCGACGCCATCGAAGGCGCGGCAGAACGGGCCCTGAATTGATCTTGCAGCGCAGCCAGCTGCTGACCGGGCCGGCCAGCGCCGGGCTCATGGGACTGCTCACGTCCTTGCTGTACGTCAGCGCCTTGGGCGCGACGCTGGCCTGGGTGGCCGGAGCCCTGCTCGCCATCGCCCTGGGGGGCATCGCGGGCTGGATGGCCTACCGCTCCGACGTGGCCGCGCGGCACATGGTGGCGGGCATCCCCCTTTACATGCTGTTGATGGCTGCGTTCGCGGGTGGCGCCAACCTGTTGCTGGTGCATCTGGCGGGCCTGACCGGTGTGTCCGTTCTGGCCTGGCTGGCCGGCATGGGCGTGGCGGTGGTGCCCGTGCTGGGTTCGGCGTGGAAGGTGCGGGCGCAGTTGTCGCGCGAGGGCGACGACGGACCCTGGGTGCGCCAGCATGTGGACAGGCGCAAGGGCGTGCTCAAGCCTGCGGCGTTGACGGCTTCGCCAGAGCACCGTCCGGCGATGGCGCCCTGGCAGGTGGGTGCGCTGGCCGCCAACCTGCCGCTGCTGTGGCGCCTGCACGGGGGCGGCGATACGGGGCTTCTGACCCTGGCGATCGTGTTGCTGACTGCCGCTCTGGTCTGGGCCGGGGTAGCGCAGGCGGGCCCCGCCCTGGGCAAGGCGCTGTTCCTGCTGGACCTTGAACGCCGCAGCGGCCAGCGGCTGCGGAACCCCGACTGGGACGAGATCCAGGCCATGCGCCGCAGCCACTGGCTGGCGCGCTGGTTCATGGCGGGGCGCTGAAGCCCATGCAGCGGGGTTGTGGGAGCCCTGCGCGTTCCATCATCAGCGCTTCGACGCAGACAGCTGCACCCAGGACGAACATGACGTCCACGCCGCCGTCGGAAAGCATCTCGAATAAGCCGTTCGAGGCAAAGAAGAGCGATTCGTCACGCCAGAAGCAGTCGACGATGTCGCGCAGAGGGGGTGAGCGGCGCACTTCCTTGAAGCAGTCGATGGTCAATTCATTCAGCACCTCGGCGGACCTGTTCGCCCCACAGTTCGAAGACACCACGTTGGCCGCCACCGCCAACTTGATCGCCATCGAGTTATTCGGTCATGGCGCAACCCGAAGCCCGTCGGAACAGTTCACCTACTGGGACACGGCCACTGCGAACCTGCAGGCGATGGAGGCCTTGGGCATCGACAAGGCCTACGTGGTGGGCACTTCCCAAGAGGGCTGGGTGGCTGCCCGGATGGCGCTGCTGCGGCCAGACCGCATCCAAGGCATCGTCCCCTTGGGCACATGCATGGATTTCGAGAGCGCACGCATGCAAGCCCTGGGATGCTGGAATGGCCACGAGGCGTGCTCGCCCGTCATTGATGCCTTGTCTGAGCCCTTGGGTTATGACTGGGTAGTGGATGGCGGGTTCACCGACTTCATCTTGTCGGCCGGCATCGGTGGACCGAAATCAGAAGAACAGCGTCAACACTGGCATCGGATGCACCGTGACAACTACAGCGGCGATGCAGCACGCCGGCGCTTGCTGATGGCGTCGATCAACCTGTGCGATCGCGACGGCTTGCATGGACGGCTTCGCTACATCACCTGCCCTGTGCTGTGGATGCACGGAACGTCTGATCAGGTCGATTCAGTCGCCAATGCCCAGGACGAGATTCAGAGGTTCACCGGCTCAAGCTGCGCCCGTTTGCAGGTGGTCGCGGGTGGCCAACACTTTCCTTCCGCATCGCATCCCGCCGAAGTGAATGCGGCCACCGTCGAATTGATCAAGGCCACTGCCTGAGTCGCTGCAACACCGAAACCCCCAGCATGAGAGGCTGGGGATGTACGGCGCTGACGAGAACCGGCTCGAAAGGCACTCGCAGCGTCCATCGCGCCGCAACGCGGACCCAGGGCTGCGACCTCAGCCCCCGCAGCGGGAAGCCGGCGGGCTGGACGACGTGTGGGTCATCAACACACCGTGCCCCGTGAGCCGAGGGCGGAAACCCGCGCATCGGGCTGGTTCGAAGTTTCAGCAACGGGTGCAGGCTTTGCACTGCGCAGCACACACAGGCAAGAAAGGGCAATCAGCGCACTGCCGGCCCATGCCAGTGCGTTGGGCAGTTCGCCCCAGACCGTGTAGCCCAGCAGCAGCGCAAACGGCAGGCTCAGGTAGCGAAACGGCGCCACCGTGGGCAGCGCGCCCCGGCGCAGGCTGGCCACAGCCAGCAGCACGCCCGCCACCAGGCAAACCGCACCCAGCATCAGCCAACCCAGGTGCTGCCAGGCCATGGGCTGCCAACCACCCAACAGCGTCCAGCCACCGGCCATCGCCGTCAGCGCCAGAGCAGACGCCAACGCCACCACCACCGACGGAATGTCCGGCGGGATGCGCCGCGTCAACAGGTCGCGTACGGCGTGCAACCCGGTGCCCAGCACGCACAGCAGGGTTGCGCCGTCCAGCTGCCCCGACCGAGGCTGAACCACCAACAGCACGCCAACAAAGCCGGCCATGATGGCCAGCCAACGCTGCGGCGGCACACGATCGCCGAAGAAGACGACGGCCAGCAGACTCAAGACCAGCGGCGACGACAGGTCAATCGCCGTGGCGTTGGCCAGCGGCAGCCAAGCCAGAGAGGCCAGAAAGAGCGTCGAGCCCACGCCCTCGGCCGTCGCCCGTGCCAGCACCGGCCCGCGCCTGAGCGCCGCCAGGTGTTGCTTCCCCTGCGTGGCCAGCACAACGGCCAGCAGGATCAGCGTGGCGATGCAGCCCCTGACAAACAAGGTCTGCCCCGTCGGCAGCCCTTCTTGCCCCAGGTGCTTCACAACGGCGTTGCTGAGAACAAAACTGGCGGCTGCCGCGCACATCAGCAAGACGGGCGCTTCGGGCAAGGTTCGGTTCATGCTTGTCTCCCCTGCGGGTGTTTGTTGTGTTCGTTGTTGTTCAGCCATGCGCGCACCGGCCCCTGGCACTGCGACGGCCTCGGTGTCAGGTCCTGAGGCCGGCGCGCTCGTTGAAACGCCAGCCAGTCTCAGGCGAGGGTTTGGCGCGAACAACCGCACCGCTACCCAGATTGCCGCTCGGGGGTACCTATATTTTTTTTGGACGTGCTGCCTGCGCCACCCTCTGCAACGCCTGTCTGTCCGCCAGGCCACCGCTGACTGCGCCTCAGCCTGAAACCGGGCGTGCACGACAAACAAGGCGGACATGGCCAACAAGGCCTTCGTGGCGAAGAAAAGCAGCGCCACAGAACCGATGACGATGATCATCCCGTCGCCGAGCTCTCGGCCCCGCAGCCCGGGTCATCGGACATCCAAGACGGCGTGGGTTCGACGCCCGAACCGACGCCCGCTCAGCTTTCCGCGCCGAGCTCAGCCGGACGCGCCAGCCCAGCCACCGTGTTGCAGCAGCATGGCCACATCGTTCAGGCCACCGATGCCCCCTGCAGGGCATCGACCTTCAGGCGCCAGGACAGCGAACGCCTGGCGGCGGTGGGCGCTACCCGAGCCTTCCACGCTGGCCCTGTTTGCACTGGGCTGTGCAGCACTGGCAGCAGGCAGGCTGCGCCGCCGAGGAGCGCCTGTCTCAGAAGCGGCTTGACGACAGGCGGCCGGTGTTCCCAGCCGATGTGAAAGTGCCTGGCCAGGGCGCCCTGCCGCCACCCCTTTGCGGGTGAGCAGTATCAGCAGCCGCGTTATGACGCGGTGCACCGCCTGCAGCACGCGCGTTTCAAACCGCGGTTGCGCGGCGCTCCTTTGTAGGATGACAGCGCTGCGTTCCTGCGCCCAGACTCGTGGCTCTTCAATTCAAGTCACGGGAGCAAGCCCTCATGCAAGCAACAACTTTCTTCCTGTCGTCAGCCCTTGCCTTGTCGGCAGCGGCCAGTGCCGCACAGGCTCAGGTGATCTTCTTCGATGGCGGCTTCAACACCGGCCCCTACACCTCGTCGTCGCAGACGTTCGGCTCAGTCACCGTCACCCCAAGCACATGCTTGCTGTGCGGCCCCACGGGCAGCACGGCGCTGCGTGTGCGCGCTGAATACACCGGCGAAGGAAGGTTCAATGTGGCTTACCTCGTCGACGGTTTTGTCTACACACCTTCGGTTCAAGGCGGTGTCGCCAGCATCAACGCGCAGATCGACAAGAACCTCTCGACCAACCCACCGGTGGTCAGTTTCGGCAATTCCTTTCGCCCACTGATCCTGCAAAACGGCCAGCTGTTTGCGGCTGTGGTGCCAGGGCCCTCGTTGATCAACGGGTCAACAACGGGCTGGAACACCCTGGCTGCCAGTGCGCTGCAGGCCTCAGACTTTGTGAGCTACAGCACCGCCGCGGGCAGCTTTGGCGTGGCCAACCCCGACTTCAATGGCGCGCCCATGACCTTTGGGCTGTTGCAGACAGGCAGCCTCGTGGGCCCAGGCGAGCTTGAATTCTTGGCCGACTACGCCAATTTCCGGCTTGTCGTGACCGCCGTACCCGAACCCCAGACGGCCGGGCTGTTCATCGCTGGTCTGCTGGGCCTGTGGGCTGTGGGTTGGCGGCGACGCGCTGCTGCTGCTTGACCGCCCGACGTCGGGCCCAGGCACTCAGGGCGGCGCGGTATTGCCAGAACCTGCTGCCCCGGAAACGGCAGCTGGTACGTTTGCACCACGCTCCGTCGCTTCTCATCGTGTCTGCGCAGCAGCCTCAGCGCCTCAGGCCTGAAGGGCAAGTGGCCTGTGCGGGCAAGAGGTGCCTTGGCCACGTTCAACTCGCCTTCACTGGTGAGACAGCGCCCCGCCAGAAACGCAAGCACGAAGCCGACCACTTTTCCCAGGTTCTGCATCAAGCCTGCCGGGCCAGCGGGTGGGTCGTCCGCCGGCATCCGGAAGGCCCGATCGAGTGCGGCGCGAACGGCCACGGCGCCCCCCATCGCCGGAGCCGCAACGCGGCTGACCAGCCGCGTCGGGGCGTTGGCGGCAGCACAGGACAAGCCGACGGATGACATTGACGCTCCTTCGTGCAGCCGCAGCTCTTTTCGTTGGAAGCCGTCGCACTGTCATCTGGCTCGCCCATCGGGGCACGGTCAGCCAGAACAGAATCAGTGACCCGAACCGCGTGCGGTGTCGTCCAGGGCTTTCCAGCCTTGGAAGTCGCAAGCGCTCCCGGAATGTCTCAATGGGTCCCGTTTTGGTGTGCATCCGGTCTTACCCAATGTGTGGGCCCGAGGTCTGCCCCGGCCACCCACCCCGCTCCGCTGCTTCTCGACCCGACACGAATGGGGCGAACCACCTGCGCGCAGAGTTTTCTGACCGTCTGACCGTCTGACCGCCCGAATCGCCACCGATTGCCGGACTGGACGCGCCGCCGGTTCGCACGCGCAGAGGAAGGCAGAATCAATAGATGCATGGAGGTGCTGGGGTAGCCACATGCGCAGCGGGCCAATGGCGGATTGCTTGAACTACCCGATTCAACAGGATTCTCTTCAACCAATGCAACTCGCCACCTGAACTGTGCATGGGGGTCCCGGGCGATTTCAGGATGTCCCAGGTTGTCCTGAATACCCTATACGTGACAACGACTTAGCGCCACACCTTGTCTCAAGCCGTTCCGGCTGATTTCTTGAGATCTCGATCGGCTGGGGGTATGGTTGGGGGTACGGATCGACCGATACCCCCAGTGCTGACGACCCTTCAGATCAAGTCGGCCAAGCCGGCAGAACGTGCCTACAAGCTGGCCGACACGGGTGGCCTGTTCGTCCTCGTCCAGCCCAACGGCTCGAAGCTCTGGCGCTACAAGTTCAGGCTGGACGGCGTCGAAGGTCTGCAGGCGCTTGGGGCGTTCCCCGAGGTCACGCTCGCCGACGCGCGGAGCGCGCACGCAGAGTCGCGCAAGCTGGTCGCGAAGGGCATCCATCCGGTACAGGCGCGGCGTGAGGAGCGCGAGGGCCGCGCCCAAGCCGAACTGCATCGCGTCAAGGGCAGCTTCGGCGCCGTCTGCGCCGACTGGAACAAGGCCACCGGCGCGGACCTTCGTCCAGCGACGGTCCTGCAGCGCAACCGGGAGATCGAGAAGGACCTGACGCCCCGCTTCAAGGACCGGCCGATCTCGAAGATCACGCGCCTCGAACTGACCACTGCGCTGAAAGAGGTTGAGGCGCGAGCGCCGGAGGTCGCGCGGAACCTGCGCAACTACCTTTGGGGCATCTTCGAGTACGCCATCGACTCCGGGCTGATCGCCGACAACCCCGTTCCGCCGGTTCGCGTGCTCCGCAAGCGCAACCAGGAGAACCACCCTGCCCTGTCACCCGCCTTACTCGGCGAGTTCCTGCGCAAGCTGGATGCCATCGACACGATCCACGAGCAGACCCGGATCGCTATGCTGCTCGTCGTGTTGACGGCCTGTCGCAAGGCCGAAGTCACCGGGGGCAAGTGGAGCGAGATCGACCTGAAAGCCGCCGAATGGGAGATCCCCGCCCACCGGATGAAGGCTGGCCGCGCGCACTGGGTGCCGCTCTCCCGTCAGTGCGTGAAGCTGCTGCAGGAACTGCGGGCGCTCGTTCCCGACGGCAGCGTCTACTTGTTCCCCAATCGACTCGATGCCGATCGGCCGATGGCCGATCGAAGCCTCAATGCACTGATGGAGCGGCTCGGCTTCAGCGGTGACGGCACCCCGCACGGCATGCGCGCGACATTCAGTACCCACTTCAACGCGACCGGCGCAAACATCGACGTGATCGAACATTGCTTGGCCCACGTGCCTGGCAATCGGGTTCGTGCTGCATACAACCGACACGTTTATCAGGCCGAACGCCGTGACTTGCTCCAGATATGGGCAGACCGCGTAGACCAACTCCGCTCCGAACAACCGTCCAGTGTCCGTGACCAACAGACACCTCACAAGGCCAAAAAGCGGGCGGTCAATCCGTAGGCCACCGGCTCCAGCCAACATGGACGAACCCGCGCCGGGGGTGGCTATCACGTTGCTCGGGCGCACCTGCGGATTGTTCACCGTTCCCCGGTGCTGCAGTCGGTTGGCTCATCTCTTGAGCTACACAGGAGATAGTGTTCATGCTGCGTCACACGGCGCGATAGGAAACTGCATGCCCAGAATCCATACACTGAACGAGGCGATGTTCGAAGTCGCCCTGCAACCGCTGTACGTCAAAGTGGGCGACCGTGAGGTTCAGGCTCGGGACAACCAGGCCGTCGTTCAGATGCCCACCGGGCGGGTCCTGGGTGTGGTCGGACGGGCCTACCGGCTGGTCAGCCATGCTGAAGCCCTGAGCCTGGCGCACGACTGCGCCCGCGCTGCCTTCCCAGAAACAAGGGCCAGCGAGTGGCAGGTTGCGAGCGTGGACGCGCCATCCACTGGCGGCACCTGCTTCATCGACCTGGCGCACAACTCGGCGGCGCTGGACTTCTCAGGGCTGGCGGCAAGTCAGAAGCCGGAGGTGTACGGACCGTTCGTCCGCGTCAGCAATAGCTACAACCGCACCCGCGCCTTGTGCTTCGACATCGGGTACAGCCGCAAGGTCTGCAAGAACGGCCTGATCCTGCGCAGCTCGTTGATCAGCTTCAAGATGAGCCATCAGCGCCGCGAAATCCGCGAGGCGGTGAAGTTCGAGATCGCCCACGAACGACTGGCCAAGCAGAAGAAGGACTTCCAGACCTTTCTTGCGCGGCTCCAGGCTTGTCCGGTACCTGCCGGCGCGATCGCAGGCTTTGTGGGCGACGTGCTGGGTTTTCAGGCGCCGGCCGCAGAGCTGCCCAGCGTTGACATTCGCCGGCTCGCCTGGGATGCGCTGCAAGAAGTTGTCGTCGCAGCCAGCGAACGCTATGAGCAGGAGCTCGGTGCGAACGCCTACGCGGTGCTCAATGTGGTGACGGAACTGGCCTCCAGGCCGCCGGAAAACCTTCTGGTGAGGCGTGACCGGCATGCACTGCAACGCCGCGCAGGCGAGTGGGTCATCGACTTCTCGTCGAAGTGCGCAGGGGATGGGTTTGACCTTGGCCAGTATCTCGCCTCGCTCAGGCAGCGCGCGGCAGTGAGCGGCACTGCCGTCATCTCCGCGGCACCGCGCCGCTGAACACGGAGAACGACATGCGTGAGTCAGCAGAGTTTCTCGCGACCCTGGAGCACGACAACCCTGACCGACCCAGATTCCGGATCAAGCCCAGCGGGTACGAGAACCTAGAAATCAGCTTCAACGGGCAGGTCATGTGCATCCCGATGGCGGAGGTGCTCTTGTTCGCCCGACGATGGGAGGCGGACTTCGAGTTGAAGGTCGAGGCGGCACGAAGGAGGGGTGAGCTTTGCCTCTTCCCCTACAACCTGATGAACGCAGGGATGAACGACCCCGACGTCAGAGACGTGCCCTGGTGGTGAAGACTGAAGAGCCCTGAGGGCATCCGCAACGAGTTGTGTAAGCAAGACCAGACCGAAAACTCCAAGATGATCATGTACGAGATGACGTTGAGCATCGACTTTGGCGAGGTGGGCAACCGACACGCGAGGAGCCTATTCCGGGTTCGGCTCGATGCCGCTCCGCTGGCTGAACTGATTCGCGCGGCAGACGGCGCCCATCGGGTCTACGAGTTGCTGCTGATCGACAGGCCAGGCGATGTCTGGGACTACGTCTGGGTCCTGCTCGACGAGATGCCGAAGCTGGTCGCGCACCGCGTGGCGCGCGCTCGCCAAGACGCTCGGCCCAATCGCGAGGACGGGGCCCACCCTTGGCCTGACGACCGGATTCCGTTCAAGGTTTTTGACGACCTCTTCTATTGGGCGTGGGATGACACCGAGCCCGAGGATGAGGCCTGGTTAAATCACCGCGACTCCGCCTTGATGCGGTCGTTTGCACGACAAGCGCTGTCGATCGTGCGTGCCGCCCAGAGTCGCCTTGACTGGAACGATCACCTGCTGCGGCACGTCATGTCGTGCGTCCGATCGGGCGAACATTCGTATTGCTATCTGGACCGTGATGTGGCGCGCGCAAAGAGTCGGGAGTTGCCGCCCAACGAGGCACAGCACACGCCGGGCTTCTACAAGAAGCTGAGCGAACTCATGCGTGATCCGAGCCTGGCATCGGTGGCTTATCGGGCCGACGGCGATTACCAAGTGCTGCGGATGATGGCAACGGAGCAGCGCCGACGCGCGACGCGAACCGGGCACGAGGCCAGAAACGCGCTCCACGTGAGCGCCTTGGTCAACCACAAGATCAGCAACGAGGCCTGGGATTCCGAGATCTGGTTTTTCGAAGAAGGGCTTGCCCACGGAGACCTCTTCATCGAGGGTGGCGGGCTGGGCGGAGGCAACCTCAAGGCGCTTGTGGAGTCGCACCACCGTGTGCCCGGCAGGTTCATCTTGTCCGCGAGGGATGAAGGCAGCATTGCTGGCTTCGAGAAGACGTCCGGCGATGGGTGGGTGCTCTACAGCAAGCAGAGTCCGGACACCCGTCGCCTGGCACTCCAGCGCATTGAGGATCGTCGTCGCAACTCAGCAGGTGCGGTGCTGAGCTTTTCGGACCCCGGTGCATCGATCTTTGGCCACGAGAAGTCGGTGGTGCTGGTGGGCGCCGAGGTGTCGCCGGAGGCGCGTCAGACCCTGGCCGCAGTCATCGTTGACTGGCAGCGCTTCGGCGGCGATCCCCTGCTTGTAGTGATCGGCGATACCGCGCCTTTCGATCTGGCCGGTTGCAAGGGCGTGCTGTCCGCTCCTGCGGATTCGGCCGATGACGCAGCAACGGCAAGCTGGCTGTTCGCCGAACTGCTCCGGGCGCGGCCGTGGCTCGACGTTGTCATTGCGCTGCGAGCACCTGGCTGGGCGCAGAGGGCGCTGGCCGAACGAGCGCGGCACCCCGATGGGCCGTGGCCTTGCTATGTCGTAGCCACCGAGGGCCAGTCCAGGTTAAACGTCGATCACTTGCTGGAGGGCGACTTGACGCAGGCACTGCGTGAGGCACACCAGCGCGCCGCCAGCACGCGGCCTCGGATCCTGTAGACGTGGCGCTGGGGTCAGCATGACAGGTGCTCAGCCTCCACGCTCGATGCCGATGCCCGATGGCAGCAGCCTGGCGTTGAGTTTCAGCCGATTTGATGAGCGGCAGCGGCGGCTGCGACTGCGGCTTCCAAAGTCGGCAACCTGCTGGGACTACGCGCCTTTGATCGACGTTGTCCGGCGAGAGCCTGGTTTCAAACCGCACCGCTTCACAGGGCGGACGGTCTCGGAGTGGATCGATGATCTCCAGGGCCGGCATTCGTCAGACGCGCAGCGGTTCAAGCGCTGGTACGAGGGGGCCGTCCAGCTGCGGTTGGAGACCCTGGCGCGGCGCCCGCGGGTGCCAGACAACCACTATTGCATCGAGCTGGCCACCCCGCCTCTGATCGCAAGCCTTCCAATTTCGATTCGCGCGTTGGGCCTGCGGCGCGCAAGTGTCGAGCAGTGGTCGGCAACGCTGGGCGCCATGACAGGCAAGGGGGTCAAGCTGGAAGAGTTGGATGAGGCCGGCATCCTGGTTCGTCTGCAACGGCTGCCCTCGGACGCCTTGCTGACGCAGGAAGAGGTCTTGCGCTTGATCGACCTGTCGCACGTGGTGCCGAAGTTCGCGAGCGAGTCGCGCTTTGGCTTTGTGACGAAGGCAGGGTGGTACGAAGGTTGTCAGCGCATCCCGGCGAAGGAGTTCAGGCGGCGCGGGCTGTGGGCCGGTGGCTACGGCGGATCTTGGTACGTGATCCGCTTCCGACATCAATCACTCGGCTGGTCAATCATTCGCAGTCGGCATCGTGACCTCTTCACCAAGCGATATGACTGGTGGTGGGTGTTGGACGAGAAGGGGCAGTTGATCGAGCAGACGTCGGACGGCTTCGACTCTCCGGAGGACGCGATGGCGTTTGCCGAACTGCAGATGAGCCAGCGGTTTGCCGCCTGGGGCAAGGATCAGGCGTTGGCGAAGTGGGAGCGCTTCGCACTGCCAGGCAGCGAGGGGTATCAAGAGGTCCTGGTGCAGCTCGACGATTGGCCGGGCGACTATCAGCCTCGCCACTACCGCACTCGCAACGTGCTGGTCCACATTCGATCTGGAATTCGCCGCACGGAAGAGGGTCGGCGTGTTCTGTTTCTCGACGAAGTCCAGAGCGACTGGCATGCCGATCTGCATGCCGAGGCCAAACCTGAATCGCGGAAGCAGCGAGAGACCCCGCCACCCGAAGCACCGTTTCGCAAGGAGTGGCCACTGCTGGCGATGAAGTTGATGGTGTGGTGGGCGCAACGCCTGGGCGTCGACGGTCTCGCCTGGAGTACCGCAGAGCTGCAGGCTGCGCGGTGGCGCGGGTACGGACCACCGGAGGCTCTGTACCGAACGGTACTGCCGGACGCGGCGCGGTCGCTGGCGAAAACGCTGGGCATCGTCTTCGATCAAACACGGTTGTCTGTGCGCACCAACAGCCGGCGCGTCGATCTTGGCACGAACGGCTGGACAGTTCGCAACCGCGAAGGCGTGGCCATCACGAAGCCATTTCGCACCAGAGACCAAGCGGAGTACCTGGCTGATCAAACCGGTGACTTCGTCGCGGTGGACGTGCCAGTACTTTGGATCAAGGGCATGGCCAACATCCGAGCGATTCCGATGTATGGGGTTGCAGCGCCCGATCGGTGGTTTCAGGCGCAGGCCGAGCCGACCAAGCCAGTTAAGGCATCGCTCATGGCAGGTCAGAAGGGAGATCGGTATGCGAAGCCATCGCAGTGAACCGGTCGACGCATCAGCAGTGGAGCGCGCCGCCTCGTTGATCGGGCAGGCCGACGCGCTGATCGTCGCCGCCGGCGCGGGCATGGGTGTCGATTCCGGACTGCCGGACTTCCGTGGCAAGGAGGGGTTCTGGCAGGCCTACCCGGCCTTGCGGGAGGAGCAGATCGACTTCTACGACATCGCGTCTCCCGCGGCCTTTCAATCGTCGCCGGAACGTGCCTGGGGCTTCTACGGTCATCGACTCGCGCTCTACCGGAAGACGAGCCCGCACCCGGGCTTCGACCTTCTCAGGCGCTGGGGCTCCCGGATGCTGCATGGGCTCAGCGTCTTCACGAGCAACGTGGATGGCCAGTTCCAGAAGGCCGGATTTGACCAAGCCCGTATCCACGAGTGCCACGGTTCCATCCATCACCTGCAGTGCCTCGAACCCTGCCGCGAAGCGGTTTGGGATGCGGATGAGTTTCAGCCGGAGGTCGATGAGCAGAAGTGCCGCCTGAGCAATCTGGCGCCCGCCTGCCCTCACTGCGGCGCGTTGGCGCGGCCGAACGTGCTGATGTTTGGCGACTGGGGCTGGATCGATAGGCGCAGCGCTGCCCAGCGCAACCGCCAGGACGCTTGGCTGTCGACGGTGACGCGGCCCGTCGTCATCGAGTTGGGTGCTGGCACCACGATCCCCTCGGTACGGCACTTCAGCCAGCGCGTCATCCACCAATACGGCGGACGACTGGTCAGGATCAACCCGAAGGAGTGCGATGTACCGACGCGGCTGGACGTCGGTTTGCGAACGAGCGCAGCCGATGGCCTGGCATCCATAGCGGAGGTGCTGGGCCCGGAGTGGGGTGTCCCTGAGCCTGGAGGCAACGATGGCGGACAGAGCTGGCCCCGGTTGTTTGAACACGCAACGGCCTGAGATAAGTGGATTGGCTGCGGTTTGAACTTCTTCAATCCCAGGCCCCTGCCAGGCCGCCGGA
>LNET01000012.1 GCA_001464055.1 Burkholderiales bacterium Ga0077543
ACAGGCACCCAGCAGATCGGGAAAGCGGAACTTCGGCGACGTGTTGTCCGGGGACTTGAAGAGGCGGTGAAGCCAGCCGTGCTCCTCGATCCAGATGCCGGTCTGCACGGTCGGGGGGCGAACGTCGCGGTCGATCGGATCTGGCATCGACATTTCTCGCGGCGGTGAGAGTGCGACTTGCATCGGTGAGCCTTCTCGAAGTACGACCTTGGGTGGCGTTTTCGAGAGCAAAGGGTAGGGTCACCGAATCGGCATGTCTCCCGGAAAGTCCGGCAAAAATGGGCTCGAAACCGAGGGCTCGGCGTTGATCTGGTGCTGAACCCAAGGGTCACAGGCCGGCGATTGGCTACGGGGACAGCAGGCGGAAAATGCTGTCCAAAGATCGAGGCACCCGTCGTCAGCAAGCAGTGCAAGCGCAGGGCTGAACTGATTGAAGGTCGCCTGAAGGTGATCAGGTGGAATGCGAAGCCCGTCCTCTTGACGGGTGGGCCTATCGAGCTGCACCACCGTGCACCTGCCGTTCGCCCGCACAGTCGAACGGCCAAGAGACGCGGGACGGTTTGTTGGCTGAGGCATGTAGCTCATGCCTCAGCCCGGCTACGCGACGACGGCCTTGTTGAAGCCGTCGCAGTCGCCACTGCGTTCTCGCACTGCCGAAATGGTCGGCCAACCGCCCAATGCAGAAGTCGGTGAGAGTTGAAGGCAGATTGTCGGCACTTGACTCAGACTATTTTCCCGCGTGAGAACCAGAGTCCGCGCACCAGTTGATAGTGCCAAGCCTGACCCAAAAATGCGCCCGACATGCGGTCGTCTGAAGAACAGACGGCGTCACGCTTGGCCGATTGAGCCAATCCCTTGTGATCGACCACCGAGGCCTTCGAGCCGGGTTCAACGGCAGTTGGAACCGATTCCCACAACCGCCAGGACATCGAAAACAGGCCCACTTTTCATGCCTCTCGCCGCGGACTACGACGATGACCCCGTCAGGGACCTCGTCCGGTACAGGGTGCCTGTCAACGAATCGAACCGTAAAGGCCGGCCGCTCGATGCCGCCGATTCGAACGAGTAGTTCTCGCAGGAAGTCGCGCCACATAGGTCAGCCAATTCGATCGAGAAACGGCTCGACATCTCCGAGGCCCCAATAAGCCGTGTCGACGCAGATCGGGCAGTCCTCGTTAGCCAATGCTCCCGGCGATCGATCACGCACTAAGTCGAAGCGTCGCACTCGCTGCCACGCCCAGCCGTCGCCGCCCCGAAAGTTCATCAAGCCCTGTAGTAGCTCGTCGATCGCCATGCAAGCAGTCGCGGTCGTGAATGTCACTACGGCTGGCGCCGGATTGCCTCCCCCTCGCACATACGCCTCGCGTTTGCGCCGCTCATATTCCTGTGGGTTGCGCCGCTTCAGGTCTTCATCGCGTGCGAGCACCGGATCAACAATCTGGCGGCACAAGAGGCACGATCCGCCCGGCGCAAGCACCGTGGAGCGGCCGCTCAACTCGCGCACGCCTTCACTATTCGGTTGCGGGTCGATCGCCAGGCCCATGTCGATGACTGGGATCAGGTAGAAGTAGGCCAAGCGGTTCAAGAGCAGCCGGCCGTCGTGGTCGTCAGTGCAGCCAAAGATCACGTCGCAGGACTTCAGCGCATCACGGCACGCCGGGTTGCCGATCCAACGCCGGACCGGGATGACGCGTGTGCCTAGCCCCAGTTCCGAGATCTCACGTGCAAGGACTTCGACCTTGGCGCGCATCGCATCAGCATCAGCCTGACGCGCACCATGCAAGCGGTTGAGATTGGTGGCCTCGACGATGTCCTCATCGAAGAGAGCAATCTGCCCCACACCAAGCCTCGCCAGTAGGATTGCGGTGGCGCTGCCTGTACCACCGCATCCGACCACCCCGACACGCAGCGCATGCAACTGCGCGTTCATCGACTCGCCGAATGCCAAGGCCTGTCTAGCAAATGCCTCGCTGCGCCGGCCACGCGAAATCTCACCGTGCAGCGCCAGTCGTCGACCGACGATCCGCACAACGTTGGCGGGCTCGGCCGCAGACCCACCAAGCCACGCCTGGGCACGTACAGCGCCGTCACCGGTGACGAGTACGCTGAGCAGCGGCGTATCGGCACCGTTGCGATTGCGCGCCAGTCGCGCCAACTCAGCCTCGTTTCGATGATCCTGATCCGAGAACGATGCCGGCCCGTGCGGATGGGAGTGGACGATGCCGGCGACCAGTCCGTCATCCTTGGCCTGCTTGAGCAGGCGCACGAATGACGCGGTCGACCATGTGATGTGATCGGGGGCCGCTGAGATGATCTCGTTCGGGGGCACGGGCACCACGTCATAGGACAGGAAGCGTCGGCGGCTACGCCGCTCCCACGGGTCTTCGCCTACATGGGCCTGGCCGAACAGGACATAGGCCGCGCCTTCCGAGCCGCCCGCGGGCAGTACCAACTCGCGCAAGTGCGAAAGATGTCGCTCTTGCATCGTGACGTCGAGGAGTGTCATGCGGCCACCTCCAGTGCAGTTTCTAGCCGCTTCACCATCGTCCAGATCCCATCGATACCAGGGCGCCAGGCGTCGTTGTGGCGAGACCAGCGCTGCCAGTTCTGGCCTTGAAAACCGAGCGAAGCATCTGCAGCGCGGGGATAGTTGTTTGAGCCCGCGAGCCGCAGCCAAGGTAAGGCGTAGAACATGTCCGGCGAGCAGTCCGGATACGACGCTGGGAGCAGGATCAAGATGTTGGCGTTTGCCGCATCGAAGCGATCTGGCGGCAGCTCGAAGCCCTTCAGCACCACCGCCTTTTGCGGCTCATCGATCTCTTCGAACGTGATGCCACGATGGGTCAGGTAGCGCCGGTCTTTGATCGGCAGGACAGCCATGATCAGCCTTCCGTGGTCTTCACGATGCCGGTGAAGAAGCGCTCGACACCGTTCGCGGCCAGGTCAGCGAACTGCTCGTCCCCGATCGCCAGATCGTCCTTGCCCGGGATTTCCTGCCAGACGCCGTAGGTGGTGAGGTCGACCTTGGCCAAGACTTTGAGTACTCGCCCGCAGATTCGACTCGTGCCCCAGTCGAAGACGACACCGTCGACATCGAGGCGGAACGATCGGTCGCTGTGGAAGATCAGGAACTTCTCAACGCCTCGGGTCCGCAGGTCGGTGGTTTCGTCCAGCCGGAGCCCTTCCAGCTGTCCGTTCTGCAGCACCTGGAAGACGCTGTACTCCACGACGGGGTGAACACCCGCCGCCGCCAAGACTTGGCGTCCGGTCGGCACTGGGTCTTGAATCAAGCCCGGCCGGTAGGCCAGCTGCTCGTCACCAATCTGAACTCGATAGGGGCCATGCTCACGTACCGGGCGGCCGTCCGCCAGGGCCTGCTGCACATCGTCGGGGTTCAAGTGATCGCTCATGTCTGATCCTTTCAAGGTTGCCGCGGTCGTGGACTTTGACCGCTTGACTGGATTGTATAGCTAGTTTTTAGCTAGTCAATAGCTTTGACGTAGCCAAGCGTTACCTATAGACTCCACAACATCCGATCAACCCACCAACCCAGGAGATGCGCATGGCAGCCGTGAAGAAGACGATGACCCTCAACCTGACAGATGCCGAAATGGGAGCGCTAGAGGAGCTGTGCGTGAAGAAGGACCTCAGCAAGACCGCGGTGCTTCGGCAAGCCCTGCGTCTCTACCAAGCTGTTGAGACACGAGTCGAGCGGGGAGCAAAGCTCTTCTTCGAGGACGAGCAAACCAAGGAAAAGGCCGAGGTGATGATGCTGTGAGCATCGACATCTCTCCGGCCTTCCTGTTCGAGGTAGCCACCGCGCAAGCGGTGCCGAGCGAACTGTGGGACGCCATCACCGAGCAGCAACTCGTCGATTGGGAAGACGCGTGGAAGCCCGCGCTGGACGATGCGGTACAGCGCCTGAAGGCTGCGGGCATCGATCGCAGCCACTGGCCGCAAAGTAGGCACTGGGACTGGCGGCGCAAGGCGGAGGCGTTCAGCGGATCGCTCGCGAATCCGAGCTTCTGCGTGATGTGCCAGGGTATGACGCAGGGAATGATGATTCTGGACACCTTGCGCAGCGCCCGCATTGCAGAGCAAGTGGGAAAGCCAATCGTCTACATCGAGTACCTCGAAGTGGCGCCGTGGAATCGTCGAGGTTTGGTTGCTGAACTCCCTCGCTATCAGGCCGTCGGCAGCATCCTGTTGCGAGCTGCCATCGAATTCAGTCGACAAGAAGGTTTCAAGGGCCGCGTCGGTCTGCACTCCCTGCCGCAATCCAACGGCTGGTACGCCAACGTGTGCGGAATGGCCGATCTGGGAGCGGACGCGGGTTACCAGAACCTGCGCTATTTCGAGATGGTGCCCGACATGGCCGATGCCTTCATCGCCAAAGGAAACATGCCATGAAGATCGAATTCACCAAGGAGTGGTGCCTTCGAATGGCTCGGTTGGAATCGGATGCGAGCGCCGATATGGAGATCGGCGCCGCACCTGGTGCGGACGAGCCAACGATGGTCCGCGCGGAAGAGGTGTCCGGTTACGAGCTGGACCCGAACATAGCCTTTGGCCGCTTCGTGCGGCTAATGCGGCGCAATCAACACCTGACACTGGAGAAACTAGCGGATGACGCTCGCGTGGAGATCACGGAGCTGGTCGAGATCGAGGAAGACTCTCGCCACAAGCCAGACCCGCGCACCGTATTCCAACTCGCCAAGCACTTCGACGTTCCGATGCCAAAGATGATGCAGTTGGCAGGCTTGAGTGCGCCAAAGGACGCTCGGCTGGTTCAGGAAGCGATCCGCTTTGCTGCGCGCTCAGAATCAGTGGTGGAACTCAACGAGGTTGAACGTGCCGCCTTGGAGGCATTCGTGTTGGTTCTGAGCGAACGAACATAGGAGACTAACGGTCTTGGCCAAGAACATCCTGCTGCTGCCGGCCACGATG
The DNA here is from genome assembly GCA_001464055.1 of Burkholderiales bacterium Ga0077543. Classification (GTDB taxonomy): domain Bacteria; phylum Pseudomonadota; class Gammaproteobacteria; order Burkholderiales; family Burkholderiaceae_C; genus Rubrivivax. The sequence goes on from LNET01000012.1 coordinate 4,948, forward strand.
GTCGACATTGACGAGCGCGTCGACCGTGTGCTTAGGGGGCTCGGGAATCCTGAGCCTCCGCTGCGCCTGGACGACGTACGTGAGTTGCTGAAGTTGGACTTGGCCTACTACACCGCAGCGGACCCCGGCATCGCGCGCGAGGCGGTAAGCCGCATTCGCGTCGCCACGATTCAGGTGTTCAAGCGGCCAACACTGATCATCGACGCGATCAGGAAGTTCTCATTGAAGGCGTTGTATTTGCCGGATCGAAAACGCATCATGCTCGACAGTGACGAGCCCAAGCTCAAGCACCGCTGGAGCCAGGCTCACGAGGTGGGCCATAGTCTGCTGCCCTGGCACGAAGAGATGATGCATGGTGACAACGAACACACGCTGTCCAAGAGTTGCATCGAGCACATTGAGGCCGAAGCGAACTTCGCTGGGGGGCGCCTACTGTTTCTGCGCAACCGCTTTGTTGAAGAAGCCCGATCATCAGCTCCGGAAATCGGCACCGTGAAGCAATTGCACAAGACGTATGGCAATACGCTGGCATCGACCCTCTGGCGGTTTGTAGAGAGTGTCGGCGACACTCAGCCGGTGGTTGGACTGATGTCATGCCACCCACACGTGACTCGCCAACCCTCGAATCATGATCCGGCCAAACCGTGCAAGCACTTCATTCAGTCACTTGCCTTTCAAGCTCGCTTCGGCAGGCTAAGCGAGGCCGATCTCTTCTCGGCGGTCCGGCGATATTGTGGCGCGCAGCGCGGAGGCATTCTTGGTCAAGCTGAGATGATCCTCACGGACGACAACGGCAACTGCCACCGCTTCTCTTTCGAAACTTTCTACAACGGCTACGACGCGCTGACTTTGGGTGTCTACATCGCTGAAGAGCCTATTCGTGTCGCCGTTGGCGCCATACAGTCTGTGGATTGGACGGCCCGGATCCTCCGAAATACCACTCAAGGTGAGCGCTCGGTCTGTCGGGCGGTGAATGGCTGCTGCGAGTAGGTCCCGCCACGCACGCGGTTGGACTGGCCGCCGTAGACCGTTCGGTCGATTGATCAGCTGAAGCGTTACCGCACCTTCCTGAACGCTTCAGGCTGGGCGTAGGAGCCGCTTCCTATCGGATCACGTGATAGTTCGCGATCGCGCGGCTGAGCGCGAAGAGCATCGCCAGCAGACTCAGCGTGAAGAACATTGGGTGCAGCCGCATAGGCAGGAAGGCAGAAACCGCCACCATGCCGCCGAGCATGATCGCAACGATCAAGCTGCCGCCGAACATCTCCGCGCTGTGGGCGACGAACTCCTTCGCGCGCACCTGTCGAAGCACGAAGCCGTCGACAGCCACCACCAGCAGGAAAATTGCCAGTAGCGGCAGCAACTCGATGATGGCGCTCAGCCGGTAGGCGGCCAGCGCGAACAGGGAGTCGATCGACCGGAAGTAGGGGTTGCCGAACAGGCGCATGCTCATCTGGGTCATCTGCGCCGCCATCGCTGCGTCTACAGCCGGTTGCTGGCCGACGTGAACCATGGGCGCCGGCGGCTCGCTCAGGGGTGGCGAGCCCTGCTGGATGTCGAGCATCCGCCTGAGGATGCGGTCGGCCACCACTGGGCCCCAGATGCTGCGCGTGATGTCGTGCTCGGCGCGCAGGACTTCTGTGAAGCGCTCTGGCGGGGATGCGGATGGGATGTAGAGGACGATGCAGAGAATGGCCAGCATGGTCCCGATCCACACGTAGCGCACCATCACGCCGCATCCTTGACG
>LNET01000013.1 GCA_001464055.1 Burkholderiales bacterium Ga0077543
CACCAGCATGTGGGATGGGCATGTCTGGGGCGTCCATGAGCTGTTCCCCGAACTGCCTGCGGACCCCAAAGCCGCAGAGACACAAGCGCGCAATGCTGCGAGCGGGAAGCTATACGACGTGGTGATTCGGTACTTCGCAGCCTCCACGCAGCCCATCTGGGAGCAATGGCGCACTGCAGGCACGGGCGAGAGACCCATGAACGCAGCGCATGCGTTGGCCGACTGGCAAAAGGCCATCAAGGTACCGCAGCAAGACTTCAACCGTGCTGCCAAAGAGGCTCAACGCTTCTTCGAATCGGAGGACGGCCCGGCCTTGCCGTTGTGGAAGGACTTGGTGAAGGATGCGGTCAAGGCCGGACTTTCATTCCACGAGACTGCTGTCACACAAGCGCCGGTCGTGCAGTTCATTCAACAGACGCCAGTGGCTGACCTCAAGGCTGCGCTTGAGGCGATTGCCCGCAACGTCGCAAAGCTCGACGGTTTTGACGTGACCCTGCGCAGCCTAGTCGTTGATCAAGCGACCGACCTCAAGGCGGCCAAGCACTGGGTGGTGCCAGTACGCGCTTGGGCCCGCAACGACGAATGGCGAAGCGAGGATGGCACGCTCATCGGCTCGCACGACGCTGACGGCCTGGTGCGCCACGCCTACATGCAGGCAATGCTAGCTGCTGGTCTCTACGATGACACGGGCACGCTCAAAGACGGTCTGCTCGACCCCGACTGCATCGAGGCCCGCGATTGGAACTTGTCGGCTGGGCAATACAAGCCGTTCGACTTCACCCAGCTCAAGAGCGACAAGAGCGTTGCCGAGCTGATCGGAGCGCTAAAGACGACGGAGCAGGATGTCATCAAGGGCCTGGACAAGTTGCTGGCGATGGTGAAGGGGCGGGAATGAGACTGCCAGAAACGTGGACGGAGGTGCGGCTCACCGATGTTTGCGAGCTGAATCCCCGGCTGCGGGCCGAGGATCGTCCTAGAGACGATTTGCTTGTGACCTTTGTGCCGATGTCCGCCGTGAACGAATCTGCGGGGGTGATCGACAAACCTGAAGAGCGTAGGTTTGGCGAAGTCGCGAAGGGCTACACGAGCTTTCGTGAGCACGATGTGCTCTTCGCGAAGGTCACACCTTGTATGGAGAACGGAAAGGCAGCCGTTGCTGGTCCGTTAGTCAATGGGCTGGGGTTTGGCTCTACAGAGTTTCACGTTCTGCGCCCCACTCCCGCAGTATTACCTGAGTTCGTCTTCAGCTTCATTCGTCAGCAAGCTTTTCGGGACCGAGCCGCCTCAGCGTTTGTCGGCACGGGCGGCCTACAAAGAGTTCCCCCAGACTTCTTGGCACGGATCAAGCTGCCCTGCCCTACCCTTCCAGAGCAACGGCGCATCGTCGATGTGCTGCAACAGGCGGAGGTGGTGGCGAAGGCCAAGCAGTCGATTAGCGAGCAGATCGATCAACTGGTTAGAACCGCCTACTGGGAGCACTTTGGCGCCTGGTACACAAATGACGGTCTGATCGACCCAGTGCGTATCGGCGAATGCATCGCCAACTCCCAATACGGCGTTTCAGAGGCAATGGAGGAGCATGGCACACATGCAGTGCTGCGCATGAACAGCATCTCCAGCAGTGGATGGCTGGATCTATCTGAACTTAAGTTCGCCAGCTTATCCGCGAAGGATATTGCGTCGACCGAACTGCTAGATGGTGATCTTCTGTTCAATCGGACCAATTCCAAAGAGTTGGTGGGCAAGTGCGCAGTGTGGCGGCCTGTTGCTGGCGAATTCAGCTTCGCCTCGTACCTCATCCGGCTGCGCTTGAAGCGCGAGATGCTTCCTGAGTATCTGTGGGCTACTTTGAATAGTGCCTACGGCAAGTACCGACTACTAAACTCAGCCAAGCAAGCGGTGAGTATGGCAAACGTGAGCCCGACGGACCTGGGTCGGATCACGGTCCCCTTGCCTCCGTTGGCTATCCAAGAAAAGTTTGCACATTTTGTGCGCTGCGTCGAAGTACTGCGACTACAGATGCTCAGCAAGTTGGAAGCGTTTGCTGAGCTGCAGACAGTCGTAAGCCAACAAGCTTTGATCGGTGAGCTGACAGCCGCATGGCGCGACGATCACGCCGATGAGATTGGCGAGGCGCTGCAGATCCGCGATGCGCTGTTTCGGGATCGTGGCGCCAAGAGCACCGTCAGCGCCACCATAACTGCCACGCCATCTGTGCAGGCCGATCTGACTGTCCGACCTGCGCGCCATTGGCTGCTCGGCGAACTGAGCGACTTCCAACGCCATGTGTTGGCAGCGTTCACCACATATTGCGAAAGTAGCGGCGAGCCGCTCCTGGCCGAGGATCCGGACGTGTTTGCGCGCTTCTGTGAGGATGCGTCAGTGACCGAGCGTCTGCAGAGCTACGGCAGTTCGCAAGGCAACCGTATCCGCCGCACGCTCAGCCAGCTTGCGGCCTTGGGCTTGATCGCAAAGGTAACCTTGCCCAAGGTCGACGCGGAGAGTGGCGAACGCGACTACCTGAAGGCCTTTCGGCCAGTGCGTGACGGAGAGTTCACGCGGATGGCCGACCTGCAGACGCTGCGCAAGGCCTTGTCGGCAGGTGTCGATGACGAGCACTACCACCTTCAGGCGCAACTGGACTACGAAACCTCCGAGCGCGCTGGTGCGGGTGGCATGTTTCAAGTCATCTCGATTGAAGATGACGAAGGCAAGGACTACACCCACCTGGTTGACCAAGGCCGACACTACGCCTCGCTCGAAGATCTGAAGCTTGACCTTGCTAGTGCCCTTCAGGTGGCGGTGAAGCAAGTCGACTTGGAGGCTGTGTAATGCGCCTGCGCTACCTCCATCTTGAAAACTACCCGCCGATCTCGAACATCAAGGTGTGCTTTGCCAGCGGTTCGCCGATGGCGCGCGACTGCGCCATTCGGTTTGTGGTGGGAGTTAACGGCAGCGGCAAGTCCAACCTGCTGCGCGCAGTGGCCGAGGTCTTCCTGGCGCTGGCCGACCTGCGCGTGCCGGCCTTCCCAGTGAGTCTGATCTACGAACTGGGCGTGCGCGGCTCGCCGAGCCACCGCACACTGTTGCTGCATTGCCCCGGCAGCCGTCAGCAAGCCAGCCTGTGGCTGCACGAGCGCTTCTCATTCGACGACAACAATGGACAGGAAGTGTTTGAGGCGTGCATCGAGCACTTGGCGCTCAAGGGCGTACCACCCGTGCCTGGCTTCACGGCTTTGATCGACCGCGGTCGCTGGCCGCAGCGCGACAGCACACCGCCCCAGATTGCGCTGCCATCAGCGGTGCTGGCCTACACGACAGGCGACCTGCGCCCTTGGCGCTCAGTGTGGAGCCGGAACCAGAACGCCGACGGTTTGCAGCGGAGCGTCAGCGACGACGGTGACGGTGAGGAGCGCCCAGCTGGATGGACCGCTGCTCAAGAACGCGCCTTGCTGTCAGCGCGCCCTGCATTTCGAGCAACTCAAGACCTCGATAAACGCGTCACGAGTCCGGAAGCCGACAGCTTTCGGCGCCCGCTACTTCTCGATGCAACGCTGCTCAAGTGCGCTCTGTTGGCCGTGGCTTTGCCTCAAGCCTTCGTGGAGACCGCTGACTATCCCGCACGCGCCAGGGTCGATGAGGCAATGGCTCAGCTTCGCCGCCGCACCGACAACAAGACTGCGTTGCAAGAGCTACTAGAGCGCGGCGGGTGGCATCACCTGGTGTCAGTGGGCTTCCGTTCCCACCTGCAAGCATCACAGTGGGACCAGAAGCTCTGCGAAACAGCCCACGACTGGTGGCTGTGTGCCAGCGAAGTTATTGCGGATCCTCACCCGACGGAAGCTCGCCGCACCCTGCTGTTCGACTTGAAGGGTGCGCTCGACGCGCAGACGCCAAGCTTCACTTCCGCCGCCCGCGACGAGCTGCAGACTTGCACCACCCATGGCGAGGCGCTATGGGCCTTGTTGGGTGGGGCCAAAGATGCCAGCGCCTTCGATTTGTTCACTCGATTGCTGGAACTGAAGCAGGTCGGCCTATTCGACGATGTGCTCATCCGTCTGCGTCGGGCACCGCTGCCCAGCGATAACGACGAAACCGACGCGGACGACATCGGCGTGCTTCGCTATGAAGAACTGTCGGACGGCGAGCAGATGGTGCTGGGTCGCATGGCACTCTTCCATCTGCTGCAGGGTCAGCAGGATGCCTTGCTGCTGCTCGATGAGCCCGAGACCCACTTCAATGACAAATGGAAGCGAGAGATCGTCGACATCATCGATGACGCCATCGGCCACACCAGCAACGATGTGCTGATCTCCACGCATTCAGCCATCGTGCTTTCGGATGTGTTCAACAACGAGATCGTGATGGTTCAAAAGACGGCGAACGGTTCCACGGTGCGCAGTGTGGATGAGCCGACATTCGGCACCGACCCCAGCGCGCTGATGATGACGGTGTTTGGTGCCGACGACAGCATCGGCAAGCGGGCGCAAGAGTTCATCGAAGGCAAGCTGCGACAGGCGACCGGCACTCAGGCGGAGATTGTTGATCTGGAGCGCCTGATCGCGCGAATGGGTTCTGGTTTCTACCGCAGCGAGCTGCGGACCCTGCTGAGTACGTGGCGGGGTGGCGATGCTTAAGCCAGTCCATCGCGTCGTGGGCTCACCGGCGCTGGCAGCGTGCCAACAGTTGATGAAGCGATTCACCATTTGGTTGTGTGAGCCAGCGACCACCGCGATGCAAGTCAGCCAGCAGGGACTGCAGCCACCTGTTCTTGCGACGGCGATCGAGGCCAATTGGTTGTGGAGCTTTCTTCAGCGCACCGAGGCTGGACAGACCTTGCTGAGCCGCGCCCAGACGCTTGCAGGCTTGCCCGCCGTGCAAAAGGCTGCGCTGGCAGCCTGGGTGCAGGCGGTAGCGGCACTACCCGCACACTTTCAACCTGGTGCGGCCTTGTGGCCGGTAAGGCGTCCACTTGGCAACAAGCAGGACTGGAACGTGTTCAAGGCGTTGATGGAATCGTTCTATGAGAAGGGCTTCGTCGACGGCCTACCGTACCAAGCTGACGGCACTCCCACAGCTGCAGGTGGGCTCACGTATGCGGACTACGTCCGATCCTTTCGAGCTGTGCACCGCCTAAACCCGGACCCCGACGCTCGTGAGGTCTGCGTGCTGTGCGGCGGCCATCTCGGCGATACACCGCACGTCGACCATTGGGTTACCAAGGGAGCCTATCCACTACTCAGCGTTTGTGCCGACAACCTGCTCTTGATTTGCAGCACTTGCAACGAGGCGCCGAACAAGGGGCAAAAGCCCGTTCACTCCGGCGGCAGCTTCTCGGACTGGTTTCACCCCTACCTGCGTGCAGGTAACGCACACGTGCAATTGCACTATGTGCTGCCAGCCTTCGCGGTGCAATGCTCGGCCGCTCCTGCCGATCAGCCGAAGACAACCAATCTGGACGGCTTGCTCAACCTGTCCAGCCGCTGGACGCGCGAGTTCAAGGCCGAATATGCCAAACAGAAGGACGTTCTGCGCGGCCGGGAGCGTCAGCGACTTGCACTAGGGCAAGCAAGGCACTCGTTGGCGGAGATCCAGCAGCATGTGCAACAGTGGGCGGCCGACCTGTCGCCGAACGAGCCGCACCACGCAGTGCATTCCGTGCTGAGCCACGCGCTGATGCACCCAGCCCGGACGCAGGCCTGGTTGGCAGAGCTGGCGTTGATTACCTGAGCGCAAGAGGAGCGACATTCCTATGGCCGAGATCACCCGCCGCCGCACCGGCGAACTGTTGCGCGAGTTGTTCAACATCCTGATGGCCGCCCCCGAGGGTGTCCAGGCCAGCGCAGCCCTGCAGGCCTTGGCCGGACGGGTCACATTGACGCCTTATGAGGCCGACTCCTACGACTCGGGTGGAAGACGGTTCGAGAAGATCGTGCGCTTCGCGACGGTGGATTGCGTCAAGGCCGGGTGGTTGGTGAAGGACAAGGGCATCTGGTCTATCACCGAGGAGGGCCGAAAGGCGTTCGCGGAACTGCCTGACCCCGAGGCCTTCTACCGCAGGGCATGCAAGCTCTACGCCGAGTGGAAGGCAGCTCAGCCTGATGCCGACATAAGCACGACAGGTGGAACGGGCGCTGGAATTGACGGGTCTGACACGACGGCCAAAGCGGTGAGCGTGACATACGAAGAAGCCGAGGAGCAGGCTTGGGCGGAGATCTCGGCCTACCTTCGTGCGATGAATCCCTATGACTTTCAGGATCTGGTGGCCGATCTGCTGCGGGCGATGTCGTACCACGTGACCTGGGTTTCACCGCCAGGGAAGGACGGCGGAATCGACATCTTGGCCTGGCCCGATGCGCTTGGCACAAGGCCGCCTCGCATCAAGGTCCAGGTAAAGCGGCAGCAGCAGTCTGTGAGCGTGGATGGACTCCGTTCTTTCATGGCCTTGCTGGGCGATGACGATGTTGGGCTGTTCGTGTGCACGGGCGGCTTCACGAAGGACGCTGAGACGGAGGCCCGAACGCAGGAGAAGCGTCGCGTCACACTGATCGGCCTGGAAAAGCTGTTCGACTTGTGGGCCGAGCACTACGACAAGCTGACCGACCAAGCGCGGCGCAGGCTGCCGCTGCGCCCGATCCGATTTCTAGCTCCTGAAGGATGACGGTCTGAGACCGCGCGGAACTGATTCGCCCCAGCGCAAAACTCAGGCGATCGCGCAGGACTGCGGTAGTTTTCCGAATCGCCAGCAGTTCTCCAGACAGTCAATAGCTCAGGAACATGCAGAACCTCGCTCACACGATCCTCGAAGGCGTAGACCAAGACGTTGAGAGGCGCGTCAACAGCTGTGTTGAGCGCTTCCGAGAACGCGTCCGGGACGGCGTAAAAGACGCCTACATGTTCACGCTGGGCGCTCGCAAGAATGTCCGCCACACGATCTCAATCAGTATTGAGCGCGGCGACGCAGTTCTAGCGGGCGTTGTCCGGTCTGACGACTCGCTCGGGATGGCTCTGTCTGCCTACCGCGACAGCATTGCCGGCGGGTTGAGCTGCATTCGCCGGCTGCAGTCGGCCAAGTCGTCGTTGCAGGGCGTGCCGGGCGATGAGCTGGATGCAATCTACCCAGACGAAGAGAGCGACACCCTCGAACAGTTCCTCGTGATGCTGGATGGTCGCATTGAACGTGCCGGTATCGTTCAGCGCCTGATGTCGCTGACCACTGACTTTCTTGGTGCCTACTCGCCGGCCCAGCGCAGTGGCCAGATCGTCCTCAACTGGGGTTTGATCGGACTGCTGGCACCGCGAATCGACGTGAGCGTCGAGGCGCTCACGTTGAAGGTGCTGGCCCATGAGTACGCGCATGCTCTGTCGCATCTGGGTGTCGACGCCAACGGCGAGCACTGGGAACTGGAGGCCTTCTGGCAGGCAGACGTCTACGTGCATGAAGGCCTCGCGAACTACTTTTCGGCCGCCGCCCTGGCAGCCAGTGATGACTGGTGGTTCCGCGAGGCACTGATTGCGCTGGAAAGGATGGTGGAAAGGCAGAGCGAGCCGTATCGGGAGTTCAATCGGTGGAAGAACGATCTAGGCGCGCGACCGGAGGGGGTACGAGCTGCGCTGCGCACCGCCCGGACGATGGCCCGAGTGTCCAATCGCGATTTCGACCAGTTGCTCCGGGACTATTCCGGCGGTCGGTAGGCACAGAGCAGGTGGCGACCCGCTGAGGGAGAGGCTGCCAACGGATTCGACCAGCCACATCGAAGAGTTGCAGCCGGTCTGTTGGACGCCCGGGACCTCAGCTGGAGCACCGGCCCGATGCCGTCCGTCAATGTGACCTTGGATGGAGATGCGAAAGACGTAGCCGCGCCCTGGACGCTTCCGCGTCCGCAGGTCTCAGCGGTGTGGACCGATGTCGATCGGCTTCGGTTGCGGTGTCACATCGATTGCCTGACGCTGCACTGCCGGAGCCTGCATCGCCGGCATTTCCTTGATGAACGTGGCGATGGACCGTGCCAAGTCGCGATCCGCCTCGTTGCCTGACATGGCCAACACGCGGCCCACATGCATCCAGGCTTCGACTGCTTCTGCCCGCGTAGCCTGGGCCTGTGCGCCGCTCTTTGCGCCAGCACGGCTGGTGCGAAGGCGACCATCTTCTCGCGCCTTCAGCCGCCACAAGGGGTCGTAGTTCCGGCTGCGCCCGCGGGTCGCCTGCCGAGTGGCCTCGGCCTCGACGCCATGCCCGCGGAGCTTCTCGGCAAAGGTCTCCCGCCACCGGTGCAGATCGGCCTTGCGCGGGTTCAGTCGCTTGCCGTGCTTTGACTCCGCCCGCACGCTGATGTGCACATGCGGGTTGGCCTGGTGCTCGTGCAGCACCATCACGTACTTGTGGTCGGCCAGTTCGACCTGCGCGAACTCGCGCGCGGCGCGCTGCACGGTCAACGGGTCGGTGCCACGCGGCATCGACAGCATGATGTTGAAGGCCTCGCGCCGCTTGCCGGGTTCAGCAACGTCGTCGATCAAGGTGCCGCCGAAGCGCCAGTCATCGGCCAGGTCGTACAGGGTGTCCTTGCCTCGCATGGTCTCACCACGCTCGTCCTCGATGTCGAGCCGGCCGTTCTTGCTGATGTAGCGGAAGTGGGCAGCGATGGCCTTCATGCCGCGCCCGCCGCCGGTCACCTTGACCATCACCTGAGGCGCGCGGCGGACCACGGTCGCTTCGATGCGCTGACGGATGGCGGCGGCGCGTTGGCTTGCTTCGCCGGCTTTCAGCTTCGGCTGCGGCTTCACCTTGACGACGCGGTTGCCTGGGTAGAAGAGCCGGTCGCCCCACGTGATCAGAACGCCGTCGATGTTCGGTACTTGAGTCATGGTTCGCTCCTGAAGGTCAATCGTTCGTAGATCGGCCGGCGTCTGAAGTCCCGCCACGAGGGCGCAGGTCGGCCAGCGCGCCTGCGACCAGGGCCAGATGGCTCCGCACGTCAGCGCCAAGGGTGTCCAGCATCGGCCGGTATTCCTGGGCCGGGCGGAACTCAGCGTGGCGCAGCAGCTTGGTCAGGTGGTGGAGGTTGCGGCTGAACGTCGACAGCTCGGCGCTCGATGCGATCAGCGCGGCGAGGTGGTCGGTTCGGCTGCCTGCGCCCAACAGCACGGGCACACCGGCCACCAAACCGCCGACGTAGTCGCCTGGGTTCAGACCAGCACGGCGCGCGCCGTCCAACGTCGCACTGGCCTGGGCACGACTCATGCGCAGGCAGAGCCGGACGCGATCGCCGTTGCCTGCCTTCAGGCTCGGCATCGATCGATCGATATCGGCCGGGTCCGACCGCCCCAGCGCTTCAGCGAGCGTTGTGCGGACCAGGCCGGAGGGCGAGACGCCGAGGGCCTGAGCACGCTCGAAGAGCGCGGCCTTCAGGCCGTACAAATCGACGCTGAGTCGATCACGTGACGAGGGTGCCATACCCGAGCCTCCTGACATGCCGTGCGTGTCAGACACCGGCGCCACCGCGCCTATCTCTGCACTCACCTACGCATTCAGTATTGGCTCGGACCAAGCCTCTTCCGCCGCTGGATTCGCCCGAGAATCCAGCATGGGCGCACCGCAGATCAGCGGCCGAGTTGTCAATCAGATTGACAACTCAGGGCCCTGACGCTGCGGCCAGGCTGCGAGGCATGGCCAGGGAGAGAAGAAACGTGAGCGAAGAAGCTGCGCCACGAGCGCATGTCAGGACACCAGAAACGGACGAGGTGCTGCGGCGCATCGGCCGGAACGTCGTGAACTTTCAGCAGGTCGAGTACCTGCTCAAGTACCTGAATACGCACTCGGCCTTCAGAGGACCGGCGAGCGAGTTCTCAGCGCGCTTCGAGAAGCATGCGGCAATCGTTCAGAAGAAGACCATGGGCGAACTGGCCGGCAGGCTGGTCGACAACGTGCTGAGGCTTCCATCCGAGGACAACCCTCCAGTCGAGATCGACGAGGTCTGGCTGGGGTTTCGGTTCTCGATCGAGACCGACGCCGAGTTCGTTGATCGACATGACTTGGAGATGCGGGCCTTGGTCGATGCGCGCAACGACTTGATCCACCACTTCCTGCCTCGTTGGCAGTCAGCCGTCGGTGGTGACGCTGACAGTGCGCTCGCGTACCTCGATGCGCAGCGGGAAGAGACCATGCGCTTGAAGGAACGTCTGGAAGGCTGGGCGCGATCGGTGGAGGTCGGAAAGAAGCACCTTGCCGAGTTCTGGGCATCGCCCGAGGGACAGCGCCAGTTTGAGCTGGACTTCTTGAGGTGTAGCCGCCTTGTCGTGATGCTGGGTGAGATCGCAACACGCACACCACGCGCAGACGGTTGGGTGGTGCTCGCCACAGCTGCCAACGTGATCACGCGCGAGGCCCCGACGGAACTGACGGACCTGCGCAAGCGATTCGGCTGCTCGACGCTCAAGGGCGTGCTGCTGGCGACCGAGTTGTTCGACGTGGCGGACGAGCTAACACCGGGCGGCGGAACGCGGACGATCTACCGAATCAACGGACGGTACGAACTGCACATCCATCAAGAACCGCCTGCTGTGGGGACGAACGGCGCAGGTACCTGATCAATCAGGGCGGAGTGCGCCGCATACGCGTGGCAGAGCTCAATCGGCAACAAGTCCAGTCAGCGTGAGCCGTGCGGCTTCCACCGCCTCAGTTTGACGGCTTCCGACCGCGCGAACAAAGACCTGCCCTGCTTCCGATGGTGCCGATTGCGTATCGACAACCACCTCGGTGCCATCGAGCCTGGCCAGCAACCGCAGCTTCGGCGAAGCTCGGCGCCGGCTGCCGGGTGACATCAGCTCGGGTGTCGACGTCGATACCTCTGGTTCTTGTCGATGTGCAACTCGCTCTGCAACTGCTTGGATGAGTGCCGACGTGCCAGGCCGGACGCTGGCCGAGCCATCCGCGAGATCGGCGCGCAGCGCAGTCACGCGGTCTCGCGTGATGGCGTCGCGGTCAGCGGTCCAGGACTCCACGTACTGAGGGTGGTCGACAGCCAGTTTGCGAAGCTCGTACAGCTCGTTCAAGCCGCGGCATCGGCCTTCGCGATAGGCAGTGATCAACCATTCCGGCGCGTCAATCAGTGCGGTGGCCATCGTCACGTACTGCCGGCTCTTGCCCAGCCGCCGCGCGATCACGGCCTGGGTATCGCCCGCAGCCAGGCGGCGCTGCACGAACAGCGCCAGCTCCAGCGGCTTCAGGCCTTCGCGCTGCTCGTTCTCGATCACTTGGTCGTAGCTGTCCGCCGTCTTGTCGACGAAGGCAGGAATGTCGAACTTGCCCACGAGCTTGGACGCCCGCAGGCGCCGGGCGCCGAAGTTCAGCATCCAACAGTCGGGCTGATCGGGGTGACGCCGCACCGAGATCGGCTGCAGTACACCGCGCTCCCTGATCGACGCAGCCAGCTCGGCCAGGCCTTCTGGGTCGAACTCATTCCGGGGTTGGTCTGGATCTTCGATGATCGACTCGATGGCCAGCTGCAGAGGTGCGCCGGCCAGGAGGTCGGCCGGCGTGCCCAGGAGGTCGAGCTGATCAAGCGGCAGATTCATGGCTGACTCCAGGTTGCGCATTTATCTGCGGTTGCCCGGCCACGATCTGGGCCAGCTGACGCAGGGTCGGCTCGATTTCCTTCGCTGCCTCACGCGCGGCGGTCTTCTTCATCTCCCAGAGAACCTGACCGTGCGCTTGGGCCTCGGCGATGGCCGAGCGGCGCGGCATCGAAGCGAAGTCGCCAGGTCCGTCACCGATGCGGATCAACAGCGGGTGGTAACGCTGCACGATCTGCAGGAAGTTCGCCTTCTGGAACGGCGTAGGCTCGACCATGGTCGGCAGCAAGCCGATCAGCTGGAGCTTGGGGTTGAGCACTGCCTTGATCTTGCGCACGCCGACCCTGTCGTGATTCAACAGGCCATGGACGCCTTCCATCGCCTCCTGGTTGAGCTGGATCGGCGAGAGGACGAAGTCGGCCGAGGCCAGCGCGGCGATGACGCGAATGTCGGGGTTCGGGTTGGTGTCGATCACGCACACGTCGAAGTGCGCATCCATGGCCGCCAGAAAGCTGCGCAGGTTGCGGGCGAACGGTGTGTGCATCGTCGGCTGGCGTTCGAGCATCAGCAGCCCCCGGTCGCTCGGCACCAGAACGAACGCGGCGCTGGGCATCACTGAGACAGCCTCAGTCAGCAGACGATCCGACGTGAGACCGGCAGCGGTCGCGCGGTTCGACCGCTGTATGGGGCTGCCAAAGTTGCCCTGGTGGTCCAGGTCGACCGCCAGCACGCGCCGGCCATGCTGCACCAGGTGATGCGCCAGCAGCGTGGCGACGGCGGATTTGCCGACGCCACCCTTCTGGTTGGCGAGAACGAGTGTCTTCATCAAAAGTCCTCCGGCGCAATCGACAGGGGATGAGCCGTGGCGGAGGACTGTTCCCGGGCGCCGCGCCTCGAAGGCCGGCGGCCGGGATCGCGCGAGCCGGCGCCAGCCGGCG
>LNET01000014.1 GCA_001464055.1 Burkholderiales bacterium Ga0077543
CACACCTTGCTCAGCGCCCTGGGGTACACCGGCGGCATGTGGTCGCCCCTGCGGGGCTTCGCCCGGTCCGTCGACCGCTACTACGCGCTGTTGGCCGCCGCCGACGAGCCGCGGCGAGGCGACCTGGACGGCCGGGGCAACCTCAGCGAATCGGCCTTGGTGGACTGGATCGACTATGTGCTGGATGTCTGCATTGACCAGGTGTCGTTCATGCGCTCGATGCTCAACCTGGGTGCTATCGAGCAGCGCATCGCGGCCTGTCTGATCTTCGAGCAGGAGTCGGTCAAGAGCGGCGTGCGCCTGGAGGCTTTGCGCCCCCTTCACTACCTGTTCGTGACTGGCCTGGAAATCGAGCGCGGCGAGTTCAAGCGGATGACCGGGCTGGGCGACCGCACGGCCGTGAACCTGGTTTCGGCGTTGGTGCGCCGGGGGCTGTTGCGCAGCGACACGGTGCAGGGCAAGGTCCGGTTCGGCTTGCCGCTGCACGCGTTGCGTTTCTACTTTCCGGCGCTGTGGCCTGAGGCTGAAGCCGATACGGCGGCGCTGTAGCAGCCAGAGGGCCTACAGCGACGGCTGGCTATGCAGCCAATCGTGCTGCGGCGCCTTGAACACCTTCGAAGATGCTGTCCGCCACTTCTGCCGGGAAGCCGTGCGGCAACCGCGCACGCACCAGCGCCAGCGCCTCGGGCGTTCGCGCCACGAGATCGTCGACCACTGCCTGCGCCGGGCGCCCATCAGCCGTGACGACGCCGTGTCGCGTGCCGAACTCCAGCCAGTGCCTGCGCAGGATGTCCTTCATCTTCCAAGGCGCGTTCTTGGTCCGCACCGCCATGGCCAGCTTGGCCTTGTGCGGCGAGATCTTCGACGGGCCTTCGCCCAGCACCGGATACGCCGACAGCACGTCGTACAGCGGCGTGAGCTGATATCGCCCCCCAGGCCGGACGAAGAGGCTGAAGTTCTTCGCATGGCCGTCGGTGGCGCACAGCATCCAGAACAGCACCTGCGCCTGGAAGAAGACCCGCCGGTCCTGCTCCCGGGCCATCGAGCCTTCCAGCAACTGGAAGATCACGTCGATGCCGGGCCCGCCATCGGCCTCGTACTTGGCCGTCGGCGGCAGGCCCTTGGCCTGGCACATGTCCTCCTGGGGCAGGCGCACCAGGCGCCTGTCCCCGTGCGGCGCCGTCCACCAGACGCGGTCGAATCGTTCGACGGCGAGCACCTTCACGTCTTCGAAGCAGAAGGGCTGGCAGGCTGCCACGGGCAGCCCGTAGGCGGCCAGGATCTGGGCACACAGCCATTCGTTCTCGACCGAGTGGCGCATGTCGAGCTTCATGCCCCCGATCAGGCCGAGCGGCAGCTTCAGGATGTGGGTCGTGGGCGTTGCGCCGCGCGGCAAGTACCACTGGCCATCCATCTGGAGCAGCGCTGTCTTCTCCTGGGCGCCGGCGATCGAGATGCGCAGGTCGGTGTCGTCGCCCGCGAGGCCCAGCACCTGTGGCGTGGTGGTGGCACGCAGCAGGGCGGCCACTTGCGCCTCGGTCAGGGGATCCGCTTCCAGCGGCGCCACGCCGGACGATGCCGTGCCCCTTGTCTGGTCGGGCAGGATCTGCAGCGCGCCGGCACAGTCGCGGCCGGCTTCAGCCAGCAGATCGAAGGCAGCGGTGGAATCGGCTCGGTAGCGGCGCGCCATGCGCTCGCGGATGTCCTTGCTGTCGGGTAGCAGGTTCTCGAACCAGGCCCGGACGTGTGGGCCGCGGTGTGGAAGGTTGCCCGGCATGAAGGGCAGCGACAGCGACAACGGGCGGCCCTGCTCCGAGCGCGTCCAGTCGGGGTCGTACTGCAGGGTGTCGGGCGCGTTCGCCCCGAGGCTCCAGGTGCCGACGAAGGCCCCGTTCATCCACAGCCCTAGAGTCTGGCTGGTCCGGTTCGGGTGGGTCGTCGAGCGGCGTTCCATGATGATCACCAGGCCGGCTTGTCGCCCGCGTCGGGCTGAGTCTCGCCGGTCGGTGAATCAGCCATGCTTGCGGGCTTGCTCAGGACCAGTTCGACGCCGAGGATGCCCAGCAACTTCAGGAGCCTGCCCACGCCGACGGTTTCCGCGTTGCGCTCCAGGGTCGAGTAGGTTTGTTGGGTGACGCCCAGGCGGAGGGCGACTTCGCTCTGGGTCAGGCCCGACTCTTTGCGGAAGGCTTGGAGCAGGACAGACAGTTGCTCGGCTGTGCGCAGGGGGTACTCGCTCATACAGCCTCCAGGATGTGAACGCGATTCACATATCATAGACTGTTTCTGATCTTCACATCCTATGAGCTGTATCGAGGGTCGACAGGTCTGGACGTATGGCATCGCGACGCGGCGTCCTACTCGGCACGATGGGGCGCCGTCTGGCGGGCAACAACCTCACCGTGCGACATGCGCTGTTGATGCAAGTGCCAATGCAAAGACGCAGTAGATGTCCTGTGCACTTCAGCGCAGCTGCCAGCCGGAACTTGGGAAGGCTCACACCTGCGCGAGTCTGAAGGGCCTGCATCTGGACCGTGCTGGCCTGTCTGCCCCGGGCCGGTGTCAGTGCCTGTGCAGGTGGTGGGCGTCGGGCACGTGCGCATGCGCATGGCGCAGGGGCTCGTGGCGGTGACGGTGGCTGTGTTGGGCGCTCGGGTCCGGCATGTGCAGGTCGCCGTGCGGGTGGTGGTGGTGTCCGTCGTCGTGGCGGTGCGCATGCTCGTGCTCCAGCGCCTCGTGCTCGTGTTCGTGCTCATGGGACTCCGCCAGGTGCAGCACCACGCCAGCCAGCATCAGCAGGCTGCCCAGGGCCATCAGCCCGCTGGCGGCGCGATCGCCCAGCACCAGCGCCAGACCGGCGCCGACGAACGGCGCAAAGGCAAAGACCGACCCTGTCCGGGCTGCGCCGAACGCCCGCTGCGCGAGCAGATAGAACCGCAGGCTGAGGCCGTAACCCGTGGCGCCGACGGCCAGCAGCGCCAGGGCCGCGCCTGCCGTGGGCACCGGTTCGCGGAACGCCAGCGCCAGGGTGGCCGACGCGCCCAGCGTAGCCTTGGCCCATACCACCTGCCCCGGGTCACGCTCGGCCAGCGCCCGCGACAGCGTGTTGTCCACGCCCCAGGCCGCGGTGGCCAGCAGCACGGCCAGCAGGTCCCACAGTTGTGCTTCGCCCGTGCGCCCCTGGTCGATCACCAGCACCATGCCGCCGGTCAGCAGCAAGGCCATCGCCGCCCAGACGCGGCCATCCATGGTCTCGCGGTACAGCCGCCAGGCCAGCACGGCCGTGAACAAGGCTTCCAGAGTCAGCATCAACGAAGCACTGGTGCCGCTGGTGTGCTGAAGCCCCCAAGCCAGCGCCACCGGTCCGATGACCGCACCGAAGCCGGCCATGGCCAGCAGCCGGGGCAGGTCGCTGCGCTGCAGGCGGGCTTCGCGTTCGATGCGCTGGCGTGACAGCAGGCCCACGGCGGCAGCCCCGGAATACAGCAGTGCTGCCGTGCTGAATGCGCCCAGCCCGGCTCCGAACTGCTGCACCAGGGGCGTGCTGATTCCGAACAGCAGCGCCGCCAGCAAGGCCAGCAGGCCGCCCCGCAGGGCGGGCAGGCTCGCCAGCGAAGTCATGGCCGAGGCTTCAGCCCCGCACCACCGCCAGCCGCCTGGCGATCTCGGTCTTCAGCCAGATCGCGTCGTGCCCGGGCACGACCAGTTGCATCCCTTGCGCCAGCATTGCCCGCGCCATCTCGGCGCTGCCGCACCAGATGCCGACGAACTTGCCGCAGGCGGCGGCGGCAGCGTGCACGCGGGCGATGGCCGCCGCCAGTTCGGGCTCGGTGTGCGCCGCGCCCGTGCCAAGGCCCAGCGCCAGCCCCAGGTCGCTGGGGCCGATGAACAGGCCGTCGATCGAGGGTTCGGCGGCGATCTCGGCGCAGGCCTCCAGCCCCGCCCTGGTCTCGATCATCGCCAGCGCCAGGACCAGCGCATTGGCCTTCTGGGGGTAGTCTGCGCCGCCCACCAGCATGCCGCGGGCCGGTCCGAAGCTGCGTTCGCCCTCGACGCCCCCCATCGGATAGCGGCAGGCGCGGCCAAAGGCGCGCGCCTCGGCGGCGGAATTCACCAGAGGGCAGATCACGCCCCAGGCGCCTGAATCCAGCGCGCGGTTGATTTCCGGCAGGCTGTTGCCGCCAACCCGAACCAGCGGCACTGCCGGCGTGTGCGACAGCGCCTGCAGCATCGCCACCATCTGCGCATGCCCGGCCATGCCGTGTTGGCAGTCGATGACCACGGCGTCGAAGCCGGCGCTGCCCACCAGTTCGGCGGCGTAGGCCGAATCCAGGCTCATCCAGCCGCTGACGACGCCCGGGCCGGATGCCATGCGTTCACGCAGGTCTTGAATCTTCATTTTGTCGTCTCCTTCAAAGAATTCAGGAAGTGCAGCAGTTCTGCCGCCACCCAGGCCGGATGCTGCATCGGAAACAGGTGGCCGGCGCCCGCCAGGCAGCGGTGCCGGCCCGTGGGTGACAGCGTGGCCAGCGTGGCGCTGTCCGCGGGTGGGCACAGTGTGTCGTGCGCCGCCGACAGGGCCAGCAGCGGCATGGCCAGAGTGTGCCGTGGGGCCAGCAGCCCGGGGCGGGTGGCGGCGTAGGCCAGCTGGTGGGCGAAGCGCTGCAGGCCCACGGCTTCGGCCTGGCGGGCCAGCTCGTCGATGAGACGGCCGTCTTCGCCGATGGCATAGGCCGGCGCCAGCTTGCCGCGCGCCAGCGCCGCCAGCCCCTGCATTTGCGCGGCCCGCAACTGCGCGGTGCGGCGTGTGGCGCCTTGCTCGCCGCCGGCGCGGGCATTGGCCGCCAGCAACACCAGCCCCTCGACCGCGTGCGGGTGGCGCAGCGCCAGATGCAGCGCCACGATGCCGCCCAGCGAATGCCCCACCCACACCGCCGGCGCGGGGGTGCTGGCGGCCAGCCGGGCCACTTCGTCGTCGAGCGTGGCGCACTCGCCCAGCACTTCGACGCGGGCAGCGCAGCCCTGCAGCGCTGCGTGCAGGCTCTCGGCGGTCAGCAGCGTGCCGGGCAGGGCGATGACTTCAGGCCGGGGCAGCTCGGCAGAGGTCTGCACCTTGGCTTGGCCGCGACTCAAGCCAGCATCGGCGGTGGCAGCAGGCTGTGCCTGGCCAGGTGGCCGCCGGCGTCCAGCGTGCGGTCCAGCGCCAGTGCCTGCGCCACCACATCGGCGCTGAATCGCGGCGGCTTGGGCGCATTGCCGCGCACCACCAGCAGGGCCTCGGCGTCGGTGCCGCCGGTGTTGACGAAGCGGCGCGTGCAGCCGGCCGGCAGCGACAGCGTATCCCAGGGGCCCAGCGCGGCCTGCAGCGGGGCAATGTCGCCGTTGAAGGCCACTGCCAGCGGCCCGCTGGCATGCACCAGCACGGCCGGCTCGTCCAGCACGAAGGCCGCGCTGTGCTGCCCGGGCGGCACGCGCAGCCATTCGATCGAGCAGCCCTGCGGTTCGGCCACCGCGGGGTGGTGGTCGCGGTGCTGGCTCAGGCCCCAGCCTACGAAGGGCGCCAGCTGCCAGCCGTGGCCGGGCAGGGCGGTGTCCAGCGTCGCGGTGCGGAAGTCGCGCTGCGCCGGCTTCAGGCCGCGGGCCAGCAGTTCAGGCGCGGACCAGCGGCGCAGCTGGCGCACTTCATCGTCGGGCAGCAGCGGCAGCAGGTCTGTTTCCGGCGGTGGCGCGGAGCCGGGCGGCACGTCGATGAGCTGGTTGTCCCGGCCCAGCCACAGCCCGGTGTCGCGGGCGCGGCGAATCACCTCGGGGCTCCAGAGGATGCCGCCAGTGTCGTCGCCGCCCAGCACCGTCATCAGGAAGCCATGGCGGTTGCCGCTGTTGGTGAAGCCGCGGAACATCCAGGCCGGCATGCAGATCACGTCGCCTTCGTCGAGCACGGCCTCGCCTTCGTCGCCGCGCACGCCCCAGCGCAGCGTGAAGCGGCCTTCACAGGCAATGAAGACTTCGGTCGTGAAGTGCAGGTGCAGATTGTTGGTGATGCCCGGGGCCAGCCCCGCGGCACCGATGTTGAAGCCGTGCGGCTCGCGAAGGTTCACCACCTGCCCGGGGTTCTGCGTGACACCGGGGCCGACGATCGAGTAGTTCTCTTTCGGCGTGCTGCCGGGCAGGCGCACGTCGATGAAGGCGTCGTCGCAGGACCGGTACTGGGCGCGGCGGATGTGCCGGCGCGACATTTCTTCGGGGGTGAGGATCATGGCGTGTGCACTCGGTGTTCAACCCTTGACCGCGCCTTGGGTCAGGCCGGAGACGATCTGTTTCTGGAACAAGGCCACCAGCACGATCAGCGGCAGCGTGATGCTGACCGCGCCGGCCACGCCCTGCATCAGCAGCGCGTCGCTCTCGGCGGTGATGGCGCCGGCAATGGCCGCGGGCATGGTCATGCGTTCGGCATTGGTCAGGGCCGAGGACAGCAGGAAGTCGTTGTAGGCCAGCAGGAAGCTGAAAAGGCCGGTGGTGACCACGCCTGGCCACATCACCGGAATGATGACGCGGCGGAAGGCCTGCAGCCGGGTGCAGCCATCGACCATGGCGGCCTCGTCCAGTTCCTGCGGAATGCTGGCGAAGAAGGAGCGC
Source organism: Burkholderiales bacterium Ga0077543 (assembly GCA_001464055.1). Taxonomy (GTDB): domain Bacteria; phylum Pseudomonadota; class Gammaproteobacteria; order Burkholderiales; family Burkholderiaceae_C; genus Rubrivivax. The sequence goes on from LNET01000014.1 coordinate 6,637, forward strand.
AGCATCCAGATCGTGAACGGCTGGTTGATGGCCACCAGCACGAACACCAGCGTGAAGGTGGTGTTGCGGATGCCCAGCGCGTCGAACATCACGCCGAAGCTGGGCAGCAGGGTCGAATGCGGCAGCGCGCGAAACACCAGGGCGATGATGAGCAGCCAGAAGCCCACCGCGCCGCGGTAGCGCGCCAGCGCATAGCCGGCCAGGCAACCCACCGTCAGCGAGATTGCCACGGTGCTGGCGGTGACGACGGCGGTGTTGACGAAGTTGCGGTGGAACTCGCGGTCGACCCACAGGCCGCGGTAGTTCTCGAAGGTGATCGGCGCCCACCACTTCAGCGGTGCAGAGAACGCGTCGACATAGCTGCGCAGCGAAATCACCAGCGTCCAGACGATGGGCAGGCTGGCCAGCAGCAGCCAGAGCCCCAGGCCGCCATACAGCAGCCAGGGCCCCAGCGCGGAACGCCGGGCGCTAGCCACCGCGCTGCTCCTTCCAGGTCTTGCGCAGCAGCGGCACCAGCAGCACCGCGATGCCGGCGACCGTCAGCACCGCCGCGGCGCTGGCCTTGTACGGGTTGGCTTCCTGCAGCAGCACGTGGTAGGTGAGGACCTGCACACTGGTGGTGAAGGCGCCCTGCGTGAGCACGATCACGGGTTCGAACACACGGTAGGCGTCCATCAGGTGGATCAGCGTTACGAACACCACCAGCGGCATCAGGTGCGGCAGCGTCACGAAGCGCAGCTTCTGCCAGCGGCTGGCGCCGTCCAGCGTGGCGGCTTCCAGGGCGTCCTGCGGCACACCCTGCAGGCCGGCATAGAACACGATGAAGGCAAAGGGCAGCACGTGCCAGATGCCGTACAGCACCACCAGCAGCTGCGCCGACCAGGGCTGGGCCATCCAGTACAGATCCACGCCCACCTGCGACAGCAAATGCGGCACCAGGCCGTTGTCACGGAACAGCCACTTGATGGCCAGCGCCCCCACCACTGGCGTGATGATGAAGGGCAGCAGCGAAGCCGCGATGAACACGCCCTTGAGCCTCTGCGTGACCCGGTTCATGGCCAGCGCCAGCGCCAGCCCGCCGGCCAGCACGAAGGGCGTGGTGCCGGCGATGTAGAGCATGGTGAAGCGCAGCGCCGCAAGAAACTCGACCGGAGTGCCAGGCGCCGCGTTCGTGGCGGCGTCCAGCCCGAGCTTGGAGCGGTAGTAGTCGGCGCCGACGAAGCTGCAGGACTGCAGCGCCTGTCCGTCGGCGCCGGTGCGGGCGCGCAGCGTCGTCACCGGGTGGGCGCCGAAGGGCCCGGTCTGCTGCACGGTAACCAGCTCCATCTGCAGCGTGCAGTTGTGCACCGACAGCCACAGCGTCGTCGCCAGCGGCAGCGCCAGCAACAGCAGCATCAGCAGCACCGAAGGCGCGACGAAGCTGGCGAAGCTGCGCAGCTTCATGTCGCCCCCGCAGCCGTGCCGAACCGGTGCAGGGCGGCGCTGCGCGACGGCAGGAAGCCCTTTTCGGCCGCGACGCGGCGGTAGCCCGCGGCCGCAGCCGCCAGCACGGCTGCGCCGTCGCGCCCGCCGGCCAGGGCATCTGGCAGGGCCTTGCCGATCTCGCCGATGGCCAGGCCGAAGAAGGGTTCGCCCGGCCACACCGGTGCGCCGGCGGCGCGTGCCGCGGCCACGCCGTCGCCGAAGCGACCCGCGCGCCAGTTCGAGCGCACCCATACGCCCAGTTCGTTGCCGCTGCGCACGGCGTCCTCCGACAGCGCGGCCATCAGCACCTGGAAGGCCGCGTCGCGCTGCTGCGGGGCATTGCGCGGCAGCACCACGGCGTCCCACCACAGGTGCGCTGCCGGCGCGCCGCCGGGCCGCGCGGCTGGCGCCGGCGCGGCCTGCATGCGCCCGGCCACGCGCGAAGCCAGCGGGTCGTCCAGCCGGCTGGCGCGGCTGGCCCACAGCACCCCCATCGCCGCCTTGCCTTGCTGGAATTGGTTGACCACGTCGTCGGCGTTCGAGGCCAGCGCGTTCGGTGTCATGTAGGGCAGCAGCGAACGCATCGTCGCCAGCGCGGCCAGGCCTGCAGCGCCGTGGAAGGCCGGTTGTGCGCTGCCGGGTTCGAACACCCGCCCGCCGTGTGCCACCAGCAGGTTGACGAACTCCACGGCGCTGTCGAAGCCCTTGGCAAAGCCCTGGGCGATGGGGAACTCGATGCTCGGCTCGCGCTGCCCCAGCACCGCCGCGGCCAGAAGCATGTCGGCATAGGTGCCGGGTACGGCCAGGCGGTGGCGTTCGAAGAGGTCGGCGCGGTAGAACAGGCTCTGCGTGTTCTGCAGGAAGGCCAGCGCCATCACCTGCCCGTCCACCCGCACCAGCATGCGTTCTTCCAGCCGCCAGCGTGCGCCGTGACGCTGCACCAGGTCGTCCAGCGGCTGCAGTTCGCGCCGCGCATAGAGGCCTGCGAACACGCCCATCGACACCACCGCCGCGTCGAAAGGCGAGCGCCCGGCCGAGGCAAAGGCCTGTTCGGTTTCGGTGCGGGCTTGCGGCGTGAGCTTGAACACCACCTTCAGCCCCGGCTGACTGCAGCTTTCGGCAATGCGTGCCATGTGCTGCAGCGCCGGGAAGCTGTTGCCGACGATGTTGACCGTTCCGCTGGCCGCGCCCGCCGTGCCTGACGCCGGCCCCGGGCAGGCGCTGTCCGGCTGCGCCAGCAGGCGTGCGGGCAGCACGGCACCGGCCAGCGCGGCGGCGGCCAGCAGCGGGCGGCGGCGCAGCGCTGTCATGCCGGGCCGGCGTCCAGCCGCGCCTGGCTTTGCGCGTCGAAGAGGTGGCAGCGTGCGGCATCCAGGGCCAAGGCCGCCCGTTCGCCGATCCGGGCCTGCTGTGCCTTGCCGGCCTTGGCCGTGACCTTGCCGTTGCCGCACTGCACAGTGAGATAGGTGGCGTCGCCGGTGAGCTCGAACGCGAAGACCTCGCCCTCGATGGCGGCACCGGCGCTGCAGGCAGCGCTGTCGTCGGTGGCCACCACGGCCAGGTCTTCGGGCCGCACGCCCAGCACCGCGTGGGCCAGGTCGGGCCACCCGAAGCCGGGCACGTGCACGCCCGGGGCCTCGAACACGCCGCCTTGCAGCCGCCCGCGCAGCAGGTTCATCGGCGGCGCGCCCACGAAGCCGGCCACGAACAGGTTCGCGGGCCGGTCGTAGATCTCGCGCGGCGTGCCCACCTGCTGGATGCGTGCGCGGCTCATCACCACCACGCGGTCGGCCAGGGTCATGGCCTCGACCTGATCGTGGGTGACGTAGATCGTCGTCACGCCCAGGCTGTGGTGCAGGTGCTTCAGGTAGGCGCGCATGCTCACGCGCAGCTGCGCGTCCAGGTTGCTCAGCGGCTCGTCCATCAGGAACACCGCCGGCCGGCGCACGATGGCGCGCGCCAGGGCCACGCGCTGACGCTGACCGCCCGACAGTTCCTTGGGCCGGCGCTGCAGGTGCTCGGCCAGTTCCACCTGGCGCGCCGCCTGCAGCACGGCGGCCTCGATCTGCGCCGCCGGCAGGCCGCGGATGCGCAGTGGAAAGCCGATGTTCTCGGCCACCGTCATGTTCGGGTACAGGCCATAGCTCTGGAACACCATGGCCACGTCGCGGTCCTTGGGTTCCAGCGTGTTGACGCAGCGCTCGCCGATCCAGACCTCGCCCTCGCTCGGGTCTTCCAGACCGGCGACCATGCGCATGGTCGTGGTCTTGCCGCAGCCGCTGGGGCCCAGCAGGACCAGGAACTCGCCATCGGCGATGTCCAGCGACAGGCGCTCCACCGCGGTTGCAGCGCCCCAGCGCTTGGCCACCTGCTTCAGCTGCACACGCGCCATGCGGCCCCCTTGCGTCGTGTCACAGCAGCTGCATCCACAGTGCCACCTCGTCGAGCAGCAGCCATTCGCGCAAGATGCGCCCGCTGCGGTGGTCGACCTCGGCGTGGGTGATGCCCAGCAGTTCCACCGGCCGCTGTGTCGCCGCCCCATAGCGGCCGCTGCCGACGTGGCGGCCCACGACGCGCCAGCGCATCGCCACGCGCGGGGTGCGCCCGGGCTCGATGCGTTCGGCCAGGCTGTCGATGTGCAGTTCGGCGCCGGCGAAGGCCGCGCTCAGGCCGAACCAGAAGCCTTCGGCGTCGGCCAGGCCCATTCCGGCAAAGCCGCTGGGGCCTCGCAGGTCCAGCGCTTCGTCGGCATGTCGCGCCAGCATGGCCAGATCGCCGGCCCACAGCGCGCGGTAGGTGTGGGCCAACAGCGCCGCGCCTGGCGTGCCGTGCTGGGGGCTGCGCCAGCCTGCGGGTGGTGGCGGCTGGTGCAGCGGCAGCGTGGGCGCGCCGCGCTTTTCAAGCCAGGCCTGGGCCAGGTCTCGCGGGGTGCGGCCCAGCTGCAGCGCGATCGCGCCCTGATCGCGCACCAGCCATTCGTGGACGATGCGGTTGTTCAGGCAGATGCAGTCGGCCACGGTTCGCACGCGCACGCGCAAGCCGCTGGCCGCGCCGAAGGCGCCGTCGCCCAGATGCGTCATCGTCGACGCGATGCGATGCGACGACAGGAAACCCGCTTCGTCGTCGCCGGCGCTGACGATGTCCTCGCACAGCAGCCTTCGGTCGGGGAACTGCTGCAGCGTTTCGAGCGTGCCGCGCACGACCGCGTCCACCCCCTGCTGGGTGCCGCCGGGGGTGATGACGGCGCAGTCGGGTGCGTACCAGTCGCGGATGCGGTCGATCTCGCGCCCTTCCCAGATGCGCGCGGTGATGACGCGGATGTAGTCGTCCAGGCTGGCGAAGACGGGGTCGAAGCCCTTCATGCCGGCCGTCATGCCCCACTCCCCGGCGGCCGGCGCGCCGACTGGCGCAACACCAGCGTTGCCGGTACCAGCACCTGCTCGCGCGACACCGCGTCGTCTTCCAGCTGCTGCAGCAGGGTGCCCACGGTGGCCTCGATCATGGCGGTGGCGTCCTGGGCCACGGTGGTCAGTGCGTAGGAGCCCCAGGCGGCCTGCGGCACGTCGTCGTAGCCCACCACCGAAACGTCCTCGGGCACGCGCAGGCCCAGTTCCAGCCGCAGCACGTCCATGGCCGCGAACGCCATGTGGTCGCTGGCCACGAACAGCGCGTCGGGCCGTTCGCCGGGGGCCATCAGCGGGCCGAACAGTTCGCGCGTGGCCTGGCGGGCGCGTTCGAAGTCGTAGTCGCCGCTGGCGCGTGCCACCACGCGCAGGCCGCGTTCGGCCAGGCCGTCGCGCAGCCCCCGCTCACGGTCCTGGTTGGTCGACGTGTCCTCGGCGCCGGCCAGGTAGGCCACGCGCTGGTGGCCGCCGTCGGCGAGGAAGTTCGCCACTGCCCTGCCGCCGCCGTGGTTGTCGCTGCTGACGGTGCTGACACTGCCGGCGCGGGTGCTGCGGTTGAACATCACCACCGGGATGCGCGCATCGGCGATCTGCTGCGCCAGTCCCGACGAGAGCTGGGTCGAGGCCATCACGATGCCGTCGACCTGGTAGCGCATCAGCTCGACCAGCAGTTCGTCGGCATCCTGGGTCTGGGTGATGAACAGCAGCACGTGGTAGCCGTCCTGCTGCAGGCGCTGCGACAGCCGTTCCACCACCAGCGGGTAGAACTGGTTCTGCAGGTTCGACATCACCAGGGCGATCATGCGCGACCGCCGCGTGCTCAAGGTGCGGGCGATGGCGTTGGGCCGGTAGCCGAGCTTGCGCGCGGCTTCGAGCACGCGCGCCCGCGTGTCGGGCGACACGCTGGCGCCCGGCGTGAAGCTGCGGCTGACGGCCGACTGCGAGACCTCGGCGAGGCGGGCAACGTCGATCGAGGTCACGGGTGACTTGGCCATGGCGGAGCCCGGGCGCGGCAGCGCGGGGCGGTTCGGGTGCGACATGGGCGCCATCATGACGCGGTCCCCCGGCGCGCCGCGTCCAGCGGCATCGCGCTGGCCAGCGCGTGCCCGCATCGGGCGGCGGCCAGGTGGCAGGGCTTCGGATGGCGGATCAAGCGTTCTCCCCGAGTGAAGGTCACTGCTCGAGGGTCGGTGTTCGAGCCGAGCGAGCTGCATACGTATGCAGTTTTGACATCGTGAACGAGACGCCTGCCGGAGTCAAGCCGGCTCGGGGTGCCCACGGTCCCGGGAAAACACCAGCAGCGCCAGCCCGCTTCAGCGGCCCGCGTCGAGCGGCGCAAGCAGGTCCACGCCCATCTGCAGCATCAGGTGGGGCAGGTCGATCAGCACCCAGTTTTCGGTCAGCAGACGGCCGTCATGGCGCCACCAGTCCATGACGCGCATGCCGACGCGCCGGCCCGTGGCGGGAACGCCCAGGTAGTCGCCCGCATGGGTGGCCACGACGCTGGGCCAGCCGGTGGAAGCCACGAACGGCCCTTCGGCCAGGCGGGCGCGGTGGCCATTGCCGCGGCGGTCGGGGAAAGCGTGCAGGAAAGGCGCCTGGTGGTGGCGCTGGAAGCCGCTGACGCCGCGCGTGCTGCCGATGCCGCAGGGCCCGTACCACATCATGTTGGGGTGCCAGAAGCGCGGCATGCCCATCGAGTCGAGGTTCTTGCCGTCGAAGGCGAACAGCCCGGCCACCATGGCCAGCACCAGCCGCATGCTGTGCTCGCCCGGCGCCGGGTCGCTGGCGCCCAGCAGCAGGCCGTCGTGCTGCGCCGGGCCGGGGACGAGCCAGTCCAGGCCGCTGCTGGGCGGCAGCAGGCAACGCCCGGCTTGGCGCGCGAGGTCGACGATATCGAGCAGAACCCGCGCCTCGGTGATGCGACCGGGGCGACCGGGGCGACCGGGGCCCCGGCCACCGCCGTCCGGCCCGGGTTCCCAGCGATAGAACTCGCCGAAGCGCAGCGCCACCGGCTCGCCCGTGGCCGGGATGCCCAGCCAGGGCCGGGTGAAGGTGCCCACGTAGTGCCCGGCGGCGGTGGCCCACCAGCCTTCGCCGCGCACCGCGGGTGGCGAATGGCCCACCACGCCTTCGGGCGGGCTGGTCCAGTGGCCGCCGAAGAACAGGTCGGTGCGGCGCTCCAGGTCGGGCATGGCCGCCTGCAGCGGTGCCCACAGGTGCTGGTGGACGACCCCCGGACCCTGCAGTTCGTTGACGGGGTGCGAGACATGCCAGGTCGCCTCGGGCGCCAGCGCCGTGTGCAGCGCCGCGGCGGTGTCCGGCCCGGGAGTGCGCTGCAGCAGTTGCCAGACATCGGCCTTGCAACGTGCCAGCAGGGCAGGGTGATCGCGGGCTGGAATGGACATGGCGTTCATGAGGTCGACGGCTGTTGGAGCCTGCCGCCAGGGCGCAGGCCCAGGCAAGGGCTGACGGATCGGGGTTTACACCAGCCGATGCAAAATCCTAATGCATACGCTTGCAACGCGCCAGCGCGGCATGCAAACTGCACGGCGCCGGAACGGGGAGCTGCGCAGTGGGCGCAGCGAGGTCCCGCCAGCCGGCCATCAACGGAGCGACGGCATGACGGCAAAGACTCGGCGGGTCCTGGTGCGCGACATCGCGCTGGTGTGTGCGGCCTGGGCCGCCGTGGCAGGCGTGGCGCAGGCGCAAAGCCCGGGCGCTCCGTCCGGCCCGGCCGCTGCGGCCGACAGCGGCCAGCTCACCACCATCACCGTCACCGCCAACCGCCGCATCGAAGACCAGCAAAAGGTGGGCGTGTCGGTGACGGCGCTGTCGGGCGAGCGTCTGGCCGAACGCAACATCCTCGACCTGTCGCAGATCGAAGGCCTTTCGCCCGGCTTCACCTTCGGCAAGTCGGGCGTCGACGCGCGGCCGGCCATTCGCGGCGTGCGCACGGAGAACGTCGCTGTCAACGCCGACACCACCATCGGTTTCTTCGTCGACGGCATCTACAAGTCGCGGGCGCAGCAGGCCATGCTGGGCTTCGTCGACGTCGGCCGGGTCGAGATCCAGCGTGGCCCGCAGGGCACGCTTTTCGGCCGCAACACCTTCGGTGGCAACATCGTCATCACCACCAATGCCCCGGTCCTCGGCAGCACCGAAGCGGCTGCGAACCTCACGCTGGGCAACTTCGGCAAGCGCCGCTTCGACGGCGCGCTGAACCTGCCGCTGGGCGACAGTGCGGCGTTCCGTGTGGCCGCGGCGGTGGAGAAGGCCGACCCCTGGGTGAAGAACGACTTCAACCCCAGCGCTGGCCTGTTCGACCAGGACCTGCGCTTCGTGCGCGCCAGCCTGGCCTTCAAGCCGCTGCGCAACCTGGACATCGTGCTGCGCGCCGACGGCACGCAGCAGCGAGGCAATGGCGGCTCGGCCTTCGGCTACAAGCTGGCGGGCACCTTCGTGCACACGCCTTCGTGCCAGCAGCTCTTCAACGCCACCGTGGTGAACATCAACTCGCGCGGTGGCAACCGCGACAACGTCAACGACTGCACGCGCACCCAGGGTGCCGGCGCTGGCACGGGCGCGAACGCAGCCGGCACGGCCGTCGACCTGGGCGTGCCGCTCTACCGCCCTGGACAACTCGACCGCATCGACAACGACTACCGACCCATTCTGAAGCTGGACGACCGCAATCTCTCGGCCGATGTCAGCCTGCGCCTGCCGGCCTTCACGCTGAAGTCGATCACCGGCTACGCCGACTTCGATGCCGAGCGTTCGCAGGACACCGACTTCTCGGCCTCCACCATCGGCCTGGACTACCAGCGCACGGCGGCCAAGACGTTGACGCAGGAATTCCAGATCCTGTCCGAAGGCGCGGGCGCGCTGGGTTATGTCGCGGGTGTCTATCTGTTCAAGGACGAGCTGACGGGCCTGTTCATCAACCAGCAGTTCGACCGGACAATCCGTTCCGCGGCCTTGACCACGCCACTCGCCCTGCCGCAGAACGGCGCCGGCTTCTACGACCTGCAGAAACCGAAAACCAGTTCCACCGCCGTCTACGGCCAGCTCAGCCTGCGCACCAGCGAAGCGCTGAGCTTCACCGCCGGCCTGCGTCACACCCGTGACAAGAAGTCGTTCAAGTTCGCGAACGCGAACTCGGTGCTGCCGCTGGTCAACGGCGCGCCCGCGGGCACGCAGATCGGTCTGGCCACGCCGCTGCCCGGCGACGCCGCCTTCGGCGCGGCCGGTGCCACCAACTGCACGGGCTCGAATGCGCAGCCGGGCTTCAGCTGCCTGGCGGGCACGAACACCGTAACCGGCGCCACCTACAACGACGCCACCTTCAGCAAGACCACAGGGCGCTTCGCCGCCGACTACAAGCTCTCGGCCTCGCAGCTGATCTTCGCTTCGGTCTCCACCGGTTTCCGTTCCGGCGGCTTCAACTCGGGCCAGGCGCTGCAAGCCGTGCGCACTTTCAAGCCCGAGGAAGTCACGGCCTTCGAGGTTGGCTCGAAGAACCGTTTCCTGGGCGACCGGCTGCAGGTCAACGCCGCGGCCTACAGCAACCGCTACACCAACCTGCAGGAACAGCGCCAGATCGCCGTGGGTGCCACCACCATCTCGACCATCTTCAACGCCGCCAAGGCCAAGGCCAACGGCTTCGAGCTGGAAACCGAATGGCGCGCCACGCGCCAGCTCACCCTGGGCGGGACGCTGACGCTGCTGGACGCCAAGTACACCAGCTTCCCCGACGTGGCCTTGCCTTTCGGCACCTCGATCCTGGTGGCCGACCCGTCGTCGACCACGGCCCAGCTGGACGCCAGCGGTGTCGTCATCGCGCCCGCCGGCCAGCGGCGCATCTTCGCGCCGGGCTACCGCTGCGGTGTGGTGCCGGGCACCGGCGGCACCGGCCAGCCGGCGGCCACCTTCGGCTGCGACCTCAGCGGCAACAAGCTGCCCTACAGCCCCGAGCGCCAGGCTTCGCTCTTTGCCAAATACGACATCGGCCTGGGCTCGATGGGCGTGCTGACGCCGCTGCTGGCCGTCAGCTACTCCAGCGGCTTCTATGGTCAGCCCAGCAATGCCGACTTCGAGAAGCAGGGCGCCTACACCAAGGCCGACTTCAAGCTGAACTGGAAGATCAGCGACACGCTTTCGGTGCAGGGCTATGTCGACAACATCGGCGACAAGCAGACGATCAACCGCTTCGTCTGGGGCGGCGGCGGCGCGCTGCAGGTCAGCGGGGCGATGCCGCGTACCTTCGGGTTGCGCGCGTCCTACGCGCTGTTCTGAAGCCGGCGCTGCAGCCCATGGCTCGCCTGCGCACCACCCACGTCGGCAGCCTGCCGCGCAGCCAGCGCGTCGTCGACCAGATCTTCGCCCGCGAAAAAGGCGAGCCAGTCGACGAGGCCACGTTCGACGCCATCATGGCGGCGGCGATCGACGCCTGCGTGGCGCGCCAGGTGGCCGCTGGCGTGGACATCGTCAGCGACGGCGAGATGAGCAAGATCAGCTACGCCACCTACATCAAGGACCGCTACACCGGTTTCGACGGCGACAGCCCGCGACGCACCCCGGCCGACCTGCAGGACTACCCCGGCTTCATGGACCGCCTGCGCAAGAGCGGCGGCACGCCCAGCTACCGTCGGCCCTGCTGCGTGGGCCCCATTGCGCTGAAGACCCTGGAACCTCTGCACAAGGACATCTGCCACCTGAAGGCCGCGGCGGCCCGGCATGGCGCCCAGGCGATGTTCATGAACGCGGCCTCGCCCGGCGTGGTGGCGCTGTTCCAGCCCAACCAGCACTACGCCAGCGACGACGCCTACCTGCAGGCCCTGGCCCATGCGCTGCGCCATGAATACCACGCCATCGTCGACGCCGGCCTGATGCTGCAGATCGACTCGCCCGACCTGGGCCTGGGCCGGCACATGATGTACAAGGACCTGGACGAGGCGGCCTATCTGGCGCGCATCGAGCGCCATGTCGAGGCATTGAACGAGGCGCTGGTGGCCATTCCCGCCGACCGCGTGCGCATGCACGTGTGCTGGGGCAACTACGAAGGCCCGCACCACAAGGACGTGCCGCTGGCCACCATCCTGCCCACGGTGTTGAAGGCCAAGCCCCAGGGCTTGCTGTTCGAGACCGCCAACCCGCGCCATGGCCATGAATGGGCCACCATCGCCGAAATGCGCCACCGCATTCCCGAAGACAAGCTGCTGATTCCCGGCGTGCTGGACACGACCACCAACTTCATCGAACACCCGCAGCTCATCGCCCAGCGCCTGCAGCGCTTCGTCGACATCGTCGGCGCCGATCGCGTGATGGCGGGCAGCGACTGCGGTTTCGGTACCTTCGCCGGCTTCGGCGCGGTCGACGAGGACATCGTCTACGCCAAGCTCGCGGCCATGGCCGAAGGGGCGGCGCGGGTGCTGCACAACCCGGCCTGAGGACCGGTCTCCCCAGCGCCAGTAGGGCGCCGCCCCCGGCGGCTATGGTGTGGGCCTTTAACGCTGAAGGAGCCACCGACATGCCCGTGGGCTGGTTGACCGTGCTGAAACTCGTGCCCTGGGTCGAGGTGATCAAGAATGCCCCGGCCATTGCCGATGGCGCCAAGAAGCTCTGGACCACGGTGGGCGGGTCGACACCCTTGCGCGACGCGCCCGCCGGCACCGACGTGGTGGCGGCCGACGCCGCCGCCGCTGCCGACCCGGCTTCGGCCGTGACGGCGCTTCAGGCGCGCGTGGTGCACGCCGAAGCGGCCGTGGCCGAACTGCAGGCGCAGATGCAGGCCTCGTCGGAACTCATCAAGGCGCTGGCCGAGCAGAACGCCGAACTCGTCAGGCGCGTGGAGATGAACCGGTCCCGCACCACCTGGCTGTTCGGCTTGCTGCTGGTGGTCGCGGTCATCGCAGGTTTCGGTCTCGCTGTGACCTGATCGACCGCATCGACTTCAGGCCAGGTCGAACCGGTCCAGGTGCATCACCTTGGTCCAGGCGGCGGCGAAGTCGCGCACGAACTTCGCCGCGCCGTCCGCCTGGGCATAGACCTCGGCCAGGGCACGAAGCTGCGAATTCGAACCAAAGGCCAGATCGACGCGGGTGGCCGTCCACTTCAGGGCGCCGGACCGGCGGTCACGACCCTCGAAGCGGTTGTCGCCGCTGGGCTTCCAGACCGTGGCCATGTCCACCAGGTTGACGAAGAAGTCGTTCGTCAGCTGACCAGGCCTGTGCGTGAAGACGCCGTGGCTGGCGCCGTCGGTGTTCGCACCCAGCACGCGCAGGCCGCCCACCAGCACCGTCATCTCGGGCGCGCTCAGCGTCAGCAGCTGCGCCCGGTCCACCAGCATGCGCTCGGGCGAGACGCTGAGCGCGGTCTTGCGGAAATTGCGGAACCCGTCGGCCTGCGGTTCCATCGGGGCGAAGGAGTCGGCGTCGGTCTGTTCGACCGTGGCGTCGGTGCGTCCGGGAGCAAAGGGCAGCGACAGCGCCTGTCCTGCAGCCTGGGCCGCGGTTTCGACGCCCGCGTCACCTGCCAGCACGATCAGGTCGGCCAGCGACACCTTCTTGCCTCCCGCCTGGGCCGCATTGAAGGCGGCCTGCACGGCTTGCAGCGCCGCCAGCACCCTGGCCAGCTGCGCCGGCTGGTTCACCGCCCAGTCCTTCTGCGGTGCCAGCCGCACACGTGCGCCGTTCGCGCCACCCCGCTTGTCGCTGCCACGGAAGCTCGAGGCCGAAGCCCAGGCCGTGGCCACCAGGTCGCTCACCGAGAGCCCGGTGGCCAGCACGCGGGCCTTCAGCTCGGCGACGTCGGCCGCGTTGATGAGGGGGTGGTCGACGGCTGGCACCGGGTCCTGCCAGATCAGGTCTTCGGCCGGCACCTCCGGGCCCAGGTACAGGCGCTTGGGCCCCATGTCGCGGTGCGTCAGCTTGAACCAGGCGCGGGCGTAGGCGTCGGCGAACTCGTCCGGGTGGGCCATGAAATGGCGCGAGATCTTCTCGTAGGCCGGGTCCATGCGCAGCGACAGGTCGGCCGTGGTCATCATCGGCGCGTGTTTCAGGCCGGGTACATGGGCGTCGGGAATCATGTCCTCCGGCGCCACGTCCCGGGCCTGCCACTGGTGCGCGCCGGATGGGCTCTTCACGAGATCCCACTCGTACTTGAACAGCACCTTGAAGTAGCCCATGTCCCAGGTCGTGGGGTGGGGCTTCCAGGCGCCTTCGATGCCGCTGGTGGTGGTGTCGGCGCCATGGCCGCTGCCGTGCCGGTTGATCCAGCCGAAGCCCATGTTCTCCATCGGCGCGCCTTCGGGCTCGGTGCCCACCAGCTTCGG
>LNET01000015.1 GCA_001464055.1 Burkholderiales bacterium Ga0077543
GAACACCTCGGGCGCTTGCTGCGAACGCTGTTTCTTTGCGACTACCTGGCCATCCCGGACTATCGGCGCGAGATCCACACGCTGCTCAATCGCGGGGAGTCGGTCCACCAACTGCAGCGTGCCATTCATGGGGGCCAGCTGGCTCCTGAGCGTGGCCGTCGTCGGCAGGAGATGGCGGCGATCTCGGGCGCGCACGCGCTTCTGACCAACATCGTGCTGGCCTGGAACACGAATCGCATGGACGGCGTCGTGGCGAGGCTCAAGCGTGACGGCGTCGGGATCGAGGAGGACTGGTTGCGCCGGATCGGGCCGGCGCATTTCTCGCACATCAACTTCCGGGGGACGTTCCGGTTCAACGTCGAGCGATACGCAGACGTGCTCGTCGAACGCGCTGTCGGTCGGGGCGCGACCAAGCCAGGCCAGTGAGGTCCACGGCCATTTTCTTCGGGCCGGCATGTCGGCAATGAGCCGGTCAGCTGACCTTCAGTTCGGTCTGCTCACCGGCGGCCAACGACCCTGAACCGACATCCGCTGCTCCGAATTACCCGCCCCGAAGCGGCCGGTCGGATCCGTTCGTGGACCCATGGAGGAGGCTCGCAGCGGAGGGCACCGATAGGTGGCGGCACTCAGGGCGATTGAGGCGTAGCGCGCGACTTGAGACCGTGTGGGCTCACCACTTGGGGGTAGGCGCCCAGCCTGTTGATGATCGCGCTCACTTGACCCGGCAAGATCCGGAACGAGATAACCTGGCCATGCGGTCCCATTGCGTATGTGAGGGAAGAGGTCCCTGGCGGGTCAGTAGGCCGCGATTGCGGGTCTCCCGGCTGGGTCGATGCATTTCGATCGACAACAGCACTGCGCGTCTCGCCGCCGGGCAGGGTACGGGTGCTGCAGCGGCTTCCGGCACTACTGCAGCCAGCCGCGTCAGACAATGTCCGTGAGCAAGAAGCGTGACAGACAGACCCGCGTGCCGTTGTCCTGGTTGCCGCCGATCATCCAGAACACGCCCAGGCTGGCGTCGATTTCCAGCACGAAGCCGACATGGTGCCCCTTGGGAACCTTAATGACGACGACATCGCCCGGTCGCGGGGTCGGCGCCGGAGGACCGACCGGATCGGCGCGCTGCCATCCCTGCCACTGGATGGCCTCGGCCGGATTGTTCTGCGGGATCGGCTGAACCACCACATTCGGCTCGTCGTTGTACCGCTTCAGCACCCAAGTGACGAAAGCGCCACACCACGCTGTCTTGTCGCCTTGGTCTCCCAGTGACGTCGCCACGGCATCGAGGTAGGCGAGCACGCGCTTATCGCTACTGCCCCGGCTGGCGCCGCCGGCCTCGACCTGGCCCAGCTCGCCGATCGCCCAGTCCAGCCACGCCGGGTTCTCGCGCGCCAAACTGCCCCTGGCCGGGTCGGTGATCTCGCGCAGCAGCGCCTCATCGATTTCGTCGAACTGCTCGGGGGCGCTACGCGCCAGCTCGAAGACCTTGCGGCTGTGCAGCGGCTGGGTGGCATCTGTCTTGTAGCGCCACAGCACGCACAGCGCGCGCAGGTCGTCGTCGAGCGTCGTCGCGTTAGGGTCGATCGGCTGCTTGAACAGCGCCATTCGGGTCGCCAACTGCTGCGTCAGCAGCGGTACCAGCGCATTCGGCTGATGGCGCTGCAGCCGACTGCTGGGCGCCTGGCCGAGCGCGTCGCGCGCCTGAGTCGGCGGACGGCCGGCCAGCGTCGTGTAGGTCGCGTAGCTCAGGTAGCGGGTCTCGCCCAGTCCGCGGTCGCGGCTGGCGTTGGCGATCGCGGTGCGCGTCTCCTCGTCGAACTCGCCGCTGGCCTTGACACCGAGCGTCTGCTGCAGCGCCTGCAGTTCGCGCACCGACAGCGCGTCTTCGAACGCATTGCCCGCGCCCTTGACTCCCGGCAACACGCTGCGCTCGCCCGCGCTGCCACCGGGTCGGGGTCCTGCGCCGCGGGCACCGCCGCGGGCACCGCCGCCGGCACTGCCGTCGGTACCGGCTGCCGGTGCTGGCAGCGGCTGGGTGCCCTCGCCACTCAGACGCGCCGCCTTGTCTTTGTCCAGCAGATTGGTGGCGCGCACGCGCATCAGCTTGCTCAACAGGTCGAACCAGAACGGCGCGCCGAGCGAGACGAAGAAGGTCGACAACAGCACGCCGCCGAGCCAGAACAGCACGTTCCAGCCACTTGCAAAGCGCAGCGACAGGGCGTCCACCCTCAGGCCCGGGATCGGGGGTGCGTCGTCGTTGGCGCCACTGCACAGGCTGTCCCAGTTGCCGCGCGCCGACGGCGGGCCCGGCTGCGATGCAGCGGCCGCCGGCAACACCCGAACCACGGTACAGAACTGGGCGTTGATGTTTGCCCCGCTCAGTCCAATCGGCAGGCGATCGATCACGTTCTGCCGGCCTCGCACGCAGCGCTCAAGTGCCGCCAGGCTGGTCGGCTGCTCCTTGGCGCAATCGGCATACGCCACGGGATCGGCGCGGAACAGCGCGCGAACATTGGCCCCGGTTTCAGACTGGCGCAGCAGCAGCAGCAGGCCAGCCTTGCTGTCCTCCAGCGCCACCGCGGCGTCGCGCAACAGCGTCTGCGTCGCCGCCTGGTTGCTGGCGGCGACGGCGGCACGCACCCAGGCCGACACCTCGACCAGGCAGCGATGGGCCTCGCGCAGGCGCTGGGTAGGGTCGACGATCACCTTCGGGTCGCCGGCGTCGATATCGGTGCCGTGCACCGCCTTCTCGACGGTGGCGAGCACCAAGGGCAGCACCCGCTGCCAAGTGTCGGAGTTCGACAGGAAGCGGCCCTCCTGTCGGCTGAGGTCCCCGGCGATATCCGGCTTCGGGGCAGATGCCTTCCCACTCTGGTGCTGATCCGCAGGCCGCTTGCCGGCGTCCAGCGGAGGAGTCGGCGTCAGGTTCAGCGATTTCGCCACGCTGCTGCACACCTGCTCGACATCGGAAGCGTAGGCGCCGAAGGCCTGAACCTCCTTGTCGCGTTGGAAGGCGGTGCGCAAGCGGGCGATCGCATCGACCAGCCGCGCGGTAGTGCGCGTCTCAGCGTCGACGACGACGGCCACCGTTCCCGGCGCGGCGGCCACGGCCGGTGCCGAGGCCCCGTTGGCCGCGCGCGCAGCGGCGGCGTCGGCATCGCGCACCTGTTGCACGCTGCCCGCGGCCTGGACCAGCACGTTGCGCAGTTCGGCATCCGCGGCGACGGCCCGCGCGATATGGCCGCTGTCGACATTGAGCATCACGCAGATGCCGAACGCCATCCAGAACCCAACCAGCGAGCTGCGTCGCTTCCACCAACCCTCGGACCGCTCGCCGGCGGCATCGAACCAGTCTGCCACCGCCGCTTCGAAACCGGCCCAGTCGCCTTCGTGGCCAGGCAGCAGCCCGCGCAGCGCGCGCACTAGGTCCTTGCGCGGCGTGGCATTGGGCGTCTTCTCGTCGATCGCATCGACGAACTTCGAAGGCGAGAAGTCGGCTTCTTCCTGTGGCGGGCGCAGCGACGGGTTCAGCTCCATCAGCAGCGCGCGTGCGAACAGCGCCGGAGGAATCGCCGACGGGCCCTTGGCCGCGCTGAACCACCAACTCGCCGGCCGCGCGTCAGCGTCCTGGTACAGCGCCTTGATCAGCGGGTTTCCGAGCACCTGCCGGGCCAGCGCAGTGTCGTTCATCACGCTGGATTCGATCAGCCGGTGCAGGTTCTCGACACGGCCAGCCAGCCAGTTGCCGTGCACCGTCTCCTGCAGCTTCATCACCAACAGCGACAGCAGCGCGTAGATCAGCAACAGCGTGATCGCGATGTCGATCAGCACGTTGTCCAGCAGGCTGCTCATGCGGGACTCCTGTCAGGCAATGCCGGCGTAGAAGAGGTGGTTGCCGATGCGCTCGTACATCGGCGTAGAGCGCACCCAAACCGGCAGATGCCGCATTGAGGCAGCGTAGTAGTGGCGCACCTCGGCCGGCAACTCGCGGATCGGCGGTCCGTCTAGACCCAGTGCGCGGCGCGCCACCTGCTCAGCGGTACGGAACTCGGCATCGGGGCTGGCGGTCACGCGGACGATCGCCGCGCGGTTCGGGTCATCCCGATTCCAGCAACTGAATTGCGCGTTGGCGAGGCAGACATCGGCCACGGTCGCGGCGCCGCGCCAGTTCGCGCGCCAGCGGTTCAGGATCACCGAGGCCACCGCCTCCATGCCACGCACGTCTTCCCCACGCGCCTCGCCCCACAGGGTCTGGGTCAGCACCAGCAGGTCGCGTGCCACAGGGTCGCCGGGCAAATCCGGCGTGGCCGGCAGTCGGGCCGCAGCGTCGTCGACATTCAGCGACATCAGGTCGGCCGCAGTGATCGTCGCCGGATCGAAGCGGGTGTAGGGCTTGACCTGAAACCAGTCGAGCACCGGCCGCACTCGCGCCATGATCGCGTTGGCGCCGAAGCGGCTGCCACCGCCATCGAGCGCCCCCAGGTGCATGCCGAGCAGTGCGTCGCCGCGGGTCCACAGTGCCGCGCCACTGTCGCCCGGCTGGGTCGGCGTCGGCGTGCGGTAGCCGATCGCCTCCTGCGCGAAGTAATCGGGATAGTCGTCGTCGCCGACACAGACTTCGCCCGACCACAGCGACACCAGCGTGCCGTCCAGCGGACTGCCATTGCTGCGCTGCAGCGCCACCGGCGTGTCGGCGTAGGCCGGCTGGGTCGCGATGCTGGCCGGCAGCCAGGCGTCGTCTGCGCCGGCTAGCGCCTCGCGCAGGCGCTGCAGCGTGCCGGCGTCGACCTCGACCAGCGCAGCGTCGAGCGTCGAGCGCGGACAGCCCTCACCGAGCGCCGGTTGCCATTCGCGCAGACGGCCCTCGCCTTGCCAGGCGGCGCTGCCACTCCGGTCCAGCACCAAGCCGACGCCATCGCCTGCGCGCGCCGCGAGGGTTGGCGCGACGACATGGGCGCAGGTCAGCAGGTAGCTGCGCTGCGGCGCCAAGCGGTCGCGCACCAGCGCGGTGGCGGTGCCGATGTCACTGCCGCAGGTCAGCGATGGTGCCGCACGCTGTGCGCGCAGCGGCGCAGCACGGCCATAGACCACCGGCCAAGGCCGTGGCGCAGCGGCGCCGGGCCGCGCAGGTGGCGCCAGCCAGCGCGGCAGGGGGCGCGCGCTCACGCCGTCGCGCAGCCACAGCCGCAGCGGCGACCCCGGCGCCAGCGGCCACTCGATCGCTCGAACCGCCTGCGGGCACAGCCAGTCCGGCGCGCAGGGCAGCGCCCCGCCAACAGCCCGCGCCCCTTGACGACTGGCCAGCACTGCACCGGCCCAGCGGAGCAGCGCCAACGCCGGGTGACCCGCGTCATGCCGCAAGCGCAGCGGCGTTGCGCCCCCCGCGGCGCCGCGCTGCCGGCCGGACAGCGCGGAACGCTGCAGCATCATGGCGCGGCCCCGGCGGGCGCCGTCGGCAGTCGCTGTTCGCTGCCGCCTGCATTTGCGTTGTTGGCGCTCCCGGCACCGGCGCCGGCGCCGACGCGCTTGGCCAGGTCGAGCACGAACTGGCTGATGTCAGTCGTACCGCAGCCCACCTTGGTCGACTGGGCCGCCATCTCGCGCACCCGCGCCTGGTGGGCGTCCAGCCAGGCCTGCGTCGCGTCCCGCTGCTGACGCAGCACGACCTGGTGGCCGACCCAGAAACCGCGCACTGCGTCGGCCGACTTCGGCGTCAGTGCACGCAATTGTGCCGGTGTCGGCGACCACGGCGCGGCCGGCGCCTGCTTGCCGCTCTCGGCACGGGCCCTGGCCTTGCTGGCGAAGTCGGCCTCGGCGGCTAGGAGTCTGGGCGGCAGAAGGGAAGTCCCTGACTGCTGATGGCACGGGAGGTGCGTTGATGCGGTATGGCCGCGAACTACCTTCCGTACGAACCGC
>LNET01000016.1 GCA_001464055.1 Burkholderiales bacterium Ga0077543
TCGCCGTTGATGGTGGAAACGACGGCGGTCTTCTTGCCTTCGCTGCTGAACCGCTTGATCTTGGCGATGATGCCCTGGTAGTCGCTGTGGCCGAAGGGGGTGTATTCCTCCATGATGTCGGCGTCGGGGATGCCCTTGCTCTTCAGGAAGGCGCGCAGGATCTTGTTCGTGGTGCGCGGGTACACGTAGTCGGTGCCCAGCAGCACGAAGCGCTTGGCGCTGCCGCCGTCCTTGCTCAGCAGGTATTCCACGGCGGGAATGGCCTGCTGGTTGGGCGCGGCACCGGTGTAGAACACGTTCTTGCTGAGCTCTTCGCCTTCGTACTGCACGGGGTAGAACAGCAGGCCGTTCAGTTCTTCCACCACCGGCAGCACGCTCTTGCGCGACACGCTGGTCCAGCAGCCGAAGATGACCGAGACCTTGTCCTGGCTGATCAGCTGGCGGGCGCGTTCGGCAAACAGCGGCCAGTTCGACGCCGGGTCCACCACCACGGCTTCGACCTTGCGGCCGAGCAGGCCGCCGCGCTTGTTGATGGCTTCGATCTCCATCAGGATGGTGTCCTTCAGCACCGATTCGGAAATCGCCATGGTGCCGCTGAGCGAGTGCAGCACGCCCACCTTGATGGGGGCGCCTTGCGCCAAGGCGCCGGTTGCCGTGCTCAGCCCAGTCAGGCCCAGGGCCGCTGCGGTGAGATGCTGGCCGACCTGGCGGCTGTCATGCGGGCTCGCTCCTCTGTCATTGCTGCGACGATGTGCTGTGCATGTCACAGCGGTTCAGCGCAGGTTAGGGGCGGGCCGGCAGGGCGCCAATACGCCGGAAGGCGTATGGCCGCGGTGGATCAATGCGCAGCGACGGGAGAGCGGGCTTTGCCCGGGTTGGTTTTCTGCTGAAGGCCAGGGCCGCCAATCGTCCCTTCAAGCCTGCCAGGGGTTGATGACCCCGGCGCCGGCTGCTTCGAAGGAGCCGGTGTCGTGGGTGGCCACGGTCAGGCGGTTGGCCACCGCAATGGCAGCGATGTAGCCGTCTGCACTGGCAAGGGCCAGCCCCGATGCACGAGCCCTGGCCATCAATGCCGCGTAGGCCTGGGTGCAGCCCAGGTCGAAAGGCAGCACGCGGCCAGAGAAAAGCGGCAGCACCCGCGTCTCCAGGCTTTCCTGCAAGCCCGCCCTGCGCTTGCCGGCAGGCAACAGCGCCAGACCGGCACGCAGTTCGGCCACGGTGATGGCCGACAGGAAAAGAGTTTCCAGCGCCTGGGCGTCGATCCGTTCGGTGACACGGGCATCGGGTGTCTGACGCAGCGGCTCCGACAACACGTTGGTGTCGAGCAGGATCACTCGAAACTCACCGGGCGGGCAGGGACCTTGCTGCGCACTTGTTCGAAGACGGAAAACTCTTCATCGCTGAGCCTGGCCCGCCTGCCCATGTCGTTCATCAGCGAGCCCAGTTTCACCCGCCCCTGCGGGCTGACTGCAGACATCCAGGATGTCACGCACCTCGGCTTCCATGCTGTGGCCGCGTTGGGCGGCCCGCACGCGCAGGGCGCGATGGACCTCGTCGGTGATGTTGCGTACGGCTAGCATGGCCATCGTCAACCCCTCGTCATGCCTTCGATGCATGCGGTATATCAGGGCGCATGCATCTGCGTTCTGCCGGCATTCGAAGGGTGGCCCTGGGCTTCTCTGGTCTGAAGACCCGGGCCCGGCGAAGTGGCCGTTGCTAGCGGCCGGGCGCGAGCAGCCGGGCTTCGAACACCATCAGGCCTGCAGCTTCGTCGCAGCGGGCAGGGCGGTAGCCCAGGCTGAGCATCAAGGACATCATGGCCGGGTTGTCCATCTGCACTTCGCCGCGCAGCCAGCGCACGCCACGGTTGGCGGCGCGCTGCTGCAGGCTCAGCAGCAGGGCCCGGCCCAGGCCCTGGCGGCGCATCTGGTCGCACACGACGATGGCAAATTCGGCGTCGCGGCCGTCGCCGTCGCAGACGAAGCGGGCGTCGGCCACCAGGCGTTCCTGCGAGCCTTCGCGCACCAGCGCCACCAGGGCCACGTGGCTCGGGTCGGTCAATGCGCTGGCACTGGCCATGGCCGCAGCACCCAGGGCCGGCAGCCGGCCCGCGAAGCGCCGGCGGTGGGTGCGCGCGGACAGGGTGTGCAGGAAACGTTCGGCCAGTGCCGCGTCTTCCGGCTGGGCCGGCCGCAGCACGGCCTGGTGTCCGGTGGGAAGGCGCCAGGACTGGCGCAGCGGGGCCAGGGTGCTGCGTTCGGTGTCGGCCAGGCAGGCGTGCATGTCGTCGGTGATGGGCTGGTGTTCGATCGGTTCACTGTAGGCAGCAGCGGCTGGCGGGTCTGTGCGCTGTTGGGGAATGGCTTGGTGACTTATTCACATTGGCGCAGGCCTGACCTGGCTTGTCACTGCCCGGAGGTACAGTGGCACCACCATCCTTATGGCATCGATCCGCCCCGCGTGTCCCGCGCTTCGGGGGGGGGTGCCCGCCCCCGTACCCGTGCTTCCGGCCCTGTGTTCTTTCCGCCCCTTGGCGGCCTGCTTCCTGCTGCTGGTGCTGGCCGGCGGTGCCTGGGCCCAGGACAGCCTGCGCGTGGGCGGCAAGCGCTTCACCGAGGCTTACGTGCTGGTCGAGGTGCTGGCGCAAACCGCGCGCAGCGCCGGCACGCCGGTGCAGGTGCGGGCCGGGCTGGGCAACACGGCCATCGTGCATGCCGCGCTGGCCGCGGGCAGCATCGACGTGTACCCGGAATACACCGGCACCATTGCGCAGGAAATCCTGAAGCGGCCGGAACTGAAGACGCTGGACGAACTGCGTGCCGCGCTGGCGCCGCTGGGCCTGGGCGTGGCGGTGCCGCTGGGCTTCAACAACGGCTATGCGCTGGCGCTGCGCGAGGACCGGGCTGCCGCGCTCGGCGTCGCCAAGCTGTCCGACCTGGTGCGCCACCCCACGCTGCGGCTGGGGCTGAGCAATGAATTCATCGGCCGCGCCGACGGCTGGCCGGGCCTGGCCCGGCGCTACGGCCTGCCGCAGCGCCCGCAGGGCCTGGACCATGGCCTGGCCTACGACGCACTGGGCCGGCCCGGGCAGGCGGGGCAGGTGGATGCCATCGACATCTACACCACCGACGCGAAGATCAGCCGCCTGGGCCTGCGCGTGCTGCAGGACGATGCCGGCCATTTCCCGCGTTATGACGCGGTGCTGCTGTACCGCCTGGACGTGCCCCAGCGCTTTCCCGCGGCCTGGTCGGCGCTGCAGGCGCTGGCGGGCAGCATCGACGAGGCGGAGATGATCGCGATGAACGCGCGCGCCGAACTCGACGGCGTGGCCTTCGAGACGATTGCGCGCGACCACCTGGCCGGCAGCGCTGCGCCCGCCACCGCGCCGGCCACGGGCTTCTGGGCCCGCCTGTTCGGCCCCGACCTGCTGCGCCTGACGCTGCAGCACCTGGGCCTGGTGGTGTTTTCGGTGGGCGCTGCGGTGGCCGTGGGGGTGCCGCTGGCCACCTGGGCCGCGCCCCATGCGCGCTGGCGCGGGCTGCTGCTGGGGGCCACGGGCGTGCTGCAGACGGTGCCGGCGCTGGCGCTGCTGGCGGTGCTGATCAGCGCGCTGGGGCGCATCGGCACGGTGCCGGCGCTGGTGGCGCTGACGGCCTATGCGCTGCTGCCGGTGATGCGCAACACCTGCACCGGGCTGGCCGGCGTGCCGGCGGGGCTGGTGATGGCCGGGCAGGCGCTGGGGCTGACGGCCTGGCAGCGGTTGCGCCACATCGAACTGCCGCTGGCGCTGCCGGTCATCGTGGCCGGCGTGCGCACCGCCACCAGCATTGCCGTGGGCACGGCCACCATCGCGGCTTTCATCGGCGCCGGGGGCTACGGCGAACGCATCGTCACCGGCCTGGCCCTGAACGACCGCGAACTGTTGCTGGCCGGGGCCTTGCCTGCGGCGGCACTGGCGCTGCTGTTCGAGGGCTTGTTCGCGGCCTGGGCAAGGTGGAGCTCGCGCGGCCAGGTGGCCAGATAGGCTGGCCACGGGCTGGCGCCTGGGCTGGGTGCCGGCTCAGGGCGCCACGCCCGTGACCCAGGCCTTGCGGATCAAGCGGCCGCAGAAAGCCGATTCGACGCCCGAAGCGGCCGCCGTGTCCCGACGCGCCAGCACGCCATACCAGCTGCGCGTGGCGTCTATCCAGGGGTAGAAGCCGGCGCCGCCGGCACTGCTGAAGGCGCCGTCGCCCACCACCGGGTCGGACTCGACCCAGTGGCCCAGCGAATAGCCCCAGCTTTCGTTTTGCGGCACCGGCGTGAACAGGGCCTGGCCGCAGGTGGCCGGGTTGGTGCAGACGGTGTGCGCACCCAGCTGCGCACCCAGCAGCAGCCGGCCGTCGAGCAGCCGGCGCAGGAAGCGGGCGAAATCGGCCGGCGTGCCTTGGGCACCGCCGGCCAGCTGCGGCTGGTTGAAGCTGAAGGCCATGTCCTCGCCCAGCACGCTGCGGAATTCGGCGGCCAGCGCGGCGTTGTTCATCGCGCCCAGGCCCACCAGGCTGGCCAGCTTCTGCATGTGGCCGCCGCCGTAGAAGAAGCGGCCGTCGGTGATGGCGGTATAGGCACCGTTGGCGGCCGGGAAGGCCAGGCAGCCGTCCACCGTCTGCCCGGCCAGGCAGGCGTTGAAGCTGGTGTAGCCGCTGCGGAAGTGCAGGTGGCGAATGTCCTCGGCCGACAGCACGCCGGCCCTCTTTTGCACCACATAGGCCCCGAACAGCCACTTGGTGGCCGAGGCCAGCACCATCGACGTGCCGGCCTCGTAGCGGGTGGGGTCGCCGGCGCGCTGCACCGAACCGCTGGCGCGTGCGGCGCTGCGGTCGCCCACTTCCCAGTAAAAAGGCGCCACGGCGGTGCAGGCGGGGTGGCCGTTGGCGGTGGTGGTGGCCGCGGCCACGCGCTGCGCCTCGGTGGGGCCGGCCGAGGGCGGCGGGGCAGGTGGCGCCGGGGCGGGGTCGCTGCCGCCACCGCCACCACCACCACAAGCGGCCACAAGAATGGTCAAGGACGACAGGGCCAGGGCGAGCTTGGCGGGCCTGAAGCGGGGTGGGGTGATCATGGCTGGGTGCTCTCCTGGGCCACGGTTGTAGCCCGGCTGGGTGAACGCCAGCGGCCCGCTGCGTAAAGCTGCGTGAACTTGTGGCCAGCCGGGCCGGCGGAGTTCGCACCGGCCCATGCCGCCGTCGATATGTCGCAATGCCCGGGCATGCTCTGTCTTTGAACGGCGCCATGCCTAGACTGGCAGGCCTCGGGTGTTCCAGGGTGACGCGCATGCGGTCTTCGTCAGCAGCTTTCCAGGCCAGGGCGTCGTGAACGAGGCCTTCTTCCTTGCCCTGCCCAAGGTGGAGTTGCACTGCCATTTGCTGGGCACCATCCAGCGCGGCACGCTGACCGACTGGGTGCGCCGCGAAGGCCTGGCCGTGGGCGCCGACGAGATCGAGGCCTTCTACACCCGCGGCGACAAGCCCGTGGGCGTGCTGAAGGTGCTGCGCCTGCTGGAGCAGCAGCTGCTGCGCAGCCCCGACGACCTGCACCGCATGACGGTGGAATACCTGGCCGCGGCCAGCGCCCACAACATCCGCCACGCCGAATTCTTCTGGAACCCCACCGGCACCGCGCGCGATGCCGGCATCGGCTACCGCGAAGGCCTGCAGGCCATCCTGCGCGGCATGGCCGACGCCGAACTCGACCACGGCATCAGCAGCCTGCTGATTCCCGCCATCGACCGCGAAGCCGGCGCACGGGCGGCCCTGGAAATGGTGGAGTGGGTGACCGCCTTCCCGCACGAGAAGGTGGCCGGCATCGGCCTGGACTACCGCGAGACCGAGCACCCGCCCGAGCTCTTTGCCCCGGCCTACGCCCTGGCCCGCGCCGCCGGCCTGAAGACGACCGCCCACGCCGGCGAATTCGGCTGCCCCTGGCAACACGTGCAAACGGCGCTGGACCTGCTGCAGGTGGACCGCCTGGACCACGGATATACCCTGCTGCAGAACCCGGCACTGGCCCGGCGGGTGGCCGACAGCGGCATCATCGTGACCGTGGTGCCCACCAACAGCTATTACCTGCGCACGCTGCCGCCCGAGCGCTGGGCGGCCGAACACCCCATCCGCTTCATGCCGGCGGCGGGGGTGCGGGTGCACCCCAACACCGACGACCCCACCCTGCACCTGGTGAACGGCACCCAGGCCTGGCAGAAGATGCACACCGACTTCGGCTTCGACGCCCAGGCCATCGGCCAGTTCATGCACCACGGCATCGACGGCGCCTGGGTGGGCGCCGACACCCGCCGCCGCTGGCACCTGGAATTCGAAGCCGAACGCCAGGCGGCGCTGGCACTTTGCACGAACACCCTTCCACCGGCCACGCCGGCCTGAGCCGCATGCGCACTTTCATCGCCTGCCTGCTGACCGCTTGTGCCTTGACCGCGCTGCACGCGCCGAGCGCACAGGCGCAGACGCGCACGCTCGTCGTCTCGGGCTTCGGCCTGAACGCCGACCTGCTGAGAAAACACCTCTACACGCCTTTCGAAGCGCGCTGCAAGTGCAAGCTGGTGGTCGAATCGGGCACCGCCGCCGACCGCCTGGCCAAGCTGGACGCGCGCAAGGCCAACCCGGTGGTCGACGTGTTCCAGGCCGCCGACTTCATTGCGCTGGAAGCCTCGGCCAAGGGCCTGCTGCAGCCGCTGGACTACGCCCAGCTGAAGAACGTCGAACAGTTGTACGACTTCGCCCGCGACCCGCTGCGCAACCGCCAGGCCGTGGGCGGCACGGTGTACGCCGTGGGCCTGGTGGTGCGCACCGACAAACCCAGCGCCGGCATCGCCAGCTGGAAAGACCTGTGGAAGCCGGAACTGAAAGGCCAGCTGCTGCTGGCCAACATGTCCACCACCACCGGCAATGCCCAGCTGTTCATGGCCGACCGGGTGTGGGGCGGGCAGCAGGGCGCCATGGCCACCGGCATGGCCAGGCTGGGCGAGGTGAAAAGCCACGTGCCCACCTTCTACACGCAGACGGCGCAGATGACGGCGCTGTTCGCGCAGGACGAGGCCTGGGCTGCCCCGGTGGGCCGCTTCGCCTGGCTGAACCTGAAGAAGACCGGCAAGCCGCTGAAGTGGGTGGTGCCCCAGGAAGGGCAGGTGGGCATGCTGAACACCCTGTCGGTGGTGAAGGGCAGCCGCAACGCCGACCTGGCGCACCAGCTCATCGACTTCTGGCTCAGCACCGAAGTGCAGACCGCGCTGGCCAACGACCTGGTCGACTCGCCGGTGAACCGCAACGTCAAGCCGCGGCCCGAGGCCGCCGAGGCCCTGACCTGGGGCAAGGAACAGATCGGCTCGCTGGTGTTCATTCCCCCGGAACTCATCGTGCGCGAACGCGCGGGCTGGCTCACGGCCTGGAACCGCGTGCTGGCCGGCCGGTGAACAGCTTGCGGCCGGGGGTGGCGTGGTGGCTGCTGGGCCCTTCGCTGGGGTTCGTGGCGCTGTTCTTCCTGGCCCCGGTGGTGGCCTTGCTGCTGGGCGCGTTCCAGGTGGGCGGCGACGACGCGGCCTGGGGGCTGCAGAACTTCATTGCCTTCTTCGCCGAACCGCTGAACCGCGACGTGTACTGGCGCACCGTGCGCCTGGCTGGCCTGGCCACGCTGGCCGCGGCGCTGGTGGGCTACCCCGCGGCGCTGGCCATCGTGCGGCTGCCGCCGCGCTGGCGCGGGCTGGTCACGGGCCTGGTCATCCTGCCGCTGATGGTGAGCCCGATCGCGCGCACCTACGCCTGGATCGTGCTGCTGGGCCGCAATGGCCTGGTCAATTCGACCCTGGTGGGCAGCGGCGTGGTGGACACGCCCATTCCCATGCTCTACACCGAATTCGCGGTCTTCATCGGGCTGCTGCAGCTGATGCTGCCGCTGATGCTGGTGTCGCTGGTGTCGGCACTGGAAAACATGCCGGCCGATGTGGAACACGCCGCGCGCAGCCTGGGCGCCACGCCCTTGCAGGCCTTCTTCCGCGTGACCCTGCCCCTGACGCAGGAAGGCCTGGTGCTGGGCGGCACCCTGGTCTTCACCGGCTGTGTCACGGCCTACATCACGCCGGCGCTGCTGGGCGGGGCCAAGGTGCTGATGCTGGAGACCTTGCTGTACCAGAAGGTCAACAGCGGCGGCGACCTGCCCGCGGCCAGCGTGATTGCGGTGCTGCTGCTGGTGACCACGGTGGCCTTGAACCAGCTGCTGCGGCGGCTTTCGGCGGCGCGCAACACGCGTGCCGGGCCGGGGCCGGCCGTACCGGCATGAGCGGCATGGGCGGCATGGGCGGCATGGGTGGTGTTTCGCGCACCGGCGCCCTGGCCCTGGCCCTGGTGCTGGGCTTCCTGGTCGGGCCGTTTTTCGTCGTCTTCCTGGCCGGGTTCTCGGGCGAGGAAACGCTGGCCTTCCCGCCCGGCAGCCTGTCCCTGCGCTGGGTGGCGCATGTGTTCACGGTGGAGTCCTTCGCCGCCAGCTTCCGCACCAGCCTGCTGGTGGCGGTGTTCAGCACCGTGGCCGCCCTGGCGCTGGGCGTGCCCGCGGCCTATGCGTTGGTGCGGCGCAGTTTCCCGGGCAAGGAATTCGTGCGCACGATGTTGACGCTGCCGGTCATCGTGCCCGGCATCATCGTGGGCCTGGCGCTGCTGAACCACATGGTGCTGGTCTACGACCTGCCGGTGACGGCCAGCCTGCTGCTGGGCCACACCGCCATGCTGCTGCCCTACACCGTGCGCGTGGTGTCGGGCAGCCTGCAGAACCTGCGTGCCGACATCGAAGACGCCGCGGTCACGCTGGGCTGCACGCGGCTGCGCGCCTTCTGGCTGGTCGTGATGCCCAACATCCGTGGCGGCCTGGCCTCGGCCACGGTGCTGGCCTTCATCACCTCGTTCAACCAGGTGCCGGTGAGCCTGTTCCTCACCGGCCCGGGCATCAGCACCCTGCCCATCGAGATGCTGGCCTACATGGAAACCAGCTACGACCCGTCGATCGCGGCGCTGTCCACGCTGATGGTGCTGTTCACCATGGCCCTGGTGGTGCTGATGGAACGGCTGTTCGGCTTCACCCGGCACGTATGAGCTATCTCCTGATCGAAGGCCTGCGCATCACGTACGGCCCCTCTGCGAAATCGACCGCAGCCCCGGCTGTGCACGGCCTGCACCTGGCCGTGCCGCAGGGCCAGCTGATTTCGCTGCTGGGCCCTTCGGGCTGCGGCAAGACCACCACCATGCGCGCCATCGCCGGCCTGCTGGCGCCCAGCGGCGGGCGCATCACCCTGGCGGGGCAGGACATCACGCGGCTGCCGGCGCACCAGCGCGACATCGGGCTGGTGTTCCAGTCGTACGCGCTGTTCCCGCACCTGAACGTGTTCGACAACGTGGCCTTCGGCCTGCGGCTGCGCCAGGTGGAGGCCCAGGCCTTGCGCCAGCGCACGCTGGAGGCCCTGGCCTCGGTGGGCCTGGCCGACTTCGCCCAGCGCCTGCCGGCGCAGTTGTCGGGCGGGCAGCAGCAGCGCGTGGCGCTGGCACGGGCCCTGGTCATCCGCCCGCGGCTGCTGCTGCTGGACGAACCGCTGTCGAACTTGGACGCCCGGCTGCGCGTGGAAATGCGGGCCGAACTGCGCCGGCTGCAGCGCGAATCGGGCGTCACCATGCTGTACGTCACGCACGACCAGGACGAGGCGCTGGGACTGTCGGACCGCATCGTCGTGATGCGTGAAGGCCGGGTCGAGCAGGACGCCGAACCCGCCGCCGTTTACCACCAGCCGGCCAGCGCTTTCGTGGCCAGCTTCATGGGCTACGAAAACCTGTTCGAGCGCACGAAGCTGCCGGTGGCGATGGACCTGCCCGCTCATGTGACCCACGTGGCCTGGCGCGCCCTGGCCGTGGCCGTGGTGGCGCCGGGGCAGGGTGCGCTGGCCGGCACCGTGCTCAGCCGCAGTTATGCCGGCGAGCGCCTGGAATTCTGGGTACGCACCGCCCGTGGCGACGTGCGCGGCGTGGCCCCGGCCGACGGCACGCCCTGGCAGGAAGGCGACGCCGTGGCGCTGGATTTCGACCTGCAGCGTGCGGCGCTGATCGGCTCACCGCAAGCCGCTCCATCGACATGAACGACCCCCTGCACATCTGGCTGGACGCCGACCCCGGCTTCGACGACTACATGGCCTGGGCGCTGCTGGAAGCCGACCCGCGCTTCGTCGTCGACGGCGTGGGCGTGGTGGCCGGCAACGCGCCGCTGGAGCGCACCTTGTCGAACGCGCTGCGCATCAAGGCGCTGCACGGCCTGGGCACGCCCGTGCATGCCGGCTGCGACCGCCCGCTGGCCCAGGCCCAGGTGACGGCGCAGGACGTGCTGGGCGAAAACGCCATGAAGAGCGTGGGCCGCACGCTGCCGGCGGCGCAGGCCGCTTTGTCGCCCGGCCATGCGGTGGACGCGCTGATCGCCCACGTGCGCGCCCACCCGCAGCAGGTGGTGCTGCTGGCCATTGGCCCACTGACCAACGTGGCCACGGCCTTCGCGCGCGCGCCCGATCTGCCCGGTCTGCTGAAACGCCTGGTGCTGATGGGCGGCTCCACCGACCGCGGCAACGCCACCGCGGTGGCCGAATTCAACATCGCCGCCGACCCCGAGGCCGCGCAGGCCGTGTTCGACGCCGGCATCGAGGTGCTGATGTTCGGGCTGAACGCCTGCCGCCAGGTGGAGGTGGGTCCCGAACACGTGGCCCTGCTGCGCCAGGACGGCGGCGACCCGGCCCTGCTGTTCGCCGACCTGCTGCAGGCCTACACCGAGCTGATTCCCGGCCGCCAGCGCATGGCCGTCTACGACCCCACGCCGGTGGCCTGGCTGGCGAACCCGGCCTGGTTCGGCCTGGAGCCGGCCCGTGTGGACGTGGAACTGGCCGGCCGCCACACCCGGGGCATGACGGTGTGCGAATTCCGCGTGCCGCGCCGGGCGCAGGCGAATGCGCAGGTGGCGATGCAGGCCGACGGTGCTGCGGTGATGGACTGGGCGATGACGACGCTGCGAGGGTTTCTGGCTCGACCCCAGGCGTAGTCCACTGCGCTGCTGAAGCCCTGGG
Source organism: Burkholderiales bacterium Ga0077543 (assembly GCA_001464055.1). GTDB lineage: Bacteria > Pseudomonadota > Gammaproteobacteria > Burkholderiales > Burkholderiaceae_C > Rubrivivax. The sequence continues at coordinate 11,129 of LNET01000016.1, forward strand.
TGGAACCCGCACGCAGGCCGCCCAGCCTTTATGTGAAACTCATGGAGCGATTGGGCATGGACGCGTACGTTGTTGCTGATCGACCGGCAGCCGTGTTCGGTTGAGAGTCGAACCGATTCGATGAGTTGGCGCTGGGCCTGGGTTCGGACTGGGATCGATCGGGCTGCAAGGCGCGTGAAAACGCTGTTTCCGTTCCATGCCTGGCCGCAACTCCAAGGGATGAACCTGTATGCCCGTCGCCCACGAATTGCCATTCGAGACCCCCGTTCGTGAAGTGGGTTACGTACGCTTCAAAGTGAGCCTCGCGCAGCAGCTGAATGTCACGGCGGCGGCCGAGCAGTTCTCGACGGGGTTCACGGACAGCGGGACGATAGAGCCCGGGGACGTGGCGCGTTTGCTCGCGCAGCCCGACAGCCGAGGCTTTGCTTCAGTGCTGTTCGACATCGCGAGCCCGCGCCGCACCTTTCGAGTCAATGATTGGACCACGCTCAACGTGGTGATGGACGTGGACTTCTGCTTCTTCAACGTGACGACGCAGATTCCCAATACGCTGTTTGGGGCGATGCGCATCGGCTCGCAGACAGTGACGGCGAGCACCACAGGCACGCTGTCTTTTGGGCCGAGCCGTGCCGCGTGGATCGCGATGGGAACGCGTTTGGGGCCCGCCTTCAGCGCTTTCGTGGGCCGGGTCATCCCGGCGCTCGCCGCGCCCGGCGCGGCAGCCTCAACGCTCGCCAGCCTGCTGGGTACGATGCAATTTGCTGTCCCCATCGGCATTGCCGTGCGTGACCTCGTGGTCGCCGTTTGTGCGGCGGCTCGTCAGCGTGGCGTGCGACGCGGGCAGTTCAATGTGCTGGGCATGGCGTATGTTCGTGCTGTTTACGGCATGCGCCAGCACAGAGACGCACACACGCTCGACGGGCGCACCGGGATTGCCCTTGCCGAAGCCGACCTGAGGCGCAGCGGTGCGGCAGGGCTTCAGCGTTGGCTTGAACAACGGTTCCGCGGCGGGCGCGCGGTTCGACCAGCGCATGGCCAGGGTGGGCCGTTCAACTTCGACGACATCAATGATGTGGGCGGTCGTTTCGGAGAAGCGCTTTTTGCGATGGGCGAAAGGGATGGCGTGGCTCCGCCGGGCAGTCGCACTTAGGGCGCGACGACGGCACGGTGGCACTGATGTTCGGTCTGAACGTCTGCCGCCATGTGCCGCCATGGACCGCGCCATCCACCCACCCCCATCAGAACTTCAGCGACGCCCCCGCGAACAGCTGCCGGCCCATCACGTCGTACATGCCGGTGTAGACCGGGCCGCTGGCCACCGATGAACCACCGGTGCTGGCGGTCAGCGGCGGGTCCTTGTCGGTGACGTTGTTGACGCCGGCGCGCAGCGTCAGGCGCTTGTCGACTTCCCAGCTGCCGGCAATGTCCAGGTAGTTGCGGTTGGGCAGCACGCCGTCGTAGGGCTGGAAGGCGCCACGCAGGAAGGCGGCGTTGCTGCGGCGGTCGTTCGCGCTGGAGCCGATGTGGCGCCAGGTGGCCACCAGGCCCAGCCCGCCGGGCGTGGTCCAGCCCAGCGTGGCGCGGTGGCGCCACTTGGGCAGCGGGATGCCGCAGTTCACGCCGAAGTAGCCGTCGCAGCGGTAGGCCTCGGTGCCGGGCAGGATCTGCACTTCGAACGACGACAGCCAGGTGCTGGCCAGACCCACGCGCAATTGCCCCAGGCCGCCCAGCGGCACGCTGCCGTTGACCGCCAGGTCGAAGCCCGCGGTCTTCAGGTAGCCAGAATTGATGCTGGTGGTGACGACGAAGCCGCCCGTCACCAGCGAGCCCGTGGTCGGGTTGCGGTTCACCAGGTTGCAGAACTGGGCATTGGTGATGCACTGGTTGAGCGTGATGTTCGCCGGCACGTTGGCGATGAGCTCGTCGACCTGGATCTTGAAGTAGTCGACCGAGAAGTTCCAGCCCGGCAGGCCCGCGGGCGTGAACTGCAGCCCGGCGGTGACGGTGTTGCTGGTTTCCGGGCTGAGCTGCGGGTTGCCGCCCACCTGCGCGCCCGACTGCTGGCCGGCGGCCGGGGCGATGTTGCGGTACTGCGCAGCGGTGACCCCGGTGCGCTGGCATTCGGCCAGCGTGGCGCGCGGGCTGGCGCCTTCGCAGGGGTCGCTGATGGCGGCGGTGACCACGCGCTGCGGGCCGAACAGTTCCGACAGGTAGGGTGCCCGCACCGCGCGCTGCAGGCCGCCGCGCAGGCGGAACTGGCGGTCGGGGGCCCATTCGGCGGCCAGCTTGAAGGCGTCGGTGGCGCCGGCCGTGCTGTAGCTGGAACGGCGGTAGCCGGCTTCCAGCGCCAGGCTGCGCGCCCAGGGCCGGTTCTCGGCGATGGGCAGGCGCATCTCGGCGTAGGCTTCCTTCACGTCGAAGGAGCCGTTGATGGGAAATTCGCCGCCGGAATTGCCCGCGGTGTCGCGCGTGGTGTAGTTGCTGTCGGGGGTGAAGCTGATCTCTTCCTTGCGGAATTCGGCGCCCACGGCCAGAGCGGCCGGCTGCACGGCCCAGGGGCTCTTGAAGCCCAGGTCGCCGGTGAGCGCTGCGCTGGCGATGGTCTGGCGCAGCGAGCCGGTGCGTGTGGCGTTGCTGCCCACGTAGCCCAGCGCCTGCGGCGAGACAGCGTCGATCTGCCAGATGTTGAAGGGCACGCAGGCAGGGTCGGTGCCGTTGACGGCCGAACGGCAGGCCGGGCGGCCGGCGCTGTCACGCACCACCGTCAGCGCGCGGCCGAAGCGGGCCAGCGAGATTTCGTTGGTGACGCGTGAGTTGTAGTCGGTGTCGCCCAGCTGCAGGTAGGCGTCGTAGCGCCAGTTGCTGTTCAGTTCGCCACGCAGGCCGGCCACCACGCGCGCGGTTTCATGGGTGGTGATGTCATAGCGCGAACCGGCCAGTGCGTTGCGGTAGGACACCAGCACGGTGGCGTCCTGCGCCGCCGTCAGGCCGACCGAGGTGCACATCTGCCCCAGCTGCTGCGCCGACAGGAAGGGGTTGGCGCAGGGAATGCGCTGCGGCACGGTGAACACGCCGGTGGGCGACAGCCGGATGTCGGCTTCGTTGCGCATGAAGCTCAGTTCGCCATAAGCCTCGACACTGTCGCTGAAGCGGTAGTTGCCGAAGGCGTAGGCGTTGGTGCGCTTGGTGGGCGCCTGCAGGTCGTAGGTGTTGCCGTTGTTGAAGCCGTCGGCCGGGCGGTAGGCGCGGAAGCTGTTGCCGGTGGTCGGGTCGAGTGCCAGCGTGGCGCGCACCACGCCGGTGGTGGGGTTGGTCAGCTGGAACTGCCCGGGGTAAGTGGTGCTGGACAGCGCGCAGCCGTAGCCGGTGGCCGTGGCGCTGAGGTTGCAGGTCATGAAGTCGCGTTCAGACGTGCCCAGGCCGGCCAGCTGCCGGTAGCCCAGGAAGGCCGTGAGGTTGCCGCGGCCGCCTTCGAAGTTGTGGCCGAAGGTGAGCGACGCCGCCAGCTGTTCGCCGCCCGTGGTGTTGCCCGAAGGCACCGGCTGGTTGGCGGCCCGGCCTACGGCCCCGATGGCGTTGTCGTTGTCGTGCTGGAAGACGCTGCCCTGCAGGTCGACACGCAGGCCCTGGAAGTTGCGCTTCAGGATGAAGTTCACCACGCCGGCCAGGGCGTCCGAGCCATACACCGCCGAGGCGCCGCCGGTGACGATGTCGACACGTTCGATCAGCGTGGGCGGGATGTTGTTGATGTCCGGCGCCTGCGCGGTGGACCGGGCGGGGTCGCCCTGCATCATGCGGCGGCCGTCGATCAGCACCAGCGTGCGCTGGTTGCCCAGGTTGCGCAGGTTCACCGTGGCCGTGCCGCTGGCGCCCACCGTGCCGCCGCGGTTGCCGCCGCCGTTCTGGTCGGCGAAGGCCTGGGGCAGGGTGTTCAGCAGGTCTTCGACGCGCAGCACGCCGCGCTGTTCGAATTCGACCGCACCCAGCGACGTGACCGGGCTGATGCTGGTGGCGTCCAGGCTGCGGATGCGCGAGCCGGTGACGACGACCGACTGCGCGCGGTCGGCGGCGGTGGGGGTGGGAGCGGCAGGGGATTGCGCCCAGGCCGCGGTGTTCCAGACCAGGGCGGCGGCGGCCGTGGCCACCTGCGACAGGCGCGAAAGTGGCGCCAGCCTCATCCCGGGGCGCGCTCGCCGGCGGCGGCCAGCGGGTTGGGGTGACGCATGCTTTGCCGGGTGGGTCATGTCAGCCTCGCAGGGGTTGGTCATTCCGGCTTGGGCATGGGCGCCCGCCGGCTGCCAGCGCAGTGTAGGAAGCCCGGTGGTCCGGCCGCGATGCCAGTGCAGGGCATTCACGCATATCGACGGCGGTATGCGCTGGCCGGCTGGACTGTGGCGCACGCGCCTGCGGGCCCGCAGGCATCGGGCTGTCAGCCCGCGTCGCCGGGCTCCACCGGCGACTGGCCCGACAGCCCGCGCGCGCAGCGCAGCACCTGCTGCCGGAACCAGCCGAAGGCTGGGTCGCGGTGGGTGCGTTCGTGCCACACCAGGTTGTAGCGCAGCGGGTCCACCGGCACGGGCAGCGGCAGCGCCACCAGCGGCGCCTGCCCCGCCATCCACATGCCCAGGGTGCGGCCGGTGGTGAACACCAGGTCGGATTCGCACAGCATCTGCTGGGTGAGCCCGAGGTACTGCGTGCGCACCTGGATGCGCAGCGCCAGACCCGCCTGCAGCAGCCGCGATTCCAGCCCGCCGCCGGTGCCGCGCGCCTGCACCAGCGAGGCGATGTGACCGGCCTTTCGGTAGGCCTCGGCCGTGGGCTGCGCCGCCAGCGGGTGACCGGCACGCACCACGAAGACGAGCGGGTCGGTGAGCAGCAGCCGGGCGTGGAGATGGCTGGTGAGGTCGCGCCGGGTGGTGATGAGCACGTCCAGTTCACCTTCGCCCAGCAGACGCAGGGTTTCGGTGGTCGACGCCAGGCTGTGGATTTCCAGGCTGGAATGCGGCGCGGTGCTGACCAGCTGGCGCACCAGCGAAGCGAAGAAAGGCGCGGGCAGCGAGTCGTAGGACGCCATGCGGAAAGTGGCCTGCGCCACCTGCGGGTCGAAGCTGGCGCTGCGCGCCGGCAGCAGCGCCATGTCGCCCAGGATGCGCCGGACCGGGGCCACCAGGCCTTCGGCCCGTGGCGTGAGCATCATGCGGTTGCCCACCCGCACCAGCAGCGGGTCGCCGACGATTTCGCGCAGCGTGCGCAGCTGCCGGCTCATGGCCGGCTGGCTCATGCCCAGCCGCGCTGCGGCCACCGAGATGCTGGTGCAGCTGAGCAGTTCGTGCAGGGAGCGGATCAGGGCTTCGTCGAGGCGGCGGGAGGCGATTGGGAGGTGGGTGGCTGGGATGCCGGGACGATGCACTGCCATGGGGCAATGCTACTGGGGTGGTGGGGGGCGAAGAGCTGATCGGCGCTGAACGCGTGGGAACGAAGCACGCGTACGCCGATCACGATTCGGCAATCAATGGATCGGCGGGCTCGCCGGCCTCTCAGCGTCGGGATCTCGAAGGAGGAGGCCGCCGACAACATCCGCAAGGAAGTTCCCGGTGCGGCGATCGAGGCACGTGGTGATCATCGCGATGGGGCACGCCGGGATAGGCGGAAGACGGCCTCCCTTGAGCACAGGCAGGCCGAAGTACAGCGCCCTCGGATTGTCGAGTTCAATCTCCCAGGTGCTAGCGGTTCCCTTTCTCAAAACCTCTCCAACATATCGGCTCGCTCCGTCCAGCATGGCGGTCTCACTTGTTTCGCGGATGGCCGAAGGGCTGGCGTACTGCGTCAGCAGGTAACGCTCAAGCTCCGTCAAGGAACCCAGAGACTCATCCAGGCGCGCTTGCAACTGGTTAGGAAGAGCGTTCCGGAATCGTTCGAGTTCAGATTGCATTGAGGCTTTCCAGGCGTGAAACCCGTCGCGCTCATCTGTCCGCTTGGCCATGGTCTAGGGTCCGATCCTGACGTTGGGATCCACAGTGATTCCTCTGCTCCGCAATTCGTCCAGCAGCGGCTGCGAAACGCTCCCTTCGAAAACCCACTCGATTTCCCACTTGTACACACTGATGAGGAGCGCGTCCTTCTCCATCTGCCATCGAATCTCAGGGCTGGAGGTGACGTAGCCAGTTTTGTGCTCTATCGCTCTCGACGTTGAAGGATCAGCGATGTCGAGTCTACGAACTTCTGTCCTTCCGTTAACAACCACTTCAACCTCCACCTCACGGCTGCCCCATCCGATCCGATCTCTGTAGCGATCCGTGGCCGCACTTGCTACAGCCCACCGTGTTTGATTGCTCTCGTAATTGGGCAGCCATCGCTCATAGTCCCAGTGTTGGTTCGGTTTCTGCTGATACCTTCGCCAGGCTTCGCTCCGGTGCTCGTCGGTTCCTCTGTCGAATCCCTCACTCTCGACGATGAGGTCATCCAGCCGCATCTGCTCCTCAGGCAGCGTCTCCACCGTCGGCCCAGCGGGCTGCCCGTGCTCAGAGGGCGGCACAACGCCTTGTCTCTGGTCAGCCGCCGGCGTGGTGATCAGGACCGGCCCCTGCGGCTGCAGCGCCGGCGTCGTCATCGGCTGCTGCGCCAGCCTGACTTCTTCCTCGCTCAGCCCGAAGTACCCCGCTCCGTTGGGCTCGAC
>LNET01000017.1 GCA_001464055.1 Burkholderiales bacterium Ga0077543
CGGCACAAACTCAGCTACATACTGATCGCACGCCTCGGGCAGTGCCCCTGCTGCGGCAGGGCAAGCGCAAAGCTGCTCTTGTGACACAGTAAGACTAGGTGCCGCCGGACGGCGTCGTCACGATCGCCGCGTAGGGCAGCGTGAAGTGACTGCGACTGGCCTCGTCGAACACCGTGACGCGCCGGTCCTTCATGGCCACGAAGCGCGCCGCCCTCGTCTTGGTCGGACTATTACAGTGTGGGCGGAACGAAAACAGAAAAATCAACACACCTGCTCAAGTCTTGAGCAATGAACATTTGGCGGATCAGCAGCGGACGATGCGGCAGGCCGTCAACCAACGACGAGGACAGTCTGAATACACGACTGGCACCGTCGCGAGCGGATTCAGCGCAACGGTCGCGAACAAGAGAAGACCTGGGCACCGTCATCGCAACAAGTCTGGCGCAATCACATAGATAGAAAGCAGCGTCGCAAGGTCGTCTGCGGTGTGATGCTGAAAACGCGGCTGCAACCTCAACTTCTTCAGGGCTTCGGCCGTCGGCCCGTGAACCTGACCCTGCTCCAAAAGGACTCGATAACCTGTGCTCTCAAACAGCCGGATGTAGTCCGAGTGCCGCAAGCGGTTCTCCCCATCTCGCGTCAAACGATTGACCAGACGATGCTTCCAGTCGGGCCAAGTAAGGAAGTTGACCATCGAAATACGCTTGTCATGGTGCGCGAGGTGGTCGCTGTGGTCTACGCAATGCACCATTAAGCCGCCTGGGGCCAGCTTAGGCAGCAACTGCCGGTGCAACGCGTCTAGGCCCGCTGGCGGTACATGTTCGAGTACGGCTCGGCTGACAACGATGTCGACACTTCCGTCAGCGACAAGATCGGCCGAGAAAGGCGCGACGTAGCGGAAGGGGAAATCCTCGAAGCGTGCACGCTCTGGCAAGGCCGCAAACGCTGGATAGACCTGCCGTAGGTGTTTCGTGACTTCGGCGAACGAAACAGTGTCCAAATGAGGGATGTGGTCAGTCAGGGTCACTTGCCGCGCGCCTCGCAGTGCCAGGGCTAACGGAACGGTCGGAAACCAGCCGCTGCCAACCTCGAGCACGCGAGCGCCAGCAAACGGGCGGCACTGGCCGGCCGGCAAGCTTTTGAGGGCGGCTTCCATGGCCTCCAGGTCACCCAACGTGGAGCGGATGTTGGCGGGGTCCGGCCGATAGCCAAGCCAACGCCGCTTGACAGAACGCAAGCTGTCGGCCCCAGGCACGTGTCCCGTCAAAGCTTGCTTGGCAACGAACAGATAACGGTGCATCGGTTAAGGGCCTGGAAAGAGAAAAGACGGGGCAGGCAGCTGGCGCGTGTAGGCGGAAATCAGCTTGATGTCGGACGCCTGGCAACGATCACGGTGTACGGCGTCCCTACATGCCCGAAGAAACGAAGCGGAGGCAAAACGCGCAAACAGTGTATGAGTATGCGAGCAGCGGCAGATTTTCCGCCCAGCTTCATCACATCGAACCTGTCTGCACTGGTCAACCCGCGAGCTGAGAACCATCGCCTAAGCTGGTAATAGCTGAACCAGTGAACGGCCGGGTACTTCGCGTAGTTCGCCACAGCAGGCCAGTCAGTCACGGCACGACGCTCGATGTACTTCTTCAGGAAGCCAGGCCACCAGCTGTAGACAGGCAGATTGAACTCCTGCTGGCGCGGACAAAGCCAGTTACTGGTGCTGACATACAAAACCCCGCCGGGGCGCAGGACGCGTACGCCTTCGCGCAGACAGGCCTCCCAGTCCTCAATGTGCTCCAGCAGTTCAGGCATCAGGCAAACATCAAAACTCTCATCCGCAAAGGGTAACTGCGTCGCAGAGCCGACCTCGAAGCGTGCGCTGCCGCGCCCACTTTCTGCGGCACGTTCTCGTGCCAGGCGCACGAGCGGTTCGTTGATGTCGATGCCAGTGTAAATATGGCCGCGGTCCACCCAGAACTGGCATTGGGTACCCGCATTGCAGCCCACGTCCAGGACTTTCAGCCGTCGGTCCGCAGCCTCATGGCCGAACACCCGCAGCACCACCTCAGTAATAGCCCCAAACCGCTGGAGCGCGCCGGGCGACAGGCTTTGTTTCTTGTAGTACTCGTAAAAGCTCTGGTGCGAACTGGTATCGAAACCAGCAGCGCTCGAGGTAGATGGCGAAGACTTCAAGGGATCCATCAGTCGTCCTTCAAGCGGCGGCAAGCCGAACAGGGTGTTGCAGGTTTCTGACCATTCGCAGACCGAAGGCCCAACGCTTGCTATCCCAAGGGGTGAAGCGAGGCATCTGGAACGGATCGCTCGCCACACGTGCGCAACCCCAGGCGGTAGTGAACGCAGCCTCAAAACCGAGTTCTTGAACCATTGCCACATGTTCAGTACGGAAGTCATCGTCCGGACGACCGTTCGGGTATGCGAACAAAGAAACCCCGCTTTGCAGAATCTCCTGCAGCCGTGTCTTGCCTCCTGCGATCTCGGCACGTGCCTCGTCGGCGGGAAGGCGCGCAAGTATGGGATGGCCCACCGTGTGGCCGCCTATGCCCATGCCTGCTTGGTGTAGCGCGCGGACTTGATCGTCGTTCATCATCAGGTTGCCAGGCAACGAACAGTCGGCAACGCGTGTGACCACCTGAACGGCCTGCTGTCGCTGAGCTGGGAGCATGTAACGGCAACCACGAATCAAGGCTTGAACAGCAGTGCGCCTTGCCTCAAGGCTGTCCATAACCAGGGATTCAACGCCCACGATGCCAGCATCTTCGAGATCCAACCGTTCGCGGCGAGTGCGGCGCACAGCCTCGATCAGCGTGTCGTTCCACATGCGGCCCCCGTTCAGAAAGCCTGTCGCCACAAAAAAGGTAGCACTCAACCCGTTAGCTCGCAGGATAGGTTGCGCGATACTGTAGTTATCGGCGTAGCCATCATCGAATGTGATGGCAAGCGCACGTGGCGGCAGTTCTCCTGCGCGCAAGCGTCTGACGGCATCCGCGAGCGGTATCACATTAAACAGCTGCCGCGCCCAGCCGCACAACTGCGCGAAGCGAGCTGCGTCGCATTCACCTGGCAAGAGTGGGTCCGCCTCTGCAAGAACGCGGTGGAAAATCAGCACTGAAAGTCGGCCGCGTGTGCCCCCTGGCGACAAAGCGTGTAATCCAAGCTGCATCATCTTTTAATCGGGGCCATTAGACCCCCCTTTGCAGCTATGCTCTTTCGCTGTCGCATTTCCTCGCGTCGCTGGTACGCAGATGTCGCACCGAACGGCCCCACAGGCTCCACTTTCCAGCGATCTTCCTTCAACCAGTATTTCGTAGCTATCGCCATGATCATTAAGTTGTAAGGAAGATCAAAGTAGGCAAGGCTCAAAAATGCGCCGCCAACGGCGAAACCCAGCATCGAAACCTGAATCATCAAGGCCAGTTCCCGAGCCCACTGGCATTCGGGCCTCGTACCCGCAAGTCGCCTGATCTGCCATGTACTGCGTAGGGTGAAAAAGCCCATAGCCAAGAACAGGATCAATCCAATCCAACCATGCTCACCCAAAGCTTGAAAGTAAATGCTATGCGCGGTAAACACCCACTCGGGATTTGGAGCATAGCGTTCAAAGATATCGCGTGTAGCGATCAGGAAACCTGCGCCCGTAGGTCGATCGTTGGCCACGTTAACAGCCGTCTCCCACGCGTTGATTCGCGACATTGCGCTGACGTCTTCCTTATACGTCTCTATGGTGCGCATTCGCTCGGTCCATTCCTTGGACATGACATTGAGCATTAAGCCCCCTGCCACAGCGAGCACGATGCCTGACAGCAGCTTACTTGGCGCGCGCCACCAAAGCATGCCTGTCATGCAAATGATGGCAACGAAAGCACCACGCGACTTCGTCGACAAGGCAGCCAGGGCACACAACAGCAGCACAACCAGCAGGGCACGCCGGACCCAGGGCCGCGTACTCGTTTGCCACAGGTAATAGCCGAGCGGGATGATCATCACGAGAGCCAGACCGAGTGCATTGTTGCTCTCGATGAAGGTAGACAGCGGACCCCAGACCCGATACTGAAAACCCGTCAGGGCAGAAAAGATGCCGCCGCGTAGCCCATAAAAGCCTATCGACAACACGTTGACCCAGACGAAAAGCTCGATGTGCTTGCGCTCGCGGATGGCGCACATCGCAATCAGCGTCATCAGCAGCACCTTCAACGCCCGATCAAGGAAGGGCACGGACAGAGCTGGATAAATAGCAAAGAAGGTGGTGATGCAAAGCCAGAACATGAACAGGATCAGCGCCACCGTCGCACCGTCGCGCGGTACGTGTAGCTTGTCCTTGTTCCAGACCATCGACAGCAAGGTGGCAGCCGCCGCAATGGCCGCGAACTGGAAATCGAAGGCGAAGCCCCAGGTCAGCCTGTGCGGGTTCATCAGGCTAAACCAGGTCCACAGCAGCACACCCGCCCAGGTATGGCGAAGCGCCATGAACGCCATCGGGATGAACATGGCCATCAGGGCGACGTCACGCATGGGTAGCCTCTTCAGCCATGAGTTTGCGGAAGATATTCAGCTGTTGTTGGCTGGTGGCGTCCCAGCCAAAACGGCTGGCGTGGGCCAGCGCGCTGGTTGAACCCATGGCTTCTGCGCCAGCTGGGCGCAGGCCCAAGACCTCCCGGATGCCGTGCGCAAACGCTTCTCCGCTGCGGGCAGCGGCAAGCCGCGAGCTGGCTTCGCCCGCCAGCACTTCAGGCACACCGCCTACCGCGGAGGCCACGACCGGCGTTCCGCAGGCCAGCGCTTCCAGCAGCACATTGGGCCAGCCCTCGCGAGACGAGGCGAGCAGCAGAACGTCGGCAGCGCTGTACCACGCTGCCAGGGATTCGTTGGGCACCTGTCCGACAAAGCTGACGCCATCGGCCAGCTGCCGTTGTTCGGCGTACTGCTGCAGACGCTGGTGCTCTGGCCCAGACCCGATGATCAGCAGATGAGCCTGTGGATGCTCGGCCCGCAGAATCGCCAAGGCATCGATGCAGATGTCGTGCCCCTTGAGCTCTACGAGATTGCCCACGGACAGCAACACCGGGGCGCCCTGAAGCCGCAGCTGGGTGCGCGACTGCACCTTGCCCAGGGGATGAAACCGTTGCAGGTCGACGCCATTGCGCACCTTGTGCAGGCGGCCCTGCGGCACCCCCAGCGCTTTCATGGCGTCCACAAGGGCGCCCGACACGCCCACCGATGCCGCAGCCTGCCGCCCGGCCCAGGCAATCATGCAGCGCGGCAGCGGGAAGCGGCCAATCAGATTGATGTCGCTGCCGCGCGCCGTGATGACCACAGGACGGCGGAAGTACCGCGCCAGCAGCGCTGCGGCGACGCCGTCGGGATAGTAGTAGTGCGCATCGATGAGGTCGAAGTCGAAGCCTTCTTCGATGAGGCGCTTCAGCGCTGGCCGGGCGGCGGCCGCCAGGAAGAACGGGGCGAGCGTCATGCCCAGCTTCGGAATCAGCGGATAGCGCGGGTGCAGCACCTCGATGCCGTGGCGAAGCTCGCGCCGGGGCGTTCGCGCCATGGCGGCCCGGTCGCCAAAGCGCGGACTGGTGCTCGGGAACCACGGCACGGGGGCCACGACCCGGGCCTCCACTTCGCCTGTCTTGAGCAGTTCACGCAGCCGGGTCTCGACGAATATGCCGTGCACAGGCCGCGCTGCGCTGGGGTACAGCGTCGAGAACAAGAGTGTGCGCAGCTTGCGTGGCATCAGGAGTTCCAGCCCTTCAGCTGGCCAATGCAGCCTGCACCGGCTTGCGCTGCACCAGTGCTTGCGCGATTGCGCCCACCCGGTCTGCGTTCGCCCGCCAGGTCAGGCCCTGACGGGCGATGCTGGCAGCAGCACCCTGTGCGATGCGCAGTCGCAGTTCAGGGTCCTGGCAGACCCGGTCCAGGGCCAGCTCGAGCGCACCAGCGGCCTGCGGGTCGAACAACAGCGCGTTGTCGCCGTCGCTCAGCACCTCTTCCAGATTGGGAACGCGCGGCCCCACCACGGCCTTGCCCAGTGCCAGGTACTCGAACAGCTTCAGGGGCGAGGCGTAGGGCACCACGGCCGGCTGCAGCGCAACGTCGAAGGCCGCGACGAGTGCCGGAACGGCCTGGCGTGGCACCACGCCAGTAAAGTGAACGCGCCCGGCCAGCCCGAGGCCCAGCGCTTGTGCTTCGAGTTCGGCCCGCGCCGGACCATCGCCCACCATGAGCAGCCGGGCATGGGCCGGAGCCCGACCGCTGGCCAGCCAGGCAATGACCCGGTCCACGCCATGCCAGCTGCGCACGAAGCCGGTGAAGCCAAGCACGAGCGATGCATTCCAGCCCGGGCCGAGGGCAGCCTTGGCCTCGGCCATGGCGGGAGCCGCGGCAAAGTGGGCTTCGTTGATGCCGTTGGGAATGACCACCAGACGCTCGGCGGGCACGCCACGGGCGTGGACATGGCCACCCAGCACGGCGGTCACCGGCAACACCACATCAGCGCCACGCCAGACCTGGTCTTCGGCCCACCGCCCGAGCGCCGGCAGACCCAGGCCCCCGAAGCGAATCCTCTCTTCGACGAGCGGGGCATTGACCTCCAGCAGCAGCGGCAGACCCAGACGCCGCTTGAGCCATAAACCGGCCAGCAGATAGAGGTTGTAGCGCTCGTAGATCACATCGGGCTTGAAGGCCCGAGCGGCGCTGGCCAGGCGGCGGTAGGCAACCAGGGAATAGCCCAGCTCCAGAAGTTCGTAGGCGCCTTTGGGAAGCCTTGCGCGAAGCCGCTGCACCCAGCCCATTTCGCCGCCCATCGTGCCGGCCGAAGCATCAGAGTCGGCTGCATCGGGCTGGGCGGGTGCAACGACGCAGACCTCGTGCCCGGCCGCACGCAGGGCGGCGACCATCTCTTCGATGTGAACAGCCTGGCCGTCGCGGGACGCGGTCCGGTGGTGGTAAAGGATGCGCATGCAAACAGTTTCTGGCCAGTGTCACGCGGCTTGCGGCAGTCGCGCCTCGCCCACGCTGGTGCGCAGAAAGGCATCGAACATCAGAAGGGTCCACAGCGGCGTGCTGTGGTCATGGCGGCCATTGTCGTGTTCTGCAACGAGCTGACTCACCACATCCGCGTTGAGCCAGCCGCCTTCGAGGATGGGGCCACGCAACAGGGTATCTCTGACGCGCTGCCTCAGCGGGCCGCGGAACCAGCGCGCCAAAGGAACCGAAAACCCCATCTTCGGCCGGTACAACACATCGTTCGGCAGATGCGGCTCCATGGCCTTCTTGAAGAAGGCCTTGCCGTTGCGCCCCTGAAGTTTCAGTGAAGACGGCAGTGAGGCCGCCCACTCCACCAGTTCGTGATCCATCAGCGGCTCGCGCACCTCCAGCGAGTGGGCCATGCTGGCGCGGTCGACCTTGGTGTTGATGTCGCCCACGAGGTAGGTGTGGGTATCGATGTACTGGACCAGTGCCAGAGGGTCCTCGGTGTCGGCGCGTCGGGCATGACGCTCGAACACATCGATGGCGCTGTAGCCCCCCAACTGAGCCGTGAAACTACGGGTGTAGAGGCGACTTCTCAGCGGCTGGCGAATGAAGCACATGCCATGGAAATAGGCCTCGACCGACGTTCGCGCCATGCCCTGGAACGTGGTCTTCGCACGCAGCACCCGCGGCGCCCAGTCGGCCTTGGGGTACAGGCGCCCCAGCAGCCCGAACACCGGCCGACGCACACCCTCGGGCAGGGCCGAGCGCATGCGCTCTTCCATCATGTGCAGCTGGTAGCGGCGATAGCCACCGAAGGTCTCGTCGCCACCATCACCGCTCAGGGCCACCGTCACGTGCTTGCGCGCCAGCTGGCACACGCGGTAGGTGGGGATGGCCGAGCTGTCGGCATAGGGTTCGTCGTAAAGGCGGGCCAGGGTGTCGATGAGGCCGAAGTCGTCGCTCTTCACCGTTTCGACGCGGTGGTTCGTGGCGTAGCGGTCGGCCACCATCTTCGCGAATTCGCTCTCGTTGTAGGCCGGGTCGTCGAAGGCGATGCTGCAGGTGTTGACGGGCGTGTCGGACAGTCCGGCCATGGCCTGCACCACGGCGCTGGAGTCGACCCCGCCCGAGAGGAAAGCGCCCAGCGGCACCTCGGCGATCATGCGCAGCTTGACCGATTCCTTCAGCCTGCGCACCAGCTCGTCGCCGGCGTCCTGCTCGCTCATCGCGTTGTCGCAGGTGAAACGCACGTCCCAGTAGCGGCGAGGTTCGCCCACGGCCTGCCCGCGGCGAACCACCAGCGTGTGCGCAGGTGGCAGCTTCTTCGCCTGCTTGAAGATGGTGCGCGGCTCGGCCACGTAGCCCAGCGCGAAGTACTCTTCCAGCGCCAGCGGGTCGATGTCGCGTTTCAGGCCACTGCCGCCCGCACCCTGGTAGGCCATCAGCGACTTCAGCTCGCTGCCGAACAGCAGCGTGCCGTCGTCGAGCACGGCGTAGTACATCGGCTTGACGCCCAGGCGGTCGCGGGCCAGGAACAGGCTCTGCCGGTTGCGGTCCCACAGCGCGAAGGCAAACATGCCGCGGAAGCGGTCCACGCATTTGTCGCCCCATTGTTCCCAGGCGTGGACGATGACTTCGGTGTCGCTCTTGGTCTTGAACACGTGGCCGGCGGCCTGCAGTTCAGGAATCAGCGACTGGTAGTTGTAGATCTCGCCGTTGAACACGACGACGACCGAGTCGTCTTCGTTGAACAGTGGCTGCTGGCCCGTGGCGATGTCGATGATCGACAGTCGGCGATGGCCGAAACCCAGGCCGGGCTCGATGTGCAGGCTGCCCTCGTCGGGGCCGCGATGCAGCTGCGAGTCGTTCATGCGCTGCAGTGCCGCCGGCGCGATGGCGCTGCCGCCGCGGGTGTCGAAGATGCCGGTGATGCCGCACATGTCAGCGCCGACCCACCGCTTCGAAGACACAGCGCAGGCCGTCGATGGATAGCAAGCAGCGCGCGCTCGGGGGTGTCATTTCAGTCTGCCATCCTGGTTGCGGTTGAAGGGGCGGCCACCGCCAGTTGCTGGTCGTACAAGCCCTGATAGGCCGCCACCATGGCCTGCAGGCTGAATCGTCGCTCCACTTCGGCGCGGCCGGCCTGGCCCATGGCATCGGCCTGCTGTGGGTTTTGCCAGAGGCGCAACAGCGCCTGCGCCATGGGCTCGGGATCGGCCGCAGGAACCACGCAGCCGGTGCGGCCATCATCCACCAGTTCGGCATTGCCACCCACGCGCGTCGCCACCACCGGCAAGGCCGAGGCCATCGCTTCCAGGATGGTATTGGAGATGCCTTCGGCCAGCGAAGGCAGCACGAAACAATTCAGGCCGCGCATGACTTCCGCCACGTCGCCGCGTTCACCCGGCAGCCAGGCCAGATGCGCGGCACCAGCCTCGGCCAGCACGGCCTGGGCAGCAGCGCGCAAGGGTCCGTCGCCCACCATCACCAGGCGCGCCCGTTCCGCGAACATCGGCTGCAGCGCCAGCGCCCGCACGAAGGCCCGGGCCAGCAGCGTCTGGTCCTTCACCGCGGCCATGCGGCCAACGGTGCCGATCAGCCAATGCTCGGGGGCGCGGAACGGGCAGGCCTGGATGGCGGTGGGCCGGGCTGCAGCAGCAGGCTTGAACTTGACGGCGTCGACACCGTTGTAGATCTGGCGCACCCGTTTCGGGTCGATGCCCACCGGGCCTTCCAGATAGCGCTGCAGGTCGCACGACAGCGCCACGAACCGATGCACGAAGGGTGCGTAAAGCCGTCGCAGCCGCTGGTGCTTGCGACTGCTGCCATCCAGGTCGTCGACGTCGCGGCCGTGTTCACCGTGAATGCGCACGGGCACCCGGGCCGCCCAGGCGGCAGCCTGCATCTCCAGGGCCGCCAGGTTGCGCGTGTGCACGATGGCCGGCCGATGCTGGCGCAGCAGGCGCCACAGCGCAGGGTAGGCCTTGGCGCCATGCCCTGGCGGCTTGTGCAGGGCCACGCATTCGACGTCGGCGTGTTTCAGGCGCTGGCGAAAGTCGGTGACGTCGGTGAGGGCCACGACCATGTGCCTGTAGGCACCGCGCGGCATGTGGTTGATGAGGTTGACGACGCCGTTTTCCAAGCCTCCAGTGTCGAAGCGATAGAGCAGGTGCACGACAAGAGGCGGCATCCCGGGCAAAGGCCTTGCCGGGGGAGGCCGAGGCTCGCCAGCAGCGGCCGCCATCGACTTCACAGCCGCCAGACGCGGAAGCCTGCAGCCGTCAGCGCTTGGGCGTCGAAGGCCGCCTTGACGTCGATGAAGGCGCCACCAGAACGCAGTTTGGATGTCAGCGCCACGAGCCCCAGCGCCGCATACTCCCGGTGCGCCACGGCCGCCACCACGGCGTCGGCCTGTGGCAGGCTGTCCCAAGGCACCAGCGGCACGCCGTATTCATGCTCGGCTTCAGCGCTCTCGGCCTGTGGGTCGGTCACGTGAACATCGACACCATAGCTCTTCAGTTCACGGATGATGTCGATGACCTTGCTGTTGCGCAGGTCGCCGCAGTTTTCCTTGAAGGTCAGGCCGAGCACGTTGACTTTGGCGCCCTTGATGCTGCTGCCGCTGGCAATCATCTGCTTGATGGTCTGCTCGGCGATGAACTTGCCCATGCCGTCGTTGATGCGCCGCCCGGCCAGGATGACCTGTGGGTGGTAGCCCAGCATCTCGGCCTTGTGCGTCAGGTAGTACGGGTCCACGCCGATGCAGTGCCCACCCACCAGGCCGGGCTTGAACTTCAGGAAGTTCCACTTCGTGCCCGCGGCTTCCAGCACCTCGCTGGTGTCGATGCCCATCTTGTCGAAGATGATGGCCAGTTCGTTCATCAGCGCGATGTTCAGGTCGCGCTGGGTGTTTTCGATGACCTTGGCGGCCTCGGCGGCGCGGATCGAACTGGCGCGATGCACACCGGGCACGATGATCTTCTCGTAGACCGCGGCCACCTTGGCCAGCGTTTCAGGCGTGTCGCCGCTGACGATCTTCAGGATCTTGGTGAGCGTGTGTTCCTTGTCGCCGGGGTTGATGCGCTCGGGGCTGTAGCCGACGAAGAAACCTTCCTTCCACTTCATGCCGGACTCGCGTTCCAGCACCGGGATGCACACCTCTTCGGTGGCGCCTGGGTAAACCGTGGACTCGTAGACGACGATGGCACCGCGCTTCATGTGCCGACCGACGCTGGTGGAACTGCCGATGAGCGGCCGGAAATCGGGGATGTGGGCGTCGTCCACAGGGGTAGGCACGGCGACGATGATGACGTCGGCCTCGGCCAGCATGCGCGGGTCGTCGGTATAGACCGCGTGGCGGGCAGCCCGGACTTCGTCGTCGCTGAGTTCACGCGAAGGATCGGTGCCCCGCTGGCAGGCCGCCACCTTGTGGCAGGCGATGTCGAAGCCGATGGTGCGCATCTGCTTGCCGAACTCCACCACCAGGGGCAGGCCCACGTAGCCCAGGCCGATGACTGCGAGTGTGTTCACTTGACTGGTTCCTTCCAGATTCTTTGAAGTCGTTGCGGCGCGCAGCATTCAACGGCTCGCCTTGGCAGCCTGCAAGGCGGCTTCCAGCGCCATCATCGTGTCCTGCACGTAGCGCGCCAGCAAGGCATCGGCCTCGGCCGTCTGGCCGTCGCTGGTCATGGGCGTGGACAACAGCAGCACGGCCCCATCGTCGCCGCGGCCAAGCAGGCGGTTGAAGGCCAGGCGCAGTTTCGCCCGGGCGTCACTGGTGATCGGCACGCCGTCCACCCAGTACAACTGCCACACGCGCAGACGGGGTGCCAGGACGGCAGCCGGGTCGTTGGCACCGCGCAGCACCGCAGTGCGCCAGGCCAGCGGCTTTCCAGCGACACCCGGCACGGTGGTGCTGCCGGTGCTGACCTGGAACCAGATCGCGCCGCTGCCGCTCTCGACGAGGCTGTTGGTGCTGGTGACGAGCTTGCGCGTGGCGCTCTGGTCGCGGTAGTAGCCTACCCAGACGTTGACCGGGCCCACGTCCATGCCAGGACGGTAGGCGGCTTCAGCCACGGCACTGGCGGTGGTGAAGTTCGGCACCCAGCGGCGAGTGTCACTGCCCACCGGAACCGCAGTCCAGCCCGCTGTCGCCGCCGGCAAAGCCAGCTTCGGCGTCGTGCCGCTGGGCTGGTCCATCTTCCACAGCAGGCCTTGGGTGGCCACCAGAAGCGCCACCCCGCCAGCGGCAACGCGCCACGCTGCCGCTGGCGGCGCACTGCCCCAGGCCGGCACCCAGGGCGGGGGCAGGCCGCTTTCCGGGTCGGTCCAGCGTGCACCTGCCATGAACATCGCACCGATGACGATGCCGAAGAACACCCAGCCGTAGATGAGGTGGTCGACCCCGGCCGCGATCTCGTTGTTCGACAGATGGCCCAACATCACGATGATGTAGGCACGAAGCCAGTTGGCCACGATCGGCACGAGCACCGAGATGCCCATGAAGACCAGCCGCTTGCCCGCACCGTTGTAGTTCAGGTAGGCAAACAGGGTGCCCACCATGAAGCTGGCGATGAGGTAACGAACGCCGCTGCAGGCCTCGACCACCGACCAGCTGCCCGATGGGATGATGAACTGCAGGCCTTCGCGATACACCGGCAAGCCGCTGGCCTGCAGCGCAGCCACGGTGAAGTCGGCCGTGTGCTCCATCATCACCGGCACCAGGAATTCGCCGAAAGGCACCGCGAAGAAGAGGAACAGCAGCGGGAAGGTGAGCTCGCGCGCCACCGCCCATCCGTAAACGGCGGGGACCGACAAGACGATCAGGCTGACCAGGGCCACCTGCATGGCGGCGTTGACGCTGGCCAAAGCCCCCAGCAGCCAAAGCGCACAGGCTGCTGCCAATGACAGCAGAAGCCAGGGCACGGGCCGCGACGGCAGCAAGGCCAGGCGTTCACGACGCCGCCAGATCAACCACAAGGAAATCGGCGGTACCAGGAAGCAGTGGGTGAAGGTCTCTGAACGCAGCCAGATGTCGACCATCGCGGCCGCGGTGTCGCGGAACAGCAGCAGCAGGGCCACGATGACCAGCACCCCGGGGGCCAATTGCGACCAGGCGATGACGCTGCCGCCAGCAGGAGGGGGTGCCGTGGTGCTCATGGTTTCAGGCCGCCTGGCGCGGCGCGCCCAGCGCCGCCAGATGCGCGTCCAGCGCCGCCAGCTGCCCGTCCCAGCCGTAGGCCTGCTCCACCTGCAGGCGCCCGGCCTGGCCCAGCGCCTGGGCCTGTGCGGGATGGCTCAGCAGCGTGCTCAGCGCGTGCACGTACTCGCTGGGGGCGTCGGCCGACAGCAGGTGGCGGCCGGGTGTGGCGTCGATGGCCTCGGTGCAGACCGAAGCTGCAACCACCGGGCGCGCCATGGCCATGGCTTCGAGCACCTTGTTCTGGATGCCGCGCGCCAGGCGCAGCGGCGCGACCACCGCCGCAGCGTGCTGCAGGTAGGGCCGCACATCGGGCACCGTGCCGCTGACGCTGACTGCATCGCCGGCCAGCGCCCGCACGGCTGGTGCCGGGTTGCGGCCGACGATGTGGAAGCGCAGCGCGGGCCAGCGCTGACGCAGTGCCGGAAGCATCTCGGCCACGAACCAGCAGACGGCGTCGATGTTCGGCCAGTAGTCCATCGCCCCGGTGAAGACCAGGGGCAGTTCGTCGAACCCAAAAGGCGAGGCCCGCCCTGGATCGGGCGCGAAGTAGTCGAAGTCCACGCCGTTGCAGATGGGTGCCACGCGCGCTGCACTCTCAGGGGCCAGACCTCGGAAAAGTTCGGTTTCCTTCTCGGTGGCGAAGAAACTGTAGCGCGCCTGCGCGGCCACGCTGCGCTCGTAACTCAGCAGCTGGACACCCTCACGCCGATACAGCCAGGACATCGGCCAGCGGTGGTTGCCAGCGTAGTCGGTCCACTTCGCCGAGTCGACATCGACGAAGTCGACCCAAACCGGCACGTTCAGGTCCTGGGCATATTGCGCCATGGAGGAAGAGAACACCAGCACCCCGTCGATCTTGCCGCTGGCGCGCAGGCGCCGGACCCAGGCGTCGAGTGCGGCGTCGCGGTAGTAGGCCAGCGTCAGGGGTTCGTTGCGCAACAGGCCGCTCAGGCTGCCCAGCCGCGCGCGGCGCGGGTGCAGGCGGCTGGCATGCACGCTGGCGCAGAGCGTGCGCACGGTGGGCAGGTGCTGCTCGTCGTCGGGGTCGTCGATGAAGGTGCCCAGGTGGACATGGTGGCGCGTGGCCAGGTGCTTGAGCAGATGGCAGCTGCGCACCTTGTCGCCCTTGTTAGGCGGGTAGGGCAACCTGTGGACGAGGAACAGAAGTTCGGCCATGTGCCTTCAGCCCAGGCTGCGAACGATGAACGGACCCAGCCAGTTGGCCACGCCGATGGGCAGGCGACGCCAGGCTTCGATCATCAGCCTGTACTTCGCGTTGCTGGGGTTGTTCTGCGGCACGGCGTCGCGCTTGTACAGGCAATACTCGTAGTGCAGGGGCTGGGGCTCGAAGCCCCAGTTCTTCTTGAAGTCGAACGAACCCGTGCCCTGCTTGCTGCGGCCGTAGTCGAAGACCTTGAGCCCGCGGGCGCAGGCGCGACGCATCAATTCCCAGTACTTGAAGTCGTTGGCGGCCAGGTTGCGCGCTGCTTCGGCGTCGCCGGCGTAGTAGGGCAGCACCTCGTCGCGGAAATAGAAGCTCATCACGCCCGACAGCGGCTGGCCGTCGGGCCCGGTGACGACCATGACCTCGCAGTCGGGCCCGAAAACCCGCAGCAATGCGTCGAAATAGCGCCTGGGCATCGCTGGCGTGCCATGGCGGTGCACGTTGTCGGCATACAGCTGGAAGAAGCGGGCAGCGTCGGCGTCGATGTGGCTGTGCAGGCCGTTCTTGATGCCCTTGCGCACCATCGCGCGCTGCTTGCGCGGGATGGCCAGCAGGTTGGCCTCCTCGTCGGGCAGGATGGCCTTGCGGAAGGTGACGTACAGGTCCTGCGCCGGCCAGTCGGCATGGCGGCGCTGGACGTTGCGCATCTCCAGATGCTGCACGCCCAGTCGTCGCGCGATGCGCTGCGCCTCGGCTTCCAGCAGCGCAGCGCTTTCGGGGTCGGTGGCGGCCACGCCGCCGTAAGCGGCGAACGGCATCGCCGTAAGGGCATGGCCGAACAGCAGGCTCTTCACCTCGGCCAGAGGCAACACGCCGGTGATGTGTCCGCCCTCACTGGCATACAGGAAGTGGGTGTCGTGATGGAACACATCGCGCAACAGGCCCTGCCAGGCTGCACGGTGGAAGAAAGTTGCTGCGGGACAGGCCAGCACGAATGCATCCCACGCGGCGGCGGCGTGGGCGTCGCCGGGGGCCAGACGCTGTAGGGTGGGCATGGCAGATGTCCTAGACCTGCGCCTTGGCGCTGTCCAGGAAGATCTGGTCCATCCGGCCCCAGCGGAAGTCGCCCAGCAACTTGCGCAGACGACCTTCCATGCGCGGAATGTTCACGTAATGGCGAAAGCGCGTCTTCGCGTCGATGCCGGCCACCCGCGGCTGCCCGGCGTCGATTTCCCAGGGGTGGAAATAGAAGATCGCCGATTGCCTGTCGTCACGGTTGACGGTGTCGATCATCCAGCGACTCAGCGCATAGGGCAGCAGCCGGAAATAGCCGCCGCCGCTGGATGGAAGGTTGCGGTTCAGCAGGCGCAGGGTCGTGACCGGCACTTCGAGCAGGCCCGAACCGATGCTGCCCACGCGGTAGGCAAAGCGCGGCGAATCGGGCATGCCGTAGTGGTCGTGCCGGATCGGGTAGATGCTGCTGCTGTAGCGATGGCCGGTTCTGGCCAGCACGTCGAAGGCCCAGAGGTTGCCGGTACCGATCGAGAAGCTGGGCGCCCGGTAGCCCAGCACGGCCCGGCCCGACAGGTCTTCGAGCAGACCCTTGGCGCGCGTGATGTCGGCGGTGAAGGCCGCTTCGCTCAGGTCGCTGGCGCGCTCGTGGCCGTAGCCATGGCTGGCCAGTTCGTGGCCTTCGTCGACGATGCGGCGGACCAGCTGCGGATAGCGTTCGGCAATCCACCCCAGGGTGAAGAAGGTGGCGTGCACCTGGCGTTCGGCAAGCAGGTCGAGGATGCGCCCGACGTTGCGTTCGACACGGCACTCGCGCGCGTCCCATTCATCGCGACGGATATAGGGTGCAAACGCCGAGACCTGGAAGTAGTCCTCGACGTCGATCGTCAGCGCGTTGGTGATCATGGGAGCGAGCATGGCGTGCTGCGTCCTCAGGCGGCAGGGCCGAAGCAGGCGTAGGCGTGGCAGAAAATGGACATCACTTGACCGGCGCCTCGGGCGGGCGCGGCTCGGTCTTAGGCTCGGCCCG
The DNA here is from genome assembly GCA_001464055.1 of Burkholderiales bacterium Ga0077543. GTDB lineage: Bacteria > Pseudomonadota > Gammaproteobacteria > Burkholderiales > Burkholderiaceae_C > Rubrivivax. Next base: position 16,393 of record LNET01000017.1, read on the forward strand.
TGCTTCCAGCATGGGATCGATTCTGATGTCCGGTTTTTTCACCGCGTTGACCAGCTTCTGCAGGGTGGCCAGGGTCTGCAGGTTGATGCGTTCCAGGCGCAGCAGGCTGCGCTCCAGGCGTTGCAGCTGGTCGCCACGCTGGTCGGCCGTCAGGCTGGCCAGTTGGCGGCTCAGGCCTTCGGCTTCCTCAGGGTCCAGCCGCAGCTTGCCGACGTCGACGTCCAGCGCCGCGCCAGCCAGGCCGCCGGGCATGGTGGGCTCGTTGTGGCCGATGTGCGCAGCACTGCCATGGCTCGTCACCGGGCCACGTTGCGGCACGGCGGCTTCCTGTTCGAATTCCTGAACGACTTCGGCCACGTCTGCGCCAGTGAGATGGGTCTTGCCTCCCAGGAAACCGGCCAGCAGCACGCGGTCGCAAACGGCATTGATGCGGCGCGGTATGCCCTGGCTGGCTCGATAGATGCCTTCGAACGCGGCGGCGTCGAATTGCGGCTTGCCGCTGGCACCGGCGCCGGCGCACTTCAACCGGTGCTCGATGTAGCCCCGGGTCTCGTCGGAGTCGAGAGGGCCGATGTGGCAGGTGGCCGCCACGCGCTGGCGGAACTGCTCCATCTCAGGCCGCTGAAGAATCTCGCGGAACTCGGGTTGACCGACCAGGAAACTTTGCAGCAGGGCCTGATTGCCAAACTGGAAGTTGCTGAGCATGCGCAGTTCCTCCACCGCGCGCGGAGTCAGGTTCTGCGCCTCGTCCACCACCAGCAGGCAGCGCTTGCCCTTGCTCGTCTGGCTGATGAGGAAGGCTTCCAGCGTGATCAGCAGTTCGCTCTTGGGCACGTCCTTGACGCGAAAGCCGAAGGCTGCACCGACCATGCGCAGCGTGTCCTCGGCTCCCAGTTGCGTCGTCACCAGGTGCCCGGTGATGACGTTGCTGCCGTTCAGGCCTTCGATCAGGCTGCGCAGCACCATCGTCTTGCCGGCGCCGATCTCGCCGGTGATGACGATGAAGCCTTCGTTGCGCGAGACACCGTATTCCAGGTACGCCTTGGCACGCCGGTGCTGCTTGCTGGCGAAGTAGAAATTCGGGTCGGGGTTGAGCTGGAACGGCTTGCTCGTGAGCCCGTAGAAGGCTTCGTACATCGTCAGAACCGGAAGTTGATCGACGCGGTGACGGCGGTCTCGCGATAGGGGTTTGTGTCGCTCTTGAATTCGGAATGCCGAGTCGACAAGTCGAGATTCATGGTTCGGTTGATGCGACTGGTCGACCCGAAGGACACACCGGTCAATCGGTTGCGCGCGCGCTGGCCAGCACTGGGGCTGGTCTGATGCGTCGCGCTGGTGTTGATGCTGGTCGTGGGCGTCAACCGGTAGGTCACGCTGCCCGTGATGCCGCGCTCGCTCGTGCTGGAACTGGTGGCACTGACGTTGGCGGCAGCGTTCGCCGGCCTGTCCAGCGCTCGCAGCTGGATGCCGAAGAACTGCAGCGTGATGGTGGTGCGCAAGCCGTTCCAGGCCGCTGAAAACTCTTGACGCCGCTGCAGTGACACCACTTCGGACAGCGCGCCGATATTGAGCAGTTCGTTCGGGTCGCGGCCCAGTTGGCGCAGGAACTCCCGAACCACCAGCTCGCGCTGGACCGGATCCGGCGTGCTGGATGCAAACTGCTGGAAGAACAGGTCGAAAATCGTGATGGGTCGATCCAGACCCGTGGGGCTGCCGCCATCCGTGGCCCCGCGGGTATCGGTGTAACGCCAGATGGTTCGCGGCGTGCGGTATTCGAAGCTGGCGCCGTAGGAAGTACCGAAGTAGCGGCGCCCACCCTCGATCGAGACGCGGGTTCGAGGTGATGGTGTCCAGGAACCGCCGGCACCGAAGTTGTCGTAGCTGCGGCGGATCAGGCTGCCGACGTCTGTCGACTCCTGCCCGCCGCTGACGTAAAGCTGCCAGTCCACATCGGGCTGCCACGTGAGCCGGCCGTTCAGTCGCGAAGTCCGGGTGTCCCGGCCATCACGGAAGCTCAGGTCTTGGTGCTGGGCGGTCAGCCCCCAGCCCAAAGGCCCGCCGCCGCGCGGTGACGTCAACGACACCAGTGCCGACCGGGTGTTCGAGTCCGCCGCGTCGAAGTCTCGTGCGTCGGTCATCGTCGCACCCAGGCGAACCTGATAGTCGGCAAGCCCACCCAGGGTACCGACGATGTAGGGTGAGACCTGCAGGTTGATGACTTCGCTGCGGTTCGCGCGATCCGTATAGGTGTTGAAGGCAAACTGCTGGCCCGTGGCCGAGATGTCGGACTGGCCGATGCTGGCCTGGGCATCGATAAAGGCAAACCCATCGATCGCTTCGGCACGAAGGTTGGCAGTCAGCCGGTTGTCCACCACGCCGGCGTCGGGCCGCTCGGAAAAGTATGTGGCGTCCAGTGCGTAGCTGACCGCTCCCTGCAGACGACCGCTGCGGCTGGACCAGTTGATGCCCGGACTGACACGCGTGGCGAACTCGCCGCCCTCGACACCACCGTTGACACCGGTGCTTCGCAGGAAGGTCTCGGATACCACCAGCGTCGGCACCAGTCCTGTGTTTCGGGCGGGGCGCTCCTGAGCCTGGACCTGCGCGGCACCGCCCAGCGCAAAGCCTACCGCGACAGCCAGCAAGGACAGCCGTGGTGATTCACCTCGCGCAGGGAGTCGGGTCATGAGGGCAGGCGAAGCTCAGCTCTTGGCCGGCTCCTGCTTGGCGTCGGAAGGCGAGCCATACCCGTAGCCGTAGCCATACCCATAGCCGTAACCGTAGCCGTAGGTCCCACCCGCATCGCTGCGCGCCTTGTTCAGCACCATCATCCGAACGGGACAGGATTCGATCGTTGCCAGCGCCTGCTGCACGCTGGATTGCAGCGTGCGGTCGGCGTGCACGACCATGACGATTTGCCCCATGTGGGTGGCCAGCACTCGAGCCTCGGTGGTGAGCAGCAGCGGCGGCGAGTCGAAGATGATGATGCGATCGGGGTATCGCGTGGCCATGTCGTCCAGCAACTGCTTCATCGCCTCGCTGGCCAGGAGCTCGGTCGCCCGCGGATGCGGCGAGCCGCTGGGCAGCACGGTCAGCTTGTCGACGTTGGTGCGCATCAGCACCTCCGACATTTCGGCCTTGCCTTCCAGCAGGTCGAGCAGTCCTGGCCCGGGGGGCAGCCCCAGCACCCTCAGCACCGAGGGCCGGGCGACGTCGGCATCGACCAGCATCACGGTGTGGTCGAGTTCGGCGGCGATGCTCATCGCCAGATTGATCGACGTGAAGCTCTTGCCTTCGCCCGGCAAGGCGCTGGTGATCATGATCAGGTTGCCATGGGCAATGCTGGCGGCACCCCGGCCCAGGGCGTTGGTGATCAGCGGCCGCTTGAGAACCCGGTACTGGTCGGCCAGGTGCGAGCGCGGCGCATTCGGCGTGACGATGCCGCCCTGGGACAGCCTGTTCAGGTCCAGTTCGACCCGCCGCGACAGCGATACCGGTTCGGCGGGCTCCGACAAGCGCCCGCGCGCTGCGGCACCCTGCCCTGCAGCGCCTGCAGCCGCCGCTTCGGCGGCGGCGGCGAAGGCCGCGGCGCCCGGCGTGCTGCTGGCCGACAGCTGGGAAGCTGGTGACGACGGGCTGTCGATTTCGGGGATGTTGACGCCGGCCTGGCGCAATTGCTCCAGCCGTTGCGCCGCTTGTTCGATCAGGCTGCTCATGGGTTCAGGCGCCGTAGCGGTTCATCAGGGTCATTGCAATCAGTCCGGCAATGAACAGCCCGACCAGGCCACCGGAGGCCGAAACAAAACGGATCAGGCTGCCACGCTCGCGGCGCCGATCCTGTTCCGTCGTGAGCATGGACACGACACCGAGCAGCGGCATGCCCGTCCGTGCCCGCAGGGTGTCGGCGTCGCCGAAGGTCGGGCGCAGCTGGGCAGCGGCAAACGCGAAGAACAAGCCAGCGGCCAGCGCCAGAAGCAGCGCCACGGGCAGGAGCAGCAGGCGGTTCGGGGACACCGGCTTGGGCGAAACGCGCGGGGGGTCGATGAGACGGAAATCGGCGACGCCGGAGACGACGTCGAGCTCGCCCGACATCACGGCCGACTGGCGCCGGCTGACGAGGTCTTCGTAGTTCTTCTTCGTGACTTCGTAGTCGCGGTTGAGCTGCGCGGCTTCGGCTTCGATTTGCGGTGCGGTCTTCAGCGAGTCGCGCAACGAGGCAAAGCGACTGGCGTATTCGTCGGCCCGGGCCCTCATCGCGGCAACCTGGACTTCAGCGGTGGCCAGCATGCGGCTGAGCTCCTGGACAGCCAGGCTGTCACTGGCCGAACTGCCGCCGATGCCCTTGTTGGCTGCCGCGGCAGCGGCCGCGGCAGCTGCGGCAGTGGCCGCCTTGCGCTGGAGTTCGGCCACTTCGCGACGCTTCTGTTCTTCCAGATCCGCAATCAAGCGGCGCGTGCCGGTCACGTCGGGGTGCAGGTCGGTGTAGCGCTGGAGCAGACTGTCGAGATTGCGCTTCTGGGCGTCGATGCGCGCGTCGATTTCCGGCGTGGAAACAGCAGGCTGACCAGTGGCGCTGGCGCCCGCACCGGCGCCGGCGCCGCTCAGCAGGTCGGGCAGGGCGCTTGCCCCGCCCTGGCCACGGGCCTCGGCGAGCTGCTGGCGCGCGGCTTCACGTGCCTGCTCGGCCTCGCGCAACTGCAGCCGCGCGGCATCGAGTTGCGAACTGACTTCGGACAGGCGTGTCGCGATGTCCTTGCCGTCGGCACCCTGACGATCGAGGTTGCGCAGCCGGAACTCCTTCATTCGCGCTTCCGCCTCTTCGAGCTTGGCCTCGAAGGTCTTGATCTGGTCGGACAGGAAGGACTTGGCGGAATCGGTGTCCTTGCGGCTGGCCCCCAGCCCCGACTCGACGAAGATCGAAACCATGGCCTGCACCACGCGCTTGGCCTTGTCCTGCTCGGTGTCGCGGTAGGACATCGAATACAGGTTCTCCCCGCCTGCAGTGCGGATCTCGATGGTCTGCATCAGCTTTTCGACCAAGGCTTCCTGTTCGTTCGCACTGCGATTGCTGAGGTCGAGATCGGCCATGCGGATCAGCTTCTCGATATTGGGCCGGCTGACCAAGGTGCGGCTGAGCATGCCGATTTGCTGCTCGACATTGGGCTGCACTGCCAGCCCGCTCATGAGCGGATTCAGGATCGAGTCGGTGTCGACGTAAATACGGGCCGATGCTTCGTACTGGTCAGGGATCTTCCAGACAATGACGACGCTGATCGCAGCCACCACCCACGCGACGATCAACGCCGGCCAGCGGAATGTCCACATCCCGCGGGCGGTTGCGAAAAACTGTTGAACGATCTCTTGCATGGTGCGAAGTCGGGCCTTGGCTAGCCGCGCCTGTGGCGATGGACGGCCGGCAAGGCCAGGCCGGGCCGCGCGGACGGGGTCAGAAGAAGCTCTGGGGGATGATGAGGATGTCGCCCGGGCGCATCTCGACGTTGGCGGACACATCGCCGCGCTTGATCAGATCTTTCAGCCGCACGGCATATTGCTTGTTGCCATCGCCGCTGCGCAGGATGCTGGCGCCGTTGCCATCGGCAAAATCGGTCAGTCCGCCCACGGCGATCATCACGTCGAGCAAGGTCATCTTCTGCTTGAACGGCAGGAACTGCGGCCGGGCGGCTTCACCAACCACACGGATCTGCTCACTGTACGGGCCGACGAAGTTCGTGACGATGACAGTGACCACCGGGTCGCGCACGAAGGTCGACAACTTCTTCTCGATGTCGCGAGCCACCTCGACCGACGTCTTGCCCTGAACGACGAGTTCGTCGACCAGGGGTGCCGACAGCTTGCCGTCGGGCCGCACCGGCACCGACAAGGAAAGTTCCGGGTTGCGCCAGACAATGATGTTCAGGCTGTCGCCAGCGCCGATGACGTAGTTGTAGTCGGCATTGGATGCGCTGGCAGGCGCGGGTGGCAGGGCATCCTTCTTCATCAAGCCGCAGCCCGACAGGGCCGCGGCAACGACGATCACGCCCAGAAGCCGAAGATTAGAAAAGGATGCAGACAGTCTCATGACCAACCTCAAGTTCGAAGGGCTCGCGACGGGCACGCGAATGTGGTTGCCGCGTTCGCCGCGGCCTGCAACCACGAAGCGCGGCGCAGGCAGGTTCTGACACGGTATGGCCAGTGCGATGACGCTGCAAACCGCGACGACGGCACCTTAACCGGATGATGGCACAGCAACAAGCCGCAGCTTGCGGGGGGTCCGGACCAGCTCCACTGTCTTGGGCACATATTTCACGGCAGGCGCCATCTCGACTCCCGGACTGGCGCGCCCGGAAGTGTCGGACGACTTGACACCGGTCGTGCCAGTAGCCCCATCGAAACCTGCAATCCTTTGATTCGTATAGGTTTTTTTCATTGGCATGCAGAGTGCTTGATACGTACCCGAACTGCGCTTGGTACGCGCAATCTGCACGGCACCCCCTGCATTCGAAGGCCTCCAGGCGGCCTGGGGATGGACGATGGCAGCTGGGCGCCTCTTAGAATCGAGCGATTGGATGCCATGTGCATCGGGAGTATTCATGGATCAGAAGCCACCGCCGAAAGACGCCGGCGTCGACACAGCCGTCGAAGCGCCACATCCTGAATCAAAGGGCGTCGGACGCCGCGCGCTGCTGCGCGGCGGCGCAGCAGCGGCGCCTGTTCTGCTGGCGCTGCACAGCGGGCCAGTGGCTGCCACGGGCAAGATGTCCTGCACCGTCGCTTCTTCCTTCGTTTCACTGGCCACCTTCGGCAGCCGCAACCCGGGTGCGACCACCCTGCAGTGCTCGTCCAAGAATGCCGGCCACTGGCACCAGGCGTCGAAGAACCTGGCCCATCGGGCCGCCCTCGAGCGTCCGCGCTGGGCCACGAGGAAGCTGGTGAACTATCTGGGCGCCAGTTGTTCGCCGCACGCCCAACTCGGGGGCAACCCGAACACCTACGAAGTCTGGCAGGTCATGGGGCTGGGCGACGCTCCTGCCGAAAAGGGCGAACTGGGCGTTCTGCATCACATCCTCGGGCTGGCGCTCAGCATCGACAGCGGCGGGGGCACCGTCAACACCGGCGGGGTCATGAACACACCCTACCTTGCCGGCATCTGGAAGACCTACCGAGTCAACCGTCGCTACGTATTGCCCAGCTCAGGCATCAACTGGTCCGAGGACGAGCTCATCATGTGGTTGAAGATGCTCCAGTACCCGATGCCCTTGCCAAGCGTCTGACGGCCCGTTCGCGTTGACTGAAGACGCGCTGGCGCGACTGCGGGGCGCCTACCAACCCGCCGATCAACTCCTGGTCCACGACTGGGGCGACGCGACAGCGGTCGTGTTCGTCCAGGGCACCCATGTGACCCTCCTCGTAGACGCCACGGCCGCCGCCTTGGTGGCCGACTGGACGCAGCCGGTCGATGCCGACGAGGCTGATGCCGTGGCAAGGCTGCTCGAGTCCCAGATTCCGGCCCTGGTTCAGGCCGGGATTCTGATTCCGCGAACGGCATGAACACCACCACGGTAGGCAGTCTCTCAGCCAGGGAATGCCAGGCTCGGCTGCTGTCGCCTTCGGGCCTGGCCTTGCGCACGGGACCGTTTTCGGCGGCAGTGCACTCGCCCTTGCCCGAAGTTGCCGCCGCCCTGAGCCGGCTCTACGCCGAGCATCCCCTGCTGACTGACGAAAGCTTCATCGATTTCCGTGTCGGTGTGCGTCGACCGCCCGGGTGGCGGGCCCGATGGCAGCCTCAAGTGGTGTTCGAGTTCGATGGCCAGACACCTTTCAACCCGCTGCCGGGAGACCAGGGCTTCCCGCTGCTCGAATGGGGTCTGAACTGGTGCGTCTACGGCCTGTGTCATCAGTTTCTGAGCCTGCATGCGGCCGTGCTCGAGCGCAACGGCCGCGCCCTCATCCTCCCGGCTCCCTCAGGGTCCGGCAAAAGCACGCTGTGCGCAGGACTGCTGTTCAGCGGCTGGAGGTTGTTGTCCGACGAACTGACCCTCATCTGCCCTCATCATGGCGACATCGTGCCCATTCCTCGCCCTGTGAGTTTGAAGAACGAGTCCATCGCCGTGATCGAGGCGCTGGCACCCCAGGTGGAGTTCGGTTCGCGTGTCCATGAAACCAGCAAAGGTCTGGTGGCCCACTTCAAGCCGCCGACAGACGCCGTGCAGCGCGCCCATGAGCGCGCCTTGCCGGGCTGGATCGTCCTGCCCAAGTACGTTCCCGAGCAGCCTGCCACACTGAAGCCGCTGGAAAGATCGCGTGCATTCATGCACCTCGTCGAGAATGCGTTCAACTACGACGTCTTCGGCGCCGAAGGCTTCCAACTGCTCGGCTCGGTGATCGACCGCACGACATGCTTCAGTTTCGAGTACGGCCACCTGCCCCAGGCTGTGCAGCTGTTCAACCAGCTCGCCGACGGCCTGGACATCGCCAGCCGCTGACACCGCCAGGCACGGCAGTCATCCCGCTGTCTGCCGTGTCCGGCCAGGGGCCCTGATGCTGTCCAGTCGGCCCGAGCTGTTGCAGGCCCTGCGCCAGCCTGCCGAGGTGGCGGACTGGGACGAAACCCGGTGCACCCGACTCCTGCACCAGGCCCGGGCCTGCAGCCTGCTCGGGCGAACAGCCCACGCCGTGACGGCCGCGTGCTCCGAAGCCGGCAGGTCGCCCCCGCGCGTGCTGGCTGGTCATTTCGAGTCGGCACTGCGCCTGTGCCGCGCCCAGCAAGCCGAGGTTCAGCGCGAAGCGCGCTTCCTGCGCGCCGCATTGCAACCGCTTGGTACTCCCGTGGTGATGCTCAAGGGTGCAGCCTATGTGCTGGCCGGGCTGCCCGCCGCCCAGGGCCGGCTCTTTTCTGACGTGGATCTTCTCGTACCGAAGGCCATGCTGGCGCAGGCCGAGTCTTTGCTGCTCCTGAACGGCTGGATGGGCACTGCGCAGACCGCCTACGACGAACGCTATTACCGGGAATGGATGCACGAACTGCCGCCCATGGCGCATGTGCACCGCCGGACGACTCTGGACGTGCACCACACGCTGCTGCCCGAAACAGCACGCCTGCGCCCCGACGCCGCAGCGCTGTTCGCGGCCGCACAGCCGCTGGAGGAATGGCCCGGTCTGCAGATTCTCTGCCCCGCCGACATGGTGCTGCACAGCATGACGCACCTGTTCATGAACGACGAGACCCACCATGCCTTGCGCGACCTCTGCGACCTGGACGCCTTGCTGCGTCACTTCGGCCAGCGCCCAGGCTTCTGGGATGGCCTGGCACGGCGGGCCGTGTTGCATCAGCTGACCCGACCCTTGTACTACGGGCTGCGCTACACCCAGCGCTTGCTGGGCACACCGGTTCCGCAGGCCAGCACCGTGGCCTCCTTGGCCGCTGCGCCCAGTCGCCCTGTGGCAGCCTTGATGGACCGCTGGTGGCTGACGGCGATGGATCCGAATGCCCCGTTCAGTCCGAGCGCATCGCGCTCCCTGGCCAACCTGGCGCTGTATGTGCGCGGCCACTGGCTGCGCATGCCGGCCCCCCTGCTGGCGCGCCACCTCACCATCAAGGCCTTGCGCCTGCACGAGCGCGGAACCCAAGCCTCTGCTGGACCGGTGGCCTGAAACACGACGTTGCGAGAGTTCGTGCAAGAGTTGTGCGCTGGATGAACCGGTGGTTCGGGCTTCACGCCAGGACAGGAATCAGTCCGTATCCTGAAGCCGCAGGGCAGATTTGGCGAATGAAGGCCACCTGAAACAAACGGTAACTGCACACAATTGCCTACACCTGCAGAGCCCCCCGTGACGCAGGGGTTGCGACCCGCAAGCCCCGCTCCCGACAATCAATTTGATGATCAGAATCTTCAATCACTACGTTCACCGGTCCGCCGTGCGCAGCATGTTGTTCGACATGACGATGCTGCTGGCGGTGGCGATCGCGGTGCTGTCGCTGCAGGCTGGAAGCTTGAACCTGGCCGCGCCGCTGGTCGGTACCCACGTGGTTTCTTTCGCTGCATTCCTGTTCCTCGTCAGCAGCGTTTCTGGCTTGTACGAAAGCAATTCGGCCGGCGAACTGTCGCTGGCGCGCAGCTGTGCCCGCGCGCTGATGGTGCTGGTGGTCACCCTGCCCTTGGCCTATGCCGTCTTCGGCCTGCTGCCGCCCAGCTTCGCCAACCCGCAGCTGGTGCAGTTCACCATCATGGCCGGGGTCTCGGCGATGATCGTCAGGCGCGTGTATGTGTCGCACGCCACGACCGCTTCGCATGCCCGCACGCGCATCCTGATCTTCGGCGCCGGTCAGCCGGCGTTGACAGTCGCATCGGCGCTGAAGGCCTCCGACCCCAATGCCAACATCGTCGGTTTCGTGCCTGGCCCGAACGAGGCGCAGCCCACGGTCCCGGCAGGCCAGCTGCTCAGCGTGCGCGGCTCGCTCAGCCAGACGGCCACCGAACTGGAAGTCGACGAGATCGTGGTCGCCTTGACGGAGCGCCGCGCTGGCAGCATGCCGCTTCGTCAGTTGCTGGACTGCAAGCTCTCGGGCGTCAAGGTCTACGACCTGAACACCCATTTCGAGAAGACGCTGGGGCAGATCCGGGTCGATTTCCTGAACGCCGGCTGGCTGATCTTCGGGGACGGCTTCAACCAAGGGGCCTTGCGTACCTTCGTCAAGCGCGTGTTCGACATCGTCAGCGCCAGCATCCTGATCATCCTGTCTGCGCCCGTGATGCTGCTGACCGCCATCCTCATCAAGGTCGAGAGCAAGGGACCCGTCTTTTACAGGCAGGAACGCGTGGGCCTGAACGGAAGCAGCTTCAACGTCACGAAGTTCCGCAGCATGCGAACCGACGCTGAAAAGGACGGCAAGCCGCGCTGGGCCCAGGCCAATGACGACCGCGTCACGCGCGTCGGCAACTTCATCCGCCGCGTGCGCATCGACGAACTGCCGCAACTGTTCAATGTGCTCCAAGGCGAGATGAGCCTGGTCGGACCCCGACCCGAGCGTCCTTTCTTCGTACAGCAACTCACCCAGGACATCCCCTTCTACGCCGTGCGCCACAGCGTCAAGCCTGGCGTCACCGGCTGGGCCCAGGTTCGATACCACTATGGCGCCACGGTCGAAGACTCGCAGGAGAAACTGCAGTACGACCTGTATTACGTGAAGAACCACACACTCTTCCTCGACCTCGTCGTCTTGATGGAAACGGTGGGCGTGGTCCTGACCGGCAAAGGCGCTCGCTGAGCCCCCGGCCCGGCTGAGCGGGCCCTACACTGAAGGTTTGCACCCCTGCGCTACCGGGGGCGCACACGCATGAACTTCAGTCTCGACGACATCGCCTTCATCTCTTACACCGCAGCTGCACTGGCGCAGCTGGCGCTTGTCATCTATCTGCTGGCCAGCGGCCGCATCCAGAAGAGCAGCGGCTGGCCCGGCTATCTGTTCGTGACGGCCATCGCCCTCGGCGCGGCCTGGGCCGCTGCTGCCGCAGCCAACGAGACCGCCTCGCACAGCGGCTGGCTGGCCGGGGCCGTGCTGCTGGATGTCGCACGTTACGCTTCGTGGTTCGGCTTCCTGCTGCTGCTGGTGCGCCCGGGGGCAGGCACGGGCCGGCCCGCTTTTGGCGGCCTGAGCTGGTTCAGCGCGGCCTGCCTGAGCGCGGCCTTCATAGGCGTGCTGTGGCGCATCTGGGAGGGCGACTTCACACTCGCCCCAGCCGCCACGCAACTGGCCTTGATCAGCCAGCTCGCCCTGCCCCTGTGCGGACTGCTCCTGGCCGAGCAGCTCTTTCGCAAGCTCGGCGAGGACGCCCGCTGGAACGCCAAGCCCGTCTGTCTGGGTCTGGGCTGCATGTTCGTGTTCGACCTGTATCTGACGAGCGAGGCCCTGCTCTTCGGCCGCTTCGACCCCGACGCTCTCAGCGTTCGAGGTGCGGCACACCTGCTTGCGGTGCCCTTCCTATTCCTGGCTGCGCGCCGCAATGCGCACTGGATGGCCAGGCTGCAGGTCTCACGCACTGCCGCATTCCATTCCGCCACGCTGGTGCTGGCGGGCGGCTACCTGCTGTTCATGTCGGCGGTGGGCTACTACGTGCGCTACTTCGGTGGCACCTGGGGCCGGGCATTGCAGATCAGTCTGCTGATTGCCGGACTGGCCTTCCTGGGCGCGCTGGTGGTGTCGGGATCGCTGCGCTCCTGGCTGCGGGTGTTCGTCGGCAAGCACTTCTTCAGCTACCGCTACGACTACCGCGAGGAATGGCTGCGTTTCACATCGATGCTGTCGACCAAGGGTTCGCCGCAGGAAGTGGGTGCACTGATCGTGCGGGGGCTGGCAGGAATGGTGGAATGTCCGGCCGGCAGCCTGTGGACCCGCGAGACGCCCGACGGCCCCTATGTCCAGACGGTGCGCTGGAACGTTCCTGCCGTGGCGGGTACCGAGCCCGCGGACAGCGCTTTCTGCGAGTTCCTGCGCGTCAAGCACTGGGTGGTGGATCTGGGCGAATTCCGCGATGACCCCCGCCTGTACGGCGACCTGAAGCTGCCGGCCTGGTTGCTCGGCCTGCCAAACGCCTGGGTGGTGGTGCCCCTGCTTGCCGGCGAGGACATGATGGGCTTCGTGCTGCTGGCCCCTCCGCGCACGGCGATGTCGCTCGACTGGGAAGTGCGCGACCTGCTGAAAACGGCGGGTCGCCAGGCGGCCGGCTATCTGGCGCAGATGCAGGCCACCGAAGCCCTGCTCGAAGCGCGCAAGTTCGACGCCTTCAACCGCATGTCGGCGTTCGTGGTGCACGACCTGAAGAACATCGTCACCCAGCTCTCACTGATGCTGAAGAATGCGGAACGGTTGCACGACAACCGCGAGTTCCAGCAGGACATGCTGTTGACGGTGGAAAGCTCACTGGAGAAGATGCGGCGTCTGATGCTGCAACTGCGCGAAGGCGCCACGCCGCCAGGAGGCAGCCGCGGCGTCGAGTTGATACCGCTGGTTCGCAGGTTGGAGGCCCTGGCCACGGGCCAGGGGCGGACCCTGGTGGTGCGCGGCATCGAAAAGCTGGCCACCCGGGGCCATGAAGATCGCCTCGAAAGGGTGCTGGGGCACCTGGTACAGAACGCACTGGACGCCACGCCGAAGGAAGGCGAGGTGTGGATTGCGGTGGCGCGCTACAGCGGCCAGGTGACGGTGGAAGTGGGCGATACGGGAGCTGGCATGAGTGAAGAATTCATCAAGACGCGACTGTTCCGCCCCTTCAGCAGCACGAAGCACAGCGGCATGGGCATCGGCACCTACGAAAGCCAGCAGTACGTACGTGAACTCGGCGGCAGCATCGACGTGGACAGCGCGCCTGGCCGCGGGACCCGACTGATGGTGCGCCTGCCGGTCTTCGAGGTACAGCAGGGCACCGACCTGCTGCGCTCGGGCAACCGCTGAACCTCGTCGCCTGGCCCAACGACAAGCCCACAGGCAAGCACGCACACCGGCAAGGAAAAGGACAACTTGGCTTCCACCGACACAGGCGCTGCACCCCTGCTCATCGTCGAAGACGATCTGGCGCTGCAGAAACAGATCAAATGGTCGCTGGACAGCTTCGAGTCCGTGACCGCGGCCGACCGCGAAACTGCATTGCTGCAGCAACGCAGGCACCAACCCGCCGTCGTCACCATGGACCTGGGCCTGCCACCCGACCCCGACTCGGTCAGCGAGGGCTTCAAGCTGCTGGAGCAGATGCTGGCCTTCGACCCGGGCGTCAAGGTCATCGTCCTGACCGGTCAGAACGACCAGGCGAACGCGCTGCGCGCCGTGGCCATCGGCGCCTACGACTTCCTGGCCAAGCCATTCGAACCCGAGGTACTGCGGCTGACGATCGAACGCGCCACGCGGCTGGCGGAACTGCAGGCCGAGAACCGCAGGCTGCAGGCCCTGCACCAGCCCGACGCGCTGGCCGGGCTGATCACGCGGGACACGGAGATGCTGCGTGTCTCGCGCCTGATCGAGCGCGTTTCCAGCAGCGACGCCACGGTCTTGCTGCTGGGCGAATCGGGCACCGGCAAGGAAGTGCTGGCCCAGGCCGTGCACACGTCTTCGAAGCGCCAGGGCAAGTTCGTGGCCATCAACTGCGCCGCCATTCCCGAGAACCTGCTGGAAAGCGAACTCTTCGGTTACGAGCGCGGTGCGTTTACCGGCGCAGCCAAGACCACGCCGGGCAAGATCGAGACTGCCAACGGCGGCACGCTGATGCTCGACGAGATCGGCGACCTGCCGCACTCGCTTCAGGCCAAGCTGCTGCGCTTCCTGCAGCAGCGCACCATCGAACGGCTGGGCGGACGCCAGGAGATTCCCGTGGACGTGCGCGTCGTCGGCGCCACCCACCAGGACCTGAAGCAGCAGATCAGCGAAGGCCGCTTCCGCGAAGACCTGTATTACCGCCTGGCAGAGATCGTCGTGAACATTCCGCCGCTGCGCGCCCGCAATGGCGACGCCGTGCTGCTGGCCCACGCCTTCCTGCGCCGTTTCTCGCAGGAACAAAAGCGCGGCTCGATGAGCTTCAGCGAAGACGCGCTGAAGGCCATCGAACTGCACCCCTGGCCCGGCAACGTGCGCGAACTGCTCAATGCGATCAAGCGCGCCTCCATCATGGCCGAGACCGAGCGCCTGAGCTGCGAAGACCTGGGCCTGCCCGCGCCGCCGGCGGGTGAAATGGAAGCCGAACGCTCCGACCTCGACCTGCGTAGCGTGCGCGAGACAGCCGAGCGCCAGGCGATCGTCGCGGCACTCGCACGCGCCAATGGCAGCATCGTCCGCGCGTCCGAGATCCTCGGCGTCAGCCGTCCGACGCTCTACGACCTGATGAAGCGGCTGGCCATCAAGTGAAGCCCCCACGGCGGCGCCAGTGCGCCGCCATCGCAAAATCGTGTTGCCGTGCCCACGCTGCCCGAACCCGGGCTGCCCGGCGGCAGGGCAGTCAGGAAGAGACCCTATGAAGCAATCCATCGCACCCCGTTCTGCTGCCGCGCAAGACCGTCATCCCCTGGCTCGCGCAGCCTGCGCCTTGCTGCTCAGCGTCAGCCTCGGTATGGCGCTGGTGGGCTGCGCCGGTGAAACCGAGGCCGAGCTCATGGCATCGGCCAAGGGGTTCATCGCCAAGAACGACGACAAGGCCGCCATCATCCAGCTGAAGAACGCGCTTCAGAAGAACGCCGACTCGGCCGAGGCGCGCCTGCTGCTGGGGCAGGCCATGCTGCGCGCCGGCGACGTGCGCTCGGCGGCCGTGGAACTGCGCAAGGCTCGCGACCTGAAGGCCGACGATGACCTGGTCGCCCCTGACCTGGCGCTGGCGATGCTGCTCAGCGGCGAAGACGACAAGGTGCTGGCCGAATTCGGCACCCTGGAGCTGAATTCGCCCGAGGCCCGCGCGAAGCTGGCCACACAGATCGCCAGCGCCCACATGGTCCGCGGTGACGCCGACCAGACCAACGCCTTTGTCAGGCGAGCCCTGGAAGCGCTGCCCGGTCACGGCCCGGCCATCACCCTGCAGGCGCGGGTACTTGCCTCGAAGGGAGACCTGCCTGCTGCGCTGGCCTTGCTGGATGGCGTGCTTCAGCGCGAACCCGGCCTGCTCGACGCAGGTCTGTTCCGCGGTGACATCCTGCGCTCTCAGCCAGATGGCCTGCCGAAAGCACTGGCGCAGTACCAGGACATGCTCGCCAGACACCCCAGTTCCCTGGCCGCCCACAGCTCGGTCATCGGCGCGCTGCTGGCCGGTGGTCAGAAGGAAGCGGCCACGACGGCATTGCAGGCCATGCAGAAGGTGGGACCAGGGCACCCGGACGCGCTCTACTTCGAGGCCCAGCTGGCCTATGAAGCCGGCAAGTACCCGCAAGCGCGCAGCCTCTCCGACCAGGTGCTCAAGATGGTGCCTGACAGCGTGCGCGTACTCGAGCTGTCGGCAGCCACCAACTATCGACTGCGCGACTACGCGCAGGCAGAGCAGCAGCTCAATCGCGCCCTGAAGCTGTCGCCCGGCCAGGTGCTGGCGCGACACATGTTGACGCAGATCCATCTGCGAGCCGGCCAGCCCGACGCGGCCATGGAAGTGCTCAAGCCACTGCTGGATGCACCCCGCATCAGCGCCAGCACCCTGGCCCTGGCCGGCGAGATCTACCTGCTGCAAGGCGATGCTGCCGAGTCGGAAAAGGCCTTTGCCGCCGCCGCCAAGCTGGCACCGACCGATGTCCGGCTGCGCACCTCGCTGGCGATGTCTCAGCTGGCGCGCAGCAATGGCAGCGCCGAGGCGATGCGCACGCTCGAAACGCTGTCGGCCGAAGACAGCAGCCCGCGGGCCGATGTGGCGCTGGTCAGCGCCCGCCTGAACCAGAAGGACTACCCTGGAGCACTGAAGGCGCTGGAAACGCTGGAGAAGAAGCAGCCCGACAAGGCCCTGGCGCACAACCTTCGTGGTCGTGTGCTGCTGCTGCAGCAGGACAAGCCGGGCGCACGGGCGAGCTTCGAAAAGGCGCTGGCCCTGGAGCCTAAGTTCCTGCCGGCTGCCGCCAGCCTGGCGGCACTGGACCTGGCCGACGGGGAGCGCGTGAAGGCTCGCACGCGCATGCAGGCCATGGTCGACGCCGACCCGACCAACGTCACGGCCCACATGGCGCTGGCAGACGTGGCGTCGCGCGCTGGCGCCTCCGCTGCCGACGTGGGGCAGCTGCTGCGCAATGCCATCAAGGCCAACGGCAGCGACCCCAGACCCCATGTGGCGCTGGTGACGCATCTGCTCGGCAGCGCCGACGCCCGCGCCGCATTGACAGCGGCCCAGGCTGGCGCTGCGGCACTGCCAGGCGACAGCCAGGTGCAGGACGCTCTGGGACGCGCCCAACTGGCCAATGGCGATATTCAGCAGGCCCTGAGCACCTGGCGATCTTTGGCGACGAAAGAACCGCGCCAACCCCAGTTCCATCTGCGTCTGGCCGAAGTCCTGGCCGGCAACAAGAAGTGGGACGAAGCCGACAACAGCCTGAAGCGCGCGCTGGAGTTGCAGCCCGGGTTGGTTGCTGCTGAACGCGCCCGGGTGATCCTGGCCATCCAGCGCGGCAGGCCGGACGATGGCCTGCCCGTGGCCAAGGAACTGCAGAAACGCCAGCCGAAGGACGCCATCGGCTGGCTTCTGGAAGGTGACATCGAGATCGCGCGGAAGAACACTGCGGCAGCACTGGCTGCCTACCGCACCGCCACCCAGCGCGAAGCCCCGACCGAGGCGGCGATCCGCCTGCACAGCAACCTGGAGCGCGCCGGCCAGGGCGCCGAAGCCCAGGCCTTCGCCGCCCAGTGGCAGAAGGCCCGGCCGAACGACGGCACGTTCCGCTTCTACCTGGGCGACGCCGCGCTGCAACGTCGCGACCTGAACTCGGCAGAGATGCACTACCGGGCCGCGCTCGAAGCCACGCCAGGCAACGCCATGGCCATGAACAACATTGCCTGGATCATGGCCTCTCAAGGCAAACCAGGTGCGGTGGCCCTGGCCACCCAGGCCAATGAACTGCTGCCGGACCGTGCACCACTGCTCGACACGCTGGCACTGGCGCTGGCTTCCGAGGGCCAGCTGGCCAAGGCCATCGAAGTCCAGAAACAGGCCCTGGGCCATGCCCCGACCAGCCCCGCCCTGAAGCTGGCGCTGGCCAGGCTCTACATCAAGGCCGGCGACAAGCCGCTGGCCCGGGCAGAGCTGGAAGAAATCGCGGGGCTGGGCGAGAAGTTCGCCGACCAGGCCGCCGTGAGCGAGTTGCTCAAGCAGGTGCGTTGATGACGGGCACGCGTCGCCGGCAGTGCCTGGCCTGGCTGGCCAGCGCCACCGCAGCCGGCTGGGCGCGCGCCGACCTGAGCAACGTCGTGACTGCGGTCAGAAGCTCTCTCGTTCCCGTGGGCAGCTTCAACGCCACCGACAATCCGCGCTTCAGCTTTCGTGGCAGCGGCTTTGCCGTCGGTGATGGCAGCTTCGTCGCCACCAACCACCATGTGCTGCCGGCCACGGCAGAAGTCGAGTCACTGTCGCGTCTGGCCGTGCTGGTGGGCGATCCGGCCACGGGCACACCCGTCGCAAGGCGCGCCACTGTCCATGCCAGCGACCGCGAACACGACCTGGCCTTGCTGAAGATCGAAGGGCCGGCCCTGCCCGCCATGACACTGGCTGCCGACGGCAGCGCGCGCGAAGGCCAGTCGATCGCGTTGATGGGTTACCCCATCGGGGGCGTCTTCGGATACTCACCCGTCACACACCGCGGCATCATCGCCAGCATCACACGGGTGGCGCTGCCCGCGGCCACCGCCCAGCAACTCGATCCCAGGGCGGTCGCGCGCCTGCGCGCTGGCAGTTTCGAAGTGCTGCAGCTAGATGCAACGGCCTACCCGGGCAACAGCGGAGGACCGGTCTTCGATGTCGAGACCGGCACGGTGCTCGGTGTGCTCAACATGGTGCTGGTGCGCGGCAGCCGGGAATCGGCCTTGAGCAGCCCCACTGGCATCAGCTACGCCATCCCGGTGCGGCATCTCCACAAGCTGCTGCAGTCACGCTGATCGTTGCCCCACCCCCGGAACACGGGGTCCCGGCAGCTGCGGCGAAAGCGCAGCATCCCGCCACTTAACTGTCATCGTTCCATGAAGCACCCCATGACCGGAGAAAGACCATGAAGTTGAACCTGAAGAACACGGTGCTGGTCGCCGCGCTGGCCGCAGCCTCGGCGCTGCCCGCCATGGCCGAAGAGATCGTCATCGACATGACGGGTTGGCAGACCTTCGGCGAGTACCTCAACGAACTGAATTCGTCCTTGACCCTGAGCCTGCCTTCAGGCAGCACCGTGACTGGCTTCTCGTACAGCAATCTGGCCTTCACCACCAGCAACGGAAGCTGGCGCAGCGAGTTCGTGATCTCGGTCAGCGCCGTGAGCGGACTCGCGTGGATGGACTGGGCGCCCAGCACCAGCGGCAGCCCCGGCAGTTTCGGGCCGGGCATGGGCAGCTGGAACGGCCCCGCCGGGCGTCCCCCCATCACATTTGGCGCAGGTGCGACCTTCGAGGTCGGAAACGGCCCGAACAACCTGTTCGTGACCGTGTACGAAGACTTCGACGATCCGGAAGGCAACCCTTCGGCACCCAGTCTGCTGGATGCGACGGTGTTGTCCGGCACCCTGACCCTGACCTACCAGCCGCCGCCGCCGATTCCAGAGCCCTCGACCTACGGTCTCATGGCCCTGGGCCTGATCGGTGTGGCCGCTGCCGCACGCCAGAAACGCCGCCAGCCCTGAGCTTCAGCGGTCCTGCACCCCATAGTACGCGCGGTACCAATCCACGAACCGCCCTATGCCCGTGCGGATGTCGGTCGACGGCTTGAACCCCGTCCACGCCGTCAGCGTGTCGACATCGGCATAGGTGGCAGGCACGTCGCCGTCCTGCAGCGGCAGCAGGTTCATCTGCGCCTTGCGGCCCAGCGCTTGTTCGATGCAGCCGATGAAGTCGAGCAAGGGCACCGGGTCGTGGTTGCCGATGTTGAAGACGCGGAACGGGCCGTTGCTGGTGCCCGGGTCGGGCGCGTCGGACACGTAGGCCGGGTCGGGCGTGGCCACCCGGTCGAGCACGCGGATCACGCCTTCGACGATGTCGTCGACATAGGTGAAGTCGCGCTGCATCCGGCCGTGGTTGAAGACGTCGATGGGCCGGCCTTCGAGGATGGCCTTGGTGAACAGGAACAGCGCCATGTCGGGCCGGCCCCAGGGCCCATAGACGGTGAAGAAGCGCAGGCCCGTGGTGGGCAGGCCGAACAGGTGGCTGTAGGTGTGTGCCATCAGCTCGTTGGCCTTCTTCGTGGCCGCGTACATGCTGACCGGGTGGTCGACGCTGTCGTGTTCGGAAAACGGCAACTTCGTGTTGCCGCCGTAGACGCTGCTCGACGATGCATACACCAGATGCTGCACCTTCGAATGGCGGCAACCCTCGAGCACATTCATGAAGCCGACGATGTTGCTGTCGACATAAGCGTGCGGGTTCTGCAAGGAATAGCGCACGCCAGCCTGCGCCGCCAGGTGGATGACGCGGTCGAAGCCCTCTTCGGCAAACAGCCGCTCCATGCCGGCGCGGTCGGCCACGTCCATCTGCACGAAGCGGAAGCCCGGCAGCACCTGCAGCCGCGCCAGCCGGTCGCGCTTGAGTTGCACCGAGTAGTAGTCGTTCAGGTTGTCCAGCCCCACGACCTCGTCGCCGCGCGCCAGCAGGCGCAGCGTGGTGGTGCTGCCGATGAATCCGGCAGCGCCGGTGAGCAGAATTTTCATGTTCGGAAGTTTCCCACGTCGCCCCGCTGCGCTGGCGCGCAGCGTGTCACGCCTGCGGCGCTGTCGTCCGCTCGGCCTGCAGGGCCAGCACGGCGTCGACGACCGACCGGCTGAGTGCATCGCGCTGCTGCGGGTCGGCCAGGCGGGTCCGGTCGCCTTCGCTCAGCCCGGCGCCGTCGCCGCCCAGCAGCGCCACGGGGACCAGGGCCGGGCCCCAGCGCGCGTCGTCGAACAGCGCGCCCCAGGCCTCGCTGTCGAGCACCGTGGCCTGCAGGAAGCCGGCACACCAGTCCTCGGCGTCGACCCATTCACCGGTGTCGGTCTCGGCGATGCTGAACACCGGCTGCCAGTCTTCAGGCGGGCCCTGCAGCTGGGTCTGGATGCCGTGCAGGTGCCGCAGCACCAGCATCGCTGCACGCTTGCGCTGCTTCTGGCTGGGGAACGGCGCGCTGCCTTCACCGTCGCCGCCCCAGACGGCGGGAAGCCAGTCTGCAGTGCGCAGCCGCGGCAGCACGGCCGGGCCCACCAGCAGTGCCGTGAGATAGCCGTCCAGGGCTTCGACGTTCATCACCTCGTCGCCAGGCAAGGCCTGCAGCAACTGGTCCAGGGCGTCGAGTTCGGCGTCGTCCAGCGGCGGGGTGTCCAGGCGGGGGTCGTATTGCGGGTAGTCCAAATCAGGCTTTCAGAGATCGGCGCGCAGGCAGGGCGGCTGCGTCAGGTCGGCATCCACGTCCATCAGCACGCTGGCCAGTTCCAGGGTGCGCCACAGGCCGGGTGGCATCTGCAGGATGCCCTCGGGCGTCTTCGCCTGGGCGATCCAGGCGCCGATATCGGCATGCTGGGCAGGGGTCAGCAAGTTGCGGCTGAGCATCTCGTCGAGTGTCTGCACGGAGGGCCTCAGGCTGGCGGGGAGGGTTCGGGTCGGGTCAGGCGAAGTTTCACCCAGGATAGTGGCTTTACGCTTGCGGCCAGAATGCGGTCAGCCAAATGCGACATCACCTCACGATTCTTCCAGCGCTGCTGCTCGCGCTTCCGACCTGGGCCGAGGTGGCCCCGGCCAAGCCCCTGCCCCTGTGGGAACTGGGCGTGGGCGGCGTCACCGGGTCGCAACAGGCCTACCCAGGTGCCGCCGAGCAGACCACGCGCACGCTGGTCCTGCCCTATGCCATCTACCGTGGCCAGGTGTTCCGAACCGACCGCGGTTCGGTCGGCCTGCGCGCGGTGCGCACGCCCCGCTTCGAGTTCGACCTGGGCGTGGCGGGCTCGCTGGGTTCCAGCTCTACCCGCATCGAAGCCCGTCGCGGCATGCCCGACCTGGGCACGCTCATCGAGGCCGGCCCGCGCCTGCGCTGGAACCTGGCCGGTGACGAAGCCAGCGGCGGCTGGCGGGTGGACCTGCCGCTGCGCGCCGTGTTCGACCTGAGCGACGGCTTCGCCCACCGCGGCCTGGCCTTCGAACCCCGCCTGACCTACGAAAGCCGCGTGCAGGGCTGGCGCTGGTCGGCCAGCGGCGGTGCCATCGTCGGCAGCCGGCGCCTTGCCGACACGTTCTACGGCGTCGCGCCGGTGTTCGCAACAGCCGACCGCCCCGCCTACCAGGCGCGGGCCGGGCTGATCGCCTGGCGGCTGTCCGGCAGCCTGTCGCACAGCATCACGCCCGATCTGCGCGGCTTCGCGACCCTGCGCATGGACAGCGTGGCCGGCGCCAGCAATGCCACCAGTCCGCTGGTGCGCGACCGCACGGGATGGTCGGCAGGCGTCGGCTTCGCCTGGACGCTGAAGACTTCGCAGCGGCCGGCGTTCGACTGATCAGGCGCGGATCACCAGCGCCGTGACGTTGTCGCGCGCGCCCATGCGCAACGCTTCGTCGATCAGCTGTTCGGCACCATGGCCGTCGCGCAGCAGCGCGGCGATCTCGTGCTCGGGCAGGGCCTTGAACAGGCCGTCGGTGCACAGCAGCAGCACGTCGCCGGGCAACAAACGGCCGGCAACCTTGTCGAGTTCCAGCGCTTCCTGCGAACCCACCGCCCGGGTGATGACGTTGGCCTGCGGGTGCGACTCGGCGTCCTCGGCCGCCAGCGAGCCCGCAGCCACCATGCTCTGCACCAGGCTGTGGTCCTGCGTCATCTGGCTCAGGCTGCCGTCGCGCAGCATGTAGGCGCGTGAATCGCCGGCCCACAGGCAGGCGAAATGCTCGCCGCGGGCCATCAGCACGACGATGGTCGTGGCGATGATGCCGCCGCCGGGCCCGGCCGCAGCGCGGCGCTGCAGTTCGGAGTGCACCGCGCCCAGGCGCAGGCGCACCTGCGCCAGCGTCTCGGCCGCACTCAGGCCGATGGGCAGGTCGGCCAGCGCCGCCGCAGCGGCGGCCGAAGCCACGTCGCCGGCACCGTGGCCACCGGCGCCGTCGGCCACCGCCCAGACCCCGATGTCGCCGCGGTCGACATAGGCGTCCTCGTTGCGGGTGCGCACGGTGCCGCGGTGGCTGACCGCCTTGCTTTCGAGCCGTTCCACCAACGCCTTGCCCTGCAGCATGCTGCGGAACTGAGCCGCAGCGGGCAGGGCCACCAGGGGCCAGCGCAGGCCGTCGCCCGTCCACCAGCCGATGGCCGGCACGTTGGCCGTGAGCGAGATGCTCTGGCCAAAGCTGGTATCGGGCAGGCTGGGCAACAGGCAGTCGACGGTCTCGCCCCGGGCCAGCGCGGCCAGGCCCACCCTTTCCACTGCCCCGTACCAGGCTTCGTTCGGCGGCGAGACATGGTCGGGCAGCATCGCGGCCAGGGTCAGGGGGAAATGCCGGCCCACCAGGTCCTGGCTGGGCAGCAGCACCCCCACCACCGCGCTGGGCCCGCAGGCCCCGGCCGGCAGCCTGAAGCGCCAGGCGGGGGCGGCGTCCCAGAACGCCGGGAAATCACTGCCGAGTGCATCACGGACATGCTGCAGCGCCATCTGCAGCCACAGGTCCCAGGGCTCGACGAAGCTCTTGGGCAGTTCGCGCCTGACGAAGTCGCCATGCGCAGGGAGCTTGCCATAGAGGCCCGTCATAGGGGCTTCACAGGGCTGCGACGGGCGGCGGGCGGGTTCATGCGCGCGACCTCAGGGTGCCAGCTGCGGGCAGCGGAAGTCGCCGAGTTCGCGCAGCGCAAACGGGTGCACGATCGACCCGGTGCGCAGCTCGAATTCAGCCGTGCGTGCGCCTTGCTGCAGCGTCAGGCGCAGCCGGTCGGGCACGCCCGTGGGCACGAGCTTGCCGCGTGCGACGAAGCGCAGCGTTGCCCAGGGGCCGTCGTTGACGATCGACGACGCTGCACCCTCGCCGTCGAAGCTGAGCGCGACCGCACCCCGCGCCGGCCACTGCAATGCCAGGCCGCGGCCCGCAGCCGCACCCGCAGCGAGGGCTGTCTTCGCGCCATCGGCTTCCAGTACCGCACCCTTGGCGCCCGGGTCCAGCGCCAGCGGCACCAGCTCGAAGCGCAAGGCCGCGCTGGGCTGGCCGGGCAGCGCCACCGGGAAGAAAGCGTCGCGGATGGCCGCCGCACGCTGGAACTGGGCGATGTCGGCGGCCGACACAGGCGAAGGGCCGCCAGTGGCGACCGGCCGCCAGGGTTTCTGGCTGGTGTCGACCAGGCTGCGCAGGTTCTGCGCGAAGAACTGGTCGAAGGCGCCGTTCGGGCCGAACAGCCGGATGAAGTCGTCGAGCGGCATGTCGGGTGCTGCGGCGTCGCGGCGGAAAGGGAACCGGGTCTCGACACCCTTGCAGAACGGCGCCAGCTGCGCCGCCGCAGCAGCGGCCACGCCGGCCTTGGTGCCGCCCGCGCGCACGGCCGCTGAAGACTGCGACGCCGCCAGCAGCCAGCCCGCCAGGGGCTCGGGCGCACGCTGCGCTTCGGCCGCCAGGCGCTGGCCCGGGTCCAGCCCGGGGGCGGGCGCAGGCAGACTGCCAGGAGCGGCCGTCGCGACCTGGGCCACCTGCACGTACATCTGGTTCAGCACGGCCACGATCTCGTCCAGCGGTTTGCCGGAAATCTCGCGCAGCGGCTTGAAGTGCGTTTCGACGGTTTCGGCCACCACGGCCACCGGGTCCAAAGCCGCGGCTTGCCCGCCCAGCGCCTCGGCCACGCGGCTGCCGGCCTGCAATGGCTTGGCCACCGCCCTGGCACCCGCCGCCAGGGCGCCGCCACCCAGGGCCTTGGGGACGACCTTGGCCACCTTGTGCGCGGTCTTGGCCGCGTCGGCCGCCGAAGCCGCCGTGACAGCGCCCGAAGCCGCACCGGCCGGTGCCGCCGGCGCCGTGCCAGGCGAGAGCTGGCGTGCCATGCCCTGCAGCAGGTCGCGCATCGGCGAGTTGGGGGCGCCCAGCACGTTCAGGGCCTCGGCCGCCTTGGTGGGCCCGTCGAAGGGCACGAGCACGATCGACTGGATCAGCTTCTCCCATTCGGCGATGTAGTCGCGGGCGTACTCGCGCAGCACCGCGGTTTCGAGTTGCTGCGAGTCGGCAGCCAGGGCCGCCGCCTCGGGGCCGAGCACCCAGCTCTCGGAGGCCGCTTCCTGAATGGCCTTGGGCAGGCGCGGCAGAACGCTGAGGTGCAAGCCTTCGGCGGTGAACAGGCCGGGCACCGAAGCCTGGGAGATGGGCTGACCCGAGCGCAGCACGAACAGCCGCTGGCCGCTCAGGCCCAGGGAATCGGCCGGGCGCCAGGGCGCCACGTCGGTGGCGGTGGAACGCAGCCGGGCGTAGACACGCTCGGACATCGGCAGCCGCGAGAACACGCGCCGGGCTTCGTCGACCAGCGCGCCGTCGAGCGGATAGGTGGCGAAGTCGCTGGACAGCAGGGCGTCCAGATGCCCCATCAAGGCCTCGCGCTGCGGCGCGGCCACGGCGCCGGGGTAGACCTGGGCCCAGTCGGCGGCCATCCATTCCTGGATCAGCGACGCGTCCAGCGGGCCCTGCCGCCCCAGCATCAGGTACACGCGCGTGGCCACGTACAGGTAGGCCGGCTTCTGCATCTCGCGCCTGATCTGGCCTTCCAGTCGCGCCAGCATGCGCGGCAGCATCGTGCGTTCCAGGGCATGCTTGTAGGCCACCCGTCCCGCGGCGACCAGCTTTTCTTCCTGGCTCAGGCCCAGGCGACCACCCTGCCCCAGGGCTGCGGGCGGCAGCTCGAGCACGGTGTCCAGATAAGGCAGCAGGCTGACCAGGTCGGCGTCGGGCGTGACCTTGTCCAGCGGCAGCCCAGCCGCGCCTTGTTCCGCGCTGGCCACGGCCGCGGCCACCTGTTCGCCGCGTCGCGACTCGGTGCCGAAGGCCACCCAGCCCCAGACCAGGCCCACCACCAGCGCCAGCACCGACGCGGCGACGGTGCCGATCTGCAGCCAGCGGCGGCGCTTTTCATGCCCGCGGTCGCGCACGGCCAGACGGGCTTCGTTGAAGACCAGGTCGCGCAGGAAACGGCCCAGGAAGAAGCTGCGCCCGGTCTGGCCCATCACGGCGGCAGGGCGCGAACTGTCCAGCCCGAAGGTGCGCGACAAGGCGCCCGTCAGACGATCGATCGGCGTTCCTTCCTGGGTGCCCGAGGTGAAGTACACGCCCCGCAGGAATGGCGCCGGGTCGAGCTTGGAGCCGCCGAAGGCCGCCTGAATGAAGGCCCCCAGCGGCGCTTCCAGCGATGCGAACTGCGCCGGGAAACCGGCGATGCGCGCACGCTGGTCGCTGCCGCGTTCGCCCTGCAGGCGTTCCAGCAGCCGCGCCTGCAGGCGCTGCAGCAGGCCGGCGAATTCGGCGCCGAAACCGGTGGCCGCGCCCTCGTCGGTCTGCTCGGGCTTGAAGGTCATGCCCCAGACCTGGGCCCGGGTCTCGCGGTCCAGGTCGTCGAAGAACTCGGTGAAACCGACGATGAGGTCGGCCTTGCTGACCAGGAAGTACACCGGCAGGCGCTGGCTCAGCCGCTGTTCGAGTTCGCGCACGCGGCGGCGCACGGCCTGCGCATGTTGCTCGCGACCGGCCTTGTCCAGCCGGCTGAGCATGTC
The DNA here is from genome assembly GCA_001464055.1 of Burkholderiales bacterium Ga0077543. GTDB lineage: Bacteria > Pseudomonadota > Gammaproteobacteria > Burkholderiales > Burkholderiaceae_C > Rubrivivax. The sequence goes on from LNET01000017.1 coordinate 42,760, forward strand.
CACGCCGAAGGCGACGATGACGCCGTTCAGCGGCTGCTGCGGTCGCTCGCGGCGCAGCAGGTCGAGGAAACGTTCCCAGCCGGCCTTGTCGGCGCCGGCATCACTGTCCTGCGATGTGTAGCGACCGGCGGTGTCGATGAGCACGGCCTGCTCGGAAATCCACCAGTCGCAATTGCGCGTGCCACCCACGCCCGAGACCCGTCCTTCGGCCAGCGGGAAGTCGAGCCCGGAATGGCGGATGGCCGTGGTCTTGCCCGAGCCCGGGGGCCCGATCAGCACGTACCAGGGGCGTTCGTACAGGTAGCCGCCCTTGCCGGCGCTGGCCGACTTCATCGCGTTCAGGGCGTCGGCCAGGCGTTCGGCCACGGCGCGTTCCTCGTCGGTCGCCGCAGCCGCGGCCGCGCTGGCCTTCAGGGCGCGTTCGTCGGGCTGGCTGGCGCCGGCCACGAGTGCGGCGTCACGCTGACGCTTGCGCCTGAACAGGAAAAGGAAGACGGCCAGCCAGACCAGCACCGGCAAGGCCGACAGCAGGACCAGCAGCCACAGCGATTCGACACCCAGCAAAGCCGGCGCGAACAGCCACACCACCCCACCCAGCAGCAGCGCGCCGAACAGGCCGCCGAGCGCGGGAATGCTCAGGAAGGCAGACAGCAGCGGTCGCATCTCAACGGGCCTCGTTCAGCGACAGCACGACGTCGATGCGGCGGTTCCGCTCGCGGCCTTCGGGCGTGTTGTTCGGCGCCAGCGGCTCGGTATCGGCGCGGCCGGCCGCAGCAAAACGTTCGGGCTGGCCGGCAGCCGTGGCAAGCAGGGCACGAGCGGCCTCGGCGCGGGCGGTGGACAGCTGGAAATTGGACGGGAACTTCACCGTGCGAATGGGTTGGTTGTCGGTGTGGCCGGCCACCATGACGCGGCCGGGTTCGAGCTTCAGGGCTTCGCCGATGCGGGCCAGCAGCGCCGGGTAACGCGGCTGGAGGTCGGCGCTGCCCGATGCAAACATGCCGCGGCCCAGGATGCGCACCACGACCCGCTGGGCGTCGCCCTCGACAACCACCAGGCCTTCTCGGATCTCGGGTTCGAGAAAGGCACGGAACTTCTGCAGCGGGCTGTCGGTCACCGGCGCAGCGGCTGGCGCCACCGGCGCGGCAGCGCGTTCGATCGGCGGTGGCGCGGTGGGCGGCAGGGCCATCAGCCGCTGCTGCAGCGCGTCGCCGCGGTCGTTGACAGTATGCGAGGCGAACACGTAGCCGAAGGCCAGCAGGCTGATCGCCACCGCCGCCGCCACCCAGGGCGGCACGCTGCGCGGCGGCCCGCGATGCGGCGCGTCGACGCCGCGCCAGCTGGGCGAGAGTTCACGTTCCCAGTTGCCACCCATCTGGGCCAGCAGCTTGTACAGGCCCTCGCGGATGCGTTCGAGCTCGGCGCTGCCGCGGCTGTCGAGCCGGTAGCGGCCGCGAAAGCCCAGCGACAGGCACATGTAGCAGATCTCCAGCGCCGGCTGGTAGCGGCCGGGCTCCTTCTGCATGCCGTTGAGTAGGTCGAAAAAACGCTCGCCGCTGCGCACGTCCTGGTGGAAGGTGGAGCTGAGCGTGCGCGAACCCCAGCTGCTGGCCTGGCCCCAGGGCGTGGACAAGGCGGTGTCGTCGAGTGCAGCGCACAGCGCGTAGTGGCCGGCGCGCAGCTGGTCGTCGGGCACCCGCGCGGCGCGGCATTCGGTCTCGAAGGCCTGCAGCGCACGCATCGCGCTTTCGCGCAGTTCTTCGGCACTGCGCACCTGCGCGCCCTGGCCGCTGGCACCGATGCGCCCCAGCAGGTCCAGCAGTGGCCCGGCTGCAGCCACCATGGGCGAACGGCCCACCTTCGGCAAGGCTTCGGCTTCACCGGCCAGCCGCGCCGGCGCGGCAGCAGCGCGCTGCGGCATGGCTTGCACACCTGCACCCGCCATGGCCGCAGGCCCCTGCGTCGCCGCGGGTGGGGTGGGCGTCAGGCCACCCGGTCCGCGCAGGATGGTGCGGTCGCTGTCGTCCGGTTCGCTGAAGGGGTTGTCGCTCATGCGCGGATGGCCCACATCTCGATGCTGAGGTTCGGGAACTCGTCGGACACGTGGATGCCGAAGCCACCCGAATTACCCATCTGCTGCCAGTGCGGGCTGCCACGGTCCAGCTCGAAATAGGCAGCGCTGGCCTGGAAGGGAATCTGCCGCGGCGCCACCGGCAAGGGCCGCACCCCGATGCCCGGCAGGGACACGTTGACGAGTTCGCGGATGTGTTCGACCGCGCCGATCTTGACCTTGTTCGGAAACACCCGGCGCAGCTGGTCGCCGGGCACGTCGGCCGACACCGCCAGCACGAACTGGCTGGTGCGCAGCAGATTGCGGTCGGACAGCGGGCCGACCCGGATGCCGAACTTCGGCTCCTGCAGAGGAATGGCCACGGCCGTGGTCTCGAGCACGGCCGACAGCGAACGCCGCAGGTCGGCCACCACGGGTGCAAAGCTGCGCTGCAGGTCGTCGTGCCGGTAGGCCGGGTAGACCGGCGCGCGCTTGTCGGGGGCGGTGAAGGTGGCCAGCTCGCCAGCCAACTGCACCAGTGCAGCGAACAGGCTTTCGGGGTGCACGTTGCCGGCGTCGGCCCAGTGCGCCATCAGCGGTTGCCAGCGGTTGACGGTCTGCAGCAGCAGGAAGTCGGCGATGTCGGCCACACCCCGCGCGCCGGGCTGACCCAGACGCCCGGCCAGCACTTCGGCGCGCTGGCCCAGCATGCCCACCAGTTCGGCCGTCAGGTTGGCCAGCGAGCCCACCGCCGATATGCGCAGGCAGGGCGGGATGTAACGTTCGTCGAGCACGACGCGGCGGTCGGACTGCACTTCGACCACGCGCGCCAGCCCCAGCCGCGAAAAGCCAGCGAGTTCGCCGGTTTCGAGCAGGTAGCGCAGTCGCAGCCGGCCTACGGCCAGTTCGGCGGCGATGGTGCTTTCGGAATGGGTGTCGAAGGCGTCGAAGGAGCGCAGCAGGTAGCGCGCACGCGGGTCTTCCGGACCGCCCGCGGCCGAGGTGACTTCGGGGTTGCCGTCCTGGTGCAGGGCCAGGCCCAGGTAGATGACGGCGTTGCGGGTGCCTTCGGGCAGGTCCAGCGGCAGCGGCGCGTCGGCGCCCCCTGGAATCGAGAAGGGCGTGCCGTCCTCGAGCACGCCCGCAGCCGACGACAAGGCAAAGCGGCCGGCGGCCAGCAGGTCGCGGTCGATCGACAGTTCCGTCAGGCCCCAGGGGTGCGGACGCAGGGGCGCGGCGCGTGCCTGCAATTGGCTGGCGGTGTGCCGGTCCTGCTGCTGGTAATGCTGGGCGCGCAGGAACATGCCTTCCTGCCAAACCACCTTGTCATGCCAGAACATTCGGCTCCTTCATGTGCGTGTCACCAGCGCACTGGCGCTGGGTTTTCAAGGCTTCTTCATGTCGCTGGCGGCCTGCTCGTAGGCCCGGGCGAACGCCGTACCAAAGGCGCTTTCGAAATCGTCTTCGAACTGCTCGAGCAGCTTGGCATGGCGGCGCTTGTAGGCTTCCCAGAGGCGTTTTTCGCGGGCACCGGGCAGCAGCCCGCCACCACTGTCCTCAGACTCGAGTCTCTCCGGATCGAACTGCTGCAGCAAGGCCTTTGCTGCCGCCTGCGTGGCTGCCAGCGTGGCCACCTGATGCAGGGTGAGGTCGTCGATGGACTCGCGCACCGCGCGCACGGCCGAGGTGCGGGGGTCGAGCAGCGCAGCCAGCGCATATTCGTCACTGGCGGCGAACTTCAGCGGGTTGTTGTCGGTCTGGCGCAGCATCGTCTGCTCGATGCGGAATTCGCGCTTCACCTGGCCCCGCGCGATCAGCAGGGCGCGCATGCCGGAGACCACGGCGCGCAAAAGCGCACCGGCGTTGCGCAGTGCTGCTTCGGGGTCGGCCGCAGCGCGCGACACCAGTTCTGGCGCGAGTTCGCCACCGGCGAGCAAGGCCGCCAGCGAAGCCGCCGGGTCGCCAGGCGTGGCAGGCGCTGCCGGCACTGGCATGGCGGGGCGAACGGGCACCGGGGTCAGCGGCGCTGACTCTGAAGAGCCGAAGATCGCGGCAAACGGGTCGGATGCGGGCGCTGGTGCTGGTACGGGTGCGGGTGTTGCCTGGAAGGCCGCACGCGGCGCTTCAGACGTTGCGGGCACCGCCAGCGGCGGCGGCGGCACCGGCGGGGCTGCAGGTGGGGCGCCCACGGCATACCAGTCGGCGGGAATGATCGACTTGTCGGCTGGCGCGGCGACCACCGGAAAGAACGCGTCGCTGCTGGCGGCTGCATGATCCGGCAAGGTCGAGACCGGAAGCGGCCCCGGCGTGGCCAGACCCGGCCGCGCACCGAAGCCGTAGCCGGCTTCCAGGGGCAGCGGATCGTCCAGGCCCGGCAGGCGTGCTGCCGAAAAACCCGGGCGTTCGATCTCGCCGAACGGGCTGATGACGGCCGGCGGCGGCACCGGGTCGCTGGGAACGAAGACCGCCTCGTCGACGCGCACCTCGATCTCGTAGTCGCCCAGGCGCAAGCGGTCGCCATCGCGCAGCGCCTGCGTCATCTCGCGTCCGATGGGGGCGCTGGCGAAATTGACGAAGGTGCCATTGCCCGACAAATCACGCACCTGCCAGGCGCCGCCCAGGAAGGTCACGGTGCAATGCTTGCGCGACAGCGAACGCAGCGGGTCGGGCAGCGGCCAGTCGCATTCGGCGCCGCGTCCGATGGTGATTTCGCCGCCCGTCAGGCGACGGTGCTCGCCGGGCGCGGAACTCGGGCTTCTCAGGATGGTGAGCGTGAGCGTGGCCATGGGTGCAGGACGGAGGTCTCAGCGCAGGAGTATCGCCGCTGCATCCGCAGCCCTGCACTGCAAAGTCGGCATTCAGCCGCCAATCAGCACGGTCGGAAAGCCTACGACGATGGTGCCACCGTGGCCGCAGGTGTCGCCCAGGCGAGCCGCCGGCAGGCTGCCTACCAGCACCGTGGCGCTGCCTTTGGCGATGACGTCGGGCGGACCGACGCAGGTGCACATGTCGGTGGCCCGCGCCTGCGGCAAGGAACCCGTCATCACCGTGGGCAAGCCCTTGATGATGGGCCCGCCGACGTGGGGAATGGGCGGCACGCCTGGCGTTTGCATCGGGCACACGTGCATGTCGGACAGGCGGGCGGCAGGTTGACCCATTTCAGCTCTCCTCCAGCGGGATGCGGCCGGCGCCGCCGTTGGCTATGTCGACGGCGGCTTCGAGGAAACGGCCGAGCCGCGCGGGGGATCGCTCGGGCCGGCCACGCACCGAGGCCAGCACGATGGCGCCGCTGACAGCCAGCCCCGTCAGGTGATCGCCCGGCGGCACGACCGGCTGACCGGCGGGCGCCATGCTGCCGCCGCTCCAGAAGGCGCCGGTGGCGGCCCAGGCCTCCGGGCTGCGGAACTCGGTTTTTTCGGCGGCACTCCAGGCGGCACGACGCAGCCCGTCGTCGGCCGGCTTGCGCACCCAGGCTTCTGCCGCGAGGCGGGCGTTGCCGTCGGCTGCCGACAGGCCGGGGTCGGGCACCGCGGCCGCGCACATGCAGGCCCACCAGACGGCTTCGCGCTTGGGCAGGGCGTGGGCGCACAGGCGGGCTGCTTCGTTCAGCAGGCCCTTGGCCTGCAGCAGGGCCAGCGCTTGCGCAGCGGTCTGGGCGCTGGCCAGCAGGGCCGCGGCCGCGGGCTCGAGTTCGAGCCTGGGCAGCAGGGGCGCCAGCGGAGTGGCGAGTTTGGGCAGCGGGTTGGTCACGGTCAATTGATCATCACCAAGCCGCCCTTGAGAGTCATCATGGCCTGGGCTTCTTCCTTGATGAGGGCGCCTTTGGTGGAGTGCAGGGCCTGGGCTTCCTCGGTGATCGTGGTGCCCTTGATCGTGATGCCCGACTGGCTGAGCTCGATGGTGCTCTGGCCCACCTTCAAGGTGATCTTCTGCATGGCTTCCATGGTGATGCTGCCCATGTCGCACTTCACCGTGACGTCGCCCATCTTGATGATGTGGGCCTCATTACCCTGCTCGATGGTCTTGGTGTCGTTGCCGGTCTTGACCGTGGCGGTTCGGTGACCCTGTTCGACCGTCAGCGTGTCGTCGGCTTCCTTGACGGTGACCGTGCGCGCGTTCTTGATGATCTCGATCTGGTCGTGATCGATGGTGCGTTTTTCGTCGTTCTCGACTTCGACGGTGAGGTCCTTCTGCGCATGCAGCAAGACCTCCTCGTGGTCCTTCTTGTCCTCGAAGCGGAAGACGTTGGCGTCTTCCGCGCTGTCGGACTTGTAGCTGCGCGTCATGATGCCGCTTTGTGCCCGGTTCGTGCCGGGCAGGAAGGGCGGCTTGGCGTCCTTGCCGTAGACCGAGCCGACGACGACCGGGCGGTCGGGGTCGCCGTCCAGGAAGGCCACCAGCACTTCGTCGCCCATGCGCGGCAGGAACCAGGTACCGCCCCAGGCGCCGGCAGCCGCCTGTGCCACGCGCACCCAGCATGACGAAGCATCGGTCGTCACGCCCGCATGGTCCCATCGGAACTTGATCTTGATGCGGCCGAACTCGTCGACGTGGATCTTTTCGCCCGAAGGGCCGGTGACGGTGGCCGAATACATGCCGGCCATGACCGGCCGGGCGTGCCGCGGCTGGGGCATCCAGGTGCGGCTGGCCAAGGCCAGACGCAGGGAATTGCCATAGCTCTCGGTGCCACCAGCGCCCGAACTCAGGCTCGAGAAATCTTCGGCGCGGTGATCCACCGCGGTGATGACGTACATGGCACTCTGCGAGCTGTCGTCTTCAGCCCGGACCTCGACCGAGGTGCGCAGACCCGCGGCAAAGCGCGGGTCGATGCCGGCTGCGGTGAACTCCTCGGAAGCCGTCTCACGTTCGCCCATGGCCACGGCGGCGTTGTCCACGCCGGGGCGCGTGGCCATGCCACCGGGCCAGTGGAAAACCTTGCCAGGCGCCCACATCGCCGGTTCGTCGGCGTAGGCGCGCGTGCTGCTGTCCCTGGTCAGCACGACCGAGGGCTGGCTGCGTTCGCCGTCCATGTCCTGCAGGTTCACGGCCGCCGACCGGGCGTGGTGGGCAGACGCCCAATGGCTCAATTCGTCGAAATGCGTCGTTTCATCCTTGGCCACGACGCTGGCCACTTCGAAGGTCGGGAAACCGGGCGCCGTGGCGCTGACATGCATGCGGTGTTCACCGTCGGTATGGCTGAAGTAGAAGGTCACCCCGTGCTCTTCGAGCAGGCGCGAGATGAATTGCAGGTCGGTCTCGTTGAACTGGGTGCAATAGTCCATCGGCGACAGGGTGGGCAGGATGCCGCGCGTCGGCGCGGGCAAGGAATGCTCCGCCATCACGGCATCCACGATGTCCATCACCGTCTTCTGCTGGAAGATGCGGCAGTTCTGCCTCAGGCCCAGCCGCCACAAGCCCGGTACGGCCACCAGACGGTAGGCCATCAGGCCACCCGGTCCGGGACCGATGCGTTCGAACTCGCTCACCAGGCCGTGGAAACATCGTTTCTTGAACCCGCCGCCCATGCGCTGATTCACCGACACCATGATCGGCAGGGTGAGGAGGTCCCTGGGCTTGATGTGGCCGCTCGGAGACAACACTTCGACGTCGATGCGGTAGGGCAGCCCCAATTGCTCGGTCACCGCCAGGCGGGTTGCAGTCAAGGCGCCTTCAGCCAGAGGCGAGGTGATTTGCAGGAGTCTTGGAAGTTCCATGCCTTTTGTGGCCTCGCGCGACTGAACAGGTCTGTCGACGCCCGCGTGACGCCCAGAAGAGGCCAGGGAGCAGCCAACGTCGAAACAGAGGCGCCAGCCCGGCCCCAGGGCCGCGCTGGCGTTGAAAGGGGAAAGCCTCGACCGCTGCGCGCAACTCGGGGCTGCGCCCAGCCGGCCGACGGCGTCAGCCTTCCTTGGCCGTCGTCAGATCGTAAATGTAGTGACCGGTGGTCTCGGGACTCAGTTCGTCGTTGACCTTGATGTACTCGCTGTCGAACTTGGTGAAGTTCAGCGAGAGGCTTTCCGAAGGACGGTCGCCGCCACTGCTGATGCTGTACCCGCTGACCATGGTGCCGCTCAGGATGTACTTCTGGAATGCCTGGTGCGTGCCAGGACCGTCGGTGCGGGTGATGTCGATCTTGACATCGACGCCCTCGCCGCCGATGGCCTCCTTCAGCGCCATCGGCGAGAAGGCGTCCATGGTCTTGGTCACGGTGATTTCCGACACGCTCGGCGCACTGGCCTCACGCTTGGACGCGCCGCCCACGCCCGCGCTGATGCCACGTCCGATACCCCACTGCATCGAAGTCAATTCGATCCAGCCGGCGTACCCTTCTGCAGTGACCTCGCCCGCGAGATCACCATACTTCATAAAAATTGCCATGATCGCCTCAACCTTTCAAATTTACCGAGATGTCCCCGCTCATCACATGCTCGGCCGCGGGGACGTTCAACCGAGGTCGTACCGGAAAGCTCCAGTCGACGGATCCATGCCCACCTGCACCCGACTGACCGTGGACCCTGAGGCCAGTCGCGCCAGCAGCTGCGCCGACAATTCGGGCAGCAGCGAGCGGCTGAGAATGTTGTCGATGTTGCGGGCGCCCGACTCGACTTCCTTGCAGCGCGCGACGATGGCGTCGGGCACGGCGTCGTCGAAGGTGAAGGGTGTGCCGTAGGTTTCCAGCACCCGCTTGCCGATGCTGCGCAGCTTCAGCAGACAGATCTTCTTCAGGATCTCGTCACGCAGAGGGTAGTAGATGACGACATTGCAGCGGCCCAGGAAAGCGGGCTTGAAGACCTTCAGCAGGTCGGGCTGCAGGGCGTCGCGCAACTGCTCGGGCTCGGGCACCAGGTCGGGGTCGGAACAGAGCTTGGCAATGGTGTCGGTGCCGGCATTGCTGGTCATGATGATGACGCAGTTGCGGAAGTCGATGTCGCGGCCTTCGCCGTCCTTCATCTGGCCCTTGTCGAAGACTTGATAGAAGACGTCCTGCACGCCAGGGTGGGCCTTTTCCATCTCGTCGAGCAACACCACGCTGTAGGGACGGCGGCGCACGGCCTCGGTCAGCACCCCGCCTTCGCCGTAACCCACGTAACCGGGCGGCGAGCCCATCAGCAGCGAGACCTTGTGTTCTTCCTTGAACTCGCTCATGTTGATGACGGTGAGGTTTTGCTCACCGCCATACAGCAGTTCGGCGACGGCCAACGCGGTTTCCGTCTTGCCCACGCCCGAAGTGCCGGCCATCATGAACACGCCGATGGGCTTGCGCGGGTCGGTCAGGCCGGCGCGGCTGGTGCGGATGGCCTGGGCAATGGCGTCGAGTGCGTGGTCCTGGCCCACCACCCGCTCCATCAGCTTGTCCTGCAAGGCCAGCACGGTCTTGATCTCGTCGGACACCATGCGGCCCACGGGAATGCCGGTCCAGGTGGCCACCACTTCGGCCACCGCCTGGCCGTCGACGACCGGGTGCACCAGGGGTTCTTCGCCCTGCAGCTCGCGCAGGCTGCCCATGGCGCCAGCCAGTTCGCGCTGGAGTGTTTCGAGCTCTTCGACAGGGCTGCCGGCGCCTTCGGGCAGCAGGTTCACCGAAGCCGCCTCGGCGCGCAGGCGCAGGTCGCGGATGCGAGCCACGATTTCCTTTTCCTGGTTCCACTGCGACGTCAGGGCGTCGAGTTCGGCCTGGGCCTGGGCCTGGTCGGCCAGCAGCGCGGCGCGGCGCTTGGCGTGGTCGGTGCCGGTGGCGCTTTCGCGGCCGATGGCGGCGATCTCGGTGGCGATGAGGGCAATGCGCCGGCTGCGGTCTTCCACCGGGGCAGGCACCGCCGCCTGGCTCATGGCCACACGGGCGCAGGCGGTGTCGAGCAGCGACACACCCTTGTCGGGCAGCTGCCGTGAAGGGATGAAACGCGCCGACAGCTTCACCGCGTCTTCGACGGCTTCGTCGAGGATGCGCACGCCGTGGTGCTTCTCCAGCGTGGCCACCAGGCCGCGCAGCATGGCCGCGGCCAGCGGCTCGGAAGGCTCGTCGACCTTGACGACCTGGAAGCGGCGGGTGAGCGCGGCGTCCTTCTCGAAGTACTTCTTGTATTCGGCCCAGGTGGTGGCAGCCACGCAGCGCAGTTCGCCGCGGGCCAGTGCCGGCTTGAGCAGGTTGGCCGCGTCGTTCTGGCCCGCCTGCCCGCCCGCGCCGATGAGGGTATGGGCCTCGTCGATGAACATCACGATGGGCGTGGGCGAGGCCTTGACGGTGTCGATGACGCCCTTCAGGCGGTTTTCGAATTCCCCCTTCACGCCAGCACCGGCCTGCAGCAGGCCCAGGTCCAGCGACATCAGCTTCACGCCCTTGAGCGCATCGGGCACGTCGCCGGCGGCGATGCGCAGGGCCAGGCCTTCGACGACGGCGGTCTTGCCGACGCCGGGTTCGCCAGTGAGGATGGGGTTGTTCTGGCGCCGCCGGGTGAGGATGTCGACCATCTGGCGGATCTCGGCGTCACGCCCCAGGATGGGGTCGATCTTGCCGGCGTGCGCCTGGGCCGTGAGGTCGGTGCAGAACTGGTCCAGCGGGCCACCACCGCGCGGGGCCTGCCCGGTGCCTGCGGCCGCCGCGCCGCCAGCCGCCGCGGCGCTGTCGGCCGAGGCCACGGCAGCGGCTTCTTCACTGCCCGCAGCCAGTTCTGCCAGGTTGCCACGAACGCCCGCGGCGGGCACGGCGGTGAGCGTCGGGCAGCTTTCGCGCACGGTGCGCGACAAGGCTTCGTCGGCCAGCAAGGCGGCCAGCAGATGACCGCTGCGGATGCGCGTGGAACCGCCCTCGAGCGAGGCGATGATCCAGGCTTCGCGCATCCAGGTGACGATGTCGGGCGACAACGCCGGCGGCCTGGCATTGCCGGTGCGCAGGCGGTCCAGGGCGCGTGTCAGCTCGGTGGCGACCTGTCCGGCGTCGACGCCCTGCTTGCGCAGGATCGTGGCGATGTCGCTGCCCGAAAGTTCGACCAGCTTGAGCAGCACATGCTCGATCTCGACGTTGTAGTGGCTGCGCGAAAGCGTGAGCCCTGCAGCTGCCTCGAGTTGGCGCCGACTGGTTTCGGTGAGTCTGCCCACCAGCGACTTCAGATCTACTGCCACCATGTGCAAATTGCTCCGGATTTGCTGGCCAAAATGCTGGCGACAAGATTTGCGCCGTTGTGTAAGCGACGTTATCGGATAGCCTCCTGACTGTCTAGCAATCACATCACAGGCCCGATGTGACTTCTGACGTTGACTGGATGGGGAAACCCCGATCGACTGAAGTAGATGGCACCTCAGTAATTTGGAGCGACGATGGATGGCGATCTGATCGATCTCGGTGCCTTGCTGGCACCCCTGGATGCTGGCGAACAAGGCGCAGGCATCGACCTGCGGGCCGACTTCTCCTCGGCTTCGCCTTACCAGCGGCTGCGCGACGCCCGCGCCGCGGCGCGCGCCGAAGAGCGCGCAAGGGACACCGAGGGCGACAGCGAAGGCGTCGAGGCGCAGGGCTGGCGGGAGGTGCTGTCGGTCGGCCAGAAGGCGCTGGCCACGCAGAGCAAGGACTTCGAGATCGCCGCCTGGCTGACCGAGGCCCTGGTTCGCATCCATGGCCTGCCCGGCCTGACTGCCGGGGCCAGGCTGCTGACCGGGCTGTGCGAGAACTTCTGGGAGGCCGGCTTCCCGCAACCCGACGAGGAGGGCATGGACGCGCGCTCCTCACCCATCGGCGGCCTCTCAGGCAGCGGCGCCGACGGCACGATCATGCAACCCCTGCGCCGCCTGCCCCTGTTCAGGCGTGCCGATGGCACGGGCATCGGTGTGTACCAGTGGGACCAGGCCGAACAGATCTCGACCCTGGACGAAAAGCGGCGCAAGGCGCGCTATGCCGCTGGCGCGCCGGAGATGAAGAAGCTGGAAGCGGAAGCCAAGCTCGACCGGGCCTTCATGATCGGCCGCGGCCGCGAGACCATGGTCGCCATGGAAGCCTGGGCTCAACTCGACAAGGCGCTGGAAGCGCGCTTCGGTTCGGTGGGGCCCTCGACGCGCAAGGCCAGCGAATTGCTCGAGCGCATGCTCAAGATCATCGCCAGCCTGGGGGGCGTGGTGGCTGAAGCGGCCGAAGAAGCCGCTGTCGAACTGGAGGCCGACGGCTCGGGCGGCACGGTGGCCGTGGCCGCCGTGCCCGGCGCCCTGGTCAGCCGCGAGGCTGCGCTGCGCGAACTCGACCGCATCGCCGAGTACTTCAGGCGCACCGAACCCCATTCGCCGCTGGCCTACACGCTGGAGGAAGCCGTGCGCCGCGGCCGCATGAGCCTGTCGGAACTGCTGGCCGAGGTCCTGCCCGATGCTGCCGTGCGCAACGGCATGCTGCTGCGCCTGGGCATCCGCACCGAAGACGCCAAATGAAGATGCGCCTGGCTCGACCGAAGGGCCTCAGAGCCCTGGCGCTTACCGTCTGCCTGCTGGCAGGCCTGTGGCACACACCCGGTTTCGCCCAGGGCAAGCGCCTGGCGCTCGTGATCGGCAGCAGCACCTACCCGGCCTGGCCGGCACTGGACGCCTGCCGCACCGCCGTCAACGGCATGTCGGCTGCGCTGCGCCGCGCCGGCTTCGAGGTGACGGAACGCGTGAACCCTTCGAATGGCCAGATGGGATCGGCCATCAGCGACTTCGCCGACGCCGTGGCTCGCAGCGACGCGGCCGTGGCGGTAGCCTACGTGTGCGGCTACGCGACCGCGCTGGACAAGCGCATCTTCCTGCTGCCGGCCTCGGCCAACCTGGTGAACGAAACCGACGCGCTGAGCCAGGGCATCCTGAGCCGGCAGTTGACGAACGCACTGACTCGTTCCAGCACGCGGCCGGGGCTGATCCTGCTGGACATGGTGGCGTTGCCGGGGTCGACGAGCAACTTGCCGCTGCCGGCGCTGATCGACCCTGCCACGCTGGGCAGCAAGGGTTTCGTCGCCGTGCAGACGGTGGGTGCATTGCCGGCCGGCACCACCGACCTGGCGGCCAGCGCCAGCGCGGCTTTCACGCCTTCGGCCATGGACTGGAAAGTGGTGACCCAGGAACTGCGCAGCAAGCTGCCTTCGTCGGCCCGGCGCGCGGTGCTGGTGCACGACCCGGTGGCCACGGCGGCCAGCATGCAGCGGGGTGCACCAGCCGCCGCGGCCGCAACGGCCGATCCAGCCGGCCTGGGCTCGGCCGACATGCGTCGCATCCAGCTGGCCCTGCAGCGGCTGGGCTACTACAGCGGCAAGGTCGACGGGGTCGTCGGCCCCGACACGGTGGCGGCCGTGCGACGCTTCCAGCACGAACTTCGCGCCGAAATGACCGGCCAGCTCAACACCGAGCAAGCTGCCCGCCTGCTCAAGGACAGCCAATAGGAGGCATGCCCCATGGGTCTGCGAATGAAATTCAATCTGGTGATGCTGATCGCCTTCCTGGTGGGCTGGTCGCTGGCCGGCGTGCTGGCTTACGAGCTGTCGTACTCCAATGCTCGGCGGCAGGTGCTGAGCGAGGCCGCCATCATGAGCGGCCAGGCCACCGCGCTGAGTGACTTCACGGTGAAGGAAATCGCGCCGCTCCTGGTCGGGCAGTTCAACCAGCGCTTCCTGCCGCAGTCGGTGCCGGCCTGGGTGGCCCAGACCAACTTCCGCAGCCTGCAGCAGAAGTTCCCCGACTATTCCTACCGCACCGTGGTCGAGAACCCGACCAACCCCGCCGACCTGCCTTCGGACTGGCAGGCCGAAATCATTCGCACGCTCAAGCAGAAACCCGAGCTGAAGGAACTGGTCACTGAACGTGACACGCCCACTGGCCGGATCCTGTCGGTGTCGCGGCCGATCATCATCACCAACCCGGCCTGCCTGCAATGCCATTCGACGCCCGAGGCCGCGCCGGCGACGATGGTCGACCTGTACGGCCCGAACAACGGCTTCGGCTGGAAACTCAACGAAGTGCTGGGCGCCCAGATCGTGAGCGTGCCGATGAGCGTGCCCTTCGAAGCCGCGCGCCAGACCTTCACCCAGCTGATGGTGGGCCTGGGCCTGGTGTTCGCGGTGATGATGGTGCTTCTGAACGTGCTGCTGCACTTCTTCATCATCAAGCCGGTGCGCGTGATTTCAGCCCAGGCGGTGGCCGTCAGCATGGGGAACATGGAGGCGCCCGAGCTGGTGGTGGGAAGCCGCGACGAGATCGGTTCGCTGGCCGAGTCCTTCAACCGGATGCGTCGCAGCCTGGCCAATGCCATGAAGATGCTCGACGAATAGGACCCCGCCATGCAAAGCGACCCTGCAGCGGTCGGGCGCTACGTCATCCAGGGGGCGCTCGGTCGCGGTGCGATGGGGGCCATATACAAGGCGCACGACCCCGACATCGACCGGCCGGTGGCGATCAAGCTGATTCGCGCCGACCTGCTGGAAAGCACGGAACGCGACAGCTTCATCGCCCGTTTCCGCCGCGAGGCCCAGGCCGCGGGCCGATGCATGCACCCGAACATCGTCGCGCTTTACGACTTCGCGCTGCATGAAGGCAACCCCTTCCTGGCGATGGAGTTCGTCGATGGCCTGACGCTCAGCCAGGCACGCCCGCTGGGCGGCCGCTTCGCGGTCGAGGACACGATCTTCGTCGTGCTGCAGCTGCTGGCCGCGCTGCAGGCGGCCCACGCCACGGGCATCGTGCACCGGGACATCAAGCCGGCCAACATCATGCTGGTCGGCGGCACCCAGGTGAAGGTCACCGACTTCGGCATCGCCCGGCTCGACAGCTCGCAGCTCACCCAGCGCGAATCGGTCATCGGCACGCCCAGCTACATGTCGCCCGAACAATGCCGCGGCGAGACGGTAGACGCACGCAGCGACCTGTTTTCGACCGGCGTGCTGTTGTTCGAGATGCTGGCCGGGCAAAAGCCTTTCGCGGGGGCGAATTCGGCCGAAGTGCTGACCAGGCTGCTGCGCGACCCGCCGCCCGACCTGCGCGGCCTGGTGCCCGGCATTCCCGAAGCCCTGGTCGGTGTCGTCGAACGCAGCCTGGCGAAGACGGCCAACGATCGCTTCGCTTCGGCCGCAGACATGGCCACGGCACTGAAGGCGGCGGCCGAGGACAGCGGCACGGAATACGACGACCGCACCCTGATCGCCCCGCCCCGCCCCGTGCCCGGCGACGCTCGGCCCACCAGCATGACCTCGTCGACGAGCTTCGACCCGCAGCTGCTCGACACGCTGTCACGCAAGCTGGCCGAGCTGGTCGGCCCGATCGCCCCCTATCTGGTGCAAAGCGCGGTCCGCCGCGCCGCGTCGGTCGAAGCCCTGTGCGCCGAACTCGAAAGCAAGGTCGACCGGGCCTCGGACCGCCAGGCCTTCCAGGAAGAGGTTCGGCGCCAGCTCGGCCGCAGCCGTGGCAGCGGCTCCACCCAACCGACACTGCAGCCGGTTGGTGGCACCGGCAGCACCAGCCCGCTGGCCCAGGCCGACATCGACCGTGTTCAGACCGCGCTGGCCCGCCACGTGGGCCCGATGGCGCGGGTGATGGTCAAGCGCGCCCTGCCGGGTTCGGCGTCGGTGCAGGCCTTGTGCACCAAGCTTGCGGACCAGATTCCCGACGAGCCGGGAAGACGCGCCTTCCTGCGCGACGTGTCCCCGGGCTGAACGAACCCGGCCGCAGCCAGATCGTCGGGCTGTCGGCCGGGTCTGCGCTGGCGTCGGCGTCTCAGCCCTGTCAGTGCAGTCAGTGCCCCAGCGCGCCCAGGGCCTTCCAGACCGGCCAGCGATCGCGCAGCAAACCCACCAGTGCCGCGCGCAGGCCAGCCAGCACTTCTTCGGGAGGCGCGGCGTCAGGGGGAATCAGACGCCCGATCAGCCAATCGACTTCAGGGGCCTGCTGCGCCTGTCCTGCGCCGGCACCGGCCCGTTCCTGCCACCACAGCGCCGAAAGATTCGCAGCAGCCAGTTCCAGTGGCGAAGCAGTGAGGCCACCCCCCAGCGCGGGCACGGCCACGCCCAGCTGGCCACCGCCCACGCCGTAAGGCGCGAGTCGGGTCGCCGCCATCGCATTGAAACGGCGGGACGTCGCCAGGGCTTCGCTCAGATCGCTTGCACCACCCGGTTCATGCCACAGCGCGACCGCGCAGCGTGCACCGACGAGCAGCGCGGCCAGTTCGCCTGGCGCCACTTTTTCGCAGCCCGGAAGGCGGCACAGCTCGCCGATGCGATGCGGGCGCTGCGCCAGCGCCGACAGCACGGCTTTCGCGATGGGCCCGGGCAGCTCGGCCTCGCCGGCCTGGGTGTGCAGCTTCGGCACGGCTGTGTCCAGCGTCGAGGCCGCGAGCCAGAGCTTGTCGACCGCACCCTGGGCTGCCACCGGGCGCTTGCCACGCACGAACACGTCGCGCCTGAACGCCCGCGGCACACACATGTCGAACAGAAGTTCGCGGGTCGCCGAGTCTGGTGCGGAAGACCAGACCGCCTGCTGCGCCGGCGACAGCGACATCGCCGGAAAGTTTTCGTCGATGGTCGCCGAGCCCACGTACTCGCAGCGGGCGCCGGCCAATGCGGCAGCGACATCGGCATGGAAACACGGGCGCCAGTGCTCGGTCTCGAACTCATGCAGCAGGTAGCCCAGGCGCGCCCCCTTGACTTCGCCCGTGAGCAGCTTGCGCCAGCCGGACTGAGGCAGATGCGCAGGTTCGGCCGCCAGCAGTTCGATGACGCGACGCGAGGCGTCGGCCACGCATTCGGCGCTGCTCGCGCCCGACAACATCGACTGCCGCACCAGACGCGCCAGCCCCAGCGCCCCACTGGCACCGGGCAAGGCGTTGTAGCCCATGAACACCAGGCCACCTGGCTTGAGCCTGCGGCGCAGCAGGCGCAGCACCCCTTCGCGCACCGGGTCGGCCACCCAGGACCAGACCCCGTGCACGGTGACGAGATCGAACTCGGGCAGGGCGTCGACGTCGGCGTCTGACAGCTCGGCCAGGTCGGCGTCGATGAACCGGGCGTTGCCCAGGCCGGCCTCGGCCACCATGCTGCGCGCTTCGGCCACATGGGCAGGGTTGTAGTCCAGGCCCAGCACCTGCCAGTGCGGGTTGCTGGCTGCCAGCAGCTGCGCTGTGTAGCCGGTACCGCAACCGACTTCGGCAATCGACAACGGTGTGTCGGGGCCCACGTCCCAGGCCACACCCATGAGCGCGCAGACCAGCCGCAAATGGGCAGGCGACTGAAAACCATGCCAGGCGGGCGGGTAGGCTTCGCGAATCGGGTAACCGCGTGACCAGCTGGAAGCAGCATCCATGGAATCGACTTTCAGGTGTGGCCTGGCGCTAGGCGCGCAGGATGGCCTCGGGGGCGACGCCGCTGCGGGCTCGGGGCGCCGCGAGCCAGCTCGTCCAGCCCAGGCGGCCGGGCATGGCACCGGCGGCTGGCAGCTGCATCGCCGGCACCTGATCGGCCTGCAGCACCGGGTTGAACGCGAAGTCGACCTCGGGTCCGACGAACAGCCGCGTCAGTTCCACCAGACGCGTGTGCAGGGGGGCGCCCGGCAGCAGCTTCTCGAATTCCTGGCGGGACATCGGCCCCATCTGGATGAGAAAGCGGGCCGACGCATCCCAGACCTGCATGCCGGCTGCGGCGTCGACCCCCAGCTGCATGTGGCGCCCGGGCGAACCTGAGCCCTGCAGGCGCGACTGCTCAGAAGCCGGCAGCCGCACCCAGCCGCCTGCGAATTCGACGATGCGGACTTCGCAGCCGGCTTCCTCGGACAGCATCCCGCGCAGCCGTTCCGCGCTGCGCGCACGCGAGGAAAGCGCACCGGCGTGGAACAACAGGGCCTGCAAGGGCGTGTGCAGTGCGCTGGCCAGGTGCGGTGTGGCCAGGCCGACGGTGGCCGCCAGCACGCGCTCGGCCGGAGCCGGGTCCCGCGTGGGCCTGTAACGCGCGCCCGCCTTCACGAACAGGCCGACGAAGCGGCGCGAGAGCATGTCGAAGAAGCCCTGCAGCGCGGTCGACCGCTGGCGGTTCTCGCCATCGACCCAGGCGGTGTAGTGGCGCGGCAGCACGCCGCCAGGGCCGACCAGCCCCATCGTGGGGGTGGTCAACTCGTTGAATTCGGGCTGGGCCTCGAGCACCTCGCGGCTGGCGAATCCCAGCTTGGACGTGGTGCGGAAGTCGATCTCGGTGGGGTCTCGGCCCGGCGCCATCACGGCCGCCGCCTGGTCCAGGCTGAAGCGCGCGGGTTCACGCTTCAGGCGCTCCAGCGGCGAGGGCGCCGGCCGCGGCTGCGGCAACGGGCCGGTGCGAGGCTCGTCGGTCACAACAGCACGCGTGTCCCGCTGCGAGGCGGCCAGGACGCCACCGCAGCACTGCGGCCGCGCAGGTGCGCCGAGGTGCGCACGAAGCCATTGATCGACACCTGCAGCGCAAAGAGCCGCTCGAGCACGCCCGCCAGCACGAACAGCCCCCCGGCCGTCCAGGCCTGGGGTTCGAAGGTGATCTGGATGTCGATGCCGCGGGCGAAGTTGCCGGGCCGGGTGCCGGGCAGCCGCGCGACGCTGGGCGTGGCGTTGACCGCCACGATGCCGTCCAGCGCCAACCGCGTTTCCGGCACGTCGCGCAGGTCGTGCAGACGCAGCATCTCACGCAGCGCCAGCGCCGCCTGTTCGCCACCGGTGACGCCCAGGTGGTTCAGCGCCAGATGCGACACCAGCCGCCAGCCACTGCGTTCGCGCAACTGCGGCCGCAACGTGGCGGTGGGTGGCGACAGGCAAAGCGCCCCCGCGGCCGGTGCCGCCGGATCGCTGATGCGAAGCGCGGGCTGGCCGCCGCCAAAGGGCAGCAGGGAAGGCAGGTCGCGGTTGCAGCAGAGCAGGTCGAGGCTGAGCACGCCATCGGCCGGCAGCGCCGGGTTGAACTGGGGGTCGCGCATCATCAAGCGGGTTTCGGTGCCGCCCAGCACGGAAGGTGCCGCCCGCCGCGACGCCAGCCAGCTCAGGCCCTCGGCGTCGGGTTCGGAACCCACCGCATGCTTGAGCCGCTGGAAGTGCGGCACCTTGCGTGGCAGCGGCGCTTCGGGTCGGCTCAGGCGAACGTCTTCGACGGCATAGGCCTCGAGCGCGGCGGGCCGGCGCGCGTCAGGCACCACGAGCCATTCCGACTGCGTGCCGTCCAGGGCAATGGGTTCGCCCGCGTGCTCGAACAGGTTGATCGCCGGGGTGGCGCCGAGCACGAAATTCTCTTCGCTGACGCTGCGCTCGAGCTCGCCCGTGGTGCTGGCCAGGTAGACGAAGACTTCGAGCGTACTGCCGGCCTGCACCAGGGTTCGGGCCTCGAGCCCGGACAGTTCGATGTAGAGGAACTTGGCCGGAAAGGCGAAGTATTCGGTCAGCAGGCGATGGCCGGAGAACGCACGCTGCGGCCAGGGCAGCGCGGCCTCTTCGGCTTCGAAGCCCACATGGCGCAGCGACTCGCGCGGCAGGAATGTCGGCCGGGAATCGGCAGGGCCGTCGGCCAAGGCGATGGACAGGGTCGAAGTGCAAAGAAGTTCGAGCAGCTGCGTCGGCATCTGCCCAGTGCCGCGCAGATGCAGGCGCAGCCGGTCCAGACCCAGCGCGCTGAAGCCCAGGGCCGGCACGGTGGTGGCCAGGCTCAAGCGCAGCACGGCCGCCGCGCGCGGAGCGTGCGGGTTGGCCGGCGCTGGCAGCGGCAGCCCGGACAGCTTGGCCTTGGTGATCGTGACCGGCCAGAGCACGGTGTCGTGGCAGGTGCGGTAGTGCAGCGATTCGCCTCGCACCGCCTGGGTCAGCAGCGGCGTGCCCCTGGGCACCAGCGAGGCCCCCTGCGCTTCGGGCTTGGGCAGCAGCTGCACCGTCGTCATCGAAGGCACTGGCGCCAGCAGGTGCGGACAGAGCAGCTCCAGCAGCGCGTCCGACAGGTCGGCCGATTCATCGTCGAGCCGGTGCTGCACCCGCGCCGCCAGGAACGCCACGCCTTCGAGCAGGCGCTCGACATGGGGGTCGTCGACGGCGTCGGCAGTGATGCGCAGGCGGCCGGCAACCTTGGGGTTGGCTTCAGCGAACTCGCCGGCGAGCTTGCGGATGGCCGCGAGCTCGCGGTCGTAGAAGGGCAGCAGCGCGTCGGCCACGGCTTCAGGCCTCGCGCACCGTGACGTCGCGGCTGACGGGTTCGAGCAGCGTCTCGAAGCTCACCGGCTCGGGCACCGGGTCGGCGCGCAGCACGGCGTCGACCTTCAGGTGCAGGGTCCCGCCCAGGCTGTTGCCCTGCTTGGCCAGGGTGACCGTGACGTTCATCAGGCGCGGTTCGAAGCGGCGGATCGTGGCCTCGACCTCGCGCAACAGGCCTGCGCGCAAATCAGGCACGCTGTAGGTGCCCGAGGCCGGATCGGGAATGCCGTAGTTGACCAGGGACGTGGGCAGCTCCGTCAACAGGCGTGGCAAAGGTCGACGGCGCCTGCGGGCGTTCAGCAGGCATTCCATGTCGCGCCGCACGGCAGCGTGCAGCTTCTCCAGCGCCTCGGCCGCGCTCGGTGCATGAGCGGGGTGTTCGTCGCCATCGGCGTCGAACAGGCGGTCGAGCAGCGGCAACTGGGCCCGCAGCGGTGGCGGCCTGCCGCCGCCTGCGCCACCTCCTGGCTTGCCCTGGTTCAATCGAACACCACGGTTTCCAGCGCCGTGAATGCCAACACCTGCTCGCCGACCAGCATCATGCGCTGGCCGCGCCCACGCACCGGCCCCTGCTCGGGCTCGGTCCATTCGGTGGCTCGGCCCAGTTGCAGGGCGCTGTCGGTCTCGGGCGCGGCGCCCAGGTAAATGGCGGGGAAATACACGACACCCTCGGTGCCGTCCTTCAAGTCGATGGCGCAACGCCGCCAGATCAGGTCGCGGGTGCGCCGCGGTGGGTCGAAGGCCAGCGACTGCACGCGCGAGACCGGCACCAGGATGTGGTCGCCGGCCGTCGTCAGCACCTCGAACTCCGCGGCGAAGAGGTCGTCGGCGTCGCGCAGGTCGTCAAAGGCCTGGACGCTGCCATCGGCCGCCTCGAGGCGGCCGGGCGCACGCGCTCGCAGGGTCTCGACTTCATCGGCAGCGGCCTGCGCTGCGGCCACGTCGCCCAGCCGCAGCAGCATGCGCGCGCGCAGCGCCGCCTGCTGCGCCGGCGTGGCGTCGTCGCCCTGGTACTTGGGCGCACGGCCTTCGCGCAGCACCTGCAAGCGAAGAACTTCGGCGCGCAGCAGCTTGCGGAACTCCAGCACCGCGGGGTTGGGCTCGTGCAGGGCTGCAGCGTCGAGCATGCGGTCGGCGCGTTCGGCTTCGCCCGTGCACAACAGCAGTTCGGCCATCAGCCAGCGGGCGTCGGCATCGGTGGGCGCGGCCTTCACGGCCGCGGTGGCGGCGGCAAGGGCGCCGGCAAGGTCGCCGGCACGAAGGGCATCTCCAGCAGTGGTCATCGGCGTCTTTCTTCGGGTGGTTTCAGGCGTTGGTGTTGCGGGGCGAGAACTCGGTGACGAGGCGGAAGGTGGCGCCGATGTCGTCGAGCTGGTGATGGGGCTGCAGATGGACGGTGCAGTTGTACACGCCGGGCCGGCTCTCGCGTTCGCGCACTTCCACCCGGGCCGCCAGCAGCGGGTACTTCGCGGTCGACTCGACGTTGCTCAGGCTGCCGCCGCTGACATAGGAGTTCAGCCAGCGCTGCAGCCGACTTTCGACGTCCTTGGGGTCTAGGAAGCTGCCGACCATGTCGCGCCCCATCATCTTCACGCAGTGGGCGAAGCGGCTGACGCACAGGATGGAATTGATCTGCGCAGAGATGCGCTGGTTGGCCTGGGCCACCGCAGTGGACATGCGCGGCGGCCGATGCAGGGATGGCAGCGCACCGAAGCAGGCCTCGGACAGGCCGTCCAGCGCCGACAGCGGAATCAGGCCGGCGTCGCTGATCTGGTTTTCCTGCTCGTCGGTGAAGGCCACTTCCAGGGGTGCGCGCGCCGGTGCCTCGGCCCGGACGTCGGAAAACAGCCGCTCGTACGGCAAGTCGTCGAGCACACCGCCGCGGGCCTCGTCCAGGATATCGGCACCCCGCACTTCGGCGGGCCAGGCGTAGCGGTCGAAAGCGCGCACGGCTGCTGCCGCAAAGCCGTAGACCGGGCTGGTCCAGACGCGGTCGGCAGCATCGGGCGAATGACTGCGAAAACGGAATCGGTCGACGCGGCTGCCATCGTCGGCCCAGGCCGGACGGGCCAGCACCCGCGGCAGGGCCACGCCGATGAAACGCAGGTCCTCCTGCACCGACGCCTGCCGCCAGCGCTGATGCTCCGGGCCCTGCAGCACCTTGGCCGGGTCGAAGCTGGGCGTGATGGCCGAGAAATGCTCCATTCCCAACAGTTCGGGCGCAGCACTGAAGATCATCGGCGAGAACGAGGCAGCGGCAATGCCGGCCAGGCCCGACAAGGCACTGATGTCGTCGGTGGGGTGGGTGGGGCCCGGGCGGTGGCGGACTTCGTAGTCGCAGGCCAGCAGCCCGAACGGTTCGCCGCCGGCCATGCCGAACTGCTCTTCGTGGATCTTGCGGAACAGCTGGCTCTGGTCGAATTCGATCGCCCTGTCGATGTCGCGGCAGACCTCGACCCAGCGCGCCTGCAGCATCTTCAGCCGCACGGGGTTGCCCTTGCCCTGCGGCACGCGTTCGACGAGCCAGGCCAGGCCGCGCCAGGAACCCTCCAGCCGCTGCAGACGCGGGTGGCGGAGCACCGCGTCCAGCTGCTCGGAAATCATCGCGTCGAGCCGGGCGATGTCGCGGTCGACCGCCGCGCGCAGCGCACCCAGGCGGTCGGGCTGGGCCCACAGCCAGGCCAGGACCTCCAGCCCGAACCAGGCCTGAAGATGCAGTTTTCGGTCGGAACTGGCCACGAAGGTAGCCAGTTCGGTGACGGCGACCGCCTTGCCCCAGAACCTCCCTGCCAGGACGGCTTCGCGAAGCGTCCCTGAGTGGGTACCGGACATGGCGCTCCGCCGGCCCCTTTCAGGACTTCTGCGGGATCCGCGCCACCATGCGCATCGACGTGGTCAGTTCTTCCATCTGCAGCCAGGGCCGCAGGTAGGCCACGGCGTTGTAGCTGCCGGGCCGGCCAGGGATCTCCTTGACCTCGATCTTGGCTTCACGCAACGGGTACTTGGCCCGTGCTTCCTGCCCTGCACCTTCCATCGGGTTGACGTAGCTCTGGATCCAGCGGTTGAGCCACTTCTCGCAGTCGCTGGCTTCCATGAACGAGCCGATCTTGTCGCGCGCCATCACCTTCAGGAAATGAGCAAAGCGACTGGTGGCCATGACGTAAGGCAGCCGCGCCGAGATCGCCGCATTGGCCGTGGCGTCGGGCCGGTCGTACTTCTTGGGCAACTGCGCCGACTGCGCACCGAAGAACACGGCGTAGTCGGTGTTCTTGTAATGGCACAGCGGCAGGAAGCCCAGGTTCGAGAGCTCGGCCTCGCGCCGGTCGGTGATGCCGATCTCGGTGGGGCACTTGGCGTCGCCGTCGCCGTCGTCGGAGGTGAAGGTGTGGGTCGGCAGGCCCGTGACCTTGCCGCCACCTTCGGCACCGCGGATGGCCGTGCAAAAGCCGTATTGGGCGAACGCATCCGTCAGCCGTGCGCCCATGACGTAGGCCGCGTTCATCCAGCAGTAGTGGTCGTGGTCCATCGCCTTGGCGGAGCCGTCGGCGTTGGTGGGCGCTTCCTCGTATCGGAATTCCTCGACGGGCTTGGTGGCCTCGCCGTAGGGCACACGGGCGATGACCCGCGGCATCACCAGGTTCACGAAACGGCTGTCTTCGGTTTCGCGGAAACCGCGCCACTTGGTGTATTCGGCGGTTTCGAAGATCTTGGCCAGGTCGCGCGGCTTGGACAGCTCGCTCCAGTTGTCGAATCCGAACATGCCCGCGCCGACACCCGAGATGAAGGGCGCGAAGGCCCCCGCAGCGACGTTGGAAATCAGCTTCAGCGTCTCGACGTCCTCAGGGTGGGCCGTCCATTCATAGTCGCCGATCAGCGCGCCGTAAGGTTCGCCGCCCGGGGTGCCGAACTCGTTCTCGTAGATCTTCTTGAACAGCTGGCTCTGGTCGAACTCGACAGCCTTCTGCAGGTCCTTGCCCAGTTCCTTCTTCGAGGCCTGGAACATGCGGATCTTCAGCGAGGTACCGGTTTCGCTGTTCATCACCAGATGATTCAGGCCGCGCCAGCTGCCTTCGAGCTTGAGGAAACGCTCGTGGTGCATGATCTTGTTGAGCTGCTCGGACACCTTGCGGTCGATCTCGGCAATGGCCCGGTCGAAGGTGACGACGAGGTTGCGGTTGAAGGTGACGGTACCCTTCAGCGCTTCTTCGGTCAGGGCGCGGATGAGCTCCTCGGCGCGGTCGCGCTCGGTCTGCTTGGTCGCGCCGATGACCTGGTCGAGAAAGCTCGCGCCACCTTCCGTGGTGGTGACGGTGGTCGAGGCAGCGCCTTGCGATTCAGTGGCACTCATGGGCTCAACCTTCCGACTTCTTGATGCCAAGCTCGGCCGACAGGGCGTCGAGCTTCGATTTGTCCTGCAGCACCTGCTCGAGCAGGCCTTCGAGTTCCTCGGACAGGTCGGCCTTGCTGACCAGGTCGCGCAGGCGGCTGCGGGTTTCGAGCATGGCCTTCAGTGCCGGCACCTGCTCGGCCACCTTGGCCGGATCGAAGTCGTCGAGCGACTTGAACTTCAGGTTCACGGCCATCTGGCTGTCGTCGCCGGCCAGGGTGTTGTCGACCTTCAGGTTCAGGCCGGGTGCCACGCGCGCCATCACGTCGTTGAAGTTGTCGCGGTCGATCTGCACGAACTTGCGTTCTGCCAGCGGCTTGATCGGCTCGGTCGGGTCGCCGGCGTAGTCGCCCATGACGCCGACCACGAAGGGCAGCTCGCGCACGATGGCGGCTCCGTCGGTCTCGACGTCATAGGTGATGTGCACGCGGGGTTTGCGGACCCGGGCTAGTTTTTCGTGGACGCTGTTCATGCTTTCCTCAATATGCGTGGCGGAAATTGTCCGGTCGAATCTGCGCCTGGGTTGCGCGCTCGTACAAACGCAAAAGGTATCACAGGAACCTGCGCGAATCCATCCTTTCGTCGTGAGTGCCAACCCGATACAAGCGATGAAGTCATCACGGTGTGTGACGCTTGCGGCTTGGCCCCACAGGTTGGGTCGTGGACAATTCGACGGATGAAGCCACTGCCCATCACCGACTCGACAATTGCCGCAAACCCCTGGCGCATCGGGCTCATGCTCGCCAGCCTGGGCCTGCTGGCCGCCTGCGCGCAGCCGCCGAAGCCTCCGCCGGCCGAGGCCGCGACCCCGGTCGCGGCTGCGCCGGCCCCTGTTGCTCCAGCCCCTGAACCTGCACCACTCCCCCCCAACCTGACCGGCGCCGAAATCCCCCGCGCGGTCAGTGCCGCCATAGAGCACCTGGAAGCCGGCCAGGAAGCGCAGGCGGAAGCCGAACTCAAGCGCGTGCTGCAGGCCGATCCGGCAAACCGCCTGGCACTGAGCCTGATGCAGCAGATCAAGGACGATCCGCAGGCGGCACTGGGCCGCGAGTCCTTCAGCTACAAGGTGCAGCCCGGTGAATCGCTGTCGAGGATCGCGCAGCGCTTCATGAACGACGTGCACCAGTTCTACATCCTGGCCCGCTACAACAACATCAAGGTGCCGCGCTCGCTGGCCGGCGGCCAGACCATCCGCGTGCCGGGCAAGGCGCCGCCGCCTGGCAGTCTGGCGGCCACCTCGCCGACAGCCACGCCCGTGGCCACCCAGCAGCAACCGCCACCGCCGCCAGAACCCGCGCCCAGCGCAGGAGCTGCCGACAAGGCCAGGGCCGAGGCCGTGGCGCGACATACCCGCAGCGCCCGCAGTGCTTTCGCCAAACAGGACCTCGACGCTGCCATCCGTGCCTGGGACGAGGTGTTGAAGCTCGACCCCGACAACCGCATTGCCATCCTCGAAAAGGACAAGGTGATGGCGCTGAAGGACAAGCTCACGAAGCTGAAGTGACGGGCGGCGGTGCCGGTGCCGGCGCCGGCGCTGCTGCAGGTTGCACTGCGGCATCGGCCTGCAGGGCACCGGCCATGTCGTCGAAGGCTTTGTACAGCAGGCCGAATTCGTCGTTGCGGGTCTCGTGGATGCGGTGATCGAACCGGCGCTTGCCGATCTCCGCCATCGACTCCCCGACCAGCCTGATCGGCCTGGCAAAGCGGTTGGCGAGAAACACCATGGCCACGGCCACGGCCACCACCGTGACCAGCGCCAGCACGACCATGAGCCCGATGGACAGCCGCGCCACCCGCGTGATGGGCTGCTCGGCGATGCCCAGCGCCACCAGGCCAGCCTGCTTGCCCTGGAAAAGGATCGGGGACTCGAAGCCCAGCATGCGTTCGGTGCCGATGCGGTAGCGCACGACCCGGGCAAGGTGGCCGTCGGTCTCGACGAGCTCCGTGCCCAGCGCCACGAACGGCTTGCCGACAAGCACCGTCTGGCTGGACACCCGCACGACACCCGAGCTGTCGCTGACGACGATGCGCTCGAAATTACCGGTCTTCATCATCGCCTGCACGGCCACGTCGACGGCGTCCCATTCCTCGCCAAGGGCGGCCGGCGCCGTCACTTCGGCGATGAAGCGCGCCAGCGAAGACCCGTAGTCGCTGACCTGGCCCATCAGCGCCGCATACTGGCGCTGGGTGATGACGGCCGAGGTCAAGCCCATGACCACCGCCACGACCAGCGCCATGGTCGCCGCCCACTTGATGCGCAGCGGCACCATGCGCGGGCGGTTCGGCTCGTCAGCGGCCTCGTCGATCTCGTCGATGACCTTTTGCAGCGCTTCGGCCAATTCCTTGCCCGACTGCCAACGCCGATGCGGCTGCTTGGCCAGACAGCGGTCGACCACCCTGCGCAGGGCTGCGGGCACGCCCGGGTTCGCCTGGCTCAGCGGCACCGGGGTCTCGTTGCCGATGCTGGCCGCCACCGCTGCCAGGCTGTCGCCGCGAAACGGGCGTTCGCCCGCCAGCATCTGGTACATCACGATGCCGACCGAGAACAGGTCGGAGCGGCCGTCGACCTTGTCGCCGCGGGTCTGTTCGGGCGACATGTACTGGGGCGTGCCCATCACCGCACCGACCTGGGTGCTGCCACCCTGCGCGTCTGCCATGTGGGCGATGCCGAAGTCCGCCACCTTGACCCCGCCCCCGCTGCGCGGCAGCACGATGTTGCCGGGCTTGATGTCGCGGTGCACGACGC
The DNA here is from genome assembly GCA_001464055.1 of Burkholderiales bacterium Ga0077543. GTDB lineage: Bacteria > Pseudomonadota > Gammaproteobacteria > Burkholderiales > Burkholderiaceae_C > Rubrivivax. The sequence goes on from LNET01000017.1 coordinate 70,121, forward strand.
CGCGGCCATGGGCATATTCCAGCGCCTGGGCCAGTTGCAGGGCGATCACGGCCACCTGGCGCGGCGGCAGTTGCCGGCGCTGGCGCAGCAGTTCGGACAGCGACTCGCCGTCGACGAGCTCCATCGCCATGTAGGGCCTGCGATCGATCTCGCCGACGTCGTGCACCACCACGATGTGCGGGTGCGACAGGCCGCCGGCGGCGCGGGCCTCGCGCAGGAAGCGCATGCGGCATTCCTCGTCCTCGCACAGCGAAGGGTGCAGGAACTTGATGGCCACGTCGCGGGCGATCGACGGGTCGTGGGCCCGGAACACCGTGGCCATGCCGCCGCTGCCCAACTGGTCCTTGATGAGGTAACGCCCGACCTGGCGGGTTCCGGTCTCTGCCGCTGGCTGCGGCGGAGCCGGGGGCTGACCGCCGCCACCGTGCAGCACGGTGGCATCGTCGTCGCCGGCGGGCGCAGCGGCTGCGCCGGGCCCGGGCGCGTTCATGGCCCTGCGCGCCGCACCGGTTTGCGCTCGGGCTGCCACTGCTGCAGCAGTTGGCGCGCCTCGGTCTGAGCAGGCAGCACCTGCAGGCTGCGTTGCAGGGCCTGGATCGCACCGGGGCGGTTGGTCTCGGCCAATGACTTCGCACGGCGCAGATACAGGTCTGCCAGCAGCGAGCGCGCTGCCGGGTTTGCCTTGGGTGCCGTCACCAGCGGGGTCAGCAGTTCGATCGCGCCGTCGAGTTCGCCCTGGTCGGCCAGCAAGGTGGCGTGCTCGATCTCGTTGCTCTGCGGTCCGCGCCCGCGGGGCGCGCGCGAGGCCTCGGCCTGCATCAGCGCGCTCGCGGTGAAGCGGCTGGTCAGGGTGAAGCTGGACAGCTGCCCCAGGTGCTGGCGCGCGACACGCTCACGCTCGAGCGCGCGCAGGGCCTCGGCCGCCTCGGCCTGGCCCGGGGCCAGGGCCAGCACTTCCAGGTAGAGGCGGTGTGCTGCGTCTGCGTCACCGCGCTGGCGCGCGCGCCGTGCCAGGGGCAGCCTGGCCTGAGCAGCCTGGGTGGCCTGGGCCAGCGCACGCTCTACCTCGGCGCGTGCCTGGGCATCGCCGGGCCGCAGCACGGCCACGGCTTCCCAATGCAGGGCCGCCTTGCGCCAGTGGCCGGCCGCCGCGGCCGTCGTGGCGGCGGTTCGCTGTTCCGACTCGAACCGCGCCAGCGCGGCGGCTGCCGCGTCGCGCGCGGCGGCCTCGGCCCTCGGCGAAGTGGCCGTGCTGGCCGTCGGCGGCGCGACCTGGGGTGCCGACGGCGCAACGGCACAGCCCGTGAGCCCTGCCGCCAAGGCCAGGGCAGCCAGGGCAAAAAAGCGCTGCGGCCTCATGGCCTGGACCCGACAGGCCGCCGGGTCTGCAACCTGGCCTTGAAGTCATTCAGGTCGTGGTCGCCGAAGATCATCGTGCGGCGGAGCATCAGGGGGTGGGCGAAGAAGGCGTTGCCGCCAGGGTTCACGGTCACGCCGATGTCGTAGCCTTCGCGCTGCAGGATCTGCAGCACCTGCTCGTTCGCATCGCCGAAGGGGTAAGCGAACTGCGTCACCTTGACACCGGCCTCGGCCAGGCGCCGTTCCAGCAGCGCCCGCGGGTGGCGAACCTCGTCCAGCAGGCTTTGCGCGTAGGCGGCTTCGCTTTCGCCTTCACGGCGCTGCACCAGGTTGCGGTGGGTGCGGGAATGGGCCTGGATGTCGATCACGCCAGAACTGGCCATTTCCTGCAATTGCGCCCAGCTCAAGCCGTCGCGCGAACCGACGAAATCGGCGTAGACGAAGAGCGTGGCCGTGAAGCCGTACTTCTTCAGCGCCGGAAAGGCATGGCGATGCACGGTCTCGTAGCCGTCGTCGATGGTGATCACCACCGAGCGTTCGGGCAAGGGCTGCCGGGCGTCCAGGAAGCCCTGCAGTTCGGACAGGCGCAGCACCCGGTAACGGTTGCGCTGAAGCCAGGCCAGCTGTTCTTCGAATCGCTCGGGCGAGACGATCATCTTCGACTGCCCGCCGCCGAAGCGGTGGTAGCAAAGGATCGGCACCGTCTGGTAGCTGTCGGGCGCAATGCCCATGGGGTGCGGCGGCTGCAAGGGCACGAGCAGCGGCACGCCGGCTTCGGGTTCCCACAGTCCATTGGCGTCGGCAATGCGCCAGTCGAGCGCGGCGTCACCGAGCATGCGTCTGGCGATCTCGGGCAGGCGGTCGCCGGCTGCAGGCACGTAGATGGCCAGCTGGGCGCTGCGCCCCGCCACGCGGCCGTTGGCACCAGCAATCGCGCCGGGTGGCGCTGGCGGCGGATCATCGGGTGGGGTGGCGGCAGCGCCAGAGCCCGTCCCGGATGCCGGCACGGGCGCGTGCGGCGAACCGGCGCAGGCGGCCAGCAGCAGCAAGGCCGTCAACGCCGTCCCGGACCGCCAGCCCGGCCTGTCAGCCCGGCCGGCGCTCAAGGTGCAGCCCCTTTGCCAGCCCCGGCTTCGGCCGCAGCCACACCCGCAGAGGCAGGCGGCGATTCCTGCAGGCGCTGCTGCAGCGACTGGGCCATGGCATCGAAGGACTGGAACAGCTGGCCGAACTCGTCGTTGCGCTGCTCGTTGATGCGATGGTCGAAACGGCCCTTGCCGATCTCGGCCATCGACTCACCCACCAGCCTGATCGGCTTGGCGAACCAGTTCGCGACGAAGTACATCGCGATGGCCACGGCCAGCACGGTGATGACGGCCAGGGCCACCATCAACGAGATCGACAGCCGTGCCACGGCCGTGAGCGGTGCTTCGGGAATGCCGAGCGCGACCCGACCGACCTGCTTGCCCTGGAACAGCACAGGTGCTTCGAAACCCAGCACGTCCTGGCCATTGCTGACGAAGCGCTGGGCCTGCGCCGCGCCGGACCCGGAAGGCACCGGCCCGCCGGGCGCGACATACGGCTTGCCGGTGAGCGCCGTGACGCTGGAGACCTTGACGACACCGGTCATGTCGAGCACGACGATGCGCTCGAAGCTGCCGGTCTTCATGATCTCCTGCACCGCGACCTCGACCGACTCCCAGTCCTCGCCCAGCACCTGGGCCGCGTTCTGCGCGGCAATGAAGCGCGCCAGCGACGCACCGTAGTCGCTGGCCTGACCCATCATGGCCGCGTACTGGCGCTGGGTGATGATGGCCGCACTGATGCCCATGACGACGGCGACGATCAGACCCATCATCAGCGCCCACTTCACGCGCAGCGGCATGATGCGGGGCTTGTCACGCTCGCGCGCTGCCTCGTCGAGTTCGCCCAGGACCTTGAGCAGGGCCTCGGAGAGTTCCTTGCCGCTCTGGTAGCGCTGTGCCGGCTGCTTGGCCAGGCAGCGGTCGACCACCCGGCGCAGCGAAGGCGGCACGTCGGGGCGCTTCTGGTTCAGCGGCGGCGGGTCTTCGGTGGCGATGCGGGTGGCCACAGCCACCAGGCTGTCGCCGCGGAAGGGGCGCTCACCGGCGAGCATCTGGTACAGCACGATGCCGGCCGAGAACAGGTCCGACCGTCCATCGACCTTTTCGCCCCGGGTCTGTTCGGGCGACATGTACTGTGGCGTGCCCATCACCGCCCCGACCACGGTGCGCTGTTCGACCTGGCCGTCGTCCATGTGGGCGATGCCGAAATCGGCCACCTTGATGGTCTGGCCGTCGCCCAGCAGCATGATGTTGCCGGGCTTGATGTCGCGGTGCACGATGCCACGGGCGTGCGCATATTCCAGCGCCCGGGCCAGTTGCAGCCCGATGATGACGACGTCGCGTATCGGCAGGGTGCGACTCTTCTCGAGCGTCTCCGACAGCGGCTGGCCGTCGATCAGCTCCATCGCCATGTAGGGCCGGCTCTCGATCTCGCCGACGTCATGCACGACGACGATGTTGGGGTGCGACAGGCCGCCGGCCGCTCGCGCCTCGCGCAGGAAGCGCATCCGGCATTCGTCGTCCTCACTGAGCGAGGCGTGGAGGAACTTGATGGCCACGTCGCGACCGATCTGCGGGTCGCTGGCGCGGTAGACGGTGGCCATGCCGCCGCGGCCCAGGCGGGCCTTCACCAGGTAGCGGCCGACCTGACGCACGCGCCCGGCCTCCAGGCCGTCGCCGGCGCTCACGCCACCGATGGCGGTGAGGCCCAGGCCGCCATGGGGCAAGGTCGACCCACCCGGGCCGCGGCCGTGCACCGTCTCGCCCGGCAGCATGGAGTCGCGGCCGATGCTGTCCTGGCGGCCGCCAGGGGGCGCGGTGTCGGCAAAGCTGCGGCTTGGCGTGGCACCGCTGGATGTCAAGGCGCCGAAGCGGCTGTCGGAGGCCGGCGCGATGATCGTCCGGTCGTCGCCATCGGCAGGCGCGGGCGACCCATTCGGGCCCAGGGTGACCGGGCGTGGCGTCGCGGCGGCCATGATCACCGTGGCGTCGTCTGGCACGGTGTGGCGGGTGGAGCCGGTTTCCGGCCCGGTGGCCGCAGCGGGGGACTGCAAGGCGTCGGCGTTGGGCAAGGAGATGATCTGCGTCGCGTCCGGGTCGGCATCGGGCGACAGGGGCGCAAAAGCCGACGCCCGAGGCTGGGCTTCAGGCTGGCCTGGGGGGGATGAAGGAGGCGGGGGCGTGGTCATGGCCTGGATGGGCTGGAGTGGAAGACACCGAGTGCTCCGCCGGTGGGCCCGACACGCATTCGTGGGTTGCCGGCAGACAAATGGGGCGTGACAGCCAACCCCATACGTTTGCACGGCCCCGGACACTAGCAGATGAGCTTGCACTCCTGTCAAGCATCGATGCGTGGGAAACCCCCCTTGTCTGAGAGTCGGGCGTGGTGCGCTGGCCACCACCAGCAGCCCGATAAATATCAGCGTAGACTGATGAAAAAGAACTTGCAGGCCCCGACCGACCCGCCCCAGACCCAGGCCATGGCTTTCCAGCAAACAACCCCTGGCGCACCCTCTGTGCTGTCCGCCCCTGTCTCGCGCGCCAGGCGCCTGGCCATGACCGCTGGCATCTTGGCCGCCGCCACGCTGGCAGCCGCCTGCCGCGAGGTGCTGGCCGAGAGCGATTCCGTCGGCCTGGAGCAGGCCCGGGCTGAACACGAGGCTGGGCGGGCGGTGCTGATCGACATCCGCGAGCCCGACGAGCACGCCACGGGCGTAGCCGCCGGTGCCAGGCTGCTGCCGATGCGGCAGCTGCCGCGACGCCTGGCCGAGATTCCGACCGACCCGGCCCAACCCGTGCTTCTCATCTGCAATACGCAGAACCGCTCTGCAGCCACCCTGCGGGCCTTGCGCGAGCGCGGCTACGGCCACGTGCGCTTCGTCCACGGCGGCATGGCCGAGTGGGCGCGTCGCGGCTGGCCGATGGTCAAGCCGGGCGGCTGAGGCGCCCGCCTGAACCCGGGCGCGCGCCAGGCCGCCCTGGACGCCGAGGACGCGGCCTGACGGTCAGGCCGGACCCGGCGGCAAGCCGCGCGCCCCCAAGGTGATGGTGGCGATACGGCGCCAGGATGGCGGCGGTGGCGGGACGGCTGGACTACGGCGGTCGCAGAGCGCCCCGGTTCGGGGCGGGCTCAGGCGGGCGGGCTGAAGTCGGCCACGATAGCGGCCATCTCGTCACTCAGGTCGTCGTCGTCCTCGGGCGCCGGGGCGCCGTCGGCCAGCAGAAGCCGCAGCACGCCGGCATAGTCGCCGCCGGCGACGGGCTCGTTGCAGCCGGCGTGCAGGCAGCTGCCCAGGGCCGTGCCGCCATAGCCGTTGCGTTCATGCCAGCGCGCGCCGTGCTGCAGCAGCAGCGCAACCATCTCGACATCGCCGCGGAAAGCGGCCTGGTTCAAGGCGCTGGCCTCCCAGGGGCCGGGCACGTCGACCGGCCAGCCCAGGACCAGCATCAGGCGCACCGCCGAGAGTTCGCCGCGCTGCGCCTGCTCGGGCAGCAATTGCAGGTCGGCTGGCGACAGGGCCTCAAGCAGGTTCGGCTGCTGGGCCAGCAGGGCACGCGCAGCGGCTTCGTCGGCCGCTGCGCAGGCGGCGACGAAGCGGTCGTGCAGGCCGCTGGGCGGCTCCTGGCCCAGGCCGGCCAGCCAGTCCAGCACATCGCGCCGGCCGGCGCGCGCCGCCGCCCGGGCCAGGCCATGGCCATGGGCGTCGCGCCCGGCGACATCGGCGCCATGGGCCACCAGCAGCTGCAGGCATTCGAGTGAACGGCCGCGCTGCACGGCATGGTGCAGCGGGCGCGTGCCCGACAGCTCGTTGGCGTCGGCGCCCAGCGCCAGCACCTGCTGCAGGTGCGGCAGGGCATCGAAGTCGAGCTGGCGGTGCAAGGCATTCGTGCCGCCCCAGCGCGCGCCTGCCGCCACCAGGGCCGCGACGATGCGCCGGTCGTCCTGTTCCACGGCGTGATACAGCGATTCCTTGTCGTTCGGGTCGGCACCGGCGTCCAGCAGGCGCTGCACCATGGCCGCGCTGCGCGACCGGGCCACCGCTCCGTACAGCGCCGGCAGCGGCCGGTCAGGGAAGGCGGGGTCGGGCAACCCGGCGTTCGGGTCGGCGCCTGCGGCCACCAGCCTGTCCAACGCTGACACCAGCGCTTCTTCCAGGCCCACGGTGGCCAACGATGAAAACGCCACCAGCACCAGCGGCAGCAGGTTCCAGGGCGGCAAGGCCTGGTCGGGCGGCAGATCGACCACCTCGCCCTGCAGCAACCGCAAGGCCGGCGTGCGCAGCCCTGGCCGGCTGCGCAGCAGCGCCAGCGCCTGGGCCGGGCGCGGAGCGTCGTAGCCGCGTCCCAGGGCCAGCGCGAGCACACGTTCGGTGAAGGGCAGCTCGTCCAGCGCGGCGCTGCGCCGGCGCTCGACTTCAGCGACCAAGGCCGGCCAGCTGGGCAGGCCGTATTCACGCGCGACGACCAGCTGGGCCTGAGCCAGCCGGGGTGGTGCCGGCAAGGCCAGCGGGGCCACGCGCGCCAGCGCTTCAGGTTCGGCTCTGCGCCAGGCGCGCAGCAGTTCCTTGGCCTGGCGGCGCAGTTGGTCGGGGTCGGGGTGGTCGGCCAGTGCCAGGCTGGCACCAGCGGCGCGGGCAGGAGTAGGGCGGTTCATGAATCCTCCGTGCATGAAGGCCTGCGATCCGCGCGGTCAGGCCGCACAAAGGATGGCAATCGAAGCACGAAGCCGTCGATGCAGGTGGGCGCAGCCCTGTCCGCGGATCCGGCGGCGCCCTGCTCGCGCCGCGGCGAATGCTGGCACCGAGCCGGACCTGCTGTCAACCGCGCGCCGACGCGGGAGCCCACGCCCAGGCCGCAGCGGGTTGTCAGGCCGCCTGGGGCAAGGCAGTGCTCGAGGACTTCTCCAACTGCACCAGCGCTGCCTCGTACAGACGCGCAGCGTCGATGGGCTTGGTCAGGTGGCCGTCCATGCCGGCTTGCATGCACAGTTCGCGGTCTTCCTCGAAAGCGTTGGCGGTCAGGGCCAGGATCGGTGTCTGCCGGTTCAGCGCTTCGTGGCGGATGCTGCGGGTGGCGTCGATGCCGTTCATCTGCGGCATCTGCATGTCCATCAGGATCAGCACATAGGCCTGCTGCCGCGTCATCTCCAGTGCCCGCAGGCCATCGTCAGCCAGGTCCACCCGCAGCCCGGCCTGCTGGAGCATCGTCGCCGACACCTCGCGGCTGACCATGTCGTCCTCGGCAATCAGCACGGCCGCGCCGGCAAACCGCCTTCTCAGTTCGTCGCGCAGCGCGGCGGCACCGCGAACGGGCGCCTTCAGGCCGGCCCGGCGCCCAGGATGCAAGCTCAGAACGAACCAGAAGCTGCTGCCCTGGCCAAGCGTGCTGTCCACGCCGATCTGCCCGCCCATCATCTGGACCAGCTGGCGACAGATGGCCAGGCCCAGCCCGGTGCCGCCGAAACGTCGCGTTGTCGAGTCATCGGCCTGCTCGAAGGGCCGGAACAGCCGATCACAGGCTTCGGGTTCGATGCCGATGCCCTGGTCGGTGACCTCGAAACGCAGCAACAGGCCGTCGGCCTGCGCCTGCAGGCAGCGCACCCGCACCAGGACCTGCCCCTGCGAGGTGAACTTGATGGCGTTGTCGGTCAGGTTCAGCAGGATCTGCTTGAGCCGCAGCGGGTCGCCCGAAAAACTGCGCCCCGCCAGGCCCGGGTCGAGCTCGACGACCAGCTGCAGCCCCTTCTCGCCGGCCCTGTGGCTGGTGAGGTAGACCACGCTGTCCAGAACGCTGGCCAGCTTGAAGTCCGTCTGCTCCAGCGTCATGCGCTCGGCCTCGATCTTCGACAGGTCCAGGATGTCGTTGATCAGGTTCAGCAGGTGCAGCGAAGCCTGTTCGGCCTTGCCCAGCTGATCGCGAAGCACGGGATCCTCGGCGCGCTGCAGGGCCAGCCCGGTCATGCCCAGGATCGCGCTCATCGGCGTGCGCAGCTCGTGGCTCATGTGCGCCAGGAAGCGGCTCTTCGCGCGGTTGGCAGCCTCGGCACTGGCCTTGGCCTCCGACAGCGCAGCGGTGCGCTCGGCCACCAGGTCTTCGAGATGGTCGCGGTAGCGTGCGAGCTCGGCTTCGGCCTGGCGGCGGGCCGTGACGTCGCGGCACACCACCAGCACCGTGCGCACGCCCAGCACCGCATCCCGGTCGGGCAGCACGCGGCAGCCGATCGTGCGGGTTCCTTCGGGAGTGTCGAGCGCGAACTCGGACTCGTGCGCCTGGCCGGTGGCGAATACGCTTTCGACGATGTCGTCCCATTGCCGGCACAGCGACTCGGGCAAGCCGAGCTCGCGGTGGGTGCGGCCCACCACCTCGGGCGCGGAAAGCGGCAGCAGCACGCCGACGTTTTCGGACACGAACAGATGCTGCCCCTGCCGGTTCAGGCGCATGATCACGTCGGGCAGCGCCGTGATCAGCGTGCGCTGCTCCTGTTCGCTGCGTTGCAGCGCCGCCTGCGCCTCGGTCTGTTCGGTGATGTCCTGCACCATGCCGACCACGCGCGTGGCCGCGCCGGAGCCGTCGCGCTCGCACACACGCCCGCGGTCCAGCACCCACAGATAGCTGCCGTTGCGGTTACGCAGCCTGTAGCGCGCTTCGTAGCGCTGGCGCTTGCCCTGCAGATGTTCGTTAAGCACCAGCGACACGCGCTCGGCATCGTCGGGGTGGATGTTCGACGACCAGGTGGCGAGTGTCGGCGCCATCTCGTCGGGCCCGTAGCCCAGGATGCGCTTGAGCTGCGGGCTGAAGAACACGGCGCCCGTCGTCACTTCCCAGTCCCACAGGCCGTCCATGGCCTCGTTCAGGGCAAACCACAGCTGGTTCTCCCGTTTCTTCAGGTCGGTTTCCAGGGCCATGCGCCGGGAAATGTCGCGCGCCACCGAGAGGAAGTACTCCTGGTCGCCGTCCCTGAAGAGGGTGGTGTTCACCTCGACGGGCACCTCGTACCCCAGGGCGTGGCGGTGCCGGCCCACGAAGGTGAAGCACCTGGAACTGCGGATGACGGCGGCGATGTCGCTCCACTGCGGCACGCCGGTCACGTCCTTCTGCAGGCTCAGCACGCTATGGTTGAGCACTTCGTCGGGGGCCATGCCCAGGCTTTCCCAGGCGGCTCGGTTGCCCCAGATGATGTTCGAGCTGTCGGGGTCGAGCAGGTAGACCGCATCGGCCAGATGTTCGAACAGCGTGCCCAAGGCCGGAACGGGTGCAGTGACTTCGTGCATGGGGACTGCCTTGAATCCAATGGCTCGATGTTAGGAGGGCCAGGCTCTTGGCGAAGATGATCTGCATCAGCAAAACCCGTCATCGCGATGCAGCACGGCAATATTCGCAATTGTCAGACTCAACTGGATACCGTGTTTAGCTTGATGAAAACTATCGATTCCCCGTAGATTCCCGTGAAATCACCCAGGAGACACCCATGAGCGAAACCCGATGCCCCGTCCACCACGCCGGTGCGCGCACCACCCTGGGCGCCCAGTCGAATGCCGATTGGTGGCCTGAGCAGCTCAACTTGAGCATCCTTCACCAGCACACGCCCACCAGCAACCCCATGGACGCCGGATTCGACTACGCGGCGGCGTTCAGCCGGATCGACTACGCGGCGCTGAAGAAAGACCTGGCCACCCTGATGACCGACTCCCAGGACTGGTGGCCGGCCGACTGGGGCCATTACGGCGGCCTGTTCATCCGCATGGCCTGGCACAGTGCCGGCACCTACCGCACGGCCGACGGGCGCGGCGGCGCGGCCACCGGCAACCAGCGCTTTGCGCCGCTGAACAGCTGGCCCGACAACGGCAACCTGGACAAGGCCAGGCGGCTGCTGTGGCCCGTCAAGCAGAAGTACGGCAATGCCATCAGCTGGGCCGACCTGATGATCCTGGCTGGCAACGTCGCGATGGAGACCATGGGCTTCAAGTGCCTCGGCTTCGGCGGGGGCCGCGTGGACATCTGGGCGCCCGAGGAAGACATCTTCTGGGGCGCGGAAAAGCAATGGCTGGCCACCAGCGACAAGGCCGACAGCCGCTACAGCGGCGAGCGCGAACTCGCCAACCCGCTGGCCGCCGTCCAGATGGGCCTGATCTACGTGAACCCCGAGGGGCCCGACGGCAAGCCCGACCCGGTGGCTTCGGGCCGCGACGTGCGCGAGACCTTCGCCCGCATGGCGATGA
>LNET01000018.1 GCA_001464055.1 Burkholderiales bacterium Ga0077543
CGGCACAAACTCAGCTACATACTGATCGCACGCCTCGGGCAGTGCCCCTGCTGCGGCAGGGCAAGCGCAAAGCTGCTCTTGTGACACAGTAAGACTAGGGCAACGCTGATTAAGTCCCCACGCTGGCACGCCCCATGCATCGGTTTGCAGCATGAAGCAACAGACCCTCGCGATGGCCATGGACCACAACGCCCAGTATGAGCAGTACCGCAAGCCCACGCGTCGGGACACATTCCTGGCGAAGATGGAATCCCTGGTTCCATGGGCTGCACTGTGCAGCGTGATCGAGCCGCACTACCCGAAGGCCGGGAACGGCCGGCCGCCCGTTGGGCTGGAGCGCATGCTGCGCATGTACTTCGTGCAGCACTGGTTCAACCTGGCCGACGAGGCTTGCGAAGACGCATTGCTGGACAGCACCGCGCTGCGCCGCTTCGTGGGCATCGACCTGGGCCGTGAGCGCGTGCCAGACGCCACAACGCTGCTGAAGTTTCGCCGCCTGCTGGAAGACAACAAGCTGGGCGAAGCGCTTTTCGCCAAGGTCGGCGAAGTGCTGCAAGCCAGTGGCCTGAAGGTGGGTACCGGCACCATCGTGGACGCCACCATCATCGCCGCGCCCAGTTCCACCAAGAACGCCAGCGGCACACGCGACCCGGAGATGCATCAGACCCGCAAGGGCAAGCAGTGGCACTTCGGCATGAAGCTGCACATCGCCGTGGACAAGGACACCGGGCTGACGCACAGCGCAGTGGTGACAGCGGCCAACGTGCACGACAACCGAAGCCGGCGCTGAACCCTCAATCGCGATGTCTTACGAACGCCATCCAAGCCGCGACCAGCAGAACTGCCGCGAACATGACCAAGACTGCATCATGTTCTTTGAACGCGCCCGCAATGAACCCGGCTGCTTGGCCATAGCCAATTAGCATCGCAATAACGAGCACGTATGTGCCCCAGCGCCTACTAGCGGAGTGACCTCGTCCTCTAGCACTGTCAAGATAAGCTATTGCACGCCCGCCTATATAGCCGACCACGGTATGCAAGGCAAGCCCGAGCAAGGTCAGTCCCATAATGTCCACGGTCAATTCACCAATTTCGACTCAGGTTGCTTGACAGGTTCTTGCGGCTTAGCCGAAGGGGTAGATGGAGCTGCCCCTTGCATTCCTCCCACGCTGGCGGGCATCACAGCATTGATGGCTGCGCCGACTACTGTCGCAACATTAGCGCCGACCGCTTGGCTGCTTGCACTGACGAGCCCGATCCCGGTGTAGGCCGCAACAGCCTGTGCGGGTATTGCGGCAACGCCGGCAACCGTACCTTGCGCCACGGCGGTTTTCAAGTCAGGAATAGTTCCGGGGTTGGCAACAGATTGGCCTACCAAACTGCCGCTGAAGCCACCCAGAAAGCCAGTTGCTGTTGCAAACCCTGACAGAGGCAATGCGGCACTAGCCGCACCGGCGAGTGCGCCACCCGCTGCCGCCAGTGCGGTAGAACCTAAACTTGCGCCGCCTTGTCTAGCGGAATACGCGCCCGAAGCCGCTCCGACCAAAGCGCCGAACACAATGTGCGGTGCGCGGCCATCCGGATCTGTGTACTTGTATGGATTATTCTCCGCATACACATACCGGTTGAAGTGCTTGCCAGACTTGGCGTCCGTCGTCACCGGATCGACGCTGAGGAACCTCCCCGCAACCGGATCGTAATACCGCTGCTGCATATACACCAACCCGGTGTCCACATCATTGACATGCCCTGTGTATCCGATTCCATCAGGGTTCACCCCAACTGAGGTGAGGCCGTAGGGTTCGTACTCCGTGCGTTCCAAGACAGTGCCCGTCGGCCCCGTGGTTGCCACCGGCGAACCCAGGATGTCTGTGTGCAACCAGCGGGAACCAGTATTGCTGTTGACCTCAGCCACGACTTTGTCACCGAAATGGATGTGTTGCGTCAGGCCTTTGACAGAATCTTGGGTCAGCAATAGCCGCCCGGATTGGCTGTAGGCACGAACGGTCGAGCGGCCGGCGGTGGTTCGCGTCAAATAGCGCCGGCCGTGGCCGTCGTAGGCATACGAAGCTACGCCGGGTGCACTCAGCATCCGATTGCCAACATCAAAGGTAAATGTCTGGCCTGCCCGTGATGTGACATTCCCGTTCCCGTCATAGCCGATCGCGATGGTACTTGGCGGGGTGCTTCCCAAGAGATCAGTTATGCGGATCTCAGCCAAGCGATTGCTATTGGCGTCATACATATGAGTGGCCATGCGATTGCCGACTCGGCTCGTACGCAGGTTCCCAAGGGCGTCGTAAGTGAACTGGCCATGTCCCCATCTGCCATCGGCAATTCGCAACTGATCAAGCTCATCGTAACCCATTGAGCGCGAGGGCAAACCGCGTTCCTGGTCAACGATCATGCTGAGGTTGCCCATGCCGTCGTAGGTGTGGAAGTCTTGAACCACACCGGCATGACGCAATGTCTCGGGTAGACCCTGCACCTTCAGTGTCTGGCTGAAGTTGACGTTGTTAGTTGTTGCATAGCTTGCGACCTGCCCGCCAGGATGATGCTTGATCTGGGACAGAAATCCGGACACCTGTGTCGGCTGGCCTAAGGCATTGGGAGCGTAGGTCAATGCCAGCCCGTTGGGATATGCCATTGAAGCTACGTTGCCATAGCGGTCGATCCCGTAAGTGAAGCCATAACCCGCGCCACGCAATGCCAGCGTCTCGGACGTCATCAAGCGGCGCTGGTTGTACCCCAGCGTCCATGTTGTACCGGGTGTGCTGATCGTCCACGGCAAACCGTCAGGGGTGTAGGTTCGGTTGACGCCAGGGCTACCGTCCCCATAAGACGTATCTGTCAGCCGGTTGCGAACGTCATGGGTGAAGACGATCTTCCTCTGATCGGGCACCGAGGCGTGATCGCAACTGTTGAGGTTGGGCAATGCAAGCCCGCTGGCGCGCCACTGGATGTGGCCCGCCGTATCGTAATCAAGCACTGTGGCACCGGTTTCTGGTTCAACGGTCTTGCACAGGCGTTGATGGGCGTCATACACATAGTAACGCGTGGCGTTACTGGCGGCATCGCCTCGGGTGATGCTCGTCGCTTTGCCGAAAACGTCGCGGGTGAAAGTGATGACGTCGCCGCGTGGGAATGGAGGGGTAATCCGGCGAATATTGGCGTTGTCGGGGTCGTCAAAAGCCTGAAATTCGAAGGTCGTCTGGACATTTCTAGCATTTGTCACCACTTTCCTGAAGGACCTTGCATCATAAGTGGTGAAGGTACTTGCGTAACCGAGCCCTGTGGCTTGGCTTCCCGTGGCTTGCCGGCGATGCGTCTCCCGCCCTAGCGGGTCACGCCAGAACTCCCAGCCCACCGTTGCGCCTACGATATAATTCACGCCCCGGACTGGATAGCCCTCATATGAGACTCTGCCATCCAAGCCGTAGCGTGTTTCTACCAGTGATGTGGTTTCCGCTGGGTTATCAGCGTCAAAGTTAACCTCCACTCGTTCCCGCCAAAGCGCATCAAAGTATCGGACCTTGCGAGCACTCCCCGTTCTGATGGTTTGTCGCCAGTACCCTGTATCCAAACCGTATTCAGCGCCGTTGACCCGCTCAAAAACTTGCTCGGTAGGGTGATAGCTGACCGGATCGCCTTCGGGATACCTGACCAGAGTCACCCGCCCCATCAGGTCGTATAAGTAGGACGTCGTGGAGCCGGCAGCGTTGGTCCTTGAGTCGGCGTCGCCAAGGTTATTGACGACTTGGCTTGCACTGGCGGTATCTGGATACGTGACCAACTGCGGCTTCCCGCGCCGATAGTTGAGCAGTGTCGTTGGTCGACCGCCTTCGTCGCTCACTGTCAGAATCGTTCCGTCCGGATGGTACGTGTAGCTGCGTTTCGTCTTCCCAAAACTGGCGTTGGACATGCGTTGCGCTGTCGTGGGGTGATAGACATTGCTTTCAACCTCACGGCCGGTGGTCAGTTCGGTCAGGCGCTGCACCTGCCCGAACACCCAGTGAACGCTGTTGTCGTGATATTGCGTCTGCTCGGTGCGGCTATCGCCCAGGCTGCTGAACTTGCTTACTACCAGAGGGCGCGCGAACAGGTCAAAACCAGCTGGCGTCGCGTCGACCGACCAGTGGAAGCCAGTGCCCTGAAGGCTGATGCTTCGCAAGTCCTGCGGCCGGTTGCGTGATGCCAGCCAGTCACTGTTGGGCAGCAGGCTTGTGCCGAACTGCTCAGGGTAGGTCTGGGCGGCCGAATCTCGGTAGCGATACACGGTCGACTTCAGAGCGGCACTGCCGGTCCACCCCTCATCAACCTGCAAAAGCTGGCCCTCGTTCACGCGCCAGCGGTTGCCGAAGCTGTGTCGTGTTTGGCTGCCATTGGGCTCCGTCACCGTAACAGTTCGACGATCTGAGACTCGCTCGCTAGGCGCCCAGCTTGCCGGAGCGTCGTAGGCCCACAACCATCGCAAAGGCTGCATGGCGGGTCCGGTAATTCTCTTCTCCACCAAAGCCTGAGTGCTCACCGTCCTGGGCCAGACAGCCCCTGTCGTTACGGTGGTGCTGTTCGGGGCGAACCAACAGAATCGCTGAACACCAGTGCGCCCCAAGCGCCTGAAGTTGGTAACGAATGTACCGCGGGCGCCTGATGGATGGTCAATGATTCCGGTAAAGGCTTCGTTGATATCGTAGAAGTCACCTGGCGAGTCGCAAGTTGCTCCTTCACCCAAGTTGGAAAGCTCCGGAGCGACCATCGGGGCGAGAGTGAAACGCCATTGGCTGCCATCGGGCTGCAATACTGACGAGAGCTGACCCAGAGTGCCGTAGGTGTAGTAGAAGGTGCGAGTCCCATCGTGCGCCGATTGCGCCCTCCCAGCTGCATTGGTGATGGTGATCAACCGTCCATCGTTGGATTCGATGCGCGTTAGCAGCAGTGGGTTTGTTGGATCAAACGTGTACCTGACCCAATTGCCGAAGCGGTCTCGGACTTCCGTTGCCATGAGAAAGAATTCTGTCCGCGCCAGTTGTCGGCCCGACTTCTTCACAGAAGTTTGTGATCGACTGGCCATCCAGTTGAAGCGATATTGAATCCCATCCGGTGAGATTGCAAGGAACCCCTCGCCAGCACTATTCAAGAGCTGAGGCAAACAGCTGATTTGCCAGTTTTGCCGGGTCACCAACGGGTACGTGCGACCATCGGTTGGCGCAGCACTGAAGTTGGCTGATCGGACAAGAATCTCTTGACTACCATGACCAGGGACCGTCAGAGTAGTGCCATTCCAGAAATCCGTTGGGATGAAGGCCACGGCGTTTCGACTACCTGGATCCCTTGGATCGGGCAACCAGGGAAAGCCGATCGTGGCGCCGAAGCTAGTCGGAGGGAATCTCGGTTCCGAAGGTGGAGCGGAGAAGCTGCTGCAGCGGTTCTGCCCACCTTGTAAGTTGATCCAGCCGCTGACCGTGGCAAAAGTTCCGCTGATGCGCGGAACCTCCGCATCCCAATCGCCAAACTGGCCCCGGACCGTATGCGAGCGACCAGGTACATGCTTACGTGTCAATGTAACGGGCAATTGGCTATTGCCGGGCAGGCTCAGATCGCTGTGTTCGAATTCAAGGGAACCGTTGAACAGGTTGACCTTGTCGCCAAACATCTGGGTCCCGTACGCGGCAATGGCATCGGGGGCCACTGGATTCTGGCCCTCGAGATAAGAAATGTTCACTGTGTCGGCCAGCGCGTCCGATGACTGTACGAGCAGCAACGTGGCCATACACAGGGCCATCGACCACGTTGAATAGTTCTGAGGTTGCTTGCTCATGTCGGCGTATAAAAATGGGGCCCGAGGTCTAACAGACTAAGTGCGGGGACTACATGGCACAAAGAGTAGATACAATGAGTTACGATCTCCGCGCCTCGGGGTTCCGTCAATTGATGGATAGATGATTTGGCCTCGTGGCGCATCCGGGCCGCTCGCCGTTTCGTGCAGCACCCGACAGTCAGAATCTCTGGTCGTCGTCGAGCCCAGTGGGCATGTGCTCTCAGCCCCCATGCACATCGACCCCATCGCCTACTCTCGCATCGTCATCCTCACTGGCGCCGGCATCTCCGTGGCCTCGGGCCTGCGCACGTACCGCGGCCCCGGCGGCATCTGGGACGGGGCCGACCTGACGCAATACTGTTCGCTTAGAGTAGAAAGCTGCCTTCATGGCAATCCGGCGACCACAGCTTCTTGCGCGTAGTCCGAGGTGCAGGCCGGATCGGCGGGCCAG
>LNET01000019.1 GCA_001464055.1 Burkholderiales bacterium Ga0077543
CCGCGGCCGGTCAGGTGCCCCAGGCACCTGACCGGGCGCGGGCGGGGGACATGAACGGAGGGGGGCACCCGGCTCTCCCAGCCCAGGGGATCCGTAGGCATGTCGTGGGCGAGCAAACCAACGTCCGCTACGAGCCGCAAGCAGCCGTTTGTCGCTGGCATCGGCAAGCCCCAGTCGATGTGTGCCGTGAAGGGCATCGGGGGCGTGTTTTCCCTGGTCGGGATCAGCCCGAGTCGACGGGCCACCAGCCGTCCGCGCGCAGCACCAGTTGCGGCGAGTCGGCCACGCCCAGCAGGCGGTCTGCCCGTTCCGGCCCGAGTGCGGTGCGCCAGGTGTTGCCCTGGCGCATGGCCACCACTGCGCCGGTCACCTCGGCGCCCAGGCTCTCGAGCAGGTCCCACACGCGCGTCAACGTGCGCGCGCTGCTCACCACGTCGTCCACGATCACCAGGCGCCGCCCCTGCACCAGCGGCAGCTGGTTCGGGTCGAGAAAGATTGCCTTGCCTGCGCCGGGCGTGGTGAGCGAGGCCACGGTCGTGGCCAGTTCTTCGCGGTACCAGAACTTGCGCGAATAGCCCAGCGGCACCCAGCGGCGCTGTCCCAGTGCACGGGCCACGCCCGGTGCGAACACCATGCCCAGCGTGGGCAGGCCGACGATGAATTCGGGCCGCAAGGTCTGCGCCAGGCTGCCCATCGCGTTCGCCAGGTGGTCGGTGACGTCCATGGCCGCCTGGTTGGCGATGAGCGAGGCCACGGCGCGGTCGGGACGGTCGGGCAGGCGGCGCACCGGCAGCGGCAGTACCAGTTCGCCGCCCACGGGCAGCGGGTAGGCATGTCGGTAGGGCGGCGCCAGCCGGTGCTGCCAGTCGGCCTGCGGTTCCAGCGTTTGCCAGAAGCCGGTGGTGGGCTGGGTCCAGGCGTCGGCCGTGGTGCTGGCATCGGCCCGCGGGCGCGTGCTCACGGCAAGGCCAGCAGCTGTTCGAACAGGTCCAGCGGCGGCCGGTAGATGCCGCGCCCGCACAGGCCGTGGCGGCCGTCGCTGGCCAGCATGCCCAGCATCACCCGCGGGCGCTGCCGGTGCAGCAGCACGTGGCGTGCGTCCAGGCCCAGCGGCCAGGCCTGCGGCAGTTGCGGGTGGGGTGTGCACAGCACTCGCTCGGCGGGTTCGGCCTGCAGTTCCTGCGCGAGCGGCTCGCCGAACAGGGCCAGCAGATCGGGCGCCTGTGCCGGGCGCTGGCCACCCAGGCCCAGCAGGTCGATCACGGCGCTGTCGCCGATGGCGCCTGCGATCGCGCGGACTGCCGGCACCCCGGGCAGCCGCGGGCCTTCGGGCGCGGTGGCCGCGCAGCTTACCCAGGCGCAGGGCTGCCGCGCACCCGCGATCGCGAAGCGCTCGCCATTGCCGCCGGCGCGTGTCACCAGGCCGACGGCACCCGCCGCCTCGGCCGAACGCAGCACCGCGGCGCAAGCGGCCATCACCAGCGTCAGGAAGAACAGCGGCGTGGCCGCGATCTCGTCGGCCAGCTTGGTGGCGCCGCGGCGCCGTAGCTCGTCGACCCAGGCGGCGTTGGCATGGGTGGTGCTGGCGTGCAGGTCGTCGCCGCGGGCCAGGCCGGCGGCCATCAGCGGCCACAGGTCCACGGGGCCAGTGGCGTCCAGCAGGGCGCGCAGGGCGGGTGCAACGAATTCGTCGCGCAGCTTCAGCCGGCCCAGCACCGCCGGGTCGCGCATGCCCATGCGGGTGTCGGGCCCACGCACTACCGACACCGGGGCGTGCACCATCGGGCCGGCGCCATCGGCGACGGCGAACAGCGGTGTGCCGGCCGTGACCAGCGCCGCCAGGGGCGTGACGCAGCCCAGCGCCTGGGCCGGCGACAGCGGCAGCCGCCCGCCCTGCAGCAGCGCCTCGGCGCCGGCCTCGTCGGTGGCCCAGCCCTCGTGCAGGCTGCCGAGCACCGCGGAAGAGACCATTGGCGATGGCGGCCGGCACGGGTCCGCCAGCGGCGGGCCGGCGTGCAGCATTTGATGCGGGGCCAGGCCCAGCGCCTGCGCACCGCGGGTGACGGCGTGCAGCCGTGGGCGGCTTTGCGCCAGGGCAGTCAGGGCAGGGTGCATGCTCGTTCAGATGCCCATGTAGGCGGCCCGCACACGCGGGTCGTCGGCCAGCATGGCGGTCGGGCTTTCGTTCACGCTGCTTCCACCGCGGGCAGGATCGAAGCGTCCGAATCGTGTCGAACGCCCTCGCGCAGGCAGAAGGCCGGCCGCAGCAGGCGTTCGCCCACGAGCTGCGTGCCTTCGTTGTCGCGCAGCGCCCAGCGCCCGCGTTCGTCGTGCAGCACCGTCACGTCGGCCGGGTGGCCCAGCGCCAGCGTGCCCAGTTCGGCCGGCAGGCCGAACACGTCGACGACGTTGCAGCTGACCATGCGCACCACCTGCTGCAGCGGCAGGCCCAGCGCCAGCATCGCCGTCATGGCCGAGGCCAGCGAGAAGCGCACCTTGCCGAAGAACATGTGCTCGGCGTCGCTGTGCTCGGCCGGCGTGCCGGGCGGCGCCGGCACCGCGGTGTTGTAGCCGTGCATGTCGGCGCCCAGGGTGTGCGGCACGATGCCGGCGTCCAGCGCGATGCGCGCCATGCGGTAGCTGAAGTGCGAGCCGTGGCCGACGTCGACCTTCAGCCCCTTGGCCAGGGCTTCGCGCACGATGCCGTGCACCTGGCCCTTCTGGTCGACAAAGCCGCCCGGGTGGCGGGTGAAGGGGTGGGCCAGGATGTCGCCGGCCTTCAGCAGCGGCACCACCTGCGCCAGGATGGTGTCGGCGTCCACGCCGTTGGCGCCTTCGGCCGGCAGTGGCCAGAGCTGGCCGAAGTGGATGTAAAGCGGCAGGCCCGCGCGGTTGGCGATGTCGGCCGAAAGCCGCATCACTTCGATGCCCCAGCGTGCGAACCCGCCCAGTTCGGCGTGCGCCTTGAAGCCCTTGACGATGTCGGTGTTGGCCAGGGCCGACTTCACCGTGGCGTCGACGTCGAGACAGTCTGGCTTGTACAGGTTGGGGAAGTAGTGCCCCTCCATGCCGCCCACCAGGTAGGCCGACATGTAGGCGAACACGCGCGTGTGCTTGGGCTTGACCACGTACTCGCGGAACGCGGGCAGGGTCATGCACGAAGGGCCGCCCTGGTCGATGAGCGTGGTCACGCCCGACTGCACGCCGCACAGGTCGGCGTCCAGGCCGAATCGGCCGGTGACGTGCTGGAACACGTGCGCGTGGGTGTCGATCATGCCGGGGATGACGAGCTTCCCCGAGACGTCGATTCGCGTGCGTGCCGGCACGGCCGTGCCGCGCGGCAGCACGGCGGCCACCCGGCCGTCGCGCACGGCCAGGTCCCAGGCGCCGTCCAGGCCCTGGGCCGGGTCGACGAGATGCCCGCCACTGAGCAGGGTGTCGAAGGGGGTCGATACCGAAGAGGGGTCGATGGGGGGCGGGTTCAAGCGGGTCTCCTTTGGGGGCTGGGGGCCTCGGGTGATTCCAGAGGCTTTGCAGACAAGGTTCGCAAAACGCGCTGAGACGTGCAAAATTCGAGCCGTGATCGGAGTAGCGAATTCTTGTTCGATGTATTCGATGTGAACCTTGCTGTGCTCAGCGACGAAGATGCCGGCAGGCATTTGTTCAGGTGACGACAGACCTGCCACCGCCGCGAGACGACGGCTTCGACGCCTTGCTCGACCGTGCGCGGCATGAGTTTTCCAGAGCGCCGGCGGAGGCCGCCCGATTGGCTGCAGCAGCCCTGACCGCCGCAGGCGACGCCGCCAGCGCCGAGCAGCGCGCCCTGGTCGCCAAAGTGCAGGGCCATGCACTGGGGCTCAACGGTGAGTACGCCGCCTCGCTGGCCTGTCTGCGCGAAGGACTCGCGGCGTTGCCCGCAGACCTGCCGCTGCTGCGTGTGGACCTGTTGCGGGCGCTGGGCAGCACCCACGAGCAGATGAACGACCTCGCCGAGGCCTTGGCCCTGGCGACCCAGGCGGCAGCCCTGGCGCGCGCGGCCGGCGATCCCGAACGGCTGGCCGACGCGCTGCTCACTGCAGGCATCGTGCGTTCGCGTAGCGGCGACCATGCTGGCGGCCTGGAGCACTTCGCCGAGGCACTGGCGGTTTTCGAAGCTGCGGGCGAGCAAAGGCACGTGGTCCGCGCCTTGTGCAACCTGGGCATCGGCTGCAAGAACCTCGGCCGACCCGCGGAAGCGGTGCTTCACCTGGAGCGGGCGGCTGCGCTCGCGGTCGACCTCGGCGATACCGCGATGGCGGCCACGCCCTTGGCGAACCTGGTCGAGCCCTTGCGCCAGCTCGGACGCCTGCCGGAATCGCTCGAGGCCGCGCAGCGCGTGCTGGACCTGCTGGGCAGCAGCGGCGGGCCCGACGTCGTGGCATTGGCGCGGCTGCAGGGCGGACAGACATTGGCGGCGATGGGTCAGACCGAGGCGGCACTCCACGAGATGAAGCAGGCGCTCGACTTCGTGCACAAGCGCGGCGGCCGACTCGTGACAACAGCGCATCTGGCCCTGGCGCAGCTCTACAAGCAGCTCGGCAACTTCGAGCTGGCCTTGCAACACCATGAGGCCTACCACGCCGCAGACCGGAAGCTCCTGGACGACAGCTCGGCACGCACCCTGAAGGCCTTGCAAGTCCGCTTTCAGCTCGAGCGCGCCGTGCACGAGGCCCAGGTTCAGCGCCTGGAGGCCAAACGCCTGTCCATCCAGTCGCGCACCGACGCCTTGACGGGTGCTGCCAACCGCCTTCACCTCGACGAGCACCTGCTCGAGGCCGGCGGAGAGGAATTCTGCGTCGTTTTCGGCGAAGCCGACGCGGCGCACGCGCAACGTGCCTGCGAGGCTGCGCGTCAGGCCATCGAGCAACATGACTGGTCGGCCCTGCGCCCGGTGCTTCGCGTCAGTGTCTCGATCGGTCTCGCCGACCATCCATCGCTTGACAGCCCGCAGGCCCTGCTGGCTGAGGCCGACGCCCAGCTCTACGCGGCCAAGCGCGCCGGAAAGAACCGCGTCAGCTGGCGACTCTGACCGGCTTCCAGTCGCCGCCTCATGAGCATTTCAACCTGGCCCGCGCAGGTGCTGGTCGTCGAAGACCACGCACCGCTGCGTGCGCAGATCGTCGCCCTGCTGGCTGGCGCCGGCCTGCAGGTGGACGAGGCCGCCGACGGCCGGCTGGCCCTGCACGGCGCGCTGGCGCAGCCGCCTGACCTGATGGTGCTGGACCTGCACCTGCCCGGTCTGGATGGCCTGGCGCTGTGCCGGCAGCTGCGCCTGCAGGCCCCGCGCCACGTGCCGGTGCTGATGCTGACGGCACGCGACACGCTGGCCGACAAGGTGGTGGGCTTCGACGCCGGCGCCGACGACTACCTCGTCAAGCCTTTCGCTGGCGAAGAACTGTTGGCGCGCGTGCACGCGCTGCTGCGCCGGCGCACGCTGGGGCAGGACTATCTGCTGCGCGTGGGCCCGCTGCAGATCGATCGCCGCGCCCAGGAAGCGCAGCGTGACGGCCGCCGGCTGGTGTTGCCGCCAAAGGCCTTCGCGATCCTGCTGCTGCTGGCCGAAGCCTGGCCGCGGGCGCTGACGCGCAGCGAGATCATCCATCGCCTGTGGAACGACGAGGCGCCCGATTCCGATCCGCTGCGCAGCCACCTGTACACCCTGCGCCAGCAGCTCGACCGGCCCTTCGATCAGCCGCTCCTGCACACCGTACACGGCGTAGGCTTCAAGCTGGCCTGGACCGCGCCGCCCGCACCGGCCGGGCCGGCACCGTGAAGCAGCCCCTGCGGCGCCGGCTGATGGCGGCGCTGGCCGCCTTCACGCTCGGGGTGAGTGCGCTGTTCGGACTGCTGGCCATGGGTTTTGTCTACACCGTGGAAGACCGGTTCCTGGAACGCGGGCTGCACGTGGAGGCCCAGCGCCAGCGCAGCCATTTCGCGGCCCGCGGCGAATGGCAGCCGCCGGTGGGCGAGGGTGTCACTTTGCACACCCAGGTCGCCAGCCTGCCCGACGACTTGCGTGCCCAGATCGTGGCCGAGCCGCGTCGGCGCGAAGCCCCGGGCGAAGAGGGCCGCCACTATCACCTGCTGGCGCTGCAGCAGCCCGGCGCGCCGCCTTGGCTGGTGGTCGAAGTCAGCCGGCAACTGATCGTGCGGCCGATCCGCAACGAGCTGCTGGGCCTGCTGCTGGGTGGGGGCCTGGCGCTGGTGGCGGTGTCCTTGCTGCTGGCCCACGCGCTGGCGCGCCGCATCAGCGCGCCGCTGGAGCAACTGGCCGCACGCGTGGCGCCGGGCGCACCCGGGCAGCTGCCGCACCGCCTGGCCGCGGGTCTGCGCGACGACGAGATCGGCGCCCTGGCCCGCTCTTTCGACAGCCTGCTGGACCGCACCCGCGCCTTCGTCGAACGCGAACAGGCCTTCACGCGCGACGCCAGCCATGAGCTGCGCACGCCCTTGGCCGTGCTGCGCCTGGCCATCGAAAGGCTGCAGGCCGACCCCGCCCTGCCAGCCGCTGTGGGTCGCCAGCTGGCGCCCATGCGCGCCGCCACGCAGCTGATGGAGCAGGCCGTGCACACGCTGCTGCTGCTGGCCCGCGAAGCTGAGGCCGGCGACGAGGATGGCACGGGCGCCGCGACGGCCCGCTCCCCGGCGCTGCCCACGCCGGTGCTGCCTCTGGTCGAACAGTGGGTGCTGGCCCACGCCAGCTGGCTGGACGAGGCGGGACTGACGCTGGATCTGACGGCGCTGTCGCCACGCGCCACGCTGGCGCTGCCGCCGGCGGTGCTGCAGCTGGCCTTGTCGGGCCTGCTCGGGAATGCGGTGGCGCATGGGCAGCGCGGGGGTTGCATCGAACTGCGGCCAGAGCCTGGCGGCCTGCGTGTGCGCAACCCCAGCGCGCCGCTGGTCTGGCCCGCGGCGGGCGCAGGCGGAGCGACAGGCTTGCCAGGCAAGGGTGAAGCCAGCAGCGGCTTCGGCTTCGGTCTGGCCATTGTGCAGCGGCTGCTGCAGGCCCATGGCAGCCGGCTGGACCTGGGCCACGAGGCCGGGTTCACCTGGGCGCTGGTGGCCGCGCCCGGCCTGGCTGCTCCGTTCCCCCAGCCCGCATCCACGACGCCGACTTCAGCCTCGTCTTGATCTTGTCTTCACGCCGGGCTGCCAGGCTCGGGGCCATGCGGATTTTCAACTTCAGGCAAGGACTCGTCGCCGCACTTTACGCGTTGGCGACAGGTTTCACGCAGGCCCGGCCCCTCGCTGCCGACCTGCAGGCGATGCTGGTCGAACAGCAGCTGGCAGGCGCCGTCGTCGCCCTGGTGGACGGCGGCAGCACCCAGGCGCTGGCGCTGGGCCGCTTCAGCACCACCACCGGCCAGGCCCTGCAGGCCGACGACCGCGTGATGGTGGGTTCGGTGGCCAAGACGGTGATCGCGCTGGCGGTGCTGCGGCTGGTGTCGCAGGACCGGCTGGCGCTGGACGCCCCGCTGGACAGCGTGCTGCCGCAGGTGAAGCTGCACAACCCCTGGGCGGCACGCAGCCCGGTGCGGGTGCGCCACCTGCTGGACATGACTTCGGGCCTGCCTGATCTGCAGCTCTGGCACCTGTTCAACCCGGGCCACACCGCGCAGCAGCCGCTGGTGCTGGCGCTGCGCAGCGAGCTCGGGCCCGTGACCCTGCGCACCGAGCCCGGCCGCCAGTTCAACTACTCGAACCTGGGCTTCACGCTGGCCGCGATGGTGGTCGAGGCCGTCACCAACGAAACCTACGAGACCTGGATCGAACGCGAGCTGCTGCGTCCGCTGGGCATGGCCGACAGCCGCCTGCAGTTCCGCAGCCAGGCCGACGACCCGCGCCTGGCCTGGGGCCACCTGGACGAAGGCCAGCCCTGGGCGGAACGGCCAGTGGCGGTGCGGCCAGCCACGCAGTTCGCCACCACCGCGCCCGACATGCTGCGCCTGATGCGCTTCCTGCTGGGCGACGGGCAGCTGCCAAAGCGCCACGATGGGCCCGTGGATGCGCGCCTGCCTGCCGCCGATGTGGCTGGCCCGCCGTTCATCCGAACCGAGCTGATGGCGGCCCTGGGCCGGCCGCAAGGCACCGACGCCGCTCGCGCCGGCCTGCCCAGCGGCTATGGCCTGGGCTTCTATACCCGCGACCGCCATGGCGCGGCGGGCCTGTGCCATGGCGGCAGCATGGCCGGCTGGCGCGCCATGCTCTGTGTGTTCCGCGCGCAGCAGCGCGGTTTCTTCATCGCCTTCAACAGCGACCGCGAAGACGCGGACTACGGCCGCTTCGATGCCCGGCTGGTGCAGCACCTGGCGGTGGCCACGCCGGCCGTGGCCGGGATGCCGGGCGACGTCGCCACGCACGCAGCCTGGTCAGGCTGGTACGTGCCCGCACCCGGCCGGCTGGAAGTGCTGGCCTTGACCGACCGGCTGTTCGGCCTGTGGCGGCTGCAGCTGCAGCCCGGGCAGGCCACGCTGCAGGAAGGCTTTGCACCCGCCCGGCCGCTGCACCCGGCGGGTGCGCTGTACCGCCAGGCTGACCGGGTGCAGCCCACGCTGGCGCTGCTGCGGGGTGACGATGGCCAGCCGCGGCTGGCAGGCGCGCACATTCAGCTGCGGCGCGTGAACCCCTGGGCGCAGGCTGCGCTGTGGGCGCTGGCGGCCACGGGCCTGCTGTCGGCCCTGCTGCTGCTGCCGCTGGCCGCCTGGCGCTGGCGCACCCTGGGTGCGGCCCAGGCCGCGCAGCGGCTGCCGGCTGCCGCGGGCCTGGTGCTGCTGCTGCTGGCGCTGGCGGCCTGGGTCGGCCGTGGCTGGCAGAGCCTGGGTGCGCCGGGTCCGGTGGCCTGGGCCGTGACCCTGGGGTCGCTGGCCCCGGCTGCCGGCAGCCTGCTGCAGGTGTGGCGTGCGCTGCGACAGCGCCCGCCCGGCGCCTGGCTGGACCTGGCCGTGGCGCTGGGTGTGCTGGGCCTGTGTGCGCTGCTGGCGGCCTACGGGCTCTGGCCGGTGCGGCCCGACCGTCTTTGACTGCCGTGGTCGCCCTGCAGGCTAGGCGAGGTCCACCACCACCGGCGCGTGGTCGCTGGGCCGTTCGCTCTTGCGCGGCAGCTTGTCGATGACGCAGCCCTGCACCTGCCCGCGCAGCGCATCGCTGACCAGGATGATGTCGATGCGCAGCCCCTGGTTCTTGCGGAAGGCCAGGTTGCGGTAGTCCCACCAGCTCCACAGCCTGGGAGGCTGGTCGAACAGGCGGAAGGCGTCGTGCAGGCCCAGCCCGCACAGCTGCTGGAAGTGGCCACGTTCCTCGGGCGTGCAGTGGATCTGCCCGGCCCAGGCCACGGGGTCGTAGACGTCGCGGTCTTCGGGCGCGATGTTGAAGTCGCCCATCAGCACGAGTTGCGGGTGGCGCTGCAGCTCGTCGGCGACGAAGCCGCGCAGGGCGTCGAGCCAGCGCATCTTGTAGACGAACTTGTCGCTGTCGGGCGCCTGGCCATTCGGAAAGTAGCCGCCAATCACGCGCACGCCGCCGCGTGCACCGGCCACCGTGCCGGTGATGACACGCGCCATGTCGTCGTCGAATCCGGGAATGTTCTTCACCACGTCCGTGGCCGCGGCGCCGCGGCTGAGCAAGGCCACGCCGTTGTAGGTTTTCTGGCCGTGGAAGGCCACGCTGTAGCCAGCGGCCTCGATCTCGGCCTGCGGGAACTTGTCGTCGGTGAGCTTGGTTTCCTGCAGCACCAGTGCGTCCACAGGGTTGGTGCTCAGCCAGTCCAGCAGCTGCGGCAGGCGCACGGCCAGGGAGTTGACGTTCCAGGTGGCGAGTTTCAAAGCAGTCCTAAGTTACTGTATTTATTCAACTTTATTTCTTGCGGTCTGGTCGGTACCCCCAGTCATACCCCCACATTTTTCCGCTGCGAACCCAGGCGATCGCACTGGGCGGCAATCTGTTGTCGCCATCCTACAAGCGGTCGTCGGCACGCGGTCTTGGATGCTCGGGCAGAGCGTCATGCGGCCCCCAGCGCCGCCGAGTTCACCTTGAGCGCAAGCGCCTGGCAACGCTGCAGCAGGACGTTGAAGGGCTCGGCGTCGTCCAAGAGCAGGCCGTCCTCGACCATGCGCTGGTAGTCCTCGGCCAGCGTCTTCCGCGCGTCGCCGCTGGGTGCCAGATCCAGTGCGCCGGTGACCGCTGCGCGGTAGTCGATGGGCGCGCCGTCTGGCATCGATTCGGCGAAGAAGATGCTCTTGTGCTCTGCGACGGCGAGCGCCAACGCGCGGTCCTTCGCGGCCCTGTCGGCGAAGCCGGCAGCATCGAGCCGCGTCACGTCGTGCCAGTGGCGCGCGTAGCGATCACCGCCTCGAAAGCTGCCTTGGGCGCAGAAGACATGGATGGCCGTGGCCTTCTCCCAGAACGTGCGCTCGGGGCGCATGACCTGGGGCATGGCCGACGGAAAGCTCACGTCCGGCAAGTGCGGCGCGGCGTCGCACGCGACCGGTCGCAGCTCGCTGGGCTCGCCCGTCGATCGCGCGCCGAACTCGAGCAGGACCGAGGGCCGGACATAGCCCGTGCCTTCGCCGAAGGCCTCGTAGTCGATGAAGATCTGCTCGCCTTCTGCGCGAGCCTTCGCCGGTATCCCCTGCTCGGCGAGTGCCTTGGCAAGATCAGGCGCCAGCTTGCCGCTGACAAGTTCGGCAAGGCGCTGCCGGATCGCCTTGGTCCACTTCTTCTCCTGGCTGCGTGACGTGGGCCAGGGGGAGTCGGCCTTCTCGATCAGGTCCGGAGCGATGGCACGAATGTCGTAGGTGAGGTCCACATCTTCCGAGAAGCGCTTGATCACGCCGTAGGCCTTGGAGAGCGATGTACCGCCCTTGAAGACCAGGTGCGGCGCGTGCGGTCCGGTGAACAGGTGGCGCAGGGCCCAGA
>LNET01000020.1 GCA_001464055.1 Burkholderiales bacterium Ga0077543
GGCCGGTCAGGTGCCTGGGGCACCTGACCGGCCGCGGGCTCCTCCTTGACTTCACTGCGGGGGCCACCCGACTCTCCCAGCCCCGCCACCGTGGTTTGCTCTGCCCCGTGGCGCGCCGACGTTGCCCGCAGGAAGGCGAGGAGCTGGCGTGCGACGGGCCGCGAACCACCCTGGTTTGCAAAGGCGTGCAGCGTAGACACGCCAACGGCGGCAACCCGAAGGTCCGCTCCGAGCCGAGAGCGGAAGATCCGAGCCTTGAGTTAAAAGCACCGAATGAACGAACACCAGACTGCCCTCGTCGACGCCGCCCGCCAGGCCCGCGCGCGGGCCTACGCACCGTATTCGAAGTTCCTCGTCGGCGCTGCGGTGCTCGACGACCAGGGTCGGATCCATGCCGGATGCAACGTCGAAAACGCCGCTTACCCGCAGGGCTGGTGTGCCGAAGCTTCGGCCTTGGCGGCCATGGTCATGGCCGGCGGGCGGCGGGTGGTGGCCGTGGCGGTGTGTGCCGAAGCCCCCGAGCCCGTCACGCCCTGTGGCGGCTGCCGGCAGAAGCTGCGGGAATTTGCCGCGGGCGACTGCCCCGTCTGGGTGGCCGACCTGCAGGGCCTGCGCGGCAGCTACACGATGGCTGAACTATTGCCCCACGGCTTCGGTCCGCAACACCTGCAAGCCTGAAGTGCGAAAATTGCAGACAGCGCCCGCCGGGACGCGCGGCAACACCAGAACAAGACTTTCCAGGGAGCTGTTTCGACCGCTCACGCCAACCCACATGAAAACCCGACAAGTCCTGACCCACACCGGTCAGGAATTCACGGTGCCCCAGGGCATCCAGCGCATCGACACCCGTGCCACCCACGGCTGGCAGGTGCGCTACCAGGGCACCAAGTTCTTCGCCGACGGAACCAGGGGTGCCGAGAAATCGCTGGACATGGCCATCCGGGAACTGCTGCGCCGCATCGCCACGCTGCCTGCACCCGTGGTGCTGCAAAAAGGCCCCTCTGCGAACAAGACGTCCGACCTGCCGCCCGGCATCTCCGGCCCGATCATGACGCCGCCCCGACGCGGCTCGCGCGCACGCGCAGCCGTGCTGTCGGTGTTGCTGCCACGTTATGGCCAGGAGCCGCGCGTCAAGAGCATCTACATCGGCACCGAACGCACCTACACCGACCGTCGCTTCGAAGAAGCCCTGGCCAAGGCCATCGAGATGCGCGCCGAGGTGGTGAAGAAGTACGAAGCTGCCGCCACCCGCGTCAAGCGCCAACAGGGGCAGGCCCTGAAGGCGCAGTTGCGAGCGACCCGCGAGGTCCGCAAAGCCCATGCATGACCTGACACAGGCCACCCCCGCCGTGCCGGCCACCGTGCAGGCGCTGCAGCAGCACCTGGGTGTGCGGGCCCCCGAATGCGCCGTGCTGCTGGGCTCGGGCTGGGGCTCGCTGGCCGACCGGGTGGAAGATGCCATCACCGTGCCTTACGCTGAACTGCCGGCCTTCCCGCACCTGGCCGTGGGCGGCCATGCCGGTGCCTTGAAGCTGGGCAACCTGCAGCACCAGGGCCGCCGCGTGCGCGTGGCGGTGCTGGCCGGCCGCAAACATGCCTACGAGACCGGCGAGGCCGACGGCATGAAGGGCGTGGTGCACAGCCTGGCCGCCTGGGGCGTGAAGCTGCTGGTGCAGACCAACGCCGCCGGCAGCCTGGAAGCGGCCATGCCGCCAGGCTCGCTGATGCTGGTGGAAGACCACTTGAACATGGTGCAGCGCAGCCCGCTGTTCGGCGTGGCCGGCGACGACCGCTTTGTCGACATGTCCGCGGTATACGACCCTGCCCTGCGTGCCCAGGCCCTGGCGCTGGCTGCGCAGGCCGGCGCCACGCTGCACCGCGGCGTCTACGCCTGGGTGATGGGGCCGCAGTTCGAGACCCCGGCTGAGATCCGCATGTTGAAGATGCTGGGCGCCCAGGCCGTGGGCATGAGCACCGTGCCCGAGACCATCCTGGCCCGCCATGCCGGCCTGCGGGTGCTGGCCTTGTCGATGATGACGAACATGGCCGCTGGCCTGTCCGACGAGAACCTGAGCCACGCCCACACCATGCAGACCGCGCGCGCCGCGGCCGACGCCGCAGTGGACCTGCTGTGTGCGCTGCTCGTCGATCTGAAGCTCTGAAACTGGTTCGCCCCGCGCCATGAACGAGAAGCCCGACCTGCCGACGACCGCCCGCACCGCGCTGGCCTGCCTGGACCTGACGAGCCTGAACGACGCCGACACCGCGGCCGACATCGACACCCTGTGCCGGCGCGCCAACGGGCCCCATGGCAGCACGGCAGCGGTGTGCGTGTGGCCGCGCTTCGTGGCGCAGGCACGCGCGCTGCTGCCCGCGCACATTGCCGTGGCGGCGGTGGCCAACTTCCCCGACGGCAGCAGCGACATCGCCCGCGCCGTGGCCGACACCCGCCAGATCGTCGACGCTGGCGGCAACGAGGTCGACGTCGTCATCCCCTGGCGCGACCTGGACAGCGCCGCAGCCTTGCTGGCCGCCGTGCGTGCTGCCTGCCCGCAGCAGCGGCTGAAGGTCATCCTGGAAACCGGCGAACTGAAGGACGCGACCCTGATCCGCCAGGCCTGCACGCTGGCGCTGAACGCCGGGGCCGATTTCCTCAAGACCAGCACCGGCAAGGTGCCCGAGAACGCCACGCCGGCCTCGGCTGCCCTGTTGCTGCAGGCCATTGCGTCGCGGCCTGACGCTGCCGCCCGGGTCGGCTTCAAGCCCGCTGGTGGCGTGCGTACGGTGGCCGATGCTGCGCTCTACATCGCCCTGACGTCGCAGCACCTGGGTGCCGCGGCAGTGAACCCGCGGCGGTTTCGCATCGGCGCCAGCGGGCTGCTGAACGACATCGAAGCCGTGCTCGGCGGTGCGGCGCCGGGTGCAGCTGCGCCTGGCAGCACCTACTGAAGACAGGGAACCATGAATTTCCGACTGCCTGGCGCCGCGGCGCTGACGATCTCCGTCCTGTGGCTGGCCGGCTGCGCAAGCGTGCCACCAGCCGCCACTTCGGCGGCCAAGCCTGCTGGCGACAAGCCGCCGGTGACTCTGCGCCTGATCGCCTTCAACGACCTGCACGGCAACCTCGAATCCACCGGCCTCAGCCTGCCCTGGCCCGACCCCGCCAACCGCGAAAAGGCCATCCGCCTGAGCGCCGGCGGCGCGGCCTACCTGGCCGGCACCGTGCAGGCGCTGCGCGCCGGCGCGAAGAACAGCCTGGTCATCAGCAGCGGCGACATGATCGGCGGCACCCCGCTCATCAGCGCGCTGTTCCTGCATGAATCCACCATCGACGTGGCCAACCGCATCGGCGTGGACATCGCCACCCCCGGCAACCACGAATTCGACGCCGGCCGCGAAGAGTTGCTGCGCGTGCTGCAGCCGGGCTGCCGCACGCTGCCGGCCGACGCGATCTTCGTGTCCTGCCCCAGCGGCCCGCACCCCGGGGCGAAGTTCCCGCATTTCTCGGCCAACGTGCTGAAGGCCGGCGGCGGCACGCTGTTCCCGCCTTCCGTGGTGCACGAGGTCGACGGCGTCAAGGTCGGTTTCATCGGCGCCGTCACCAAGGTCACGCCCAGCATCGTCGTTCCTTCGGGCGTGGCCGGGCTGCAGTTCATCGACGAGGCGCAGGCCATCAATGCCGAGGCCGCACGGCTGAAGGCGCAGGGCATCAACGCGCTGGTGGCCGTCATCCACGAAGGCGGTGAGACCGGCACGCCCGGCCTGCCGCTGGAATGGAACGACGCCGGCTGCCCGCGGCCGCGCGGCAACATCTTCGAGATCGTGCGCCAGCTGACGCAGGACGTGGACGTCGTGTTCTCGGCCCACACCCACCAGGGCTACCGCTGCGTCATCGGCGAAGGCGCGAATGCAAGGCCGGTGATGCAGGCCACCGCGCTGGGCCGCGGCGTCAGCGTGGCCGACCTGGTGATCGACGCGCGCACCGGCGAGATCGACCGCGCCCGCACCAGCCACCGCAACCTGCCGGTGTTCAACAGCGGCAGCGACCCGGCCCTGCGCGCGGCCATCGTCGCCAGCGAGCCCGAGCCCTGGGCCAGCGCGCTGCGCGCCGCGCAGCCGGTGAAGGCCGTGGCCGACACCGTGAGCATGTACGCCGCTGCCGCCGCGCCACGCGCCAACCGCACCGTGGGCCGCATCGCCGGCAA
Organism: Burkholderiales bacterium Ga0077543; assembly: GCA_001464055.1. Classification (GTDB taxonomy): domain Bacteria; phylum Pseudomonadota; class Gammaproteobacteria; order Burkholderiales; family Burkholderiaceae_C; genus Rubrivivax. The sequence continues at coordinate 4,206 of LNET01000020.1, forward strand.
CTTCGAGCGCAGCGCGCGCACCGACAGCAGCGCCGGCAGGCTGATTGCCGACGCGCAATGGCAGGCCACGCGCGCACCCGAGCGCGGCGGTGCCGAATTTGCGCTGATGAACCCTGGCGGCGTGCGCAGCGACCTGCGCTGCGCCGGCACCCCGCCCTGCAACATCAGCTACGGCCAAGCCTTCACGATGCAGCCTTTCGGCAACAGCCTGGTGGTGATGACGCTGAGCGGCGCCGAGATCAAGCGCATCCTCGAGGACCAGCAACGCGAAGGCCGGCGCGGACCGTCGTTCCTGATTCCCTCGTCTTCGCTCACCTATCGCTGGGTCGCAGCCGCGCCTTACGGCCAGCGTGTGCAGGACCTGCGCATCGGCGGCCAGCCGCTTGACGTGTCGCGCGAGTACCGGCTCACGGTCAACAGCTTCATGGCCGATGGCGGGGACGGTGTCACCGGCCTGTCGGCCGGGCGCCAGCGCCTGGGCGGCGCGCTCGACATCGACGCGCTGGCCGACTTCCTGGCTGCCGGCGCGGCTGCGGGGACAGGTGCCACACCCGACCCGGCGCCGCGCGTCACGCTGGTGGAGTGAACCCGGCCGAGCTCATCCGCGCCAAGCGCGACGGCCAGAGGCTGTCGCGCGCGCAGATCGACGCCTTCGTGCAGGGCCTGGCAGCGACCGAAGGCGCCGGCCGCTGGGCCGACAGCCAGGTCGGTGCGATGGCCATGGCCATCGTGCTCAAAGGCATGTCTGCGCCTGAAACCGCCGACCTGGCCGATGCGATGACCCATTCCGGCACGGTGTTGGACTGGTCCGCCGCCGGCCTGGGCGGCCCGGCGCTGGACAAGCATTCCACCGGCGGCGTGGGCGACAAGGTCAGCCTGATGCTGGCACCGATGCTGGCCGCCTGCGGCGCGGTGGTGCCGATGATCAGCGGCCGCGGCTTGGCCCACACCGGCGGTACGCTGGACAAGCTGGAAGCCCTGCCCGGCTACACCGTCGACCCCGGGCATGACCGCCTGCTGCACACGCTGCGCACGGCCGGGTGTGCCATCGTCGGCGCCAGCCGCGACCTGGCCCCGGCCGACAGGCGGCTCTACGCCATCCGCGACGTCACGGCCACCGTCGAAAGCTTGCCGCTGATCACCGCCAGCATCCTGAGCAAGAAGCGCGCGGCCGGGTTGCGGGCGCTGGTGATGGATGTGAAGCTGGGCAGCGGCGCCTTCGCCGCGCGGCTGGAAGACGCCCAGGCGCTGGCCCACAGCCTGGTGCAGGTGGCCACCCGTGCCGGCTTGCCCACCGTGGCGCTGATCACCGACATGAACCAGGTGCTGGGCAGCACGGCCGGCAATGCGCTGGAGGTGGCCGAGGCCATCGACTTCCTCACCGGGCGCAACCCGCCCGATGCGCGGTTGCTGGAGGTGACACTGTTGCTGGGCGCCGAACTGCTGCATCTGGGGGGTCTGCAGCCCACCGTGGTGGCGGCGCGCAAAGCGCTGCAGCAAGGCCTGAGCAGTGGCGCTGCGGCCGAACGCTTTGCCTGCATGGTGGCGGCCCTGGGCGGGCCGGCCGACGTGTTGCGGGCGCCTGGGCTGGCCGTCGCACCCGTGCAGCGGCCGGTGCCGGCCCCGCGTGCGGGCTGGGTCGCCGCCATCGATGTGCGGGCGCTGGGCCTGGCCGTGGTCGCGCTGGGCGGCGGGCGCTCGCGTCCGACGGATGTCGTGGACCCGCGCGTCGGCCTGGCAGCGGTTCAGCCCCTGGGGGTACGGCTGGCGGCCGGCGAGACCCTGGCCCTGGTGCATGCGGCCACGGCCGAGGCGGCTGCCGCGGCCAGCGCCGCCGTGCAGGCCGCGTTCACGCTGGCCGACATGGCGCCGCCGGTGCTGCCGCCGCTGCTGCACCAGCGCGTGGCCACGACGGGCTGAAGCCCGTCCTTTCAGGGCCGCGGCCGGGCCGTCCATCGCGCAAGCCGGCAGCCGGTCGCACCGGCGCTGCGCTGGGGGCATGGCGCTGGCTAACATGCATGCCTCCACCGCTTCCTCAATGGCCACCATGACCCTGCCCCTCAGCCGCCGCCACATGTTGAGCCTGACCGCTGCACCGGCCTTGTCGGCGCTGTCCGTGTTCGGGCCCCTGGCCTTGCTGCCGGCGGCCGCGCGCGCGGCCGTGCTGGACACCAGCAAGCTGCCCTTGGCCCCCGTGCGCAATGTCGCCGAGACCTTCTTCGGCACCGTCGTCGACGACCCCTACCGCGACTTCGAGGACACCAAGGCCCCGGCCGTGGCCGCCTGGATGAAGGCCCACAGCGACTTCGCCCATGCCACGCTCAGGCGCATTGCCGGCCGGGACGCGCTGCGCGCGAAGCTCGAGGACTACGACAGCTCGGCCGCCGCCCGCGTGACGGCGGTGCAGCGCCTGCCCGGGGACTTGTATTTCTTCGAACGCCGCGGTGCGAAGGACGACCAGTTCAAGCTGTACATGCGGCGTGGCCTGAACGGCGCCGACAAGCTGCTGTTCGACCCTGAAAAGCTGAAGAAGGCCACCGGCAAGCCACACGCCATCAACTACTACAGCGCTTCGCCCGACGGCAAGCTGGTGGCGGTGGGGGTTTCGGCCGCGGGCTCGGAAGACGCGGCCATGCGCTTCATCGACACCGCCAGCGGCAAGCAGCGCGGGCCCGAGATCCCGCGGGTTCAGTTCGGCGGCATCGCCTGGGCGCCGGACGCCAGCGAGATCTACTTCCACCGCATGCAGGCCCTGGGCAAGGGCTCGGCGCCCACCGACAAGTACCAGCGCAGCAGCGTCGTCGTGATGAAGCCCGGCGCTGGCGAGGCCGGCATCCGCCCGGTGCTGACGGCGGGCGCCGACCTGGGCATCCCGGCGACTGAGTTCCCGATCGTCGAGGTGCTGCCCGATGGCCGCGTGGTGGCCAGCATCGTCGACGGCGTCTCGCCGGACTTCGCCGCCTGGCACACCACGCTGGCGGCGCTGCGGGCCGGCAAGCCCGAATGGCAGAAGCTGTGCGGCCGCGAGGACGGCGTCACCGGCCTGGCGCTGCAGGGCGAGCGCGTCTATGCGCTCACCTTCAAGGGCGCGTCGCGCCTGAAGCTGCTGGCGGGCCCGCTGAAGGGCTTCAGCCCGGCCAGCGCCAGCGTGCTGGTGCCCGAGAGCCAGCGTGTGCTGACCGGCATTGCCAGCGCCCGGGACGGCCTTTATCTGGAAGCGCGTGACGGCAACATCAAGCGCCTGTTCAGGCTGGCCCATGCCGACGGCGCGCAGCCGCAGGAAGTGGCCTTGCCGGTGCTGGGCAGCTTTTCCATGAGCAGCGCTCGCCCTGACCAGCCGGGCCTGCTGCTGGACCTGCAGAGCTGGACCCGCGCGCGCCAGATCTTCGCCGTGGGTGCCGACGGCAGCTTGCGCAACACCGGCCTGCAGCCGGCCGGTCCTTTCGACGCGCCGGGCAACGTGGTCGCCAGCGAGGTCATGGTCAAGAGCCACGACGGGGTGATGGTGCCGATGTCCATCATCCACCGGCAGGGTGTGAAGCTCGACGGCAACAACCCCACGCTGCTCTACGGCTACGCCAGCTACGGCATCACCGAAGAACCCTTCTTCAGTCCCAGCCGGCTGGCCTGGATGGACCAGGGCGGCGTGTTCGCGATCGCCAACCCGCGCGGCAGCAGCGTCTTCGGCCGCCAGTGGCACGAAGACGGCAAGCAGGCGACCAAGCCCAACACCTGGCGTGACTTCATCGCCTGCGCCGAATACCTGATTGCCGAGAAGTGGACCCAGCCCGCCAGGCTGGGCATCTGGGGCGGCAGTGCCGGCGGCATCCTGGTCGGCCGCGCGATGACCGAGCGGCCCGAACTGTTCGCAGCGGTGGTGCCCGAAGTCGGCAGCCTGGACATGGTGCGCATGGAAACCACGCCCAACGGCGTGCCCAATATTCCGGAGTTCGGCAGCCGCAAGACCGAGGCGGGTTTCCGCGCGCTGCTGGCCATGAGCACCTACCACCAGATCAAGGACGGCGTGGCCTACCCCGCGGTGCTGCTGCCGCATGGCGTGAACGACCCGCGCGTGGAGGTCTGGAACAGCACCAAGACCGCGGCGCGCCTGCTGGCCGCGAACCCGAAAGGCAAGCCGGTGCTGCTGCGGCTGGACTACGAGTCAGGCCACGGCCAGGGCAGCACCAAGAGCCAGTCGCTGGACGCGCGCGCCGACACCTTCGCCTTCCTGCTGTGGCAGATGGGGGTGGCGGGCTTCGAGCTGAAGGGCTGAACGCCCTCCATGCCCTCAGCGCCGGCGGCCCGGTTCCGCCTGTTCGCGCGGGACGATGATCACGGCCCCGGGCGGTGCCGGCGGCGGTGGTGCGTAGTGGCGGTGGCCGCGGCCGTAACGGCCATGCCCCGGCCCGTAAGGCAGCACGATGCAGCCGGTGGCCGCCACGCCCAGCACCACCATCGTCGCGACACGGGCCAGGCGGCCGGCGGTCTTGTTCGAATCAGCCATGCAGTGTCTCCATCGCGGCAAGGGTGCCGCCCTGCTCACAACGCCCCCTGGGGGGCGGCGTTGACCCCGCCAGCCGGTTACATGGTGAAGGCTGCGTAAAGTCCTCGGCCATGTCCAACCCTCCCAGCTTCTTGCGCCAGGCCACTCGGGCCGACATCCCCGGCATCTGGGACGTGCGCTACGCAGTGCAGGAAAACACCCTGCGCCGCGGCCTCATCAGCGACGAGGACGTGCGCAGTGCGATCGAGGACAGCGGCCGCGGCTGGGTGGTGACGGCTGGCCAGGCGCGCGACGCCCGCGTGCTGGCCTTCGCCATCGCCGTCGTCGACAAGCAGCGCCAGGAAGGCAATGTCTGGGCCCTGTTCGTTCACCCCGAAGCCCAGGGTCGGGGCCACGGAAACGCGCTGCACGCCGTGATGCTGGCCTGGCTGCGCGAACAGCGCCTGCCCCTGCTGTGGCTGGGCACCGGCCCGGGCACGCAGGCGCTGGGCTTCTATCAACGGCGCGGCTGGGTCCTGTGCAGCCAGCAGCCTGCCGGCGAAGACCTGGTGCTGGAGTTGCGGCTGCCGTCGCCCGGCCCCGGTTGATGCCGGCCTGCGGGCTGCGTGCCTGCCTGCCCGCAATCCGCTGCTGAAGTCCTGATCCCGGCCTTCCCAAGCCCGAGAGGCCATGGTCCATGCGGGTTTGTTCCGAATTCCAAAACCGGTTCTGGCATCCAGAATGAGCAGCCAAAACCGGTTTTGAACTGAATTCCGCCGTGTCCATCAGAAAACTTGCACAGTCCCTGGGGTTGTCGGTCTCCACCGTTTCGCGTGCCTTGAACGGCTATGCCGACGTGAATACGGCCACGCGCGAACGGGTGGAACGGGCGGCGCGCGAGATCGGCTACCGCCCGCACCCGGTGGCGCACCGGCTGGCCACGGGCCGCACCGGCGCGGTGGCACTGATCTCCCCGGTGCTGGGCCCCAGCCGCTTCGACACCAGCTTTCCGCAGCTGATGCACGGCGTCACCAGCGGCCTGCAGGACGCCGGCTACTACCTGCTGTCGATGGCGCTGCCGTCCGACGAAGGCGAACTGCCGGGCCTGCAGCGCCTGCTGGACGCCGGGGTGGTGGACGGCCTGATCCTCACCCGCACCCGCCCGCGCGACGCCCGCGTGGCGCTGCTGCAGGCGCGCGGCCTGCCCTTCGTCACCCACGGCCGCACCCTGCACAACGACGCGCACGCGTGGGTCGACACCGACAACGAACGCGCGATGCGCCTGGCCGTGGGCCGGCTGGTGACGCTGGGCCACCGCCGCATCGCCATGATCAACGGCCCGGGCGAGCTCACCTTCGCGCTGCTGCGGCGCGAAGGCTTCACCCAGGGCGTGGCCGCCGCCGGCCTGAATGCGGCCCATTGCCCGGTGGTGCACAGCGAGCTGACGGCCGCCGCCGCGCATGCCGTGGCCATCGAACTGCTGCACCCGGCCGACCGCGCTCTGCGCCCCACCGCCATCGTCTGCGCCAACGACGTGCTGGCGCTGGGGGCGGGCATGGCCTGCCGGCAGAGCGGGCTGCGCGTGGGCAAGGACATCTCGCTGACGGGCTACGGCAATTCCGAATCGGCCGAGTTCAGCGACCCGCCGCTCACGACCATCGACCACCAGGTCTTCGAAAGCGGCCGGCACCTGGCCGCGCTGCTGATGCGCCGCATGGCCGGCGAAGCCCCGGAAGGCCTGCACGAACTGGAACCCGTGCGCCTGCTGGAACGCGCATCCACCGCGCCGCCGCCGTGACGCTGCGGGCCTTCTCGCGGCGGCTGGCGCGGGTCGGCATGGCGCTGGTTGCGTCTGCCGTGGGGTTTGCTGCCGTGGCCCAGACCACCATCGTCTCGACCCAGATGCGGCCGGTCGAAGAAGCCGAGCTGATGCGCAAGCAGGTGCTGCACGTGCTGCCCGGTGGCGCCGCCTTCCTGCCCGAGGACGGCAACACCCTGCTCACGCGCATGCGGGCCGAACTGGGCGCGGCACGCGGGCAGATCGACGTCGTCATCGCGCTCGACGGCGAGCTCGCCCCCATCGACCAGGAAGGCGGCCTGCAGGACCTCACCGCCCTGGTGCAGCGTCTGTCGGCCACGCGCGAATTCGACCCCGCCGCGCTGGCCCTGGGCCGCATGGGCGGCACGCAGCAGCGCTTCGTGCCGCTGATGACCAACACCTTCCAGATGGTGGCCAACAAGAAGGCGCTGCCCTACCTGCCGCCCGGCGCCAACCTGCAGGCCCTGACCTACCCGCAGCTGCTGGCCTGGGGCCGCGCGCTGCAGGCCGCCACCGGCGAACGCAAGCTGGGCTTTCCGGCCGGGCCGCGCGGGCTGTGGTGGCGTTTCTTCCAGGCCAGCTTCTACCCCAGCCACACCGGGGGTGTGGTGCGCAGCTTCAAGAGCCCCGAGGCCGTGGCCGCCTGGGCCCAGCTGCGTGAACTGTGGCAAGTGGTCAACCCGCGCTCGACCAGCTTCGCCTTCATGGAAGAGCCGCTGAAGACGGGCGAGGTGTGGGTGGCCTTCGACCACACCGCGCGCATGCTGCCGGCGCTGAACGCCCGGCCCGAAGACTTCGTCGCCTTCCCCGCGCCTGCGGGTGCCAAGGGGCGCGGCTTCATGCCCGTGCTGGTGGGCCTGGCGATTCCGCGCAACGCGCCCGACCGCGCCGCGGCCGAACGCGTGGTGGACCTGCTCACCCAGCCCGCCACGCAGGCCCGGCTGCTGGCGCTGTTCGGCTTCTTCCCGGTGGTGAAGACCGACCTGTCCAGCCTGCCCGCCGGCGTGCGCGTGGCCGCCGCCGGTATGGCCGCCACGCTGAACGCGCCCGACGGCATCGCCTCGCGCCTGCCGGTGCAGCTGGGGCGCAAGAACGGCGAGTTCAACAAGATCTACGTCGACGCCTTCACGCGCATCGTGCTGCGCAACGAAGACATCGCCCGCGTGCTGCGCGAGGAATCGCGCTGGCTCGACGAACTGCTGCAGGAAGCCCGCGTGCCCTGCTGGGCGCCCGACGCGCCCAGCGGCAGCCAGCCCTGCCGCGTGCAGTAGCCGCTCGCCCGCCCGCCCGCCCGCCTGCCCCGCACCGCACCGCCATGCACTCGCCGCGCCTGCCCTACCTGTTGATCGCGCCCAGCGTGGTCTTCCTGCTGGTGCTGTTCGTCTGGCCCCTGGCCGAGACCGCGCTGCTGGCCTTCCGCACCGAAGACGGCGAATTCACCACCCGCTACCTGGAACGCATGGCCGGCGACCTGAACTTCGGCCTGTCGCTGCGCAACACGCTGATGCTGGTGGCCGTGGTGGTGCCGCTGCAGGTGGCATTGGCCCTGGGCATGGCGCTGATGCTGCAGAAGCTGCAGCGCGGGCGCATGGGCTTCCTCTACATCTGGACGATTCCGCTGGGCGTGAGCGACCTCGCCGCGGGCCTGGCCTGGCTGGCCATCTTCACCGACCGCGGCTACTTCAACAGCGTGCTCAACGGCCTGGGCTTGGCCAGCGGGCCGGTCAGCTGGCTCAGCTACCAGGAGCCTCTGGCGCTGTTCGTCTGCGTCGTGATCGCCGAGATCTGGCGCGCCACGGCCATCGTGCTCGTCATCCTGATGGCCGGCGTGCAGGCCATCCCGAAGGAATACCACGAGGCCGCCGAAGTCTTCGGCGCCAGCCCCTGGGCCCGCTTCACGAAAGTGACGCTGCCGCTGCTGCGGCCCAGCCTGCAGTCGGCGCTGATCCTGCGCACGGTGCTGGCCTTCGAGGTGTTTGCCGTCGTCTACGCCCTGGCCGGGCGCGACTTCCCGGTGCTGGTGGGCGAGGCCTACAACTGGCAGGGCGCCTACCAGAACAGCCATGTCGCCGCGGCCTATGCGCTGCTGATCCTGGTGCTGTCGATCGCTGCCACCGTGGTCTTCCTGCGCGTCTTGCGTGTGAACCGGGAGGCACTCGCATGAAGCTTCAGCGGTTTCTGTTCGGCATGGCCGTGCTCATCTCGGTGTGCTGGCTGGTGCCGGTGCTGCTGATCGCCCTCAGCGCCCTGGGCCCGCGCGAGGCCGCCACCGCCTGGCCCAAAAGCCTGTGGCCGGGCAGCCTGTCGCTGGAGACGCTGGACTTCTTCCTCAACTTCACCGGCGTCTGGCAGGCGGTGTGGAACAGCATCGTCGTGGCCCTGCTGACCATGGTGATGGCCGTGGGCCTGGGCGCCCCGGCCGGCTATGCGCTGGCGCGCTACGACTTCAAGGGCCAGGACCTCTACCGCGTGCTCATCGTGATGACTCGCGCCTTCCCGCTGGCCATCCTGGCGCTGCCGCTGGTCACGCGCTTCATCGCCGTGGGCCTGTACGACACCCACCTGGGCGTGGCCCTGGTGCACACGGCGCTGGCGCTGCCGTTCGCCATCCTGGTGTCGTCGTCGCTGTTCATGGCCATCCCGCGCGAACTGGAAGAAGCTGCGTGGACGCTGGGCTGCAACCGCTTCACCGGCTTCGTGCGCGTCGTCGCGCCGCTGGCCCTGCCGGGCCTGGCCGCAGCCATGGTCTTCAGCTTCGTGGTGTCGTGGAACGAGGTGTTTGCGGCCAGCGTGCTGACGCTCAAGCAACGCACGCTCACCGCCTACCTGTTCGCCAGCCTGGAGGAAAGCCCGCTGCATTTCCGCTTTGCCGGCGGCTTCTTCCTCATCCTGCCGTCGATGGTGTTCATCTTCGTCGTGCGCAAGTACCTGTTCTCGATGTGGGGCATCGCCAACCGATGAGCTCGATCTCGCTGCGCGGCGTGCGCAAGACCTTCAAGGGCCACGAGGCACTGCAAGCCATCGACCTGGAGGTGCAGGACCGCGAGTTCTGCGTGCTGCTGGGTCCCTCGGGCTGCGGCAAGACGACGCTGATGCGCATCATTGCCGGGCTGGAGACCGAGACCGCGGGCGAGGTCGCCATCGGCGGCCGTTCGATGAAGGGCCTGGCGCCGCGCGACCGCAACATCGCGATGGTGTTCCAGAACTACGCCGTGTTCCCGCACATGACCATCGGCGAGAACATCGGCTTCGGCCTGCGCATGCGCAAGGCGCCCGAAGCGAAGGTGCAGCAGCAGGTGCTGCGCGCGGCGTCGATGATGCACATCGAACACCTGCTCGAACGCTATGCCGGCCAGCTGTCCGGCGGCCAGCGCCAGCGCGTGGCCGTGGCGCGTGCACTCGCGGTCGAACCCGACGTGCTGCTGATGGACGAACCCCTGTCCAACCTGGACGCCCTGCTGCGCCTGGAAATGCGCGCCGAACTCAAGGGTCTGCTGCGCGAGCTGAACACCACCACCATCTACGTCACGCACGACCAGACCGAGGCCATGAGCATGGCCGACCGCATCGCCGTGATGTACGGCGGGCACATCGTGCAATACGAGGTGCCGGCCGTGGTCTACAACCACCCGGCCACGCGCTTCGTGGGCGGCTTCATCGGCAACCCGCCGATGAACTTCATCACCGATGCCGCCACCCAGGCCGCCCTGGGCTGCACGCCGCGGCCCGGTCTGACGCTGGGCATCCGCCCTGAAGAACTGCAGGCGAGTGCCGCCCCCAGCGGCCTGGCCGTGCAGGCCCGCGTGGTGGAAATGCTGGGCGCCTCGCAGCAGGTCACCACGCGCGTGGGCGAAGAACTGCTGCGCATCAGCCTGGCGGCCCAGCCCAGCGTGCGGCCCGGCCAGACCCTGTACCTGCACGCCCAGCCCAGCGGCGTGCGCTGGTACGACACCGAAGGACATCTCCTCGCATGAACCCCACCCTTGTGCAGCGCGCGCAGCAGGTGCTGTGCGCCAATGACCGCGGCGGCTACACCATCCCCACCGCCGGCCTGTACCCCTTCCAGTGGAACTGGGACGCCAGCGTCTGCGCGCTGGGCTGGATGCAGTTCGACGAACCGCGCGCCTGGCTCGAGATCCAGACCCTGTTCTCGGGCCTGTGGACCGAACGCGACTACGGCGGCGGCAGCGCCGGCCTCTTGGCGCACATCACCTTCCACCAGCCCGCCGACAGCTACTTCCCCGGGCCCGACGAATGGGGCACCCAGGCCCTTGCGCTGCGCACCAGCAGCATCAGCCAGCCGCCTTTGCACGCTACCATGGTGCGCTGGATGCTGGAACGCGCCCAGGACCGCGCCGCTGCCGAATCCGCCGTGCGCGGCCTGCTGCCTGGCCTGCTGGCCCACCACCGCTGGTGGTACCGCACGCGCGACCCCGAAGGCAGCGGCCTGGTGCGCATCCTGCACCCCTGGGAAACGGGCATGGACAACTCGCCGGCCTGGGACGCGCCGCTGGCCCGCGTGCCGGCCACCACGCGCGCCTACCGCCGCCGCGACCTGGACCATGTCGACGCGTCGATGCGCCCGCCGCAGTCCTTCTACGACCGCGTGGTCTACTTGATGGACGCCAACCGCGAAGCCGGCTTCGACCCGCAACACATGCTGGAAGCCGGCCGCTTTCAGGTGAACGACATCGGCATCGTCTGCATCCTGCAGCGCGCCAGCCGTGACCTGGCGGTGCTGGCCGCGCGCTTCGGTGACGAAGCCGCCGCGGCCGAGATGCAGGGCCAGGTGCAGCGCACCCAGCGGGCCGTGGCTGCGCTGTGGTCGGACCGCTGGCAGCAACCGGTGTCTCGCGACGCGCTCACCGGCGAGCTGCTGGACCAGCCCACCAGCGCCGGCCTGCTGTCGGCCTATGCCGGCTTCGGCTTCGACATTGCCCCGGCGGTGCGCGCCGGGCTGGACGAAACCGCGTACGGCGTGGCGTCCACCCGCCGCAGCGCGCCCACCTATGACGCCCCGCGCTACTGGCGCGGGCCGGTGTGGCAGCACATCAACCTGCTCATCAGTCAGGGGCTGGCCGAGCAGGGGCAGGCCGTGCTGGCCGAACGCATCCGCGAAAACAGCCGGCGCCTGTTCGAGCGTTCCGGCTTCCACGAGTACTACCACCCCGAAACCGGCAGCGGCCTGGGGGGCCGCGACTTCAGCTGGACCGCCGCCACCTACCTGCACTGGCTGGCCGGCCAGGCAATTTGAGCTTTCGAAAACCACCACGGAGACAACCCACCATGAACAAGCGCCTTCACTCCCACGCCCCTTCGGCCATGCGCACTGCCGTGCTGGCGGCCCTGGCCAGCCTGGCTGCCGCCGCGCAGGCGCAGACGGCCCCGGCCCCTGCACCCGCGGCCGAACCCCCGGCCGCGCAGACCGTGGTCGTCACCGGCACCAGCACGCTGCGCGCCGGCTTCGCCACGCCGCTGTCCACCACCGCGCTCGGCGCCACCGAACTGGCGCGCCTGACGTCCAACAGCCAGGCCGACATCCTGGCCACCGTGCCCGGCATCAAGGCCGAAGGCGGTGGCGGCGAAGTCGCGGCCAACGTGCAGGTGCGCGGTCTGCCGTCTTCCGGCCAGTACCAGTTCACGCCGCTGCTGTACGACGGCCTGCCGGCGCTCAGCACCTTCGGCCTGAACTCATCGGCCTACGACGTCTACATCCGCAACGACCTGGGCGTGCGCCGGCTCGAGTTCGTGGCCGGCGGCGTGTCCAACCTGTTCGGCCCCGGCTCGGTGGCCGGCATCCTGAACTACATCAGCAAGACCGGCGGGGCCAAGCGCGAGGGCGTGGTGCAGCTGGAAGTGGCCGAAGAAGGCCGCGTGCGCGCCGACGCCTACCTGGGCGGGCCGATCAGCGACCGCACCTTCTACGCCATTTCGGGCTGGGTGCGCAAGGACGACGGGCCGTTGAAGTCGGGCCTGCCCACCGAAGGCTTCCAGCTGCGCGCCAACCTGATGCACCGGCTGGACCAGGGCACGGTCAAGCTGTTTGCCCAGGCCATCGACGACAAGGTGCAGTACTACCTGCCACTGCCGCTGGACGGCGGCTCGCTCGAACGCGTGGCCGGTGCCGACGGGCAGACGGTGTTCACCGTCAACACCGCCCAGGCCGCTGGCCTGACCAGCGTGCTGCCGGGCGGCCGCAGCTACAGCTCGCCCATCGGCGACGGCGTGTCCACCCGGGGCGGCTCGCTGGGCTTCGTGCTGGACCTGGACCTGGCCGATGACCTGGCGCTCAACGCCAAGGCCAAGCTGGCGAAGTACGAGCACCAGTTCAACCTGTTCCTGGACGGCGACGGCATCATCAACGTGCCCGAACTGCAGGCCCAGTACCTGAGCAACCGCAGCATCACCGGCACCGGCAGCTTCACCTACGTCGACAACGGCCAGCCGCTGGCCGCCGGCACGCGCCTCTTCGCCAACCGCATCCTCAACCGCGACCGGCCGGCCGACGACGCCAGCGCCGAGTTGAACCTCGTCAAGCGCATGCAGCTCGGCGGGGCCACGCACAACTTCACGCTGGGCACCTGGCTGGCGCGCACCACGGCCGAGGACAACAGCCTCACGCAGACCTACCTGGCCGAATTCGCCAACCAGCCGCGGCTGGTGAACCTGGTGGCCGGCGGCACGCGCTTCACCCGCAACGGCCTGGTCGACCCGTCGGTGGGCTACACCCAGAACAAGCACAGCGCCACGCGCACCGCGGTCTACCTGGCCGACCAGATCGAGGCCCGCCACTGGGCCTTCGATGCCGGCATCCGCTTCGAAAAGCTCAGCGGCGACATCCGCCGTGAAACGACCGTGACCGCCAACAACGTCGGCCAGGGCGGCACGAACGAAGCCGCGGCGCTGACCAGCGCCGTGGTTGGCAGCGGCAACTTCCAGACCGGCAAGGTCAGCACCAGCGAAACCGCCGCCTCGTTCGGCGCGCTCTACAAGCTGACGCCCTCCACCAACGTCTACGCCAACCTGTCGCACGGCTTCTTCTTCCCCGAGGTGCGTTCGGTGGGTTTCAACGCCCAGGGCAACCCGGCGTCCTACGAGGCCGAGGTGATCGACCAGCTGGAAGCCGGCGTGAAGATGGCCGCCGGGTCCTTCAGCAGCACGCTCGCGGTGTTCTCGTCGAAGCTGAAGAACCGCCGCAGCGTCACCTTCCAGAACACCGGCGGCGGCGGCATCGCCGAGGTCGTGACGCTGCTGTCGACCGAAGCCAAGGGCGTGGAAGCCTCGATGAGCTACCGCCTGATGCCGGCCCTGCTGGCCAGCGCCAACCTCACCTACACCGACCACGAGATCAGCGAAGGCCCGCTGAAGGGCCGCGAACTCGAGCGCAAGCCCAAGACCTTCGCCAATGCCGCGCTCAGCTACGACGACGGCCGCCTGGACGCCAGCCTGTCCTGGAACTACCAGAGCCGCGCCTTCACCAACAACGCCAACAGCGCGGTGCTGCCTTCCTACAGCCTGTGGCGCCTGACTGCGGGCTACAAGATGCCGATGGGCGGCGACACTTCGCTGCGCCTGGGTGTGGGCGTGTTCAACCTGACCGACAGCCAGGGTCTGGCCGAAGGTTCGCCGCGCGTGGGTGCGGCGCAGGTGGGCGGCGGCCAGTTCTTCGTGGGCCGGCCGATCCTGCCGCGCCGGGTGTCGCTGACCGCGACCTACAGCTTCTGAGGTCTTGCCGATGGCCAGCCTGTCGCCCGTTCCGAGCCCGATGCCCCGGCCCCCCGAGCCGCCGGACTTCGGCAGCCGCAGCTTCCTGCGCGAGCATGCGCTGTGGGTCATGGGCTTCTACGGCGAGCAGGCGGTGGACCCCAGCGGTGGCATGTACCACCACTTCCTGGACGACGGCCGGGTCTACGACCGCGTGAACCGGCACCTGGTCAGCGCCACGCGCTGGGTCGTCACCAGCGCCATCGCGCATGAACTGAGCGGCCAGGCCGTGTTCAAGGACCGCGCCGCGCATGCGCTGTGCTTCCTGGACACGGCCTTCAAGGACCGCCAGGCCGGCGGCTACCACTGGACCGTGCGCTGGGAGCATGGCCGGTCCACGCCGGTGGACCGCAGCAAGCACATGTACGGGCTGGCCTTCGTGATGCTGGCCGCGGCGCGGGCGGCGCGCATCGGCGTGGCCGGTGCGGCCGAACTGCTGAGCGGCACGTTTGCACTGGCCGAGCAGCGTTTCTTCGAGCCTTCGGCACAGCTCTACGCCGACGAGGCCGCACCCGACTGGACCCTGGCCCCCTACCGCGGCCAGAACGCCAACATGCATGCCTGCGAGGCCCTGATCGCGGCCTTCGAGGCCACCGCAGACACCCGCTTCCTGGCCCGGGCCGAGGCCCTGGCCGAAGGCATCACGCTGCGTCTGGCCTCGGCCCAGGGCGGCGACATCTGGGAGCACTACCGCAGCGACTGGACGCCCGACTGGGACTACAACCGCCACGACAGCAGCAACATCTTCCGTCCCTGGGGCTACCAGCCCGGGCATTTCACCGAATGGGCCAAGCTGCTGTGCCAGCTGGACGCGCACCTGCCGCGGCCCTGGCACCTGGCCCGCGCGCAGGCGCTGTTCGATCGGGCCTGGCACACCGCCTGGGACGGTGAACACGGCGGCATGCACTACGGCTTCGCACCCGACGGGAGCATCTGCGATGCCGACAAGTACCACTGGGTGCAGGCCGAGACCCTGGCCGCCGCGGGCGTGCTGGCCGTGGTCACGGGCGAAGCGCGCTTTCGCAACGCCTACCTGGCGCAGTGGCGCTATTGCTGGGCGCATTTCGTCGACCATGACCAGGGCGCGTGGTTCCGCATCCTCACGCGCGACAACTTCAACCTCACGCGCGCGAAGAGCCCGGCGGGCAAGGTGGACTACCACGACATCGGCGCCTGCTACGACCTCTGGCGGGTGCTGGCCGACGGCAGGTCCGTCCTTCCCCCGGCCTGAATGCGCGCGCCGCGGCTGATTGCCACCCCGCGGGATAAGGCTTAGGCCTTCTGGTGGCGCAGCGCGAAGGCTTTGCGCCAAACGGCTAGTCGCGGCCCAATGCGGGGTTACTTTGGCCGCACCATGAAGCCTCTCTTCGTCAACCGCCGTTCCTGCCTGGGCGCACTGGCCTTGCTGCCGGCCGCGGCTGCGCAAGCCGCGCTGCACCTGCGGGTCGAGGGCGTGGGCCAGACGCGCGTGCCCGTGGGCGTGATGCCCTTCGAAGGCGACGAAGCCGCGGGTGCCGACAGCGTGGCGGCGGTGCTGAGTGCCGACTTCCAGCGCAGCGGCCAGCTCCAGCCGCAGGCCTATGCGGCCCATCTGGGGCTGGACAGCGCCGCGGCGCGAACCCTGCTGGGCATCGTCTCGGGGCAGGCCAGCCCTCTGGCCGATGGCTGGGTGCTGCTGCGCTGGCGGCTGTGGGACCCGCTGCGCCAGCAGCCGCTGGCCGAGGACGAGACCCGCGTGCTGCCGGCCGACCGCCGCCTGGCCATTCACCGCATCGCCGACGAAGTGCAGCGCCTGCTCACCGGTGTGCGCGGCGTGGCCGCCACGCGCGTGGCCTATGTCATGCAGCAAGGCCAGCGGCACCTGCTGAAGGTGGCCGACGCCGACGGCCATGTCCACCGCACGGCCCTGGCCAGCCATGAAGCCCTGATCAGCCCGGCCTGGTCGCCCGACGGGCGCGAACTGGCCTATGTGTCCTTCGAACGTGGCCAGGCCCAGGTCTGGGCTCAGGACCTGGCCAGCGGCCGCCGCCGCGTGCTCGCGGCCTGGCGCGGGTCCAACAGTGCGCCGGCGTGGTCCCCCGACGGGCAGCGCCTGGCGCTGGCCATGTCGCGCGACGGCCAGACCCAGATCTACGTCATGGACCGGGATGGCGGCGAGCCCGTGCGCGTGACACGCAGCCTGGGCATCGACACCGAGCCCGCCTGGGCGCCAGACGGACGCAGCCTGTATTTCGTCAGCGACCGCGGCGGTGCGCCCCAGGTCTACCGCACCGGCCTGGATGGCACCGGCGTGCAGCGCCTGAGCTGGGGCGTGCAGGCCCTGAGCCCGGCGCCCAGCCCGGACGGGCGCCATCTGGCCTATGTGCTGCGCGAACAGGGCAGCTACCGCCTGGTGCTGCAGCGCCTGGACGACGGCAGCGAACAGCGCCTGACGCAGGGCGACGACGACGAGCGCCCCAGCTTTGCCCCCAATGGCCGGCTGCTGGTCTACGCCACGAGGCGCGGGCGCCAGGAATTGCTGAAGACCACGTCGCTGGACGGCCGCACCCAGCTGCCGCTGGCGGGTGATTCACCGCTGCCGCTGCGCCAGCCGGCCTGGGGCCCCTGGGTGCCCCCCCTGGCCGCCAGCGCAGCGCCTGTCGTGCCGGCCAGCACCTGATCCGCCCCTTTTCCACCGCCCTTTGTTTGTCCACCCACCTCAAGGAGCCGAAGATGACCAAGAAACTGCGCAAGTCGGGCCCGCTGCCCGCGCTGACCCTGGGCCTGCTGGCCGTGCTGCTGACAGGCTGCGCGTCCAAGACCACGTTGACCGCCGCAACGCCGGCGGCGGCCGCGGCGCCTGCCGCTGTGGCCGCCGCGCCGGGCGCCGTGGCGGCTGCGGCAGCGCCTGCGCAGCCCGCGGCACAGACCGCCGTGGCCGCGGTCGACCTGAGCGCCGGCAAGGCCGCCGACCCGGCCGCGGGTCGTTTCGTCTATTTCGACTTCGATCGTTTCGACGTGCGCCCGGACTTCGCGCCCGTGATCGAAACCCAGGCCCGCCGCATGGCTGCCGATGGTGCCAAGCGCCTGGTGATCGCCGGCCATGCCGACGAACGCGGCAGCCGGGAATACAACCTGGCGCTGGGCCAGCGCCGTGCCGACGCGGTGGCCCGCTCGATCGTGCTGATGGGCGGCGATGCCCGCCGTCTGGAAACGGTCAGCTTCGGGTCGGAGCGCCCCAAGGCCGAAGGCAGCAACGAAGAGGCCTGGGCGATGAACCGCCGCGCCGAACTCAGCGCGCGCTGAGCTCGTCGAAGTTCGAAGTTCGAAGGCGGCGGGCCGGTTGTCGGCCTGCCCGCCAGCGGTGCCGGCCCCTGGCCTGGCAAGTCACTCCTGCCGCAGGCATTCAATGGGCAGCAGCTTCGACGCCCGCCGCGCCGGATACCAGCCGAAGAAAAGGCCCACGCCGGTGGAAAACAGCACCGCGATCAGCACATGCGTGGCCGACAGGTCCATGCGGAAGCTGCCCGAAGCGCCGGCATGGTTCACGCCCCACACGCCCAGGGCGGCCAGCACCACGCCCACCGCACCTCCCAGCACGCACATCACCACCGCCTCGGCCAGGAACTGCGTCAGCACATGGCGCGGCTTGGCGCCGATGGCCATGCGGATGCCGATCTCGCGCACCCGTTCGCTGACGCTCACCAGCATGATGTTCATGATGCCGATGCCGCCCACCACCAGGGACACCGCGCCGATCACGCCCAGCCCGATCGACAGCGCCGCGGCGATGTTGGCACCCGTCTGCGCGATGCTGGCCAGGTTGGTGATGTTGAAGTCGTCGGGCATGTCGCCGGTGATGCGGCGGCGGTCGCGCAGCAGTTCGGCGACGTCGAGTTCGGCTTCCTTCAGGCGCAGTTCGCTGACGGCCTGGACGTTGATGTAGTGCACCGAGCGCGGTCGCGGCAGCGTGATCGGCAGCGCCGTCAGCGGCACCACCAGCAGTTCACCCAGGTCGGTGCCGTCGAGCGTGCGGCCACTGCCGGCCAGCACGCCGATGACCGTGAACGGCCGCCCGCCCACACGGATGACCTGTCCCAGCGGGTCGCGCCGCAGGTAGTGCGCCTCGGCGATCTTGCTGCCGATGAGGATGACGCGGTTGGCGCTGCGCACGTCGTCGTCGCTGAAGGGCACGCCCTGGTCGACGACCCAGTTGCGCACGCGGAACATCTCGGGCGTCACCCCCAGCACCAGGCTCTGGCTGTTGTCGTCGCCGTAGAGCACCGGAAAGCTGCTCTGCAGCGTGGCCGCGGCGGCAGCCACGCTGGGCAAGGTGTTGATGGCGGCAGCGTCGTCCAGCGTCAGCATCACCGCATCGGGATTCGCCGGCCGTCTGGGCGGGCCGTTGCCGCCGGTGGGTGCACCGCGCTGCACGATGAGCTGGTTGCTGCCCAGCACCGAGAGTTCGCGGTCGATGAAGCCGCGCACGGCGTCGCCCACGCCCAGCATCAGCACGACGCTGGCAATGCCGATGACGATGCCCAGCATCGTCAGGGCAGTGCGCAAGCGGTTCGAGGCCAGCGAGCGGAAGGCTTCGAAGAGGGTTTGCAGGAAGCTCATGGTTCGAGTGCCGACAGCCGCTGCTGGCCGGCGGCAGTCATGTTGCCCCCCGGCACGCCGTCGTACACCACCCGCCCGTCCTTCAGCCGCACCAGCCGCTTCGCATGGGCCGCCACGTCGTTCTCGTGCGTCACCAGCACGATGCTCAGGCCCTGCTCGCGGTTCAGGGCGTCCAGCAGGGCCAGCACGTCCTCGGTGGTCTGGGTGTCCAGGTTGCCGGTGGGTTCGTCGGCCAGCAGCAGCGGCGGGCGGCAGGCCAGGGCGCGGGCAATCGCCACGCGCTGCTGCTGGCCGCCACTCAACTGGCTGGGCAGACGTTTGGACAGCGCGCCCAGGCCCACCTGGTCCAGCAGTTCCTGCGCGCGGCTGCGGGCGGCGGCGCGCGACAGGCCGGCATACAGCAACGGCAGCGCCACGTTTTCCTGCACGTTCATGCGCTTGAGCAGGTTGAAGCTCTGGAAGACGAAACCGATGGTCTGGTTGCGCACCTCGGCCTGCTGCGCCGCGCTCAATTCGGTGACGTCGCGGCCGGCCAGCACGTAATGGCCGGTGTCGGCGCGGTCCAGCAGGCCCAGCAGGTTCATCAGCGTGCTCTTGCCCGAACCGCTGGGGCCCATCAACGCGACATATTCGCCCTGGCCCACCGCCAGGTCGATGTCGTGCAGCACCGGCGTGACGACTTCCCCGTTGCGGTAGCTCTTGGCAATGCCCTTCAGGCGGATGACGTCGGCTGCCGCCATGGTTCCGGTGCTGCCGGGCGCGCCTTCAGCGGGCATTTGCAGGGGCGTCTGCGCGGCGCGTGATCAGCGCGTCGCCGGCCTTGACGCTGCCGCTGAGCACCTGCGCCAGCTCGGTGAAGCGCGTGTTGGCAATGCCCACCGTCACCTCGTGCGGCTGCGGCACCTGGTCGGGGCCCACGGTCCAGACTCGATAGACCCGTTCGCCGCCGCGCGTGCGTGTGAGCACGCCGTCGTCGCCCGCGAGCGCGGCCTGGGGTGCGGCGCTGGCGGCTGCCGCGCCGGGGGCCGACGCGCCCTTGGCCGCCGCCGCGGCAATGGCCTTGCGGTCGTCGTCGTCGGGCTGGTAGCGAAGTGCGGCCGTGGGCAGGCGCAGCACCTCGGGCTTGCTCTGCAGCACGATGCGCGTCTGCGCCGTCATGCCCGGCTTCAGGCGATCGTCGCTGTTGTCGACGCCGACGATGATGTTGTAGGTGACCACGCCCTGCGTCGTCGTCGCATTCAGGCGGAACTGCTGCACCACGCCTTCGAATTCGGCCTGCGGATAGGCGTCCACCGTGAAGCGCACCTGCTGGCCGGGCTGCACCTGGCCGACGTCGGCCTCGCTCACGTTGGTGTGGATCTGCATCTGCCGCAGGTCGCGCGCCAGCAGGAAGAGCTCGGGTGTCTGGAAGCTGGCCGCCACGGTCTGGCCGACGTCGATGTTGCGGCGGATGACCACGCCGTCGATCGGGCTGCGGATGACGCTGTTGTTGACGTCGGCCTGGGCCGCGTCGACCTGCGCCCGCGCCAGCTCCAGGCTGGCGCGGGCGGCGTCGAATTCGCGCTGGCTCTGGTCCAGCGCCAGGCTGCTGATGAATTCCTGGGCCACCAGCTTGCGGTTGCGTTCCAGGTTGGCCGTGGCCAGGGCGACGCTGGCCTGTGCGCTGGCGGCCTGGGCCTGGGCCTGGCGCAGCCGGGCCTGCAGGTTGGTGGGGTCCAGGCGCAGCAGCACCTGCCCGGCCTTGACGCGGTCGTTGAAGTCGGCCAGGCGTTCCATCACCGTGCCGCTGACCTGGGTGCCCACGGTGATGGTGGTCACCGGCTGCAGGGTGCCGGTGGCCATCACCACCTGGGTGATGGGGCCCCGGTCGACGAGGGCGGTGCGGTACTTCTCGGGTGGCGGCTTCACCGGGCGTTGCTGCCACCACCAGGCGGCGGCGGCTGTGGCCAGCAGCAGCACGGCCAGGGTCAATGCCTTCGTGGAACGTTTCATCGAATCTCGACTGCAGGAAGCTGAGAGAGTTTAGGGGTCCGGGCTCCAGCCGCCGGCCGTCGGGTCATGGGTTAGCGTTGCGCGATCATGAATGTGCCCGCACCGCCCGATGCCGTCTGCCTGAACTGTGGGCACACGCTGGGGCCCGTGCCACCCCGCTTCTGCCCGGCCTGCGGCCAGGAAACCCATATCCGGCCGCCGAAGCTGGGTGAGTTCCTGCAGCAGTTCGGCGGCGCCTACTTCGCCACCGAAGGCGCGCTCTGGCGCACGCTGAAGCTGCTGCTGCTCAAGCCCGGCGAACTGACGGCGCAATACCTGGCCGGCCGGCGCAAGCATTACGTGCTGCCGCTGCGGCTGTACCTCAGCATCAGCCTGGTGGTGTTGCTGCTGTTTCGCATCACCGCGTCGGTCAGCCTGGAGGTCGACGGTGCCGTGAAGCTGGACCAGGGCGAGCTGCGCAACGGTTCGCTCAACATCGGCCTGGGCCGCGCCGGCCTGAAGGACGGCGTCTTCTTCTGCGAACGCATGCCCGAGTGGCTGTGCCAGCGCATCCAGCGCCGCATCGATCTCAAGCCCGAGGCGCTGGACGGCATGGTTCGCCAGGTCACCGAAAAGTTCGTCGCCAATCTGGGGGCGTCGCTGTTCGTGCTGCTGCCGGCCTTCGCGTTGTGGCTGAAGCTGGTCTACCTGAACCGGGGCCTGCGCTACACCGAACATCTGGTCTTTGCGCTGCATGTGCACGCGCTGTGGTTCCTGGTGCTGGGTCTGATGATGCTGCCCGGTCAGGCAGTGCAACTGCTGCTGCTGGCGGTGCCGGTGTACACGCTGATGGCGATGAGGCGGGTCTACGGCGGGCGCTGGTGGCCGCGCTGGCTGCGCGCGGGCGTGGTCAGCCTGCTCTATGGCGTCACCCTGACACTGGCCATGGCGGTGCTGGCCGTCTGGTCATTCGTGTTCTAGCGTGGCGCCCAGTTGCCGCGCCAGGTCGACGAAGTCTTCGGCCGCGACGTCGAATTCGCCCGGTTGCCAGGCCTCCATGCCGCCGCCAGGCCCGCGCTCCAGCGGCCGCGCCACATGGGCCGTGCGCAGCCCGCAGGCGGCGGCCGCGCGCAGGTCGCCGGGATGGCAGGCCACCATCATCACCTGGGCTGGCCGCAGGCCCAGCAGCCGCGCGGCGCCCAGGTAGACCTCGGGGTCGGGCTTGTAGTGGCCGAAGAGTTCGGCGCTCAGCACCGTGTCCCAGGGCAGGCCGGCGTTCTTCGCCATGTTCAGCAGCAGGGCCACGTGGCCGTTGCTCAGCGTGGTGATGGTGAAGCGCTGCTTCAGCCGTGTGAGCCCGGCCACGCTGTCGGGCCAGGGCTGCAGGCGGTGCCAGACGCGGTTGAACTCGGCGGCTTGCGCCTCGGCCAGCACCACACCGCGTTCGGCCAGCAGCCGGTCGAGGATGCGGCGGTGCAGGCCGTCCAGGTCGGTCCAGGGCAGCGCGCCGCTGCGCACGTCCTGCATCGCCGGGGCGTAGCCGGCGCGCCAGGCCAGGGCGAAGTCGCCGCCGCCGTTCGCGCCCAGCGGCAGGCCCAGGCGCTGCACCTCGGCCTGCACGCTGCCGTACCAGTCGACGACGGTGCCGAAGACGTCGAAACACAGCGCGCGGATCTCGGAAGCGGGCAGGCTCGGCATGGCCGCCAGTGTAGGCCGGGGCCGACCCGCCGCTGCAATCGTCAAGTTTTCTTGACACAGCTCAAAGTGCCGATTTACGGACAGTTGGACGATGGCGTCCCCGCCCGAAACTCAGCGAGCCCCGCGATGCGCATCCTCTTCCTGCACCCCAATTACCACTCGGGCGGCGCCGAGATCGCCGGCAACTGGCCACCGGCCTGGGTGGCCTACCTGACCGGTTACCTGAAGGCCGCCGGCTACACCGACGTGCACTTCGTCGACGCGATGACCCACCACCTGTCCGACGAGCAGGTGCGCGAACGCATCGTCGCGCTGCAGCCCGACGTGGTGGGCTGCACCGCCATCACGCCGGCCATCTACAAGGCCGAGCGCCTGCTGCAGGTGGCCAAGGAAGTGAACCCCGCCATCGTCACCGTGCTGGGTGGCATTCACGGCACCTTCATGTACCCGCAGGTGCTGAAGGAAGCGCCGTGGATCGACGCCATCGTGCGCGGTGAAGGCGAGCAGGTGTTCCTGAACCTGGTGCGAGCCATCGAAGACGGCCGCTTCGCCGCCGATCCGCATGCCGTGCACGGCATCGCCTTCCTGGACAAGGCCACTGGCGGCACCCAGGTGGTGGCCACGCCGGCCGAACCGCCCATCCAGGACCTGGACCGCATCCAGCCCGACTGGGCCATCCTGGAATGGGACAAGTACATCTACATCCCCATGGGCGTGCGCGTGGCCATTCCCAACTTCGCGCGCGGCTGCCCCTTCACCTGCAGCTTCTGCAGCCAGTGGAAGTTCTGGCGCGACTACCGCATCCGCGAGCCCAAGGCCGTGGTCGACGAGATCGAAGGCCTGGTGAAGAACCACGGCGAACCCACCATCCACCGCAAGAAGTTCATCGCTTTCTGCGAGGAGCTGATCGAACGCCAGCTGCCGGTGCTGTGGGGCATCAACACGCGCGTCACCGACATCCTGCGCGACGAGAAGCTGCTGCCGCTGTTCCGCAAGGCCGGCCTGGTGCATGTGAGCCTGGGCACCGAGGCTGCAGCGCAGCTGAAGCTGGACCGCTTCAACAAGGAAACCACGATCGAGCAGAACAAGAAGGCCATCCGCCTCTTGCGCGAAGCCGGCATCGTGACCGAGGCGCAGTTCATCGTCGGCCTGGAAAACGAGACCGCCGAGACGCTGGAGGAAACCTACCGCATGGCGCGCGACTGGAACCCCGACATGGCCAACTGGGCCATGTACACGCCCTGGCCGTTTTCTGACCTGTTCCAGGAGCTCGGCGACAAGGTCGAGGTGTTCGACTTCGAAAAGTACAACTTCGTCACCCCCATCATGAAGCCCGACGCGATGGACCGCGCCGAACTGCTGGACCGGGTGATGAACAACTACCGCCGGTTCTTCATGAACAAGAGCTTCTTCCAGTACCCTTTCGAGAAGGACAAGGTCAAGCGCAAGTACCTGATGGGCTGCCTGAAGGCCTTCCTGAAGAGCGGCTTCCAGCGCACCTTCTACGACCTGGGCCGGGTGGGCTACTGGGGCCCGCAAAGCAAGAAGGGCGTGGACTTCGCCTTCGATGCCAGCCGTACCTTCACCCGCGCCGACCCCGCCGCCCTGGCCGAAGCCGACGCGAACTGGGTGACCATGCATGGCCCGAAGATCGAACACAAGCGGCGCAAGGGCGAGGACATTGCCGCGGCGGCGATGGCCTGCGGCGGAGGCCACGAGCAGCTGGCCGAGGAAGCCGACCTTCGCGACCAGCGGGCGCCGGCATGACCGTGGCGCTGCTGGTGAATTCCGGGCCAGGCGCCGGGCCCCACGCCGGCCCGAACCCGGGCCGGATCGGGCCGAACGCCATCACCCGCGTGGCCCAGGCCCTGCCGCCGCGCGTGGGCAGCGGTGCCACCTGGGCGCTGTTCGAACGGGCCGGCCTCCTGCACCACCTGCAGCAGCCGCCGCAGGACATGGTCGACGAGGCCGAGGTGCGTGCCCTGCACCATGAACTGCAGCTGACGCTGGGGCCGGCCCGCGCCGGCGACGTGGCACGCGCCGCCGGCCGGGCCACGGGCGACTACCTGCTGGCCCACCGCATCCCCCGGCTGGCGCAGCGCTTGTTGCGGAACCTGCCCGCGCCCCTGGCCGCGCGGCTGCTGCTGGCAGCCGTGCGCCGCAACGCCTGGACCTTCGTCGGCAGCGGCGAATTCAGTGCCAGCGCCGAATTCGGCCAGCCGGTGCTGCTGCGCATCCGCCACAACCCGCTGTGCCAGGGCCTGAGCAGCAGCGTGCCGGCCTGCGACTACTACGCGACGACCTTCGAACGCCTGTTCCAGCTGCTGGTGCACCCGCAGGCGCGGGTGTTCGAAGTGGCCTGCGAGGCCTGCGGTGACGCCGAGTGCCGCTTCGAGGTGCGCTGGTAGTTCAAGGGTCGTGTGCAGGCCTGGCCGGGCAGCGTGAAGCCGGCACCTAAAATCGGGGCATGTCTGCCCATGCATCCACTGCCCCTTCGGCGCTGAGCGCCCTTTCGCCGCTGGACGGCCGCTATGCCGCCAAGGTGGCCGCGCTGCGCCCCCTGCTCAGCGAATACGGGCTGATGCACCGCAGGGTGCAGGTGGAAGTGGAGTGGTTCATCGCCCTGTCCGACGCCGGCTTCGCCGAGTTCAAGCCGCTGTCGGAAGCCGCGCGCGGCCAGTTGCGCGGCCTGGTGATGCGCTTCAGCGAAGCCGACGCGCAGGCCATCAAGGACATCGAGAAGACCACCAACCACGACGTCAAGGCGGTCGAATACTGGTTGAAGTCGCGCTTCGGAGGCCAGCCCGAGCTCGTGGCGGCGAGCGAATTCGTGCACTTCGCCTGCACCAGCGAGGACATCAACAACACCAGCCACGCGCTGATGCTGGGCACGGCCCGCGCCGACGTGCTGCTGCCGGCGCTGGACGCGGTGCTCGCCAAGCTCACGCAGATGGCGCACGAGCTGGCAGCCCTGCCCATGCTCAGCCGCACCCATGGCCAGACCGCCAGCCCCACCACCGTGGGCAAGGAAGTGGCCAACGTCGCCGCGCGCCTGGCCACGGCGCGCGCGCGCATCGCCGCCGTGCCGCTGCTGGCGAAGATGAACGGCGCGGTCGGCAACTACAACGCCCATCTGGCGGCCTACCCCGGCTTCGACTGGGAAGCCTTCAGCCGCAACGTGGTGGAGCGTGAACTGGGGCTGTCTTTCAACCCCTACACCATCCAGATCGAGCCGCACGACTACATGGCCGAGCTGTTCGACGCGGTGGCGCGCGCCAACACCTTGCTCACCGACTGGTCGCGCGACGTCTGGGGCTACATCTCGCTGGGCTACTTCAAGCAGCGGGTGAAGGCCGGCGAGGTGGGTTCCAGCACCATGCCGCACAAGGTCAACCCCATCGACTTCGAGAACGCCGAAGGCAATTTCGGCCTGGCCAACGCGCTGCTGGCGCACATGAGCCACAAGCTGCCCATCAGCCGCTGGCAGCGCGACCTGACCGACAGCACGGTGCTGCGCAACA
>LNET01000021.1 GCA_001464055.1 Burkholderiales bacterium Ga0077543
CGACCGCTATGGCCCCGACCTGACGGCCCGGCTGACGCAGCTGGACCAGGCCAACGCCGCCGTGCGCCACCTGTACCTGCAGGCCATGGACAGCGCCGCGCAGAACCTGGGCCCGGGCACGATGGGCGCGGTGTTCGTGCCCGGCGGCTGGGGCGGTGGCGAGAGCGACCACGTGCCCGACACCTGGCGTTTCGACCCGGTGGTCTTCACCCAGGCCTATGCCCAGGCCGGGCTGGAGGAAGGCGCGCCGCTGGCACAGCGCGCCTTTGCCGCCACCTTCAGCAGCAACCCCCTGCAGGCCTGGGAGCAATATCACGGCGGCGACGCCGAGTTCACCACCCGCGGCCACACCCTGGCCGGCAGCTTCGAGCTGAGCGCACCCACCCGCACCGACCTGGACGGCCACCCCAACCGTGAACGCCTGAACCCCGACAGCCACGCCCTGCGCCCGCTGTCGCTGACCGCGCCGCCCGACCTGCACGACCCGAAGGCCGTGTGGTTCGACGGCAGCCTGGGCTGGGTGACGCCGTCGGAGAACGTCGTCGTCAAGCAGGACTTCGTCGACAAGGCCATGCCGGTGGTGATGGTCGGCCTCATGACCTGGGCCTCGGCCGGGGCCCTGGGCGTGGCCGGGGGCGCGGGCATGGCCGCGGGCACCGGCATCGGCGCGGGTGCAGGCATCGTCAGCGCCATGACCGCGGGTGCGGCCTTCGGCGCCATCGGCGGCTTCTACGGCGGCTTGATCGGCGAAGGCAGGATCGACCCGAAGGCCATGTTCCGCGGGGCGTTG
>LNET01000022.1 GCA_001464055.1 Burkholderiales bacterium Ga0077543
CACCGGCCAGGCCACGCTGCAAGGCGCGCTGACCGCCATCACCGGCGGCGAGTTCAAGGACGGATTCACGGCCGGGCTGGCGCAAAGCCTGGGCGCGGAGATCGGGCGCGGGCTGGAACTGGAGATAAGCAAGCTGCAAGCCGGCGACACCCCCATCAGCGCCACCGAGGCCGGCGCGCTGCGGCAATTCGCACGCGTGGCGCAGAGCGCGGTGAGCCTGCTGGGGAACCCTGAAGACCCGGGCCATGCGTTTGCGCTGACGTTCGTGAATGGGTTGGTGGGTGATGTGCAGCAGGGGCTGACGGCGCATGGGTCACAGACCGTGTCGCCGGCCTGGGCCAGTGCGCCGGATGAGACGGCGGCGGAGACGGCGAGGTTGGCGAGGCAGAACGAAGCTATGGCTGGGGCCGGGCCACAGGGTATAGCGTTTGGGTCGCCAATCGTGCTCAGCCATGCAAGAGGTAACACCAGGGTCGGCGACTCCTCGACCGGCGCGCATAGCAGCAACGCATCCGATCGGTCCAATGCGGACCCGGCAGACCTTTCAGGCGGAAGAACTGGCCATGTCGGTCCGCTTCGCGAAGGACCTGCGGGTGTTGATCCGTGGCCACCAGGAACAACTCACGAACCAGGTAACGGACCGCTTTCCAGAAACGACGATGGGGTGGCACAGCAAGTCGTGGTGACAGGCACCAGAGCACCCTGGCACGAGCGTTTGCTCTACCGACTACAAAATTCATCGGACCCGGAGTCGAACGTTTATGTGAACTGGGCACGTGATTTGCCGTTGCTGGGACTACCCAGTCGATTGCTGGGGGGCCTTGAGGCCATCGCTCGAGGTCCGGCACAGTACACCGATGACGGGCAGCCTCTGCTCTGGAACGAGCGGATGCAAGAGTTCCAACGGCAAGAGGACATTGCTTTGGAGGCCGCTTCGGTTGCCATGGTGCCCACTGTGGGATCACGCGGGTCGGCTGTTGCACGTAGCGGCCTGGTCGTAGAAGCTGGTGCAGCTGAGCGGTACATGACGACATTGGCGTCCGCTGAACGCTCGAGCCTAGGCCATGTCTCCCATGAGGTCATCACCATCGTCTCAGTCGAGAGTGGTGAGATCGTGGGGCGGCAGGTGCTGGGCAGCAGTGGCGGCAGGCCAGGTACTGAATTGCTGGACGCGATGCGGGGAAATACCGTGACGCACAACCATCCCAGCGGTGGGCCTCTTGGCTACGACGACATGACGACGGCTATTGCTTATGGCGCAAGAGAGTTTCGAGCGGTGGGGCCTGAGAACACCAGAGTGCTGGATCTCAGCCAGTTGCCCATACATTCCAGGCATGCTGCATTGGTGACCTTGGGAGAAATCAGAGCGTCGGAGCAGGCGGCATTCTTGCTGGCGCACCCTGACTATCGAAGCTATTCGCCCGCACAGCGATTCTTATTGTCCAGTCAGGTGCTGGAGAATATCGTGCAGCGGCTTGCCAGCAAGCTGCCAGAGCAGGTTGGCTATTACGTCTTGCCAACTCCCAAGTGACAGAGGAAGTTCGATGACAAACTCAGTCGACAGCAAGATGGTTTTCGACGACCTGGTCAGCCGAGCCGCAGCCACGTTGACTGTCGACGACCTCAGCATTCTGAAAGCCCATGAAAAGGATCGAGCAAGCCGCATGCTCCATCTGACAGCTGGTCATCAGCTGAGAGATGCCTTGGGACTTTGGGGTGAGGGGGCATCCGAGAAGCTCCTGGCGATCGAACAACATGCGAACCAGGGGATGCTTCTCGGCTTCGACGCTGATGGCGCTTCTTCAGCCATGCTTGGGTTCTTGTGGGACAGGTTTCATTGCCAAAAGTGAGGTCTCGACGCGCCGGAGTGCTCGACGACCCGGCGCATGTATCGCATCGAAGCGCACATCTTCGTGGCCTTCATGGCGTATTGCCTGCAGGTGACCTTGAAGGCCAAGCTGCGGACGCAGGCCGGTGGCACGACCTCGCGCGTGGTCATAGAGATGAGTTGATGCTGGCGCTGCTGCCGCATCCACCGCTGCAGCGGATCGGCCGCCGGTGAAGACGTCGCCGACAAGCAAAGTCCTACGAAGCCAGCGGCTCATAGCGCAAGCACTGCAAGCTTGGCGAAGTAGCTGTTGTAGGGCTTGGGGTCGCGCGTCAGCACGCTGAGATTGGACACGGCCGCGTGGGCCCCGATGTAGAAGTCAGGCAGAGGCTTGTGCCTGGACCCGCCCCGGCGCCGAACCATCGCATAGGCTGCGGCGGTGAGCGATGCCGCGGCCCAGGGCAGGGGTGTCCGCAGTGTTTCGTAGACGTCGAGCATCGCGTCCAGCGCCCGTACGTCCGGGCCCGGGATCAGCAGCTCGGAGTAGATGACGATGTTGACGTGCAGCGGGCTTCGTTCGCTGCGCACCTGCAACTGCTCTATCGCCCAGTCATGCCAGGGGCTCGCTTCGTCGATGCAGTCCACCCAGACGTTCGTGTCGACCAGGACGCCGGCCGAACCGTCGTAGCCTGCCAGGCTAGCGAGCGCCACGACCACCAGTGCTCTTGGTGGGTTCTTCGCCGCGGATGAAGCGCATGATCTCTCCAGAGTAGGAATAGGAAGTAGGAGCTTTACCTCGGCAGATGGGATGCCCGGATCAGCCCCTCACCGCCGCTGCCGCGCCTCGTGCAACTGATGCAGCGTGATCTTCCGCACCTCGGTCTTGCTCTGTTCGATGTGGGTCTTGATCAGCAGCAGCGCGGGTTCGGCCTTGCGCTGGATGACGGCGCGCAGGATCTTGGCGTGCTCCTGGTAAGTGGCGTCCACGCGGTCGGGGCGGGTGAAGTCCAGGCGGCGGACGATGCGGATGCGGTCGGTCACCTCCTGGTGGACCCGGGCCATTTCCTCGTTGCCGGTGGCGGTCAGCAAGGTGGCGTGGAAGGCTTCGTCCAGCGCACCCACCTTCTTCGGGTCGTCCAGGCGTTCGGCGGCCGGCACCAGCCAGGCGGCCTTCAGGGCTTCCAGCTCGGGCGGGTCGTCGCTGCGCAGGGCCAGCTTGGTCACGGCCGCGCTTTCCAGCACCACGCGCAGGTCGTACAGCATGTCCAGCCGGGCGAAGTCGATGGGCTTGACGAACCAGCCGCTCTTGCTTTCCACGCCCAGGAAACCTTCGTTGCGCAGCCTGAACAGCGCTTCGCGCACCGGCGTGCGGCTCACGCCCAGGCGCTGGCCGATCTCGGTTTCGCTGAAGCGGTCGCCGGCCACCCACTGGAAGTCGTGCAGCTCGGCCTTCAGCGTGCTGTAGACCTGTTCGGCCAGGTTGGCGCGCGGTGGGGTCAGGGTTTCGGCGATGGCCATGCCCGAATCATGCGGCAAAGTGGCAGGCCACCTGGCGCAGGCCCAGGGTGCGCAGCGGCGGGGCTTCACGGCCGCAGCGGTCTTCGCCCTGGGGGCAGCGGCCGTGGAAGCGGCAGGCCTGGGCGGGCGGGTCGATGGGGCTGGCCACTTCGCCGGTGAGCTTGATGCGCGGGCCCTGCCCGGGAATGGCCGAGACCAGGGCCTGGGTGTAGGGGTGCTTGGGCGCACGGAACACCTGGTCCGAAGGGCCTTGTTCCACCAACTTGCCCAGGTACATCACGGCCACGCGGTCGGTCAGCAGGCGCACCACGTTCAGGTCGTGGCTGACGAACAGGTAGCTCAGGCCCAGTTCGCCACGCAGCCGTTCCAGCAGCTGCAGCACCACGGCCTGCACCGACACGTCCAGCGCGGCGGTGGGCTCGTCCAGGATCAGCAGCCGGGGCTTCACCGCCAGCGCCCGGGCAATGCCCACGCGCGCCTTCTGTCCGCCCGACAGCTGGTGCGGGTAGCGGTCCAGCAGGGCCAGCGGCAGGCCCACCTGCTGGGCCACTTCGTCCACCCGCGCGCGGGCCTCGCCGCCGCGCAGGCCGGTCAGCAGGGCCAGGGGTTCGGCGATGGTGTCGCGCGCCGTGAAGCGCGGGTTCAGGCTGTCGGTGGGGTCCTGGAAGACCATCTGGATCAGCGCCCGTTCGGGCGTGCGGGCAAAGCGGGCGGCGGGCGTGCCGGCCAGGTCCTTGGCGTCGAAGACGATGCGGCCGTCGGTCACGTCCAGCAGCCGCGCCAGCAGGCGCACCAGGGTGCTCTTGCCGCAGCCCGATTCGCCCACCAGGCCCACGCTTTCGCCCGCGCCGATGTGCAGGGTGACATCGTCCACCGCATGCAGCAGCGCGCCGCGCCGGCCAGCCACGGGGAAGCGCTTGTTCAGGCGTTCGGCACTCAGCAGCGGCGCAGTCGTCTCAGGCATGGGCGGGGTCGGGGGTGGGCTTGTTCGCGGGTGCAGAACCGGCATCGGGTTCGGAAGTCAGCGGGTGCCAGCAGGCCACGCTGTGGATCTGGGTGGGGTCGAGCACGGGGCGTTCGCTGCGGCAGCGGTCGGTGGCGCGTTCACAGCGCTCGGCAAAGCGGCAGGCCGGCAGGTCGCTGCGCTTCAGGTCGGGCAGGTTGCCGGGCACCGGGGCCAGGCTGGCGATGCTGCTGTGTTCACCGGGGGTGCTGCTCATCAACCGGGCGGTGTAGGGGTGCTGCGGCCGCGCGAACAGCGCTTCGGTGGGCGCGCTTTCCACGGCGTGGCCGGCGTGCATGACGATGATGCGGTCGCAGTAGTCGGCGGCCAGCGCCAGGTCGTGGGTGATGAAGATGGTGGCCATGTTGCGCACCCGGGCCAGGCCGGTGATGAGATCCATCACCGCGGCCTGCGTGGTGACGTCCAGGCCGGTGGTGGGCTCGTCGGCCACCAGCAGGCTGGGCCGGCAGGCCAGGGCCAAGGCGATCATCACGCGCTGGCACATGCCGCCGCTCATCTCGAAGGGGTAGGCGTTGACGCGGCGTTCGGGGTCGGCAATGGCCACCTCGCGCAGGGCCTGCACGGCGCGGTCTTTCAGGCTTCGGGACAAGTCGGCACCCGTGGCGGCGGCGTGGCGGCGCAGCACGTCCTGAATCTGCAGACCCACCGGGCGAATGGGGTTCAGCGCGGTGCGCGGGCTCTGGAAGATCATGCTGATCTCGCGGCCGCGCAGGTTCGCCAGCGTGCCTTCGTCGGCCTTCAGCAGGTCCATGCCGCCGAACACGGCGCTGCCGCTGGTCACCTTGGCGGCGCGGTCGCTGATGCCCAGCATGGCGTAGCTCAGCACGCTCTTGCCCGAGCCGCTTTCGCCCACCAGGCCCACGATCTCGCCCTTGTTCACCTGGAAGTTGATGGCCTCCAGCGCCCACACCGTGCCGCTGCGGGTGCGGAACTCCAGGCTGAAGTCGCGCACGTCCAGCAAAGGAACCGCCGTGGCTTTTTCAAGCGGCAGCCGCGGAACCGGCTCTGCCGGGCCGCTGGGTGCGCCCCCCTGGGGGGGAGCGACGAAGTCGCTACGGGGGGGGTTCATGTTCTCCGGCGCGGGTCGAAGATGTCGCGCAACGCGTCACCCAGCAGGTTGAAGGTGAACACCGCCAGCATCAGCACCATGCCGGGGAAGAAGGCCACCCACCATTCGCCGCTGACGATGAACTGCGCGCCCTCCGCCACCAGGATGCCCCACTCGGGGTCGGGCGGGCGCACGCCCAGGCCAATGAAGCTCAGGCCGGCGGCGTTCAGGATGGCCCAGCCCATGTTCAGGCTGACCTGCACCATGGCCGGCGGCAGCGAATTCGGAAACAGGTGCACGGCCAGGATCCGCAGGTTGCCATTGCCCGCCAGCCGCGCCGCTTCCACCCAGCCGGCGTTGCGCCGCACGTTGGCTTCGGCCCGCGCCACGCGCACGTAGAAGGGCAGGTTGATGATGGCCGTGGCCAGCACGATGTTGCCCACCGTATTGCCCAAGGCAGCCACGATGCCCATGGCCAGCACGAACAGCGGGAAGGCCATGATGGTGTCCGACAGCCGGCTGATGATGCGGTCCCACCAGCCGCCGAAAAAGCCAGCAGCCAGGCCCAGCGGCATGCCGATGACGAAGCTGGCGGCCACCGCGGCCACGGCAATGCCCAGGTCGAGCCGGGTTGCCACCACGGTGCGGCTGAAGATGTCGCGGCCCAGCGCGTCGGTGCCGAACCAGTGGGTGGCGTTGGGTGGCTGCAAGGCCACGTCGGTGTTGCTGGCCAGCGGGTCGAAGGGCACCAGGTAGGGCCCGAACAGCGCCATGAAAACGAACACCAGGAACAACCCCGCCGCCATCAGCGTGACGGGGTTTTCCGACAAGACATGCTTGACGTGATTCATTCCACGGCCACCCGGGGGTCGATCAGGACATAGGCGACGTCGACCAGCAGGTTCAACAGCACGAACAGGATGCCCATGGCCAGCACGAAGCCCTGCACGGGGGCGTAGTCGCTGGCGGTGAGCGCGTCGATGGCATAGCTGCCCACGCCGGGCCAGCCGAAGACCTTCTCGACGATGACGCTGCTGCCCAGCATGAAGCTGAACACCATGCCCAGCGTCGTGACCACGGGCAGCAGGGCGTTGCGCAGGCCGTACTTCACCAGCACCGTGGTGGTGGAAAGGCCGCTGGCGCGCGCAGTGCGGATGAAGTCGGCGCTCAGCACCGACAGCATGGAAGCCCGCGTCATGCGCGCAATCGGCGCCAGCACGAACAGCGCCATGGTGATGACCGGCAAGATCAGCTGCTTGAACGCCGCCCACCACAGCGCGCCGTCGCCCACCAGCGCAGCGTCCACCAGGTACAGGCCGGTGACGGTGGGCGGCGGGCTGAACATCGGGTCCAGGCGGCCCAGCGGCGAAGGTGCCCAGCCCAGCAGGAAATAGAACACGTAGGCCAGCAGCAGCCCGGTGAAGAAGGTGGGCAGCGAGACGCCTGCGGTGGTCAGCAGCCGGCACAGCTGGTCGATCCAGCTGCCCGGGCGGGTGGCGGCCATCACGCCCAGCGGCAGCGCGATGGCGCAGGAAAGCACCAGCGCCAGCAGCACCATTTCCAGCGAAGCCGGCAGGCGCGTCAGCAGTTCCTGCAGCACCGGCTGGCCGGTGGTCAGCGACAGGCCCATGTCGCCACGCAAGAGCCCGCCCACGTACAGGAAGAACTGCTCCAGCAGCGGCTTGTCCAGGCCCAGCTGGGTGCGCACCTGGGCGATGGCTTCCTCGGTGGCCGCGCCGCCTGCGAAATAGGCCGCCGGGTCGCCGGGCAGCGCCCGTGTGAGGATGAAGGTGATGATGACCACGCCCACCAGGTTGGGCAGGGCCGACAGCAAACGGGTGAGAAGAACGCGCAGCATCGGCTCAGGCCTGCGGGTGAACAGCGGCCAGCACGGCGGCCAGCGAAGCCACCCAGCCGACGATGCCGCCCTGGGCGGTGACCATCGACAGCGTGGCGGCCTTGAATTCCGGGAAGTAGCTTTGCGTGGCTTCGTCGACCAGCAGGCCGTCGTAGCCACGGTCGTTGGCTTCGCGCATGGTGGTCTGCACGCACACTTCGGTGGTGACGCCGGCAAACACCAGGTGCGTGACGCCGCGCACCTGCAGGGCTTCGTGCAGCGCGGTGCCGTAGAAGGCGCCCTTGCCGGGCTTGTCGATCAGCACTTCGCCGGGCAGCGGCGCCAGCGCGGGCACGATGTCGTGGCCGGGTTCGCCGCGCACCAGCAGCCGGCCCATGGGCCCGGCGTCGCCGATGCGCAGGCCGGGCTTGCCACGCTCGCGCTTGGCCGGCGGGCAGTCGTGCAGGTCGGGGGCGTGGCCTTCACGCGTGTGCACCACCGGCCAGCCACGTTCGCGCCAGGCCTGCAGCAAGGCACGCGTGGGTTCGATGGCCGACTGCAGCAGCGAGACATCGTTGCCCAGGGCGGCGCCGAAGCCGCCGGGTTCGATGAAGTCGCGCTGCATGTCGATGACGATCAGCGCGGTGCGGCCGGGTGGCAGTTCGAAGGCAAAGGGCAGGGCGTCGACCGTCAGGGTGGGTTTCATCATCGCGTTCAGGCGGCCTTCTTCAGGGCTGCGGTTGCAGGCGCGGCGGGGGCTTGGCTGCCATGGCCGTCGTGGCCGCCCCCCATGTGCGCGCCGATGTCGTGCCGGCTGGCGCCTGCGGCCGCGCATTCGTGCACCAGGCGACCACCGCTCATCACCACGATGCGGTCGGCCAGCAGCAGCAGTTCGTCCAGGTCTTCGCTGACCATCAGCACGGCGCAGCCACGGTTGCGGGCTTCCACCAGCCGCCGGTGCACTTCGGCCACGGCCGTGAAGTCCAGGCCGAAGACCGGGTTGCTGACCAGCAGCAAGGCCGCGTCTTCCGACAATTCACGGGCCAGCACCGCGCGTTGCACGTTGCCGCCGCTCAGCGACTGGATGGGTGCGCCTTCGCCCTGCGTCTTCACGCGGTACTCCTGGATCAGCGCCCGCGCGCGTTCGGCCAGCCTGCCCGGCATGCGCAGTCCGGCGCGGGCAAAGGGCAGGGTGTCGAAGGAGCGCAGGCCGATGTTGTCGGCCACGCTCATGCCGCCCACGCAGGCGTTGCGCAAAGGTTCTTCGGGCAGGCCGCGCACTTTCAGCGCGCGGTTCTGGCCACGCGTGGCGGTGTAGGGCTGTCCGGCCACCTGCACGCTGCCGGATTCGCGGGCGCGCTGGCCGGCCAGGGCTTCCATCAGCTCGCGCTGGCCGTTGCCGCTGACGCCGGCAATGCCGACGATCTCGCCGGCGTGCACGTCCAGGTTCAGCGCGTCCACGGCCTTTTCGCCACGGTCGCCCATGACGCACAGGCCGCGCACCTGCAGCGTCACGGCACCTGGCGGACCAGGGTTGCGGGCCCAGCCGGTGCGGCTGGCCGGGTTGGCAGGTGCCTCAGCCTCGCCGCCGGGCAGCGCAGCAGGCGTGGGCAGGTTCCCGCCGCCCACCATCAGCGCCGCCAGTTCGGCGGCGGGCGCCTCGGCCACCGCGCGGCTGGCCACCAGGGCGCCGCGGCGCAGCACGGTCACGTCGTCGGCATAGGCCGCCACTTCGCGGAACTTGTGGGTGATCATCACCACGCTGCAGTGCCCGGCATGGGCGCGGGCCCGCAGGGCGCCCAGCACCTCATCGGCCTCCTGCGGTGTCAGCACCGAAGTGGGTTCGTCCAGGATCAGCAGGCGCGGCTTCAGGTACAGCTGCTTCAGGATCTCGAGCTTCTGCTTTTCGCCGGCCGACAGGTCCAGCGGCGTGGCGTCCAGGTCCAGCTGGAAAGGCGCGCCGGCCATGAAGGTGGCAAGTTCGGCGCGTACCTTCTTCCAGTCGATGATGGCGGGCAACGCACCGCGGGCAATCAGAAGGTTCTCGGCCACCGTCATGCCGGGCACCACGGTGAAGTGCTGGTAGACCATGCCGATGCCCAGCGCCCGCGCCACGGTGGGGCTGGCGATGTCCTGTTCGCGCCCGTCGATGAGCACGGCGCCGTCGTCGGGCTTGTAGTAGCCCACGATGCACTTCACCAGCGTGCTCTTGCCGGCGCCGTTTTCGCCCAGCAGCGCATGCACGGTGCCGGGGCGCACGGTCAGGCTCACGTGGTCCAGCGCCGTGAAAGCCCCGAAGCGCTTGGTCAGCCGGTAGGTCTCGAGCGACAGCGCCGTCATGACAGGGCTTCGACCAAGGCCGCAGCGGTGGCCGTGGCGCCGAACACCCCGTGCTGCATGTGCACCATGCGGATGGCGGCGGCGTGGTTGCCGGGGTCGGTGGCGGCGGTACCGTCTTCCAGCAGCAGGCATTCGAAACCGCGGTCGTTGGCTTCGCGCATGGTGGTGTGCACACACACGTCGGTGGTGATGCCCGCCAGCACCAGGTTGCGGATGCCGCGCGTGTGCAGCAGCAGTTCCAGGTCGGTGGCGTAGAAGCTGCCTTTGCCGGGCTTGTCGATGATGGGTTCGCCGGGCAACGGCGCCAGTTCCGGGATGATTTCCCAGCCCGGCTCGCCACGCACCAGGATGCGGCCGCAGGGCCCGGCGTCGCCGATGCCCACGCCCAGGCCGTTCTCGCCTTTCGTGCCGATCTGGCGCGAGCGCCAGCGCTTGTTGGCCGGCAGGTCGGCCAGATCCGGCCGGTGCCCTTCGCGGGTGTGGATGACGTGGAAGCCGCGCTCGCGCATGGCCTGCAGCACACGCCGGATGGGGCCGATGGGTGCACGCGTCAGGCCGATGTCGTAGCCCATCTTGTCGACATAGCCGCCCGGGCCGCAGAAGTCGGTCTGCATGTCGATGACGACGAGTGCGGTGTTGTCCGGGCGCAGGTCGCCGTCGAAGGGCCAGGCGTAGGGGGTGGCGGCGACAGATTTCATGCGCGGGCTCGGCAATCAGGGTTCGGGCTCAGGCTTCGGGTTCGCAGGGGTTGGGCTCGGGTCCGCGATAGGGCCGCGTGGGCGCCGCGAAACCGCAGGGCGTGCCGTCACGCACCTGGATGGCGGCGTCCCAGGGCAGCTGGTAGCGGCCGGTCACCATGTCGTGCATGAAGGTGTAGGGGCAGTCCTGCGCCCCGCCCTTCACCGCCACGTAGCCGCGGTGCCACAGCTGGTAGGGGTTGTTTTCCACGCCCCAGCCGGCGCGGGCTTCGCGCACCAGGTCGGGCCGCAGTTCGGCGGTGATGATCTCGTCGGGGCGGGCGCCGCCAGCGGTGATGACGCTGCCGTCGAAGTTGCAGAACATGCCTTCGCCCATGCTGTCGAAGCTGCCGTCGCTGCCGCACAGGCACACGCTGGCAGTGATGGCGAGGTTCTGGAAGGCGTTGGCCTGGTTGGTGATCTTCCATGCGTGGCGGATGGGCGCGGTGTAGCCGGCGGTGCGCAGGATGATCTCGGCACCCTTGTACGCGGCTTCGCGCGCCATCTCGGGGAACATGCCGTCGTGGCAGATGATCAGGGCCAGCTTGCTGCCGTTCGGCCCTTCGCACACCGGAATGCCCATGTTGCCGGGCTCCCAGGCTTCCACCGGCACCCAGGGGTGCAGCTTGCGGTAGTAGAGGCGCACCACACCCTGGTCGTCGATGATCAGGCCCGTGTTGTACGGGTTGCCGTGGGGGTTGAACTCCATGATGGAAAAGCAGCCCCAGATCTTGTGTTCGACGCACGCGGCCTGGAACGACGCGACCTCCGGGCCGTCCATGCGCACCATCAGTTCCGGTGCGGTGCTCATGCTCAGGCCATGCAGCGAATACTCGGGGAACACCACGAGGTCCATCGTGCCCAGGTTGCGGCGCGCCTTGCCCACCATCCAGCAGATGCGTTCGGCCTGCGCTTTCAGCTGCGCCGGCGTGTCCACCACCGGCAGCTGCAACTGCACCAGGCCCACCACCACGCCCTGCGGCGACTTGTTCAATCCACCCAGTCCGCTCATCGTGTTACTCCAAGTTCTTGCGGGGCGCCGGCCAGGCTGCGGCGTGGCGAGCAGGTCCACACCAGGATGGCCAGCGTCAGCACGTAAGGCACGGCATTGAAGAGGTAGTAGCCGCCTGTGACGCCCACCGACTGCAGCGCCGGCCCCAGCGCCCCGGCGCCACCGAACAGCAGCGCGGCCCACAGGCAGCGCATGGGTTGCCAGCGCGCGAAGATCACCAGGGCCACGGCAATCAGCCCCTGGCCGCTGGACAGGCCTTCGTTCCAGCTGCCCGGGTAGTACAGCGACAGCGAAGCACCGCCCAGCCCGGCGATGAAGCCGCCGGCGGTGGTGGCGGCAATGCGCACGCCGTTCACGCTGGTGCCCAGTGCGCGCGCGGCATCGGCCGAATCGCCCACCATGCGCACCTTCAGGCCCCAGGCGGTGTTGGCCAGGCCCCAGGCCAGCACGACGGCCAGCAGCACGCCCAGCGGGAACAGCAGGTTGATGTTCAGCGCAGTGGCCGCCCCGCCCGCGCCGGCCTGCGGGTCGAGCCAGGCACCGAGCTGCAGCGAAGGAATCTGCGGCGCCTGCGGCTGGATCAGGGGCTTGCCCAGGTAGAACGCCAGGCCGGCGCCCAGGCCCATGATGGCGATGCCTGCCGCAATGTCGTTCACCCGCGGCAGGCTGCACACCAGGCCATGCAGCAGGGCGATCAAGGCGCCACTGAAGCCCGCGGCCAGCACCCCTACCCACCACACGCCCGACAGATACGACGCCCCGAACCCGGCCATCGCCGAAAACACCAGCACGCCTTCCAGCCCCAGGTTGATGCGCCCGGCCTTCTCGGTGATGCACTCGCCCAGGCTGACGAACAGGAACGGCGTGCCCACGCGGATGGCACCACCCAGCACGGCGATGAGCACGTCGATGAAGGCGTTGTCGCTCATGGCTGGTGGTGCTTCCAAGTGAGTGCTGGTGCACGCCAGCAGCACGCCAGCTTGGTCCCCTGGACTGGAAGAGCCGAGTGGCCCCTTCCGCTCATGCCCAGGGCTTGCGCCCTGGGCGCTCGCCAGGCACAAACAGTCCACTGGACTGTTTGTGTCCGGGCTCCTCCTTTACTTCGCTCCAGGGGCCACTCGACTCTCCCAGCCCGCCACCGGTTCGGCGCGCCACCAGGGAGCGCAAAGCACGGTGGTTGCAAAGGTGGGCTGGGGCTGGCTGTGGCGCGCATCTGAGGCGCCGAGGAGCACAGGGCGCGCGGCCCTCGCGCGAAGCGCGATTCGTCCTCTGACTCATCGCGGGTGTTTGAGCGCAGCGAACGTAGCGAGTTCCGCGATGGGGCCGCGGGACCGAGCACCGCAGGGGAGTCGGAGCGCCAGCGGAGACCGCCGAAGCTAAGCGCCACAGCCAGCCCCGGCCCGCCTTTGCAGAGGGACCCAGCAGGCACGAAAAAGCATGCATACCGACCAACGACTTAGCACCAACACCAGCTACAGCACGACCCGTCATGTCGCCACCCCCGCCGCAGGCACCTGGGGCTTCAGCATCTGCCAGCTCAATCGCCCGCGAAGTGCTTCGCTGGCCAGGATCAGCACGAAGCAGAAGCCCATCAGCACATGCACCGACGCGTCGGGCAGGCCCATGCGCCGCTGCAGCAGGCTGCCCGCGGCCAGGAAGCCGCCGAACAGCACGGCCACCGGGATGATGGCCAGCGGGTTGTGGCGGGCGACGAAGCTGACCAGGATGCCGGTGTAGCCCAGGCCCGCGATGATCGACGCGTTGGCCGATGTGTGCACCGCAGCCACCTCGATGCCGCCGGCCAGGCCGGCCGCGGCACCGCCCAGCGCGCAGGCGGTGACGACCAGCCGCACCGCCGGCAGCCCGACGATCTGCGCCGCGCGCAGGTTGCCGCCCACCACGCGAGTGGCAAAACCGTGTGTGGTGGCGCTCAGCCACACCGCCGCCAGCACGCAGGCCACGATGCCGAAGGCCAGCCCCCAGTGCACGTCGTAGCCCGAGATGGTGCCGATGCGCAGGCCTTCTTCCAGCGGCAGTGTGGAAGGCTTGTTCAGGCTGGCCGGGTCGCGCAGCGGGCCTTCGACCAGATGCTTGAAGCAGGCAATCGCGATGTAGGCCAGCAGCAGGCTGGAGATGGTTTCGTTCACGCCCCGCCATTGGCGCAGCACGCCGGCCAGCGCCACCCACGCGGCGCCGGCCAGTGCGGCTGCGGTCAGCAGCACCGCGGTGCCGAAGGCATTCGCGGGCGGCGCCCACAGGTAGGGCAGCGTGGCGCAGGCCAGGCCGCCCAGCACCAGCGCACCTTCGCCACCGATGATGGTCAGCCCGGCGCGCTGCGGCAGCGCCACGCACAGCGCCGTCAGCATCAGCGGCGCAGCGCGCTGCAGCGTGTTCTGGAAGCTGAAGGCGTCGCCGAAGGCGCCCAGGAACAGCAGCGTCCACACCTGCACCGGGTCGTGCCCGCCTGCCCACACGAACACGCCGAACAGCGCCAGCCCGCCCAGCAGGGCCAGCACCGGAAGGCCGATGGATTCGATGCTGTCGCGCATGCTGCTCAATCAGGTCTCGCAGATGAATGGGCCAGGCGGGCGCCGCGGGGGGTCACGCTTTCCCGATCACGCCTTCGACCAGGTAGTTCATGCCTTCCAGCGTGACGTCGGTCTGCTTCAGCGTCGTGCCCTTGGCGATGACGACCTTGCCGGTGTTGTCCTTCAGTTCGCCACTGAAGATGTCGAACGTGCCGGCCATCATCCTGGCGCGCACGGCGTCGGCGGCCTTGCGCGCGCCTTCGCTGGCCCCGGGGCCGTAGGCCGAGCTCTTGACGAAGCCTTCCTTCAGCCCGCCGCGCACAAAGTTCGGGTGCGGCTTGCCGGTGCGGGCAGCGTCGATGATCTGGTTGTAGGCCGAGATCCAGTTCCACTCGGCACCCGTCAGGTAGGCCTGCGGTGCCAGCCTGGCCTGGCTGGCGTGGTAGCCGCAGACCATGCGTCCGCGCCTGGCCGCGGTCTCGACGACCACCTTGGGCCCGTCCACGTGCATGGTGAACACGTCCACGCCCTGGTCGGCCAGGCTGTTGGTGGCCTCGGCCTCCTTCACCGGCATGCTCCAGTCGCCGGTGAAGATGACGCTGCAGGTGATCTTCGGGTCGACCGAGCGCGCGCCCAGGGTGAAGGCGTTGATGTTGCGCAGCACCTGCGGAATGGGCTTGGCCGCGACGAAGCCGATCTTCTTGCTCTTGCTGGCGTGGCCGGCCACGACGCCGTTCAGGTATTGGGCTTCGTCGATGTAGCCGAAGTAGCTGCCGGTGTTGTCGGGGTGCTTGCCCTTGGTCCACAGGCCGCCGCAGTGGGCGAAGCGCACCTTGGGGTTCTTCGCGGCCACGGCCAGCATGTGCGGGTCGAAGTAGCCGAAGCTGGTGGGGAACAGCAGCGTGGCGCCGTCCTGGCTGATCATGCCCTGCATGCTTTTCTGCACGGCCTGGGTCTCGGGCACGTTTTCTTCCTCGACGACCTTGATGCCGGGCATCTTCTTCAGCGCGGCAGCCGCCTCGGCCTGGGCCTGGTTGTAGCCGAAGTCGTCGCGCGGGCCGACGTAGATGATGCCCACCGTCATGGGGGCCTGCGCGAAGGCGCGGCCGGCCACGGTGGTGCCGGCGGCAGCCAGCGCACTGGCGGCCAGCAGGCGGCGACGCTGTGTGTTCGGGGTGTGCATAGATCTCTCTCCTTGGTGTGTTCGGGTTCAGAGGTGGTAATCGAAACCCAGCTTCCCGCCGCGGAACCGGCTCTGCCGGGCCGCAGGCGGACGGCCCCCTCGGGGGGTAGCGAGCGCCAGCGAGCTTGGGGGCTTCATGTCAGCAAGCTGACGTGGGCGGCCACCACCACCCAGCGGCCGCCGATGCGGCACCAGGTCTGGCTCTGGCGGCCGCTGCGGGCGCTGCCTTCGCGCTGGAATTCGGTCATGGCCGTGGCCGTGTCCCGGCCATAGGTGGTGATGACGGTGTTCATCAGCGTGCGCTGCAGGCCCTGGGCCGGGCGCGAGTTGCGGAACTCGCGGATGGCGGCAATGCCGTGCAGGTTCTCGCCCACGCCGTAGCGCACGGTGTGCGGGCTGTCCCAGAACAGCTCGTCGAGCACCTCGACGCGGTTGTTCACCAGCGCGTCTTCGTAGCGCGCGAAGGCGGCTGTGACTTCGGCATGCACGTCGGGAAGATTGATGTCCATGGTGTTGCTCTTTGTTTCGCCCGCGTTCACAGGCCACGGGCCACCGGGGCGCTGCACAGGCCCTGGCGTTCCAGTTCGGCTGCCACGCGCAGCGCCAGGTCTTCGCGCCAGGGCGCGGCGATCAGCTGCACGCCAATGGGCATGTGCGGGGCGCTGTGGCTCAGCCCCCAGAGCGGCACCGTCACCACCGGCAGGCCGATGCAGCTGATGGGCTGGGTCAGCAGGCCCATGCTGGCGCGCGCGGGCAGTCGCTTGCCCGCCACTTCGATCCAGTCGGTGCCGATGGCCGGTGCCACGCAGGGGGTGGCCGGGGCGATGAGCACGTCCACGGTTTCGAAGCTGCGGGCCACACGGCGCGCGAACCAGTGGCGCACCCGCTGGGCGCGTTGCACCCAGGCGGCCGGCAGCAGGGCGTTGGCCAGGAAGCGGTCGCGGGTCATGGGGTCGAAGTCCTGGGGGCGGGTCTTCAGGTCGTCCAGGTGCAAGGCACCGCCTTCGCTGCAGGTGATGAGGAAGGCCGCGGCGCGGGCACGTTCCACTTCAGGCCATTCCACCAGGCGTGTGGTGCCCAGGGCCTGGGCCACGGCGTCGACGGCGGCGGTGGCTTCCAGCAGGGCCATGTCGCGGAACCAGCCGCCGAGCACGCCCACCCGGATGCCTGCGGCGCCGCGCGCGAGTTCGGGCAAAGTGGCTTCGATGCTGCGCTGGGCGCAGGCGGGGTCGTCGGCGTCGGGGCCCTGCATGGCGTCGTAGCTGGCGGCCAGGTCGGCCACGCTGCGGGCGAAGGGCCCCAGGTGGTCCAGGCTGGCCACGAAGGGGTAGCTGCCGGTGCGCGGCAGGCGGCCGAAGCTGGGCTTCAGGCCGAAGGTGCCGCACAGCGAGGCAGGCACGCGGATGCTGCCGTTGGTGTCTGAACCCAGCGTCAGCGGCACCTGGCCAGCGGCCACCGCGGCGGCCGATCCACCCGAAGAACCACCGCTGATGCGCGCCAGGTCGTGCGGGTTGTGCACCGCACCGTAGTGGCTGTTCTCGGTGGTGAAACCGTAGGCGTATTCGTCCATGTTCAGCGCGCCCACCAGCACCGCACCTTCGGCTTCCAGGCGCCGCACCAGCACGGCATCGCGGCTGGCCAGCGGGCTGTCGCGTTCGATCCTGCTGCCGGCCAGCGTGGGCAGGCCGGCCACGTCGAACAGGTTCTTCACCGCAAAGGGCACGCCGGCCAGCTTCATGCGCGTGCGGCGCGGGCTGGCGTCCACGGCGTCGGCCCGCTTCAGTGCGCGTTCGGCCAGCACGCTGGTGAAGGCGTTGACGCGGCCATCGGTGGCGGCGATGCGGTCCAGGCAGGCCTGCACCGCAGCGCGTGCGCTGACACCGCCGCTGCGCACGGCTTGCGCCGTGGCGGTGGCGGTGGCGCTCACTTGCCCACCTCGGGGGCCACCGGCACGAACACGTTGCCGCTTTCGTCGGCGGGGCTCAGCGCCAGGCCGTTCAGCTGCTCGGCCATGGTCGCCGCCAGGCCGAAGTACATCAGCACCCCCGGGCGGTATTCGGCCGCAATGTGCAGGCCCAGCGTGGCGGCTGCAGCGTCGACATAAGCTTCGTGCGGGTTCATGGCGGGGTCCTTTCCGAAAGCGGGCGGCGACTGGCGCGCCGGTCAGGCCTTGAACAGCTGGCGGTAGTCGGGCTGCAGGTGGAACCAGTACTGGTAGCCCATCACGTCCTTCTGCATGGCCACGTCCATGGTGGGCTGGAACAGCGGCACACGCGGCACTTCGTCGTAGGCGATCTGGATCATCTCGCGCACCGAGCTGTCGTAGATGAGCTTGCTTTCGGCGAAGCGCGCGTTGGTGATGACGCGGTCCAGCTTGGGGTTCTGGTAGCTCATGGTGTTGAACACCGCGTTCTGGCCGTGGTAGCACCAGTAGAAGAAGTAGTCGGGGAAGTCGAGCCAGCCGCCGAAGCGGTTGACGATCAGCGGCATGTCCTTCTTCAGCAGTGCCGAGCGCCAGGTGGCGCCGGGGATCTTGTTGATCTGTGTCTTGATGCCGATGGCGCCCAGCGATTCCTGGATCAGCACGGCCATGGGTTCGTTGATGGTGGCGCCGCCCAGGTCGAAGCTGAGCGTGGTTTCGAAGCCGGCCGGCACGCCGGCTTCGGCCATCAGCGCCTTGGCCTTGGCCATGTCGGTGTTGTAGTGCGTGGGCTGCGGCCAGGCCACGGTCTTCACCGGCCTGCTGCCGCCATACAGCTTGGCGGCGCGGCCGTACATGGCGTTGTCGTACATCTTGTCGTAGGGCAGCGCGTAGGCCACGGCCTGCCGCACCTTCGGGTTGTCGAAGGGCGGCTTGGTGGTGTTCATGCCCAGGTAGACCATGGCGTTCTCGATGGGCGTGGACGTGACCTTGACGGCCGCGCCTTCGCGGCTGAGTTCGCTGAAGTCCTTGGGCGGCAGGTCGAAGGTGATGTCGATGTCGCCGCGCAGCAGCAGGCTGCGGCGGTTGCCGGCGTTGGGCACGTCGCGCTGGATGACGCGGCGCAGCTTGGGCATCGGGCCGCTTTTCCAGTCGTCGTTGCGGACGTAGATGATTTCCTGGCCCGGGCGGAAGGTTTCCACCTTGAAGGCGCCGCCGCCCGCGGTGTTGTT
Source organism: Burkholderiales bacterium Ga0077543 (assembly GCA_001464055.1). GTDB lineage: Bacteria > Pseudomonadota > Gammaproteobacteria > Burkholderiales > Burkholderiaceae_C > Rubrivivax. Next base: position 18,209 of record LNET01000022.1, read on the forward strand.
GCGGGTCCAGGCCAGGCCCCAGGGGTCTTGCGGCGTGGCGTTCTTCTTCACCAGTTCGCTGTTGTAGACGCAGGGCACCGGCACCGCGATGTTGTTCATCGTGAGCTTGTCGCGGCGGATGAAGTTGATGCGGAAGGTGTGGTCGTCGACGACGATGAACTGTTCAGGCTTTTCCAGCGATCCGGCCATCATCTGGAAGCCTGGAAAGCCCCCCACGCTGACGGCGCGGTCGAAGCTCCACTTCACGTCTTTGGCGGTGACGGGCGTGCCGTCGTGGAACTTCGCGTTCTTGCGCAGCTTGAAGGTGACGCTGTTGCCGTCGGGCGCGATCTGCCAGCTTTCGGCGAGCTCGGGTTCGAGCTTGTTGCGGTCGTAGATGACGCGGCCGTCGGGCAGCGTTCTGCGGCCGTAGGTCATCAGCCGGTCGTAGACCAGCCAGCTGACACCGTAGCTGGGGCGGTTCGCGCCCACGGTCTGGATGTCGAGCGAGTTGGGGCCGAATTCATTGGCCACCACCAGCACGTCTTTCGGGCGCGCCTGGGCGGCGGCCGACAGCGGCAGGCTGGAGATGGCAACGCCGGCGGTGCCGGTCAGGATGAAGTCGCGACGATCCATGGGGCAATGTCCTCGAAAGGTTTACAGAGACTGCAGGTAAGCCCGCCAGCCACCGCTGGCAGTGATGTCCGTGGCACCGGCCAAAGCCACCGGTTCACACAGGAAGCCGTGGGCCACGTCGCCACTGGCCAGGGTGACGGACCCCAGCGACAGCGGCTGTGGCACCAGCGCAAGAAACGAGCCCACGGCGGCCAGCGGCATGTCCCACACCTCGACCGCGATGGCGGCACCGCCATCGGCCACGCGCACCATGCCGGGCTTGGGCGGCACGGTGCCGGGCAGCGCATACAGGCGGTACAGCGCTGCGGTGTGCGTGGCCAGGCGCAGGCGTGCACCACGTTCGGTCAGCTGGCCGTTCAGCGGCAGGCCGGAAAGGTGCGCACCCACCACCACCAGCGGCAGCGTGGGGGTGGTGGCGGGCGCCGGGGCCTGCGGTGCGCCATTCGCTTCTTCCTGAAGCCAGGCACTGCCCAGCCGGGCCAGCGCAGCGTCCATGCCAGCCGGGGCAATGAAGGTGATGCCCGCCGTGGGTGCACGCGCCGCGCTGGCCGGCACGGGCAGCGCCATGGCGCACCAGCCCAGCAGGTTGACGAAGTTGGTGAAGGTGCCCAGCCGGGCATTGGCGCCCACGGGGTCGGCGGCGACCTGGGCCAGGCTGGGGTGGTTCGGGGCGGTGGGCACCAGCAGCAGGTCGAGCCGCTGCCACAGGGCCTGGGCCGGGCCGGAAAGGGCCTTCAGGCGGTACTGGGCGTCGAAGCTGTCGGTGGCGCTGAAGTTCAGTGCTTTCTCGATGACGCTGCGCACCACGGGGTCGAAGGCGGTGGGGTTGTCAGCCAGCAGCTCGCGCACCACGGCGTGGCGTTCTGCGACCCACGGGCCTTCGTACAGCAGCCGGGCCACCGCGAACAGGGGCTCGAAGTCGATGGCCACCAGCTGGTGGCCGGCAGCCTGCAATTGGCGGCAGGCGGTGTCGAAGGCCAGGGTGCTGGCTTCGTCCAGCGCGGGCATGGCGGCGGGCACGCCGATGCGCAGCACCGCGGGCAGCGCCGCAGGGCCGGGAGCGAAGTGGCTGTAGTCGTCGGCAGGGTCGGCGCCTTCGATGATGGCCAGCACGGCAGCCGCGTCGTCGGCGCGGTGGCTGAAGATCGACACGCAGTCCAGCGTGCGGCAGGCCGGCAGCACGCCGGCATTGCTGCCGCGTCCGGGCGTGGGCTTCAGGCCCACCAGGCCGTTGAACGCGGCGGGGATGCGGCCCGAGCCGGCGGTGTCGGTGCCCAGCGCAAAAGGCACGTCGCCCCGTGCCACGGCCACGGCAGAACCGGAACTGCTGCCACCGCTGACATGGCCCGGGCGCAGCACGCTGTGGGGCGCGCCATAAGGCGAACGGGTGCCCACCAGGCCGGTGGCGAACTGGTCGAGGTTGCCCTTGGCCAGCCAGACCGCACCAGCGTCGATCAGCCTTTGCACCGCGGTGGCGTGCCTCGCCGCCACGCGGCTGTGCGCCGGGCAGGCGGCGGTGGTGGGCACGCCGGCGATGTCGATGTTGTCCTTCACGACGAAAGGCACGCCCAGCAGGGGCAGCAGGGCGCGGCGCTGGCTGGCGCTGGTGCAGGCAGCAGCGCGACCGGCCAGGGCCTGCAGTTGCGCCATCAGCGCTTGTTCGCTGGCCACGTGCAGATAGACGGGTGCGCCCGTGGCCGCCATGCGTTCGCGCTGCGCCTGCAGGGCGGCCTGCGCGGCAGGGCCGGGGCCTTCATGGAAGACGGCCTGCCAGTCGGCAATGGTGCGGGGGGTGGCCGGCATGTTCTTTTTTGGTGCACGTGTTGGTATACCAGTTGGAATGCAGCAGAAAGCGTGCCAATGGCAGCGGGGTGCGATGCCGGATGAACGCTGCTGTGCGTGCTGGCGGCCCAACAAACCGTTACGACCGCAAACCGGTGGTCGCGTGTATCGGGTGAACCCGTAGCCGCTCTGTGAAGCAACTCACGGAAGTTGCCCGATGCTCACCACTCAAGCCACGGCCGACAGCACGCTCGTGCAGCGGCAGGTGCCCGCCAGGCCGGGCTTGCCGCCGGCGCCAGCAACCCCTTCCACGCCCCCGGGCCCGCAGCCGCCCACGGCCGGGCAGCACACCGGCCGCTGGTGGCTGGCAGCCGGGGCCGTGGCCTTGGGTTACTTCGGCTTGTTCGCCTGGCAGATGCACAGCGGTGCCTCCGCAGGGCGGCCCGATTCGCCTGCCACCTGGGCGCTGGCAGCGCTGCTGCACCTGCCTTATCTGCTGATCCTCACGCTGTTGGTGTTCGGCTTGATCGAGCGGGTCGGGTTCTTCTGGCGCGGCCGGCAGCCACACGCGCCCGGCCGGCTGCCTGCCGACTGCCCCACGGTGTGCGTGCAGCTGCCCATGTTCAACGAACACGCCGTGGCCCGCCGCATCATCGAAGCCGCCGCGGCCATGCGCTGGCCGCGCCACCGCCTCAGCATCCAGGTGCTGGACGATTCCACCGACGCCGACACCCGGGCCATGGTGCTGGCCGTGTGCAGCGCCGTGAGCGAACGCACGGGCGTACGCTGCATCTGGGTGCACCGCCCGCAACGCACCGGCTACAAGGCCGGCGCGCTGGAATTCGGCCGGCAGGACACCGAGGCCGAGTTCATCGCCATCTTCGATGCCGACTTCGTTCCCCCGCCCGACTACCTGGAACGCGCCATCCCGCACTTCTACGACGCGAGCGGCGCAGCCCAGCCCGGGCTGGCGCTGGTACAGGCCCAGTGGGGCCACCTGAACGACGACGAATCGCCGTTGACTGCAGCCCAGGCGCTGTGGGTGGACGACCATCACTCGCTGCAGCAGTCGTTTCGCTCGGCCAACATCGGCTGGGTGAACTTCACCGGCACGGCCGGCGTGTGGCGGGCCGCGGCCATCGAAGCCGTGGGCGGCTGGCGTTCTGCCAGCCTGGTGGAAGACTGCGAGCTGAGCGTGCGCGCCCTGCTGGCAGGCTACCGCACCCGCTTCGTGCGCCAGCTGGCGGTGCCGGCGGAACTGCCGCAAACGCTGGTGGCCTACCGCCTGCAGCAAAAACGCTGGACGCAGGGCTGGGCGCAGCTGCAGCGCCTGCATCTGGCCAGCCTGCTGTTCCGCTTCCGCACGGGTGCGGCGCGCAAGGCCTTCCTGCTGTACGTGACCTGCATTTCCTGGCAGTGGCCGCTGTGGCTGGCCTGGATGGCGGTGCTGCCCTTCCTGATGGCCAACGGCTGGTGGCTGGGCGCCTTCGGGCCTGGCCCGGCGCTGCTGGCCTACCTGGCGCCACCCCTGCTGTTTGCGCTGTTTGCCGGCGTGGCGGCCACGGCGCAGACGCGGCATGGCCAAGGTTCGCACCAAGCCAGCGTCATGCGGCGCTGCGCCCGCCTGCTGCCCTATCTGGTGATCAACACGGGCATGGTGCCGCACCATGTGTGCGCCTTCCTCGAAGGGCTGTTCGGGCCGATGCACGCCGAGTTCGAACGCACGCCGAAGACCGCCAGCGTCACCGCGGCGCCAGACACGGCCGCCAGCGGCGGCCCGGGTGGGCCGGCGCCAGCAGCGTCGACACCGGCCAGCCAGTCCGCCGGCGCCAGCCACCCCAAACGCCCGAACCGCCAGAACCCCCAGAACAGCCCGAACAGCGCCACCGTGCGCCGCCGGGCCTATCTGGGCGCCGAGATCGCCTTCTGCCTGGCCCAGCTGGGGTGGATCGCGTTCTTCATCCACGAAGGCCTGACGCTGGGCATGGTGGGCGCCACCTGGGTGCTGGGCTGCATCTTCGTGCTGCGTGCGACCCCGGCGTGGCTGGACCGAAGCGCCGGGCGCGAAGCGGCGACCGTGGGGCAGCCCTCATGAGCCCGCTGCGCCCGCTGACCTGCTTTACCCGCTTCCGCCCGTTCGGCCCGTTCGGCCGGATCAGCCTGATCAGCCGACGAGTCGGAAGCCTGCTGCTGAGCGCAGGGTTCATGGTCTGTTCGCCGGCTTTCTCCGCAACAGCCACGGCAGCCACGGCAGCCGCCACCACCGCCGAAGCCACCGTGCAGCAGGCGCGCCAGGCCGGCCGCGACAACCGCCACGCCGAGGCCATTGCGGCCTGGGCCCGGGCGATCGAAGCGCGGCCCGGGCAGCGCGCTGAATGGCTCTTGGAATGGGCCGACCAGCACACCTGGGCCGGCCGGCTGGACGAGGCCATGGCGCTGTACCGCGAGGCCCTGGCGCAGCCCGTCCCGGGCGATCCGCAACGCACCCGGAACGCCCGCATCGGGCTGGCGCGGGCACTGTCCTGGGCCGACCGGCAGGCCGCAGCGCTGCAGCAGTACGAACAGGTCTTGCGCGACCACCCGGGCGACGAGGAAGCCTTGCGCGGCATCGGCCGCGTGCAAAGCTGGCGCGGCCGCCAGCGCGAGGCTGCGCAAGGCATGCAGCAGTTCCTGCAGGGCCGCCCGCATGACCGCGAGGCCACCCTGGTGCTGGCCGAGTCGCTGGCCTGGATGGGCCGTGCCGACCGTGCCCTGCCCTTGCTGCGCGCCCAGCTGGCCAAAGACCCGGGCGACGCCCGCTCGGCTTCGCTGCTGCGCAAGCTGCAGCGCGAACTGCGCCCCGTGGCCAGCGTCGACTGGCGCGATTTCGACCAGTCCGACGGCCTGGCGATCAGCGAGCTTTCGCTGGCCTGGCGCCAGCCGCTGGCCGAAGGGCGCGGCCACCTGGGCGCCCGCTACAGCCAGGCCCATTACCGCCCGCCGGCATCTTCCGACAACGACCTGCGCGTGCAGCGGCCCGGGGTGGAAGGGCGTTACCGCATCAGCGACGCGCTGGAATGGAACGGCGGGCTGTGGCTGGACCTGATCGAGCCGCGCAACGGCCGGGACCGGGCGCGCCGCTGGACCCACGACACCTACCTCACCTGGTGGCCCAGCGACGTCTGGCGGCTGGACCTGGGTTCCGCGCGCTGGACCTTCGACAGTGAAGAGGCGCTGCGCAAGGGGCTCACGGCCACGCAGCTGAAACTGTCGGTGGACCTGCTGCCCGACGAACTGACGCGGCTGACGACACGCGTGCACCGCGCCGAGCATTCCGACGGCAACCGCCGCGAAGGCTGGCAGTTCGAAGCCGAGCGCCGCATCTGGCACGGGCCGCGCGTCCATCTGGGCTACAGGCTCACCGGCTACGGCTTCACGATGCCCGGCCAGGGCGGCTACTTCAACCCCGAGACCCTGCGCTCGCACGAACTGTGGCTGCAGGCCGCGGGCTGGACCCGCGCGGGCATTGGCTGGAACCTGCGCTGGACGCTGGGGCGGGAACGTTCGCAACCCGGCGATTCAAGACCCATCCGCGCCGGCAGCGCCAGCCTGGCCTGGGAGGTGGACGAGACGCTGCTGCTCGAGGCGGCTTACGACTATTCGACTTCGCGCACCCTGTCGACCGGCGGGTTCCAGCGGGGGGTGGCGCGGCTGGGCTTGCGGTACAGGCATTGAGCAAGCCCGCCCGTCGCGCCAGCATGGCCTGCGAGCCCGGCACAACGCGCCTGACGGCAGGGCTTCGTCGCCGGCGGCGCCCCGTCGTGGATGGCCGGCATGCGCGTCAGTGGCGAATCGCCTCGGCGACTGCGGCAGCTGCGGTGATCAGCAACATGGAAAGCAGGATGGCGGCGACAAACATGATCGTTCTCCTTGTCAGCGCGGAACACCCTTGTTCCAGCGTGAGGAGAATCTTCTCGAAAGGCCGCCATCCCGGCTGCGGCAGAACACACACCGACGATGTGCGCTATTCACTGCCGCCGGGCGTGAAGCCAGAACGCTGCGTTCTTACCCGCGACGGCGGCTCAGCCAGCCGACCAGGCCCAGGCCCAGCAGGAACATGGCGTAGGTGCCAGGCTCGGGAATGGCGGCAATGGGCTGGCTGAAGCGCAGGGTGATGATCTCGGTGCCGTCGGGCACGCCTGGAACCCGGCCGTTGCCGCCCGGGTAGTTGTTGTCAAGACCCACCAGAACGGTGTAGTCGTCGAGCAGCGTCACCGACTCAACCGACTGCAAGGGAAAGTTGAACTTCCAGGGGCCCACTTCCTGCAGCGGCCCACCGATGTCGGCCGGGTCGTCGATGTCCAGCAGGTCCACCAGCAGCGTCTTCTTCAGCACCCCATCCGCATCGGTCTCGCTCAGGTCGATCAGGTACAGCTTCTTCTGCCGCGGCGGGTTGGCGCCGCTCGCCAGGCCCTGGAAGTCGTCGCGCTCGATGATGATGAACTTGTCGTCGGCCACATGCGCCATGTCGCCGGTCACGAAGATGTTGCTGCTGTTGTTCGCGCCGCCAGTGATGAAGTCCGAACTGTCCTTGGCGTAGGTGAAGTTCACGCCCGTGTACTGCTGCGTCACCGTGTCGAATTCGTAGACCTCGAGCAGGCGCTTGTCGGTCTGGGAATTGATCGACGCTTCGGTCGTCACGTAAAGGCGGCTGCCGTCGGCGTTGCGTGTCATCGCTTCGAAGCCGCGGGAAGAGGGCAGGTTGGCGCCACCCTGCGGGTTCTGCGGCGCGCGCAGCACCGGGTGCGGAATGGGTGCGCCCAGCAGCTGGCCCTGGGCGTTGAAGTGCAGCAGGTAGGGTCCGAATTCCTCGCCCACCCAGAAGCTGCCGTCATTCATGCGCGCGAACGACTCCACGTCGAAGTCGGCGCCTGTCAACAGCCTGCCTGCCGTGATGCTGGGGTCTACGGCAATGGCGGAACTGGGGTAGTAGGTCGACCGGTTGTACACCGGGCCATTGGTGATGAAGTTGCCGGTGCTCAAGTAGCCATTGGGGTCGCTGAAAGGCGTGAAGCTGTTGACGGCCACGCCGCCCGGGTTGGTCGTCCCGTCGCCGCTGATCTTGAAGCTGGGCGTCACCTCGTAGAAGCCGAGAACGAAGTCGGCGCTGTTGCCCTGGCCGCCGAAGCCGTTGTCTGGCAGCCCGTAGAAGCGGCCGGCATTGACCGAGGGGAGCATGCCCGAGAAGCCCGGGATCGGCTGTCCGGCGAAGGGGCCTGAAACACCGTTGCCCGAAATTCCGAACTGCCCCGACACCGGCCCGGGGTGCAGGTAAGTCGACGCAATCATGGCCCAGCCCGTCAGCTGCGAGGCAGGCGGGGTCGCCATGGCCGATGTCGACAAGGCGCCCAGCACGCAGGCGACGAGAGTGGGAAGTTCCATCCTGGTTTTCATGTTCGATCCTTTGGTTTTGGAAAACAGCCTAACGGCCATATGCAGCGCAATGCTGCAACGGCACACCTTTGACTATTGGCCCGAAGTCTTAAGGTTCTGTGTAAGCGCCGCGACGCTGGCGTGTCGAAGCGGGCGGTGTCCAGTGCCCCCGCGGCGCCGGCATGGCCATCGGCAATGGCTGCGGCGCGGAGGACGCGTTTTGTTTCAGGGCGGATGTATCGCGCGGCTCGGTCCACGCTCTGTGGGGCACCACGAACCACAACAGAGGAACTGCCCCATGTCCGCCAAGATCGAGTCCATCGCCCGCACCAGCCCTCGCATGCCGCAAGCCGTCCCGTTGCTGCAGCGTCGCCTGGCCGGTGCCAAGCGTGCCTACACGGCACGCCACTTCACCGAGTTCAGTGCCGCCCACCTGCTGGACGACAAGTCGCTCGCGCCGCGCTCCGGCGACCTGGTGCTGGCCCGGGTCGACAAGCTGGGCAAGCATGCCCAGCTCGAACAGAGCAACGGCCGCAAGTCGACGCTTTTCGTGGGTGACGAGATCGTCGTCGCCTATGCCGCCCGCTACGCGCCAGACCAGTTCGAAGCCCATGTTCCAGGGGATCTCTCGCCCTGCCAGCTGGTGGCTGGCGGTGGCGTGGCTGCCCGGGTGCTGAGCAAGAACGTCGGCATCGCCGCAGCAACGGAGATCACGCCACTGGGGCTGCTGGCCGATGCGGCTGGCCAGCGCCTGAACCTGGCGCAGCACGCCCTGGCCGTGCGGCCCGCTGCAGCGCGACGCCCCGTCACCCTGGCCTCGGTGGGTACGTCGATGAACGCCGGCAAGACGACCTCGGCCGCGCACCTCATCCGCGGCCTGGTGCGGGCCGGGTACAAGGTGGGCGCCGCCAAGATCACCGGCACCGGATCCGGCAACGACCCCTGGCTGCTGCGCGACGCCGGTGCCCAGGCGGTGCTCGACTTCACCGACGCCGGATTTGCATCCACCCACCTCATCACCCTGAGCGAGCTGCACGCGGTGATGCAGCGGCTGCTGTCGAACCTGGCCGCACAGCAGGTGGACGCCATCGTCGTCGAAGTCGCCGACGGCCTGTTCCAGTGCGAAACCGCGCAGCTGCTGAAGTCCCCGGAATTCAAGGAAGCCATCGACGGCCTGGTGTTCTCTTCGGGCGACGCCATGGGTGCTGCCGCCGGTGCGAACTGGTTGCAGGCGCAGGGGCTGCCGGTGCTGGCGCTGGCCGGTGTGCTGACCAAGTCGCCACTGGCCCGGCGCGAAGCGCATGAAGCCACCGGCCTGCCGGTTCTGGGCCTGGAAGAGTTGGGCGATGCAGAGGTGGCCGCCCGCCTGCTGGGCAGCGCCACGGCCGTCGTGGCCGCAGCCTGAACGCCGTTTGGGGAACCCCATGAAACACTTCAAGCTCATCCGTCAGGGCATCGACCCCCGGCCCCTGCTGGCCGAGATTGCATCGGTCGACGGTGCCTGGGACCAGGCCACCGGCCGTCAGCAGAAGATCGAGGTCCAGCGCGAAGCCCTGGCCATTCCGCTGCGCGGCTTGCGTGCGTCGGCCGTGGCGGGCCGCAAGCGGCGCGACGTGCACGAAAGCCGCTGGACCAGCGGTGCCGCGCAATACCCGCTGGCCTGCCGCTTCCTGGAAGACACCGCCATGGCGCTGGACAGCTTGCTGGGCCGGGCCAAGATCGTCTGCCTGCCTGCCGGGCAACGCGTCTATCCGCATGTCGACCGTGGCGAGTACTACCGCGTGCGCGACCGCTACCACCTGGTGCTGCGTTCCACCGCCGGTTCATGGCTGAAGTCGGGCGACGAAGAAGTGCGCATGCGCGAAGGCGAACTCTGGTGGTTCGACAACAACGCGCTGCACGAAGCCCACAACGACGGCGACGAAGACCGCATCCATCTGATCTTCGACATGCTGCCGGCCGCACGCGCCGCCGAAGTCTTCGGCAGCGCACTCGAACAGACGAGCGTGGCAGCATGAACACCGCAGCCCCGCCGGCGCCCAGGCATCGCCCCAGCAACCATCGGCTCGAGTTTCTGCCCGCGACCGAACCCGGTGGGCTGGCCTGCTGGCTGGTACTGCCCGACCGGCCCGATGCCAGCCGCCCAGCGCTGGTGGCCGTGCACGGCATTCGCCGCGGCGCCGAAGAGCAGGCCACCCGCTTCGCCCAGCGCGCGGCCGAGATGGGCCGCGTCGTCATCGCGCCCTTGTTCGACCTGCAGCACTGGCCCCGCTATCAACGCCTGGGCGACGGTGCCGCTGCGGCGCTGCTGGGTTTGCTGGATGGCCTGGCCGGCCGGCAGCCTGCGCCCCTGGCCCGGTTCGACCTGTTCGGGTTTTCAGGCGGCGCGCAGTTTGCGCATCGTTTCGCCATGCTGCACCCCGAGCGCCTGAACCGGCTGGTTCTGGCCTCGGCCGGCTGGTACACGTTTCCCGACACCGCACCTTACCCCTACGGGCTGGGCACGCAGCCAGCGGGCAGCAGCACGCGGGCAGCCCGCATGCAGGCCAGGCTGGACGAGTTCCTGCGCCTGCCCATCGACGTGTGTGTGGGTGAACGCGACAACCGCCGCGACCCCAACACCCGCACTGGAAATGGCATCGACCGGCAGCAAGGGCGCGACCGCCGGGCCCGCGCTTCGCGCTGGACCGAGGCCATCGCCATCGAAGCTGCGGTGCGCGGCATCCGGTCGCAGGTGCGGTTTTCGGTGCTGCCCGGCTGTGGCCACGACTTCCGCCGTTGCGTTCGCCGCGGCGGCCTGCTCGACCAGGTGTTTCGCGAGCCGCTGGACACCACGCGCTGGCCTGTGTCGCAGGCGCACATGGCCGGCCCGCATTGGCCGCCCGCCGCGCGGACCGGCCCCGCGCTGGCGGCCTGGCAGGTTCAGGGGTCTTGACGATGAGCACTTTGCTGCCTCCCGTCACCGCCGAAGGCCGCGGGCGCGCCATCGCGCTCGTCGCCGTGTGCGCCATCGGTCAGGCCGTGGCGGCTGGCGTGGCTGCCTTCGCCACGCGCGACGTGTTCGCGGCCCTGCGCGACGCGTCGGCAGGCCTGCCAGCCTGGGCGCTGGGCCAGATCGTCGCCGCCGGTGTCGCCATCGGCATGCTGCGCGTGGCCGAACGCGTGATCGCCGAGCGCGTGGGCCAGGGCTATGCCAGCGCCCTTCGGCTGCGTCTGTTCTCGCATCTGGCGCGCATGCCTGAACGGGCCATCGGCCAACGCCGTGCCGGCGGCCTGGCCATGCGCTTCGTGGGCGACCTGGCCGCCGTGCGCAGCTGGATCAGCCTGGGCATTGCGCGGCTCATTTCGGTGGGTGTGGTGCTGCCGGCGGCAACGGGCGTGTTGTTCCTGCTCGAACCCCGTCTGGGCGCGGCCGTGCTCGTGCCGCTGCTGCTGGGGCTGGCCGGCATGCTGCTGGTGGGGCCCCGGCTGGGGCCAGCACACCGAAGGCTGCGCGCGCGCCGTGCACGCCTGGCTGCCGACATGCTGGAACGTGTGCCGCATGCGCCCGAATTGCGCCTGCTGGGCCGCATCGACATCGAGCTGGCGCAGATGGCAAGGCGTACCGAAGCGCTGATCGAATCCGCCCTGGCGCGCACGGCCGCGGCGGCCAGCCTGCGGGCCATTCCCGACCTGGTGGCCGGGGCCGCTGCCGCAGCCCTGCTGCTGGCGGCCTTCGTCTGGCGCGTGCCGGTGGCCGATGCCGCAGGCGCCATGGCTGCGCTGGGCTTGATGATCCACCCGCTGCGTGACCTGTCGGGCGTGTGGGACCACTGGCGCGCATGGGTCGTGGCGCGCGACAAGTGCGAAGCCGTGCTGGCCGAGCCCACCATCGAACGACAGCAGCGCGGCCATGCACCGCGCCCGCACACACCGCCGCATCTGCGCCTTCGTGGTCTGGGCGCGGGCCGCATGGCGGGTGTCGACATCGAAGCCTTGCCGGGCTGCAAGGTGGCCATCGTCGGTGCCAACGGCGCGGGCAAGTCCACCCTGCTGCGGCTGGCGGCCGGGCTTGAACAGATCGAGCGCGGGCGGGTGACGCTGGACGGCACCGAGCCCCGCGACCTGGACGCCCGGGAACGGCGCCGCACCATCGGGCTGATGAGCATGCGCAGCCCCATCCTGGCGGGCAGCCTGCGCCGCGCCTTGACGATGGGCGGGGCCCGGCGCTGCGGCGACGCCCAGGTGCTGGCCCAGGCCACGGCCTTCGGCCTGGGCGACCTACTGCACCGCCTGGGCGGCCTGGACGGCAACCTGGCCGAAGGTGGCCGCAACCTGTCGGCCGGCGAAGCCCGCCGCGTGCTGCTGACGCGGGTGGCGCTGTCGGGCGCGAAGCTGCTGTTGCTGGACGAACCCGACGACACCCTGGACGCCGACGGCGTGGAACTGGTCGCGCGATTCCTGCGCGAAACCGATGCCACGGTGCTGGTGGTCACCCATGGCCTGGCCCTGGCCCGCCGCATGGACCACCTGTGGCTGGTCGACGGCGGCCGCATCGTCGAAGCCGGCCCCACGGCCGAGCTGCTGGGCGCCGATGGGCCCGCGGCGAAATTCTTCAGGCCGCGCGCAGCCGCCTGATGCGTCATGCCCGAGCTTTCACCGCAACACCTCACCCAGAAACCCGCCATGAACAGCACGTTCCCGCGCGCCAGCGCCAAAGTCTTCTTCTCCGCACTGGCTGTCGCCACCCTGGCTGGCTGCGCCAGCATCACCGCGCCCGTCATCTACCCTTCAGACAAGGCCAGCGTCCGCCTGAACGCCGAAGCCGACCTGCAAAGCTGCCGCGCGCAGGCCGATGAGGTCGTTGGCGCCAACACCACGCCAACCCGCAAGACGGGGGTTCGGGTGGCCCAACGGGGTGCCACGGAATTCGTCGACAAGGCCGTGGAGTCCTTGGTGGTGGGCTCGCGCCAGGTGTGGGACCGGGCCCGCGGCGCTGGCGCCGGGGCCATGGCCGGTTCATTGACCTTGATGGCCCTGAACTGGAACGAGCCCGATGCCGTCTATCGCAACTATGTGGATCTGTGCCTGAAGAAGCGTGGGCACCGGGTACTGGGCTGGCGCTGACGGGCAGACCAGCCCAGGACTGCCGTCACGGCGGTCTGCCAGCACGCCGCGTCGTCATGTTCAGGCATTGATGGACCCGACGCTTGGCCATGCAGGCGCGGCCCGGTTCAGCACCACCTGCCGCCAAGGCGGAACGTTCGGTCATCAAGACTTCACATCAAGAGTTGCCGCGCGCTGGCGCCTTCGAGGAAAACGTCAACTTCGCTTCGACGCGAACCCTGGCGTGATGCACTGACACGCAACTGTGGCCCAGGCTTCACGGCAGCGTCAACTGCCAGGCCTAGCGTGCGAACGGCACGGACATCGTGCAGCACCCGCCTCGAGGAAAAAACATGTTCAAACCCCTGACCCTGGCGGCCGCAGCAGCGGCCGTTCTCCTGATTTCAAGCCCGGCGCCGGCGTCTGCCCAGAGCGTTGCGGCGCCCAAGCGGGCCGTGGCCCAGCTGGGCCCGCGTCCTTTCTTCCTGGTCAACGACATGACCGAAAGCCCGCTGAAGCAGGAGCTTCAGGCCTGCGCCGCCAAGCGCGTGAACTACGTGCGTTCGCAGTTCTCCATCGGCCACCGTGGCGCGCCCATGCAGTTCCCCGAGCACACCAAGGAAAGCTACGAAGCCGCTGCGCTGATGGGCGCCGGCATCCTGGAATGCGACGTCGCGTTCACGAAGGACAAGGAGCTGGTCTGCCGCCACGCCCAGAACGACCTGCACACCACCACCAACATCCTGGCCACGCAGCTGGCCAGCAAGTGCACGCGGCCTTTCGTGCCGGCCACGTTCAGCCCCAGCGGCGTGCGCCTGACCCCCGCTACGGCCGAATGCCGCACCAGCGACATCACCCTGGCCGAGTTCAAGACCCTGCGCGGCAAGATGGACGCTTCGAACCCGAACGCGCGCACCGTGGCCGAATACCTGGGCGGCACCGCCAACTGGCGCACCGACCTGTACAGCGGCCCCAGCAGCGGCACCCTGCTGTCGCACATGGAAAGCATCGAACTGTTCAAGCGTCTGGGCGTGAAGATGACGCCCGAGCTGAAGTTCCCGGTGGTGGCCATGCCCTTCGAAGGCTTCACACAGCAAGACTACGCCCAGAAGCTGATCGACGAATACCGCGCTGCCGGCGTGCCGCCGCAGAACGTGTGGCCGCAGTCCTTCCATCTGCCCGACGTGCTGTACTGGGTGAACAACGAGCCCAGCTTCGGCGTGCAAGGCGTGTTCCTGGACGACGCCAACACCGTGGCCGACCTGCCCAGCCTGCAAGACCTGCAGGCCCTGCGTGCGCAGGGCGTGCGCATCTGGGCGCCGCCCACCTTCGCACTGCTGGCGGCCGGCCCTGACAACAGCATCGTGCCTTCGCAAGCGGCCCTGCACGCCAAGGCAGCCGGCCTGGACCTGATCACCTGGACGGTGGAACGTTCGGGCATCCTGGCCGACGGCAACAACGGCTTCTACTTCCAGACCTTCGACAGCGTCGTCACCCGCGAAGGCGACGTCATGCGCATGCTGGACGTGCTGGGCCGCCAGATCGGTGTGCTGGGCGTCTTCAGCGACTGGCCCGCCACCACCACCTTCTACGCCAACTGCGCCGGTCTGCGCTGAACCCCCACAGCAGCCCACGGGTGCAAGGCAGGCACCGCGGCCCGCGGGTCGCGGTGCTGCCCCGCACCCTGTTCCCACCATTGCAGAGGAAACACTCCGTGAAACTGAAACCAATCCTGCTGGCCGCCGCCATGGCAGCGGCCTTCCCCGCGCTGGCGCAAACCGAATCCCTGGTCGTCGACCTGAGCGGCTGGACCGTTCTGGGTGACTACGGCAACCCCGGCAACACCAGCGTCTTCTTCACCCTGCCCGCGGGCAGCACCGTCACCGGCTTCAGCTACGCCGGTCTCACCTTCACCGCCAATGCGCCCAGCTGGCTGGACGAACTGGTGATCTCGGTCAACGACACCACCGGTGCGCCTGCCGTCATCGAGAACTTCATGGACTGGGCCCCCAGCGGCATGCAGGCCGCGGGCACGGTCAGCGGGCTGAACGGCAGCTGGCGCGGTGCAACCGGCAGCGCCGGGCCCTACGGTGCGGGCTTTTCCTTCACCGTTGGCGAAGGCGCGAACAACCTGTGGGTGACCGTGTTCGACAGCATCCCTGATGGCGTGCTGCCCGACGCCAGCATCACCAGCGGCACGCTCACCGTGCACTACATGCCCGTTCCGGAACCCGCCACCTACGGCCTGCTGGCCGTGGGCCTGCTGGGCGTGGTGCTGGCGGCGCGTCGGCGCAGGGTGGACTGAAGGCGCCGGCGCCTGCCTTCACCTGCCACGCATCACTCGTCCAGGTCTTCGAACAGTTCGTGATGCGTGAGCGTCAGCCCCACGCTGGCCAGCAGCAGCGCTGCCTGGCCAGCTTGCGGTTCGTGCAGAACCCAGCCAGCGCTTTCGCGGCGAAACAGTTCCATGCGCCTGCGCTCGGCGTCCACCAGCAGGTATTCCTGCAGACTGGGCAATTGCCGATAGGCCAGGAACTTGGGGCCACGATCCACGGCTTCGGTACTGGCTGACAAGACCTCGGCCACCAGGCAGGGGGCCTGCAGGGCCTGGGCCCGTTCGCGGTCGGCTTCGTCGCACGACACCATCACGTCGGGGTAGAACACGGCGTCTGCGGTCAACACCTGCAGTTTCATGTCAGAGGTGTAGGCGCGGCAGCGTGTGCCGCGCAGGTGTTCGCGCAGGCGGGCGTACAAGGCCCCGGCCACCAGCACATGGTCCTGCCTGGCGCCCACCATCGCAAAAACTTCCCCGGCCAGAAACTCATGCTTGGTCGACTGCTCTGCTTCCCAAAGCAG
This sequence comes from Burkholderiales bacterium Ga0077543, assembly GCA_001464055.1. Classification (GTDB taxonomy): domain Bacteria; phylum Pseudomonadota; class Gammaproteobacteria; order Burkholderiales; family Burkholderiaceae_C; genus Rubrivivax. Next base: position 33,959 of record LNET01000022.1, read on the forward strand.
GAAGTCCGAAACCTCGAGTCGCGCTTGTGTTCGTGGCAGGCCCATGAGCCGAATGGTACCCAAGCATCAGGGTGCACGGCCCAGGGCGTTGCTTTCGGGCGCCTAGCTTTCGTACCGCGCGTACCAGGCCTGCGCAGACACCGGCCCGGTGGCGGCGTACACCTGAACCAACGACTCGCCCCCGTTGGCCGTCACGCGCACATGTTCGCCGTCGAAGCTGGTGAAGCTGAGCGACACCGGTTCGGAATACATCGACATCTGTTCTTCGATGATGGAAACGGCAATGCGCTCGCCCAGCCGCAGCGATTCGAAGTAGTCGGTGTAGTAGTGCACCCCGGCCATGTTGCGGGCATTCGCGATGTTCATCGCCAGCTTGTCCAGTTCGCCCTGAATCGTCAGCGGCTGCGCCAGCGCCGGTGCCGGCACCAGTTCGCCGCCTTCGTTGGCGTTGGCATTGGTGAAGCTGGAAACAAAGGCCTGGGGCAGGGGCCAGGCGCGTGGCGTGCTGCCGTCGGCTTCGAACATCTCGAAGAAGGCTTTCAGCACGGTGACGCAGGCCCCCGCCACGGTGGCGTGCCCGGCGCCATAGGCCGGGTGCGTGGGCGAACCTTCGGGGAAGGCCATGGGCAGCAGGAAGTTCAGGTCGGCCGCCGGGTCGATGTTCGGGAAGTTGCCGGGCAGGGCTTCGGCGCGCGGCTTCACCACGCGGTCGACGCGGGCGTTCTGGGCCTTGTTGTGCGCGTTCACCAGGTCCAGCAGTTCTGCCGGAATCTTCGCCTGCAGCGCGCTCAGCGTGGCCTTCAGCGTGGCCGATGGGATCTTGTCCGGGTCGTTCGCGTTCAGCGTCAGCAGACCGGCCACCACTTCCGGGCGTGCCCGCCGGTGGTACTGCCACTTCTGGCGCCACACCGCCTTCAGTGCGCGCGTGGCCACTTCCGTCACCACTGACAAGATGTGCGGCCCGCCGAAGGAAGCAAAGGCCGCGCGCGTGCGGCTGGCCGTTTCGGGCAGGCCGCTGTCCTTGCTGAAGCTGCTGTCGGCCAGCATCAGCAGGCAGGCCACCAGGTAGGCCTGGTACAGCGCGTCGTAGTGCACGTAAGTGGCAATGTCGCGCGGCGTGGTCAGGTAGCGGCGGCGGTCGCGGAAGCGGTCCAGGTTGTTGAAGTCCACGCCGTTCTGCGCGTCCAGCCACGAAGGCCAGTCGGTCATGTAATCGACTTCGGCCACGGCCACGATGGAGCGCTGGTCGATGACCTGGGTGCCGAACAGCACGAAGCCGTCTTCGCGCCCCATGTTCGCGAAGGTGCCGCGGAAGGTGGGGTTCGGCGTGTTGTTGCCGGCGTCGGTGCCGCTGGGCCTGACGAAGCGTGCCCCGTTGTTGGTGTTGCCCACCAGCATGAACTGCGAAAGCCAGGGCCCCTGGCGTGAACCGGGCGTCGACCCGCGGAACAGCTCTGCGCCGGCCGTGACCGGTGTGCGCGACAGAAAGCGCCGGCGTTCGGCCTCGGTGGCCGGTGCGTAGCTGCCGTTCAGCCAGGGCATGCTGCCCAGCGCCGTCACCACCGCAGCCACCGTGGCCGCGGCCGGCCCCGTGCCGGCTTCGATGTCGGTGAAGGGCGCGTCGCGCAGCAGCGCCATGGCGTACAGCTCGGCCATCTCGGCGGCCAGCTCGTCGCTGGCCAGCACGGGTGCCGAAGCAATGGCAAAGGTGCTGGCGTCGCCCCCTTCGGTTTCGAAGACATGGCCCGTGAGCGGGCTGGTCAGCTTGCGGTAGCCGGCCGTGGCCCGCGCACCCTGGGTGAAACGTTCGGGGTTGGTGGGTGAAGGCACGGCCGGGTTGGCGCCGGGGTTGCTGCGGTTCTGGCCCATGGGCAAGAGTTCCAGCGCACCCGGGTCGTGGCTGGCCACCGCATGCACGAAGGCGCGGTAGCTGGGCCCGTGCACCGCACCGGCGGTGTCGTGCGGCAGGCCCTTGTGGTAGTTCGCTGCGAATGAAAGGTCGTAGGCCACTTCCTCGCCATTGGGCAAGGTCACGCCGGTGCCGCGTTGTGCGTCGCGGCGCGTGGCCGCGTCCCGGCGCGTGCGTGCGGCTTCGCGGCGCGGGGCGCCGTCGGGGCTGGGGCGTTCGAGGGAATTCGACATGAGGGTTCTCCGTGGGGGTAGGGCCGTCGATCCACCTGGATCAGCCGGCTGGGTCTGGGCGGATGGACTGTCGCGGGCGGCGTCGACACGGGCATCCCGCAGGCTGTGGACGAAAGCCGTAGCGGGTGTGTGGGTTTCTAGGGGGGTGGGGTGCGGCGTCGTGCGTCGACGGCTTCGCGAGGCGGGGTGAAGCGGTTTTGCTGCCCCACCGAACGCTGCGGGTGGCCGTGGCTCGGGCGCCGGACTAACGGCCGGAGGCAAGCCCTGACCCAATACTGTTCGGTTAGATTATTCTGACCTACAATCCCGACCGTCGCAACACGACGACGGGTAGGACATGGCACGAACCAAGGCGGTGCTTGGAGCAGGTGCGCGGCTGAGTGACTTCCTCGCGGCCAGCCTGCTGGC
>LNET01000023.1 GCA_001464055.1 Burkholderiales bacterium Ga0077543
ATGTACCTATCGAACCGTTCGCTCGCACCCATCGTTCCTCATGTGAAGAAAGAAGAGATGCGTATGATGTCATGCTTTTAGTGACACAGTAAGATTAGGTCCCCGGCGGGAATGGTGTCACGAGAGTTCGGCACCATGATCTGATGATTCCCACCAGATTGGCCCCAGCCAACACTGAGGCCGAACTTCGGAAGCGAGAAACCCGGCACTTCTCGGTACACAAAAGTTGACACTATCGGCTCGCGCTACTACGGACCCGGTTCGGCGGCCAAGGTCGCCGAGATCACCAGCGCGAATGCTGGAGAGCCAGACGATGGCAATTCGCAAGTCAATGCGGCGACTGGTTCAAAAGCTTGTTCTTTTGCGGATCAAAAACGATCGCGCCTTCGATGTCTTCAAGAAACTGCATCAAGTCCACCATCTGGGTGGTGTGCAAGCCCTGCGGATCGTCGGCAAGAAAGACATGAATACGTCGATCGATGCGTTCAAGACCAGAGGGCGCCTTGTCACCGAGCCGTCGGGACATCTCAGCAGAGTCATTCCGGACGTCGGGACCTGCGCTCAAGGTCAGATTTGCCGACCATCCATCATCCCACTGCAGCCGCACCGACATGTCATCCGAGAATGGCTGCCTCTCCAGGCTTGCAGACCAACCCTTACTGTCTGCGAATGCAGACTTGGCCCTTACAAGCAACGCTACAGCCGAGAGCGGCGGCACGTGCGCTGGCAGCAATACGTACAGTACAAAACTCATGGCTTTCCTCTGTTCCAAGCCCCGGACTGGCCGATGTTGATCGTGCTGAACTATTGACCCGGCACTCAACTATTGGACTCAAGCCGCATATCGCACCGGCTCATGCTGGAAGTAGCTCTTGATCCGCTCGGGCTGCCTTTGCACGCTGCTGAGGTGCCGCGCGGCAGCTTTCACCAATTGCAGCTTCGTGCGCGCCGGGGCCAATTTCGTGATGGCCTGCTTCAGGTCCGCATTGGCCATCTCGTTGGGGTTGAGCTCGGGGCTGTAGCTGGGCAGGTAGAAGACCTCGATCTCGTGCTTGTGCTCGGCCAGCCAGGCCTTCACCGGCTTGCTGTGGTGCACCCGCAGGTTGTCCAGGATCAGGTAGACCTTGCGCCCGGCATCCTTGACCAAGCGGCGCAGGAAGTCGATCAGGATGTCGGAGTTCAGCGCGCCGTCAAAGGCCTTCCAGCGCATTTGCCCCTTGTTGGTGACGGTGGCGATCACAGACAGGCCGTGGCGCTTGTTGTTGACCCGCACCACAGGTGTCTGGCCCTGCGGCGCATAGCTGCGGCCGCGCACGTCGTCGCTGCGCAGCCCGGTCTCGTCGCCCCAGTGGATCTCAGCGCCTTCGACCTTGGCGCACGCGGCGATGACGGGGTACTCCTCGTCCAGCCACTTCTTCACCGCCGCAGGCGACTGTTCGTAGGCCTTCTTCATCGGCTTCTGCGGCGTGAAGCCCCAGCGTCCGAGGTACAGACCCATGGTGCGAACGGCCAGCTCGATGCCGTAGCGGTCGCGGATCAGCTCGGCCACGGCCTGGCGGGTCCACAGCGCGTAGACCATCTTCAACTGGTCGGGCGTGCGGTCACGGATCAAGCGCTGAACCTCGCGCTCCTGCTCGGCCGTCAACGTGCGGCCGCTGCCCACAGGACGGCCGCCCCGGTCAACGTCTACCGCCTTCCAGCCGCCGGCCTCGAAAGCCTTCACGGCGGCGATCACCGTCGTTCGCGACATCTCGCACTGCGCTGCCGTTTCCTTCAGGCTCGTGCCATCCAGCCGCATCTTCACTGCACGCCGGCGGCGCTCGTTGAGCGCATCCACCGGCAGCGTTCGGGAGTCGATCTTGTCCATACTCGATCTGACTCTACGGCATGCCGAAAGTTCAAAGGTTTAGTGCCGGATCAATAGCAATCGAGCGTTCGTCCGGGCCAGGGGAAACAGGCGACCTTAACGTGAGGTCGCTGACCACGGGGTGGCCGCGGGTGTCCCGTTACTGAGCGCCATGCCGGCAATCAGTCGCCGCATGGGTCCAGCAACAGCCACGGGATCATGGTTTGCGCGGCAGGCAAGGGGGGGACCGATCAGGCGCGTTGCGGCTTGTCCGACTCGCTGTCCCACACGAGCTTCAGGTTGAAGCCGATCAAGTCATGCTGCTCGACAAGCTGGGCGAAACGATCGGTGACGAAGACGTCGGCACTGCTGCGTTGTGGAATGCGGAACATCAATTCGCCCTCGAGCATCTGCGGCCTGAAGCTCATCTTCACGAAGCGCAGTACCTTGCGACGCGCGTCGGGGAAGTAGATGATCTCGCTGGCCTCTTCGTCAAGCGCGTCGATGATGCGAGTGACATGGAACAGAACCCAGTCGGCCTCCTTGCAGCGCAGTGGGAGAAACTCACCGCAGCGTCCAACATGGGGTTCCAGCGCGGCGCGGGCACGCGGGCCCCAGACGCAGTTTCGGCTTGTGTCATTGACCGTTGTGATGTCGGCCATTGGCTCAAGCGGCAGGGGCACGCCGGGGTCTTCTTCGGCTGGAACGATTTCGATGGGCTCCCAGTCGGTCGATCTGGGTTCACCGAACAGGCGACGTCCCCACATCTCTTGGTCTTTTGTAGAGGTAGTGGTCATAAACCGGGCGTACGGCTCAGGTGGGCCCCAGTACTTGAATATCTTCATGCTGTGACTCCAGTTCAAGGCCCACGCGGGCGCGTCCCGGGAAACTCACCTTTCTCCAACTGCGACCTGATGCTGGCCAGTACACCCAGAGCCTCCTGCTTCGTTGTTATCCCGTCAAATGCATCTCTAAACGCGTCTCGGTATACGCCATTGTGCAGACTCTCATGGTACGAGCCGGGCGCGTCAGTTGGCGAACGATAGCCCGGCAGCCAGACACCATTGTCCGCACTGTTGAGGTCAATGTTCCAAGCAGCGAACTGCCTACGCAGGTCGTTCAATCCAGGCCACTTCTCCGAAGGCAGCATATGGTGAGGTCTGTAGCCTTGCAACTCTTTACCGGAAGTGTCCAGCGGCGGCGTGCGGCCCGCTTCACGTAGGTTCTGCCCCAGCTTTTCACTATTGCTGGCCTCGATGATCAGGTCTTCCCAACTCGGCTGCGGCAGTGCTGGTGTGCCGATCACGCCGGGCTGTTCCTGCTCCGGCGCATAGCCCGGCAGTGGCTCCATCCGGTCAGGATGTGCTGGCAGCGGGGGTGGGCTCTGCGGCCTTTGCGGCTGCAGCGGCGTCGCGATCGGCCGCAAGAGCTGCGCCCGCTCTTCGTCGCTCAGCGGCACGAAGCGGCCCACGGTGACCCAGGTTTCGCCAGCTTCTTCCGGCGACCCTTGCGTCTGCGGCACCCGCATTTGCAAGTCGCGGCCGCCATCAGCGGCCGGTGTGGGGCGGTACAGGTTCCCATCGGCACCTTCGAACGCGTCCCCCGGGGCTTGCTGCGTACCGCTGTGGATGAGGTCGTGGGCCAAGGCCGCAGTGACCAGCAGGCCGACGCCCGGAACCAGCACTCCCACTGCTCGTTCGCCGGCGTACAGCACCAGGCGCCCCGCGGCCGCGACCAGGGCCTCGACCCCGGTCGTCGGGACCCCCAATCGCAATAGCGCCGCCGCCGCGGCGTTGCCGGTCAGAAGCTGCGTAGGCGTGCCGGCCCGGGTGATGTCCGCAGCCTCATCGTCGCCTGCTGGCAGAGTGACGTCAAAGGCGGTGCCTGCAGGTCGGCTGCCGGTGATGATGACGGTCAGCGTGCTCGGGCTGTCCGATGCATCGGCATCGGGGGTGCGTGAAGGCGAAGGCTCTGGCGTGCCGGTGGCCGAGGTCGAACTGGCTTCGTCGACATCGCCACCGCTACCGCCCCAGCGCGCCAGGATCGCGTCGTTTTGCGCGGCCCATTCCAGGTCACGAGCAATCTGTACCGGGTTGGATGCCGCCGCCGCGGCCAGCACGTCGTTCTGCCGCGTCAGCCGGGCGGTTTCTGCAGCCGACTGGTCCAGTGTTCTGGCTCGGGCTTGCGGTTCGTCCAGCCCGCTGCCCACCAGGGTGCCCCGCAGTCCGGGGCGAAGGCACGCTCGAGTCCGTCGGGGCTTCCCAGGGCGCGCAATGCGCCGGCCGTAGTCGCCTGGGTCAGTGGTGCGTCAAGGTATCGACACGGGAAACGGCGGCATCTTGTACAACTCCCTCGGTTCACGGCTGCTGATGTACTTCATGCCGGCAGGCTCGTCGCTCCACTTCAGCACGAACTTCAGGCCTGTCAGGCCCAGGGCTTCGATGTGCTGCTTGAAGGTGTCGGTGCACAACAGGAAGGAGCCGTTCTGCGGAATGTGATAGAGCATGGCGTTGCTCAGTTTTTCGGGGTAGACCCAGAGTCTGTCGACGTTGCTGACTTTGCCGTCAGGGAAGCGTCGCATGCAACTGAGGCTTTCGTCCATGGCGTCGATGATCGTCGTGCAGTGGAACCAGTACAGAGGGTCGGGATGTCCGATGTGTTCGATGGGAAGCAGTTCGCCGTAGCGCGACATGAGTCCGCCAACGGCTGTCATCGCCCGCGGTGCCAGGGCGAAGCGCAAAGTGCCCAGGGCGACAAAGTCACCCTTCGGAAGGGCAACGGGGTAGTCCTCCGCATCAATGCTTGGCGATCTGAATCTCAACGGGGCCCACTCGGGCGCAAGGTACTCCCCCAGCGATTTGAATCGCGTGAAGTCGAGCCATTTGCCGCCGTCCGTGCCAGAAGCGACAAGCCACTCGTAGCAGTCACTGTCGTGTCGTACTTCGTAAACGTTCATGGTGTTGGGTCCTCAAGGCTTCCACGGCACTTGTACCTGGCTACCTGGGTTCGCCAACAGTTTGCCTTCAATTTCGGCCAGTGTGGTTCGAATACTGACCAGTGTTGCGCGCGCAGCCTCCGCTGTAGACACGTGTTCGAACTGGGCATCGACCCAGCGCTTGTATGCAGGGCCGTAAGTGGCTTGGTGCATCTCCGGGCTGAGCCAGATTCCATTGGTTGCTTCGTTGGGGCTGATACCAAGCTTCGTCAATAGCCTTTGGGTCTCTTCCTGGGCGTCCCCAAACCCAGCCACATGATGCGGTTGATATCCAGCCGGCCCTGGCCGCCTTGCGCGCTCCAGGCTGGCCGCTAATTGCGGAGCTGCGTCCTGAGCGTCCGCCGGCTTGCGCAGCCAGCTTCCATCGGTCTTCACGTACTTGACTTCTCGCTGCAACCAGTCGTCGAGCAGCCGCGTGGAGCGAACTTCCAGCCGCGCGGCGGCCGCCAGTTCGTCGACGCTGCCGCTCTGCTTGATCACCACGGCGCCCACGGCGGCCACGCCCTTGCCCAGGCCACCGCCCGCGAAGTCCAGCATCGAGGTCGGGAAGGCCACCTCGATGGCTGCATAAGCCACCCCCAGGACCACCATCTCGGCTTCGCTCAGCCCGGCTTCGGCCCGGGCGTCGAGGTAGGCCTGGATCTGCGCCTTGGTGTTGGTCAGCGGCGTGATTTCCAGTGCGTCGAGCACCCCGGCGGCGGTCTGCAGGCTGCGTGAGAGCAGAGACTCGAGTTCGCCGCCGACCTCCTCAGCCAGATCCTTGGCGTACTGGGTACGACGTTGGCCGACGATCTCCACAGGCGGCAAGCTCGTTCCTGGCACGCCTGTGCCTGGATCAGGCCCGGCCGCTGGTGCCTGTGGATCGCGCTCCTCGCCCACGCGCCAGCGGGCGTTGACGCGGGCCAGCGCCTGTTCGTGCGCTGTGTGCAGTGGGTTGGAAGCCGGCGCGGCCAGCACGTCGTTCTGCCGCGTCAGCCGCGCGCTTTCAGCAGCCGACTGGTCCCGCGTCCCCGCCCAGGCCTGCGCTTCGTCCAGCCCGCTGCCCACCAAGCCGCCCAGGAAGTCCAGCGCGAAGTCGCGCTGCGCGTCGTCGCCGCCGGCCAGTGCGCGGATGGCGCTGCCGGTGGCGCGGGTCAGCACCGTGGCGGCACTGTGCTGCGCGGGGCTCAGGCCGGCCTGGCTCAGGCTGTGGCTCAGCGCCTGGGTGATCTCGGCGGCCAGCCCGCTGGCCATGCCGCTGGTGAAGCCGTCGCGGAAGCGCCCGCCCATCACTTCCTGCACGGCGCCCTGCACCGTGGCCTGGGCCGTCATGGCCATCACCCGGGTGCTGAAGCTGGCATGCCCCAGGTTCTGGGCGATGCCCAGGCCCTGCACCAGCCCGCCCGTGATTGCGCCGCTGAGGGTGGTCTTCACCAACTGCCCGAAGTCCAGCGTGCCCGTGCCTGCGATCTGCATCGCGGCGCTGCCGGCGGCCGCCATCACCCCGGCCTTCACGGCGCCGGCCGCGAAGCTGCCGCCCGCGGCAGCGCTGGCGCCCAGCTTCGCGGCATACGGCCCCACGGCCCAGGCCGCGGCGATGGCTGCGACCACCGGGATGGCCTTGTCCATGAAGTCCTGCCGGACGACGACGTTGTCGCCGTGCGTCACCCAGCCCAAGGTGGCGTCGAACCACACGGCCTGCCGGTCGTGCAGATCGGGCGGGGCATGCAGAGACAGCGGGCGCAGTTCGTGGCTGTCGGGGTTCAGGCTGGCTCCGGCCCAGTTCAGCCGTCCATGGACACTGCTGCCCTCTGAGTCGGTGAGCGTGGGCGCGGTCAGCTCGAAGTTGCCGGCCAGGGTGAATCCGCGCAGGGTGTTGTCCTCGCCTCTGCCGCCGCCCTGGCGCCGTTCCCAGGCCTGCAGCGCATCCGGGCCGTACAGCGCGGCGAAGGCGCGCTGGGCCAGCGGTGCGCCTTCCTGCGCACCGGCCTGGGCATAGGCCTGGGTGAAGGCCACCGGGTCGAAGCGCCAGCTGTCGGCCACGAAGTCGCTCTCGCCGCCGCCCCAGCCGCCCGGCACGAACACGGCGCCGGGGGTGCCGGGCCCCAGGTTGCGGGCGGCCTGGTCCATCGCTTCCAGGTACAGGTTGCGCACCGCCGTGTTGGCCTGGGCCAGCTGCGACAGCCGGGCCGTCAGGTCGGCGCCGTAGCGGGCCACCTGGCCCTGGGTGACTTCGCCCTTGTCCAGCACGGGCAGGGCGCCGCCGTGCACATGCACGAGCTCGCGGTTCAGCGGGTCGGCCAGGAAAAGCTCGAGCGCGGCGATTTCCGCCGGCGTGGCAGTGGGGCCTGCTGCAGGGGCTGCGCTGGTGGCCGGCGCCACGTCCGTGGTGGCCAGCACCGGCGGCTGCGGCAGGTCGTTCAAGGCATTGGGGCCCGGCGGCGTGCCGTGGTCCGGGGCCGGGGGGCCGAAGTCGGCGGCCGGCAGGTTCTGCACCCAGGGGCCGGAGGCAGTCTCTGGCGGGGTCTCAGGTTCAGGCGCAGGCGCAAGCTCGGGTGGCTGCACAGGCTCGGGTGCCACCGAAGGAAACTCGAACTCCGGCAGCTCCACGGGGTGAATGTGGAACGCGCCGTACCCGGACGACGACTGCTCGAGGTGGATGGCCATGCGTTGCTCCCTGCCGGTCGCTGCTGGCGACTCATGGGCAGGATGGTCAGTCAGCGCAGGTTCGGCGTCAGCCTGGGATCGTGCCTAGGCTGGGGTCGATCCCAGGGCGCCTGTTGCCGAATGTGTCGGCCGACTGCCCAGCACGGTCAGCCGCCGTCGGCAGTCCCTGGCGGCAGCGCCGCGGCCGCCTCCCTCAGCCGCGCCTGCAAGCCCGAGTGCCGCTGCGTCGGCGTAGCCACGGCCTCGGCCACCCTGTCGGCACCGGCTGCCAGCCAGACCGATTGGCGCGCCCGGGTGATGGCCGTGTACAGCAGTTCCCGGGTCAGCACGCGGCTGGGCTGCGCGGGCAGCAGCAGCATCACGGTGTCGAATTCCGAACCCTGGGCCTTGTGCACGCTCATCGCGAAGGCGGTCTCGTGGGCTGGAAGCCTGGCCGCGGCGATGTCGCGGTAGCCGCTGCTGGCGCTGGCATCGGGGAACCACACCAGCAGGTCGCCGCTGCCCGGAGCCGGCAGCGTGATGCCGATGTCGCCGTTGAACAGCCCCAGCGTCGGGTCGTTGCGCAGCACCATCACCGGACGGCCGGCAAAGCTGTCTGCCGCAGGGTGGCTGCCTGCGGGTTGCAAGGCGGCCAGGCGTTCGCGGGCATGGTGGGCCAGCCGGGTGTTGCAGGCGTGCACGCCGCTGGGGCCCTCGCGCAGCGCGCACAGCAGCCGGAAGCGGCTGAACGCGGCGTGCGCCGCTGCGGCGTCGCCCGGCTGCTGCAGCAGGCTGTCGATGAAAGGCGCGTAGCCGGCTTCGGCCTGGTCCAGCGCGAGGCTCAGCCCCGGTGCGAGCCAGCGCAGTGCTTCGTCCTGGCTGCCCTTCAACTGCGCCAGCACCGGCGCGGTCTGCCCCGCCCGCACCGCCTGCGCCAGCTGGCCGATGGCCGAATCGGCGGCGAAGCGGTGGTTCTGCGTCAGCCAGACCACGCTGTCGGGCAGCGCCGGTTCGTGGGCTTGCCGCGGGGCCGGCGGCACGATGGCCGTGGCCGGCAGCCCGCACAGTGCTGCCAGGTCGGCGCGTGCCGCAGGCGACAGCGCCGGGTTGGCGCTCAGGTCGGAAAACACCGCGCCCGACTCGACGGCCGAGAGCTGGTCCTTGTCGCCCAGCAGCACGATGCGCGCCTGCGCGGGAACTGCGTCCAGCAGGCGGCGGGCCAGGGCCAGGTCCAGCATCGAGGCTTCGTCGACGACCAGGGCGTCGATCGCCAGCGGCTGGCCGGCGTGGTGCCTGAACACCCCCGGCGTGCCCGTGGCCCCCAGCAGGCGGTGCACCGTGCTGGCCTGGGTGGGCAGGCCCCGGCGCAGGGCTTCGGGCAGGCTGGAAGCGCGCGCCTGCAGCGCTTCGGCCATGCGCGCTGCGGCCTTGCCGGTGGGGGCGGCCAGGGCAATGCGGCAGCCGGGCTGGCCGGCCAGCAGCAGGGCCAGCAGCTGCACCACGGTGGTGGTCTTGCCGGTGCCCGGCCCGCCGCTGATGACCAGCAGCCGCTGGCGCAGCGCCAGCGCGGCGGCCAGCTGCTGCCAGTTCGGCCGGCCATCGCCCGAAGGCGGGAACAGCTGCTGCAGCAGGGCCGGCACCTCGGGCGGCAACCGGGTGGGCGCGTCGCGCTGCGCGGCCTGCAGCAGCCGGCGCGCCAGCGCGCGTTCATGCTCGAAGTCGCGATGCAGGTACAGGCGGCCTTCGTCGTCCAGCACCAGCGGGCGGTTGCACGGCGCCGCGGCCGGGCCCACGACCTGTGATGTGTGCAGCGCCTGGGCCCAGGCCGCCATGTCAGGCAGCAGGCCGGGGTGCGCGGCCGCCACTTCGGCCAGTGGCCAGCAGACATGGCCCTGGCTGCTGGCCAGGCTCAGGGCCTGGGCGGCGTGGTGTGCGGCCTGCACCGCTTCGGCCGGCGCGCCCAACTGGCGCGACCAGGCCTGCACCTGCGCGGCAAAGCCGTCGGCCAGGGCCTGGGCGGGGTCGAAAGGGGTCATGGGCGAGTCCTGGCGCGGCGCACGTTGTGCTGGCCTTCGGAACGGCGGGGCAAGGTCATGGCACCGTCTCCGCCAGCAGTTCTTCCAGGCTGGGCCCGCCCAGGCTGGGGTCGGCCTGGCCCAGCAGGTCCGACAAGGCTTCCACCAGAGCGAGGCTGGGCCGCCAGGCGTGCACGCCGCAGGGCGCGCCCCCGGCAGCCTGCCAGCCCGGCCGCACGCCGCGCACGAACAGGTACAGGCCCGGGCCCACATGGGTGTCGTAGTCGTAGCCCGGCAGCCGCTGCTGCAGCAAGCGGTGCAGGGCCAGCGTGTACAGCAGCAGCTGCAGGTGGTAGCCCTGCGCCGACATCGCCAGCGCCAGGGCAGGCGGCGCATAGTCGGCCGGTGTGTGGCCCAGGTGGTTGCTCTTCCAGTCCAGCACATGGAAGCGGCCGCCGTGTTCGAACACCAGGTCGATGAAGCCGCGCAGGTAACCGTGCAGCGGGGTGAACGACAGCACCGGTCCGGCCAGGCCTTGGCTCTGCAGCAGGGCCTGCAGCGCGCCGGGCTGCAGTGCAGGCGCGGGCAAGGTGAATTCCAGTTCGTTCAGGCGCCTTGTGGTGGGCACCTGGGCCAAGGTCAAGGGGCCCGCCGGGCCCTGCAGCAGCGGGGTGTGCAGCACGTCGGCCAGCATGGCCTGCACCGCGGCGGCGCTGGCGCCAGGCAGTTCGGCGGCGTGCTGGGCCAGTGCCTGGGCGATGGCGGCCGGCCAGGTTGTCGGGTCGCCGAAGTCGATGTGTTCGAACACCGCGTGCAGGCATTCGCCGGCCGCCGCGCCGCGTGGGAACTGCAGGATGTCGTTGTCCTCGCTGTTGCCGATGCTGCTGTCGTTGCTGTTCGCAGCGGGCGCCAGGGCAGGAACGTCGCTGGCCTCGGGCAGCAGCCGGCGGTCGTGGTCGACGGCGGCCGCTTCGTGCCGCGCGCCTTGCGTCAGGCTGCTGTAGCTGCCCATGCGCCAGGCCACGGGCAATTGGCGCGGGCCGGGCAGGGCCGACACGTTCTCTGGCGCTGGGCGCTGCACCTGCAGCCGGGTCGCCACGGCGCCGGGCAGCGGGCGCAGTTCCACGGCCCCGGGCTGGCTGCTGCCCAGTTCTGCGGCGAATTCCTGCCAGTGCTGCGCCATCGCGGCAGGGTCGGGTTTGACGTCGGGCAGCCCCGTCAGCAGCCACTGCAGCGAGCTGCCTGCTGCCTGCTTGAAGCTGGGCGTGGGCGACCTGCCGTGCAGCGTGTAGTAGGGCCCCACCACCAGGGTGCAGCGCTGCACGGCGCGGGTCAGGGCCACGTAGACCAGGCGCAGGTTCTCGGCCAGGCGTTCGGCGTCCGCCGCGTCCTTGCAGTCTTTGACCTCGGGGTGATTGCCGGGCAAAGGGCGGAAGTCGATGGTGGCCCGGCCGGCCTCGTCGAAGCCTTCGCGGCCTTCCAGGCGTGCGCCGCCTCCGCCCGGCGCACCGTCGAACAGGAAGGGGGCGTAGACGAACGGGTACTCCAGCCCCTTGCTGCGGTGGATGGTGACGATCTGCACGCGCTCGCGGTCGGACTCCAGCCGCAGCTGGGTGGCTTCGGCGTCGCGCAGGGCCGGGTCGCTGCGCTGCTGCTGCAGCCAGCGCAGCAGGGCTTCTGGCGCAGGGTGTTCGCTGGCCGCCTGCTGCAGGCATTCGGCCAGGTGCAGCAGGTTGGTCATGCGGCGTTCGCCATCGGCCCGGGCGAGCAGCCTTTGGGGCACCGCGTACCGCGCCTGCAGGCGGCGCAGCATCGCCCCGACACCGCGGGCGGCCCACAGCAGGCGCAGGTCGTTCAGCGTCTGCACATGCCCGGCATAAGCGGCTTCGTCGTCGGCCAGCGCGGCCAGGGCGCTGGCGTCCAGCCCCAGCAGGGCGGTGGCCAGCGCGGCGCGCACGCTGCCGGCGTGGGTGGGTGCCAGCACGGCGGCCAGCACCCGCTGCAGTTCTTCGGCGTCGCTGCTGTCCCACAGGCTGGCCTGCGACTGTTCGACACTGGCCACGCCACAGGCGGCCAGCGCCTGGCGCATCAGCGCGCCCTGGCGGTGGCTGCGCACCAGCACGGCCACGTCGCCGGCCGCCAACGGCCGCCCGCCCAGCCGCAGCCGGCCGGCCTGCGCGCTGGCCAGCAGCCCGGCGATGTCGGCGGCGGTGGCCGCTGCCACCGCGTCTTCGGCGCGGGCCTTCGACAGCGGTGCGTCGCCCGGCAAGGCCCACAACTGCAGCGGCGCCAGCGCCGCGCCTTCGGTCTGCAGCAGTGCCCGCTGCTTGCGGCCCACGCCCACCGGCGTGAAGTGCAGGCCGGCTTGCCTGAACGGGTTCGGGTGGCGGCCGAACAACGCGTTGCAGGCCTGCACCAGGGGCAGCACCGAGCGCTGGTTGTCGGCCAGCGTGGCCTGGCGCGTGGCGGCGTCGCGGGCGCGCAGGTAGGTGCGCAAATCGGCGTGGCGAAAGCTGTAGATGGCCTGTTTCGGGTCGCCCACCAGGAACAGCGGCAGGGGCGCGGCCGGCTGCAGGTAGATGCGGCTGAAGATGGCGTACTGCACCGGGTCGGTGTCCTGGAATTCGTCGATCAGCGCAGCCGGGTAGCGCTGGCCCAGCACCTGGGCCAGGGCGTCGCCGTGCGGGCCGTGCAGGCGCTGGTGCAGGTTCAGCAGCAGGTCGTCGTAGGCCAGGACGCGGGCCTGGCGCTTGGCCTGTTGCAGTGCTTCGGGACCGGCTTCCAGCCACTGCTTGACCAGCCGCAGCCGCGCCAGCGCCAGCGATTCGTCGACGGCGCTGCGCGCCTCCACCAGCGCCTGGGCCAGCCCCGGGAAAGGGTGTGGCGCCAGCCCGGGCATGCCTTTCTTGGGCTTCAGGGCGCTGGCTGCGAAGCGCTGCAGATGGGGCTTCTTCGGGTCGGCCGCGGGCTCGGCCAAGGGGTCGCTGCCGGCCAGCAGGCGGTCCCATTCGGCCGTGGCGGCGGCGATGTTGGCTTCGCTGAACTGGGTCTTGTGCAGGCTGGGCCGGGCGGCTTGCAGCAGGTCCAGGAAGCCGTCGCGGCCGGGGGCCCAGGCGGCGCGGGCGGCGGCGAAGGCCTGGTCCAGGGTACTTGCGGCCGCGGCATCGCGCTCAATGTCTTCCTGAGTCGCCGGATGCTCAATGCCTTCGGGCCACTTCAAAAGCGCCAGCGGCTTGGCCAGACTTCGCTTCAGCAGATCGGCAAAGCCCTGCGGACTGTCGCCGCGCTGTGCCAGGTGCGACAGTAGTTCCGGCGGCAGGCCGGCATGCACCACATGGCGGCGCCAGAAGTCCTGCGCCACCTGCAGCCGCAGCAGCGAGTCGTCGGCCTGCAGTTCCTGCCGCAGCGGCAGGCCGGTGGCCAGCGGCGTGTCGCCCAGCGCGCGCTGGCACCAGCCGTGGATGGTGAAGATGGCGGCGTCGTCGAAGTCCTGCAGCGCCTGGTCCAGTCGCGCAGCCAGGGTCGCGTCGTCCAGGCCCAGGCCGTGCAGGCGGGCCAGCAAGTCGTCGACGAAGGTGTCGGGGTCGGGCGTGGCGGGCGGGCCCTGGCGCAGGCGCTGCAGGGTCTGGTCGATGCGGCTGCGCATGCGGTCCTTCAGCTCGGCCGTGGCCGCCTTGGTGAAGGTGACCACCAGCACCTGCTGCACCGTGAGGCGTTGTTCCAGCAGCAGCCGCAGCACCAGGCCGCAGATGGCCCAGGTCTTGCCCGTGCCGGCCGAGGCCTCCACCAAGGTGCAGCCGTCCAGTTCGGCGGTGAACACGTCCAGCGGGGTGGACTTCGTTTCAGGCGTCGTCATCGGCGTCTTCCACGGTGGCAATGCCGCGCAGGTGCTGGCGCAGCGGGCCGAACACGGCTTCGGCCTGGGCTTCGAAGGCCGAGTCCAGCGGGTCGGCCACACCGCGCAGCGCCAGCTTGTGGTGGGGGTCGCTGCCTTCGGCGTAAGGGTTGAAGCGGCCTGGCTCCCAGGCGTTGCGGGCCGCCTGGGTGCCGGGCTTGTCGACCCAGGCCCAGGCGCTGCGCGGATAAAGGTGCAAGGGCGCCTGCTGACCCTGGGCGTACAGCTGCAGCAGCGCCAGCAGGTGGGTGTGCGGCTCGGCCACGGGCTCGAAGACCCAGTCGCGGTCGGCGGCCAGCCAGGTGGTGGTGGCGTCGCCTGCGGCCAGGTCGCTGCGGCCGCCTTGCTGCAGGCCCAGGCACAGCAGCAGGTGGTGCAGCCAGGCGTCCAGCAGGTCGGCGCCGTTGGCCCGGGCATGGCGCCAGCGCACCAGGCCGCCGGGGCGCAGGTCGGCCAGCGCGCCGTTCAAGCGCCATTCGGCACCGTCGATGCGGGCCTCGAGCGTGGCCCGCAACGGGGGCAGCAGTGGCGCACCGGTGGCGGCGCGCACCCGCTCGGCGTAGGTTTGCAAGGCCAGCAGTTCCGTGGCCAGGGCCGCGGCGCCCAGTTCGCCCGAAGGCCAGGCGGTGCCGGCCTGGGCGATGGCCGCGGCCTGGGCCGGGCTGGCCCCGGCCAGCAGCGCCGGCAGCAACTGGGCCGCCAGCGCGCGGCGGGTTTCGGGGTCGGGCACGAAGGGCTCGTCGTCGGCCAGTTCCTCGCTGTGCCGGGCCAGCACGATGCCCAGCCGCTGGCGCAGCAGCACCCGGCTGGGGTGGCGGAAGAAGGCCACGAGCTGTGGCCATTCGAGCTGCCGTTCGGCATCGGCCGGGGCGGGCAGGGGGCGCGTGAAGAAGGGGGGCTGCGGGTCTGCCGCGGCGAGATCGTCTTCGCTGCTGTCAGTGTTGTTCCGTTCGATGCTGCCCTGGCCGTGATCGGCGCTGGGGGCGCTCACGGCAAACAGCCCGGCGGTGTCTGTCTGCGCAGACGCCGCCTCGGCCGCCTTGCCCAGACTGGCCCGCAGGGCCTGCGCCAGGTCGGCGTCGCGGCTGCGCAGCCGCGGGTCGGCGCCGGGGCGGGCGTCGAACGCGGCCAGCGCAAAGGGCTGCATCGGATGTTCGACCAGCAGCCGCGCCCGAGCGCGGGCCCGGGCAGCGGTCTGCAGGGCTTCGGCCGGGCTGGCCACCGTGGCGTTGCTCAGCACATCCAGCAGTTCGGTCAGCAGCACCGAAGGCGTGAGTGCGGCGTTGTCGCGCAGGTTGCGGCCGGTGCAGGCCAGGAACAGGCTGTGGCGTGCGGCCAGCAGCAGGTCGAGAAAGACATTGCGGTCCTCGCTGCGGCGCTGGCGGTCGCCGCGGCGCAGGTGGGCGGCCATCAGGTCGAATTCCAGTGGCCTGGCCGCACTGGGCCAGACGCCGTCGTCCAGGCCCAGCACGCACACCACGTCGTAGGGCAGCCCGCGCAGAGATGCCATCGCGGCGAACGTGATCGCGCCGCCCGGCACACCGCCTGCTGCGCTGGCGTCCAGTTGTTCGGCCAGCGCCGCCCGCACCACGGCCAGGGGCAGCAGCGTGACCAGGCCACAGGCCTGCCAGCGCGCCGACAGTTCTGCGATGGCCGCCTGCAGCGCCAGCAGCGCGTCGGTGCTGCCGTCGCTTTCGCCGGGCTCGGCCTGCAGGAAGCTGGGCAGCACCCGCTGCAGCACCGGCCCCCAGGCGGCGGGCGGCAGCGGCTGCAGGGTCTGCGCGCGCAGCGCCCCCAGGGCCTGCAGGAAAGCCCAGAGCCCGCCGAGCGACTGTGCCTGCAGGCCTTCGGGCCGGCCGGCGGGCAGCAGGCCGGCCCAGGGGGTGGTGAACCCGGCACTGGGGGCATCGCTGAACGCGCCCGCCCTGGCGCCCGCGCTGCCCAGGGTCTCGCCCGGCATGGCATAACCCAGCAACAGCCGTGACAGGCCGTCGGCCCAGGTGTGGGCATCGCTGTCCGGCAGGCCCAGCGCGCTGCGGTGCGCGGCGTCTTCGCCCCAGCGGATGCCGGCGTCGTGCAGCCAGTCGCGCACCTGCTGCAGAGCGGAATCGTCCTGGCCCTTCAGCAGGCCGAAGCGGCGCGCCACCAGCGGCTGCTGCAGCACGGCAAACACCTCGCTGGCGGCCCAGCGCGAACCGGCCAGCGCCAGCAGGTCCAGCAGGGCCCGCGCGGGTGCGTCGTCCAGGCTGCGGGCGCGGCCTGTCACCAGGTAGGGCAGCAGGCGTTCGCGCGGCGCGGTGCCGAAGACGGCGTCGATCAAGGGTGCAGCGGCCTCCAGGTCGGGCACGGCCACCAGCACGCGCCCCGGCGGCAGCGGCTTGCCGCGTGCTTCGGCGTCGGCGAACAGGCCCAGCAGATGGCTGTGCAGCACCTCGAGCTGGCGCGTCAGCGAATGGCACACATGCACTTCCAGGCTGCGGTCGTCGTCGGCCAGCGTGAAGCTGCCGGGCGCTGGTTCGCGCAGTTCGAGGATGCTGTTCTGCAGCTGTGCCAGCAGGTGGCCGCCAGGGGCCGGCGGGTAGGCGGCGCCGGGGAAGTCGCCGCTGCCGCTGGCTTCGAGCAGCGCATTCAGGTGGTCCTGGGTTTGCCGGCCCCAGCCGCTGAGCAGACGGTGCCCGACCTCGAAACCTTCGGCCTGCCCGCGCGCGCGCAGCTGCGCCAGCCGGCGCGGGTCGACCAGGTCGAACCAGTGTTCCCGGCAGGGGTTCAGCACGTACAGGTGCAGCTCGGCGTGCCGCGCCAGCTGCTGCAGCCACTGCAGGTGCAGCGGGGCGATGGTGGGCAGGGCGAAGACATGGGCAGGCCGGGCCAGCGCAGCCGCCATCGGCCCGTGTGCGGCGCGCTGCGGCAGGCTGCGCAGCAGGCCCTGGGCAAGCGGGTCGGTGGGCAGGCCTTCGTGCTGTTCCACGGCCAGCGCGACGCGCCGCCACAGTGCGGCCTGCCAGCCGGCGTCCACGTGCTCCTGGCCTTCGGGCCAGGGCTGGCCGGCCGACCAGGCCTGCAGGCCGTCGGCGCGGTAGGTGGTGTACTGCTCCAGCAGTGCGGCGCAGCGGCCGGCCAGCTCGAACTGCATCAGCGCGTCGGCACCACCCAGGTAAGCCCTCAGGCGCGGGTGCGCGGCGACAAACTCAGGCTCGGAAAACGCCTGATGGACGCGCCAGGTGAGCCCTGCTGCAGCAAACGGCGACTGCCTCGGCCCCGGCCCGGCCAGACGCGACCAGAGCCAGGGCGCCAGGAAGTCGAATCGAACCTGGGCGCACACGCCTTCGAATCGCGCCAGCTCCAGTGAGAGTGCGCGGCGCACGGCCAGGCTGGGGACCACCACTTCACGGGCTTCGAAGACCGCGGCCAACCCGCCGGGCGCAGGGGCCTGCAGTTCGCTCAGCAGGCGCGCGGCCAGCACTTCGAAGCGGTTGGACAGATGAAGGTGCAGCATGAGCCGTCAGAGTGCACGGCAACTGTAGCCGCCGCGGGTGCTGGTCGAAGGCCCGGCCCGGACTCAGCGCAGGGGCGGCCTGAAGCGGGCGAGAAAGTCCCGGTCGATGCGGTCCTTCCAGTGCCAGGCCGCACGGCCGAGCCAGCGGCCCTGCAGCGACCAGCGGCCGCGGGCGGCGATGGCGCGGCCGTCGGCGGTGGCCAGCAGCGCCAGGAAGCGGTGCTGCGGGCTGTAGTCGGCCAGCGGCTGGCCGGCCAGCGTGGCACGCAGGTTGGCCGTCAGCACCGGGCCCATGCGCACGGCATAGACGCCGGCCTTGGGCAGGGGCGTGGCCCACTCGGCGCAGTCGCCGACGGCGAAGGCCTGGCCCTGTCCTGCGCAGCGCAGTTGCTGGTCGACCCGGAAGAAGCCGCGTTCGCTGGTGGCCAGGCCGCTGTTGCGCTGCCAGGGGTGGGCCTGTGCGCCCGTGGCCCAGAGCAGCAGCCCGTCGGGCGCGGCCTGGCTGGCTTCGAAGCCGGTGCCGGTGTGCACCTGGACGCCGGCGCGCTGCAGCGCAGCGCGTGCCGCACGCACCGCACCCGGGGCCAGGCCCGGCAGCAGTTCGCCGCGGGTCACCAGTCGCCCGCCGATGGACTGGCCGGGCTGCAGCGTCCGCAGCCGCGCCAGCACCGCCAGCAGGGCTTCGACGCCGGCCGCGCCGCCGCCCACGGCCGTGACGCTGCCGATGCGTCCGGCACCTGTGGCCCGCTGCGCCAGCACCTCGTCCCAGGCCGCCCGCAACCGGCCCAGCGGACGCAGCGACAACACGCGCCCGGGCAGACCGGCCGGCGGCACCAGGGTCGAGCCGACGTTCAGCGACAGCAGGTCCCAGCCCAGCGTGGCGCCACTGGCCAGCCGCACCTGGCGCGCCTGGGCGTCGACGGCCTGCACCTCGTCGATGAGCAGCCGCGCGCCGGCCGCTGCGGCCAGCGCAGCGAAGTCGATGCAGATCTCCTCGAAGCGGTAGGTGCCCGCCAGCCAGCCCGGCACCATGCCCGAATACGGTGCCAGGGCACTGGGCGAGACGACGACGAGCTGCACCCCCGCCACAGGCGCGCGGACCCAGTCGGCCAGCACCTGGGCGTGGGCGTGGCCGGCGCCGATCAGCAGCAGCGTCTTCATGCTTGCCAGCCCGGGGGTAGGTGCTGCAGGTCGGCGGGTTCGTCGATGTCGTGCAGGGCGGGCAGTTCGACATGGCACAGCCCGGCGGCGGCCAGCCGCTCGCGGGTGGCGGCCATCAGGCCCGGGGTGCTCCATGGCATCTGGTCGAACAGCGGCGCGAAGCGATCGACAGCCGGGCCGCGCAGACCGATCAGCGCGTAGCCGCCATCGAAGGCCGGCACGAACACCGCGTCGGCCCGGGCCAGCGCGCCTGCGGCTTCGCGCAGCACGGGGCTGCTCAGGCCCGGGCAGTCGGTGCCCGTCATCAGCAGCTGGCCGGCTTGCGGCAGCCAGCGTGCGAAGGGCCGCTGCATGCGGGCGCCCAGATCGCCATCGCCCTGGTCGCTGAAGGCCAGGCCAGGGCGGGCCAGGGCTTTCCACAGGGGGTCGGTGGTGTCGGGCGCGCAGCACAGTTCAACCGTTCCCAGGCGCGCGCTGAGGGCCTGGTCCAGCGCGTGCAGCAGCAGCCGTTGTGCCAGCGCAGCGGCGCCCTGTTCGCCGAGTGCCGGAATCAGGCGCGTCTTGGCATAGCCAGGCCTGGGGGCCTTGGCCATCACGACGATGGGGCAGGGGGGCAATGGATCCATCAGCCGCTAACGATAGAGCCTGGCCAGGTCGTCGGCCCTGGCGCCGCGCCAATAGGCCCAGCGCAGCCGCCACATCAGCACGATGGTGCGCCAGGCGCCGCGCTCGTCCCAGCGTCGGCCTGAAGTGACGACGCAGGGCCGCAGGCAGGCCGGGCGTCCCAGGGCGCGCAGCCGGCGCGAGATCTCGACGTCTTCCATCAGCAACTGGTCCGGGAAACCGCCCACCCGGTCGAAGGCATCACGGCGCATGAACAGCGCCTGGTCTCCGGTGGCGATGCCCGTGAGGCGCGAGCGCATGTTCATCATCCAGGCCACCACGGGCAGCCAGCGCGAACGGCCGTCGATCTGCACGTCGAAACGCCCCCAGGGGGCCCCCGCGGCCAGCGCGGTTTCGACGAGGGTGTCGGCACCGGTCGGCAGCCGGGTGTCGGCGTGCAGGAACAGCAAGGTGTCGGCCCGCGCTGCGGCCGCGCCGTGGTTCATCTGCCGCGCGCGGCCGCGCGGGCCGTCCAGCACCTGGTCGGCCAGGGCCTGGCAAAGCAGGGGCGTGCCGTCGCGGCTGCCGCCGTCGACGACGATGATTTCGGCGCCCCGCGCACGCAGCGGCGCAAGGGCCGTCAGCGTCGAGGCGATGGTGGCCGCTTCGTCGAGTACGGGCATGACGATGCTCAGCGGTGGACTGTGATGTGGCTTCAAGGCGCGGACCTCGCCGCGTGCCTGGCAGGGGTGCATCGGATTCGTGTTGCGGGGCGGGCCGGCTGCACCGGCCCGCCTCGCTGGGTCGCGGCGGCGCAGCGGGCATTACAGTCCGCGGCAGCATCATGAACAAGGCCTTCACCAAAGAAACCGACGGCGACGACGACGAAGACGAGGCCGGCGTCGGCCTGCCACCGCTGCCGCCGGGCACGCGCAACTACATCACGCCTGCTGGCTACAAGCGGCTGCGGGCCGAGCTGATGAGCTTGCTGGACGACGAACGCCCGAAGATCGTGGAGGTGGTGTCCTGGGCGGCGAAGAACGGCGACCGCAGCGAGAACGGCGACTACCTCTACGGCAAGAAGCGGCTGCGCGAGATCGACCGCCGCATCCGCTTCCTGACCAAGCGGCTGGACATCGCCGAGGTGGCCGACCCCTCGGCCCACCACGGCAAGGACCAGGTCTTCTTCGGCGCCACCGTCACCTATGCCAGCGCCGACGGCACGGAACGCACCATCACCATCATGGGCATCGACGAGGCCGACAGCCTGCAGGGCGAAGTGAGCTGGATCGCGCCCATTGCCCGCGCCTTGCTGAAGTCGCGGGTTGGCGACGAGGTGACGCTGACGACGCCGGGCGGCAGCGAACGCATCGAGGTGCTGGAAGTTCGCTACCCGAAGCCGGCCTGATCCGGCCCGCCCCGCCCGCCAGCGCGCAGGGGCCTTGTTCAGGCGTGTGCCGGCTTGTGCCGGGCCACCCGCTGCACGCCGGTGGACCGGCGCACCGCGCGCAGGGTCTCGGCCAGGTGCACACGGTCGCGCACGCTCACGAGCACACGCAGTTCCACGGTTTCGTCCAGCGTCTCGGCGTCCATGTCGAGGTGGATGATGTCGGCTTCCGACTTGCTGATGCGGCTGGCCAGTTCGGCCAGCACGCCCTTGCCATTCTTCACCAGCACGTCCAGCTGGGTCTCGAAGGCGCGGGTCATCTCGTCGGCCCATTCCACCGGCATCCAGCGTTCGCTGTCGCGTTCGAACAGGCGCTTGCCCACGGGGCATTCGCCGGTGTGCACCAGCAGGCCTTCGCCGCGGCCCAGGTAGCCCACGATCTGGTCGCCGGGGATGGGCCGGCAACAGGTGGCAAGCTGGATCGACGCGCCCTCGCTGCCGTCGACGAAGACCATGCCCTGGGTCGTGGCGCTGTCGTCCTGGCCATAGCGGCCCAGGGTCAGCATCACGGCGTCGGGGCGGATGCCGCGTTCGCCCATGAAATGCGCCATGCGCTTGGCCACGATCACGGCGATCTTGCGGCCCAGGCCGATGTCGACCATCAGGTCGGCACGCTGGCGGTTGCCGCTCCAGCGCGTGAGCTGCTGCCACAGGCTGGTGGCCTGGGCGTCGCCAGGGTCGGAAGAAGGCATGGGCAGACCTTCGGCCCGCAGCGCCTGGGCCAGCATCTTCTCGCCCAGGGCCTGCGACTCCTCGGCCTCCATGTTCTTCAGGTAGTGGCGGATCTTGCTGCGCGCACGGCCGGTGCGCACCATGCTCAGCCAGCCTGGGTTGGGGCGGGCACCGGGGGCAGTGATGATTTCAATCACGTCGCCGCTGCGCAGTTCGGTACGCAGCGCCACCGGTTCGTTGTTGACCTTGGCGGCCACCATGTGGTCGCCCACGTCGCTGTGGATGGCATAGGCGAAGTCCACCGGAGTAGCGCCGCGCGGCAGCGCCAGGATCTTGCTGCGCGGGGTAAAGACGTAGACCGCATCGGGGTAGAGGTCGATCTTCACGTGTTCCAGGAACTCGACCGCATCGCGGGTCTCGTCCTGGATGTCGACCAGGCTCTGCAGCCACATCGACGACAGGCGCTGGGCGTCGGCGGTGGAGTTCTCCTTGCCGCCGGCCTTGTACAGCCAGTGCGCGGCAATGCCCTTTTCCGCAACGGCGTGCATGGCGTCGGTGCGCACCTGGAATTCGACTGCCGTGCCCAGCGGGCTGACCAGGGTGGTGTGCAGGCTTTGGTAGCCGTTGGCCTTCGGGATGGCGATGTAGTCCTTGAAGCGCCCCGGCACGGGCTTGTACAGCTGGTGCAGAACGCCCAGCGCGATATAGCAGTCGGTGAGCGTGGGCACGACGATGCGAAAGCCGAAGATGTCGTTCACCTGCGTGAAGCCGCTGTGCTTCTCGCGCATCTTGCGGTAGATGGAGTAGATCGTCTTCTCGCGGCCGCTGACCTGCACCTTCAGCTTCTGCTGGTTGAAGGCCTTCTCGACGTCGGTCTTCACCCGCTCGACGATGTCCCGCCGCGTGCCGCGCGCTCGTTTCACGGCCTTGGCCAGTGCCGCATGGCGCCAGGGCGACAACAGCTCGAAGCTGAGTTCCTGCAGTTCGCGGTAGGTCTGGTTCAGGCCCAGGCGGTGGGCGATGGGGGCGTAGATGTCGAGCGTCTCGCGGGCGATGCGGGCGCGCTTGCTCGGCGCCATGGCCTGCATGGTGCGCATGTTGTGCAGGCGGTCGGCCAGCTTCACCAGGATTACGCGCACGTCGCGCGCCATCGCCAGCAGCATCTTGCGGAAGCTCTCGGCCTGGCTTTCCTCGCGCGTGCTGAAGTGCAGCTTGTCGAGCTTGGTCAGGCCGTCGACGAGGTCGGCCGTGGCGGCGCCGAACTTCTCGATGAGTTCGGACTTGGTGACGCCCTGGTCCTCGATCGTGTCGTGCATCAGCGCGGCCATGATGGCCTGGGCGTCGAGCTTCCAGTCGGCGCACAGGCCGGCCACGGCCAGCGGGTGGGTGATGTAGGGCTGCCCGCTGTGGCGGAACTGGCCCAGGTGAGCCGCGTCGGCGAAGCGGTAGGCCTCGCGCACCAGCTTCAGTTCGGCCTTGCCCAGGTAGCCCAGCTTGTCGGCCAGGGCGGCGAAGGACGAGGCTTCGGTGGCGGGTTCGCTGGCCACCACGGGCGCGCGGCCCAATCCCTGCAGAGCAGCGGGCAGAAGTTCGGCGGCGAGGGAACGAAGACTCATTCCCCGGAATTTATCGTGCTTTGCGCGAACCCGACCCCACAAGGGAAACGGGCACCGGCGTTCCCTGCAGGAACACCGGCGCCCGTGGCACCCGAAGGCGTCCTCGCGGACGCTTCAAATCAGGTTCAGACCGGCACCTTGCGCAGCATCTCGATGCCGATCTCACCCGCGGCAATCTCGCGCAGGGCGGTCACGCCCGGCTTGTTCTTGGTGTCGACCTTGGGTGCGTGCCCCTGGCTGAGCATGCGGGCGCGGTAGGTCGCGGCCAGCACCAGCTGGAAACGGTTCGGAATCTTCTCGAGACAATCTTCGACGGTGATGCGGGCCATGAGCGCTTCCTTGGCTGCCCTGTCGGCTGGCGCGGGAGTGCGCAACCTTCTGAGCAACCGCGGATTGTAGCCTTGCAGAACCGTGCAGCGCACCCGGCGCGTCAGCCCAGGCCCAGAGAGGCGAAAACCTGCGACTTCGCACGCCGCTGCGCTGCGTACTTCAGCCGCTGTGAGTGCACCACGGTCTTCAGGTCGAAGAGCGCGGTCTCGAACAAGGCGTTGACGATGACGTAGTCGAAGTGTCGCGCCTGCGCAACTTCGGTGCGGGCGTTGCCCATGCGCTGGGCAATGACCTCGGCCGAGTCTTCGCCGCGGCGGTTCAGGCGCTGCATCAGCTCTTCCCAGCTCGGCGGCAGGATGAAGATCAACACCGCGTGGGCAAACAGCTTCTTGATCTGCAGCGCGCCCTGCCAGTCGATTTCCAGCACGACGTCTTCGCCGCCGTCCAGCCGCTGCTGGATGGCCCGGCGGCTGGTGCCGTAGAAATTGCCGTGGACCTGGGCGTACTCGAAGAACTCGCCGCCGTCGACCATGGCGCGGAAACTGGCTTCGTCGACGAAGTGGTACTCGCGCCCATCGAGTTCCTGCCCGCGCGGCGCCCGGGTGGTGTGGCTGACCGACACCGCCAGCCGGGAGTCGAGTTCGAGCAGGGCCTTGACGAGGCTGGACTTGCCTGCGCCGCTGGGCGCAGCCACACAGAAGAGGTTGCCGGGTGTTTCCATCCGCGGATTTTGCTCGACTCGGCGCCGCCGTGGTCGGCCGACGAACGCCGGTGCCGCTTCCTCATCGCGGTGCACTGCAAGGCTGCCGCAGCCCCCGCCCGGTGCGGCCGGCAGCGCAAGCGCACCCCGATGCAGCGCCGCTGCGACGCCTGCTTTGGGGGTGAAGTCCCTGGCTTCACCTCGGTAGCGTGGCTCAACCCGGCTGGCGGCCTGGCGTGGCATGCGGCTTGCTCATTATGACCTGACATAACAGGTTGGGCTCCCCCGATGAATGCCGTCCGCAAGAACGCCACGCCAAGCCAGCCCGAAACCCGGGTCGTGCCGATGTCGTCGGTGCCCATGCACGCGCAGATTCGCGAAATCATTCGCCGGCGCGTGCTCGATGGCACCTATCCGCCGCACAGTCAGATGCCCTCGGAAAGCCAGATGATCGAGGCCTTCTCGGTCAGCCGCATCACCGTGCGGCAGGCGCTGGGCGACCTGCAGAAGGAGGGGCTGATCTTCAAGGTGCCCGGCAAGGGCAGCTTCGTGGCCAAGCCCAAGGCCTTTCAGAGCTTGTCGCGCCTGCAGGGTTTCGGCGAGGCCATGTCGCCTTCGGGCTACGAAACCTTCTCCCAGGTTCTGAGCACGCGCCGCGTGGCGGCCAGCGAAGCGGTGGCGCGCCACCTGCAGGTCAAGCCCGGTGCCGCGGTCTTCGAGATCCAGCGACTGCGCTTCCTGAACCGCGAGCCGATCTCGGTCGACCAGAGTTACTTCCCACTGGCACTGGGCCAGCGTCTGGCGCTGGAAGACCTGCCCACCCGCGACATCTTCGTCATCCTGGAAAACGACTACGGCCTGCATCTCACGCATGCCGACGTGCAGATCGAAGCCATCTCGGCCAGCGAGGTGCTGGCGCGGCAGCTGCGCATCGCCGAAGCATCGCCGCTGTTGCGCATCGAACGCCTGACCTACGCCGACCAGCGCCCGATCGACTTCGAATATCTCTACTACCGCGGCGACGCTTTCCAGTACCGCCTGCGCATCGACCGCACCTGAGGACCACTCCCATGCAGATTCCCGCACCCTTTCCCGTGAAGACCATCGAGATGGACTTCGACCTCGTCGTCATTGGCGGTGGCACCGGTGGCCCGATGGCCGCCGTCAAGGCCAAGGAACGCGATCCGAAGCTGCGCGTGCTGCTCATCGACAAGGCCAACGTCAAGCGCAGTGGTGCCATCTCGATGGGCATGGACGGGCTGAACAATGCCGTCATTCCCGGCCACTCCACGCCCGAGCAATACGTCAAGGAGATCACCGTCGCCAACGACGGCATCGTGGACCAGGAAGCCGTGATGGCCTACGCCGCTGGCAGCTTCGACATGATCCAGCAGCTCGACCGCTGGGGCGTGAAGTTCGAGAAGGACGAGACCGGCGACTATTCGGTGCGCAAGGTGCACCACCTGGGCGCCTACGTGCTGCCGATGCCGGAAGGGCATCACATGAAGCGCCTGCTGTACAGGCAGCTCAAGCGCGCCCGGATCGAGATCACCAACCGCGTCGTCGTCACGCGGGTGCTCACCGGGGCGAACGGCGAAGTCGCTGCGGTGATGGGCTTCGACTGCCGCACGGCCGAACTGGTGCTCATCCGTACCAAGGCCGCGGTCATCTGCACCGGTGCGGCCGGCCGGCTGGGGCTGCCGGCCTCGGGTTACCTGATGGGCACCTACGAGAACCCCACCAATTGCGGCGACGGCCACGCCATGGCTTTTCACGCGGGCGCCGACCTGGCCAACCTGGAATGCTTCCAGATCAACCCGCTGATCAAGGACTACAACGGCCCGGCCTGCGCCTACGTCACCGGCCCGCTGGGAGGCTACACCGCCAACAACAAGGGCGAACGCTTCATCGAATGCGACTACTGGAGCGGCCAGATGATGCAGGAGTTCTACAACGAACTGCTCAGCGGCAACGGCCCGGTGTTCCTCAAGCTCGACCATCTGGCCGAGGAAACCATCCAGGAGATCGAGACCATCCTGCACAGCAACGAGCGCCCCAGCCGCGGCCGCTTCCACGAAGGGCGGGGCACGAACTACCGCAAGAGCCTGGTCGAGATGCACATCTCGGAGATCGGCTTTTGCAGCGGGCACAGCGCCTCGGGCATCCATGTCAACGCTCGTGGCGAGACGTCGATCAAGGGCCTCTACGCAGCCGGCGACTGCGCCAGCGTGCCACACAACTACATGCTGGGCGCCTTCGTCTACGGCAAGCTCTGCGGCGAGAACGCCGCCGACTACTGCGCCGGCACCGGCCACACGCCGCACGACGCCGATGCCCAGGCCGCGGAAAGTGCGCGCATCCTGGCCCCGCTGCAGCGCCAGGGCGGCCTGACGCCCTTCCAGATCGAATACAAGACCCGCCGACTGGTCAACGATTACCTTCAGCCGCCCAAGGTCACCAGCAAGTTCCACATCGGCCTGCGCCGCTTTGCCGAGATCCGCGAGGACCTGGGCTCGATGTCGGCCGCCGACCCGCACGAACTGATGCGCGCGATGGAAGCGCATTCCATCCTGGACTGCGCCGAGATGGCGGCCCATGCCTCGCTGTTCCGCACCGAAAGCCGCTGGGGCCTGTATCACCACTACGTGGACTACCCGCAGCGCGACGACGAGAACTGGTTCTGCCATTCGCTGCTGAGCCGTGATGACCAGGGGCAGATGGCCTTGCGCAAGAAGGCTGTCGAGCCCTACATCGTGCCGGTCGACGACGAAGAGCGCACCGCTTACCAGCGCCTGCGCGTGGCTACCAGCGCCCAGGCCGCCTGAACGGCCTGAACCCCCCGGGCCGCCACGCGGCTGCCCATCACCCGTTCGTCTTCAGGAGACCCTTCCATGCCCCTGGCTGCCACCTTGTCCCAAGTGCCTGTCCGCGTCGATGACGCCAAGTGCATTGCCGAAAAGGGCTGCACCGTGTGTGTCGACGTCTGCCCGCTGGACGTGCTCGTCATCGACCATGTCACGCGCAAGGCGCAGATGAAATTCGACGAATGCTGGTACTGCCTGCCCTGCGAGCAGGACTGCCCCACGGGTGCCATCACCGTTGACATTCCCTACCTTTTGCGCTGAGCGGGGCGCGCCTTGAACACGAACGCCATGACCCTGCGCCAGCGCCTGACCGACGCCGACGCCACGGTTCGCCGCCTGGCCGTGATGGACCTGCCCTACAGCGACGAGGACGACACCGTCACCTTGTTGCTGCCCTGCCTGGCCGACAGCGACGCGCTGGTGCGCATCGAAGCCGTTCGCGGCCTGGAAGGCTTCGAAGAGCCGCACGTCGTGCAGGCCCTGGCGCCGATGCTGCAGGACGCCGACCCGGCGGTGCGCAAGGTGGCAGGTGAAGTGCTGGCCGAAATGAAGGAGGCGGCCTCGGCCGGGCCGCTGCTGCCGCTGCTGGGCGATGGCACGGCCGAGGTGCGCGCGCTGGCCTTCCGCGCGATACGTGCGCTGCGCTCGCCGCTGGCCTTCGCCCCGGCCATGGCCGCGCTGCGCGACGCCGACGCCGCGGTCCGGCGCGAAGCGGTGGGCGTGCTGGGCTATCTGAAGGACCCGGCAGCCATTGGTGACCTGGCCGAGGTGGCCGCCAACGACCCCGACGTCGACGTGCGCCGCATCGCCGTCGGCGCGCTGGGCTATGCCAGCAACGTCAGCGTGCTGCCGGCCCTGACCCGGGCGCTGAACGACCGCGGCTGGATGGTGCGCGACGAAGCGGCCCAGGTCATCGGCAAGCTGCGCCTGGCGCTGGCCACGCCCGACCTGGTGAAGGCCATGCAGGACGACTACTGGCAGGTGCGTGTGAAGGCCGCGCGCAGCCTGGGCCTGCTGAAGGCCGAGGCCGGCCTGCCTTCGCTGGTGGAGTCGCTGTCCCACAGCATCAGCAACCTGCGCAAGGAAGCCGTGATCGCCCTGGGCGAGATCGGCGACACCCGTGCCATCGCGCCGCTGGAAGGCGCGCTGGCCGACGCCGACCCCGACGTGCGCAAGCTGGCCCGGCTGGCCCTGACCGCCATCGGCCTGGCGCAGAAGGCGCAAGCCGCGGGAGCCCAGCCATGACCTTCGTCGTCACCGAAGCCTGCATCCGCTGCAAGTACACCGACTGCGTTTCGGTGTGCCCCGTCGACTGTTTCCACGAAGGGCCCAACTTCCTGGTCATCGACCCACAAGCGTGCATCGACTGCGCCGTCTGTGTGCCCGAATGCCCGGTCGATGCGATCGTGGCCGACACCGACCTGGCGCCAGCGCAGGCTGCCTTTCTCGAATTGAACGCCCGGCTGGCGGCGCAATGGCCCGTGATCTCCAGGACAGGCCAGCCGCTGCCCGACGCTGAACACTGGGCCAGCGTGCCCGCCAAGCTTGAACATCTGGTCGAGTCCGCCTAGCTCGCAACCAGCAGCACCACGAGCCCGCCATGCTCGGCAAGACCCACGCGCCAAGGGCGCACCGCAGACCACAGTCAGTGGCATCGGTCTTGCGATACCCGGAGACAAAAGGCCTCACTACTGTCCATTCACCTGACCGGGGAACCTTTTCATGAAGCCACTCTTGTTTCGAGGAATTGCCGCACTGGCACTGGGTCTTGCGTTCAGCCTGGCGGCGCATGCCGCCAAGGAAGTCGTCATCGGCATCGGTACGCAGAACACCACCACCAACACCGTCACTGGCGGCGTGGTGCTGAAAGAACTGAAGCTGCTGGAAAAACATCTGCCCAGGACCGGCAAGTACAAGGACATCACCTTCAAGCTGGACTGGCAGAACTTCACCAGCGGCCCGCCCATCACCAACGGCATGATGGCCAGGAAACTGCACATCGGCATGATGGGCGACTACCCGCTGCTGGTGGCGGGTGCGACCGGGCAGACTCAGCCCGGCAACGAGACCAACCTGGTGGCGGTGATCGCCTACAACGCCTTCGGATCGGGCAACGGGCTGGTGGTGCACAAGGACTCGCCTTACTACGAGCTGGCCGACTTGAAGGGCAAGAACGTTTCGGTGCCTTTCGGTTCGGCAGCGCACGGCATGGTGCTGCAGGCCATGCAAAGCCGGGGCTGGCCTGAGAACTTCTGGAACCTGTCCAGCCAGAGCCCCGAGGTCGGCACCACCAACCTGCAGGAAAGGAAGATCGACGGTCACGCCAACTTCGTGCCCTTTGCCGATCTGCTGCCCTACCGCGGTTTCGCCCGCAAGATCTTCGACGGCGCCGAGACCAAGGTGCCCACCTTCCACGGCGTGGTCGTGCGCAAGGACTTCGCCACCGAATACCCGGAAGTGGTGGTGGCCTACATCAAGGCGCTGATGGAAGCCAACGCCTGGGTGCGCGCCAACCCGGCCGCGGCGGCGGCCAAGATCGAGGAGTGGACCAAGATCGAAAAGGAAGTGGCCTACCTGTACCTGGGCCCGGGCGGCATCCACACGCTCGACCCGAGCATCAAGCCGCGCTGGCTGGACACCATCAAGATCGGCCACGAGGTGCTGACCCGGCTGAACCGCGTGAAGGGCCTGGACATCAACGCCTGGGTCGACGAGCGCTTCGTGCGCCAGGCCTTCGCCGAAAACAAGCTGGACTACGAAGCCCAGAAGCAGACCCTGGCCAACTACGACATCAGCGGCACCGACACCGTGTGCAGGCTGCCCATCACGAGGCCCAGGGAAGCCGGCGAGGTGTGGGTCGAAGGCGCGGCCAGCCCCACGCCCCATGCCAGCCCCTTGTGCACGCTGATGGCGGTGAACCGGGCGCAGGCCAGCGGCAAGACCGTGAACGTGGCGTATGTGTACGACAAGGCGCTGGGCATCAAGGTCTTCGCCGACAAGGCCTTCTTCGCACTGAACACCAGCGACCCGAAGAAACCCAGCGTCACACCCTTCCTGCTGAGGAAGGACGCCGAGGCCCATGCCCGCAGCCAGGGGGGCAAGCTGGCCAGTTACGCCGAGGTGCTGGCGCTGGCCCGTGACATGGCGCCCTGAGGCTGCCAGCCCGCCGCTCGACACCCTTTTGCAGCCCACCGGAGCGCCGCCACCATGTCGACAGTTCCCCTGCGTGTGATCGGCAGCGCCGACGCACCGAGCCCGGCTTCCCCTGGCGAGGCTGCAGACGCGCGCACTCTCACCGCCGTGCCCGCTGCCGCCGCCCAAACCCGGCTGGCCGCGTCCACCCCTCGCCCCAGGGCCGAAGCGGGTGCGGCCATGCGCTTCTGGCGCGCACTGCGTGCCCAGGCCACCGCCTTGCTGCTGGGCGCCTGTTCGCTGGGGGGCCTGGTGCTGTTCTGGCACCTGGCCACCACCTACCGCTGGGATTTCTACATCCGATTCGCCAACCTGCCCACGCCGCTGGAAGTGGCCACGCAGCTGGGCCTGGCCATGGACAACCCCAAGTTCATCACCAACGTGGGCATGAGCCTGCGTCGCATCGCCATCGGCTTTGCCGTGGCCACGGTGCTGGGGGTGGGCCTGGGCCTGGCCATCGGCCGCTACAAGCTGCTGCGCCAGTTGCTGTTCCCGGCCATCGAGGCGCTGCGGCCCATTCCGGCCATTGCCTGGGTGCCGATCTCCATCATGCTGTGGCCAGACAACGAAGTCAGCATCGTCTTCATCACCTTCATCGGGGCCTTCTTCCCCATCCTGCTGAACACCGTGGCCGGCGTGCAGGCGGTCGACGCCGTGCTGCTGCGGGCTGGCCAGTGTCTGGGCGCGCGCGAACCGCAGCTGATGTGGCATGTCGTGCTGCCCGGCGCCGCACCGCAGGTCTTCACCGGCCTGGCGGTGGGCATGGGCGTGGCCTGGGTGTCCCTGATCGCCGCCGAGATGATCTCGGGCCAGTTCGGCGTGGGCTATTTCACCTGGGAAGCCTATTCGCTCATCAGCTATGCCGACATCGTTCTGGGCATGATCACCATCGGCGTGCTGGGCCTGGGCTGCAGCTGGCTCATCCGGGCCGTCAGCCGGCTGGCGCTGCCTTGGCTGGTCTACAGCAAGCCGGCGGGGCAGGCATGAGCGCGATCCTGAATCCCCGCCCCGAAGCCAGCGCCGTGGGCGTGCAGGCGCCCGTCGGACGCGGCCACATCGAGCTGAAAGGCCTGTCGATGTCTTTCGGCCAGGGGGCGGCCCGGGTCGAAGCGGTGCAGGCGGTGGAGCTCAGCGTCGCACCGGGCGAGTTCATTTCGATCATCGGGCCTTCGGGCTGCGGCAAGAGCACGCTGCTGAACGTGGTGGCCGGCTTCATGCCGCCCAGCGAAGGCCAGGTGCTGCTGGACGGCGTGCCGGTCAGGGGCCCGGGCCCCGAGCGCGGCGTGGTGTTCCAGCAGTATTCGCTGTTCCCCTGGATGAGCGTGCGCAAGAACGTCGAATTCGGCCTGAGGATGCAGGGCGTGCCCGCCAGCAAGCGCCAGACCACGGCGCGCACCCTGCTGGGCCTGGCTGGCCTGCTGGCTTTCGAAAATCACTATCCCGACCAACTGTCGGGTGGCATGAAGCAGCGCGTGGGCATCGTGCGGGCGCTGGCCACCAGCCCGCAGGTGATGCTGATGGACGAGCCCTTCGGTGCCCTGGACTCGCAGACGCGCGTGGTCATGCAGCAGATCCTGACCAACATGTGGCAGAAGTTTCGCCTGTCGGTGCTTTTCATCACCCACGACATCGAAGAAGCCATTTTCCTGTCGGACCGCGTTTACGTGATGACGGCCCGGCCCGGACGCATCAAGGCCGAGGTCGCCATCCCGCTGCCGCGCCCGCGCACGGCCGAAATGATGTCCTCGGTCGAATTCACCCAGATCCTGCACAAGCTGCGCAACCTCATCCGCGAGGAAAGCCTGGCCGCCATGGGCCACGAGCTCGATGCCGGCGGCCTGGAGGGCTTTGCCACCGAGGTCGGCCCGGCCGGCGTGCAGCAGCTGGTCTAGGCCGCGAAGTGGCCAGAACCCCGCATGAACCCGGCCTGGCCCACCGACATCACCGATCATCGCCACAGCGGGGTGCTGGAGATCACCTGGACCGATGGCAAAAGCAGCCGCCTGGGTCACGCGCTGCTGCGTGAACAGTGCCGTTGTGCCGCCTGCGAGCAGCAGCGCCGGCAGGGTCAAGGCAACCCGCCCGCCAGCCCTGGGCTGCGCCTTGAGACAATCGAGCCCGTGGGCGAGCACGGGCTGAACCTGGGCTTCAGTGACGGCCACGACCGCGGCATCTACCCCTGGGCCTATCTGCGCCAACTGGGCACACCCTGACAAGAACGACGAACACACCATGTCCAACACCGGCATCGAACGCGTGCTGAGCGTTCACCACTGGAACGACACCCTCTTCAGTTTCCGCACCACCCGCGACGCGGCGCTGCGCTTTTGCAACGGTCACTTCGTGATGCTGGGCCTGCCAGTCGAAGGCAAGCCGCTGTTGCGCGCCTATAGCGTGGCCAGCGCCAACCATGAAGAACACCTGGAGTTCCTGAGCATCAAGGTGCCCGACGGGCCGCTCACCTCGCGCCTGCAGCACCTCCAGCCGGGCGACGAGCTCATCGTCGGGCGCAAGCCCGTGGGCAGCCTGGTGGTGGACGACCTGCGGCCGGGGCGCAACCTGTATCTGCTGTCCACCGGCACCGGGCTGGCACCCTTCATGAGCATCATCCAGGACCCCGAGACCTACGAACGTTTCGAGAAAGTGGTGCTGGTGCACGGTGTGCGGCTGGTCAGCGAACTGGCCTATGCCGACTTCATCTCGCGCGAGCTTCCCGCGCACGAGTTCCTGGGCGACATGGTGCGCGACAAGCTCGTCTACTACCCCACGGTCACGCGCGAGCCCTTCCGCAACCAGGGCCGGCTGACCGAAGTCATCGAGTCCGGCCGCCTGTTCACCGACACCGGCCTGCCGCCGCTGGACCCGGCGCTGGACCGCGCCATGATCTGCGGCAGCGCCGCGATGCTGGCCGACAGCTGCCGCCTGCTCGACGCCCGCGGCTTGCGCATCAGCCCGCGCCAGGGCGAGCTGGGGGACTACGTCATCGAACGCGCCTTCGTCGAGAAGTAGCCGGCCCGGGGTCGGCGGGCGTGCGAGCCCGGGGCGTGCGAACGCGCTGTGCCTCAGGGCCGGCGGTAGATCGACAGCCCGCGGCTCGTCAGCACCGCCACGGCACGCCCACCCGGTGCTGCGACCAGCTGCTGCACTGTTGCCTGCAGGTCCAAGGACGAGACCACGGCCCGGCCTTGAAGGTCGAAGATCTGCAACTGCCGCCAGTTTTGCGAAGGCAGCAGCAGCCAGCGGCCGATCCGTGCCGTGACGTCGAGATCGCGGGCATCGAGCCGGTGGTTGCTCAGGCCGCTGGCCACGCGCTCGGCCGCCAGCTGCCCGCCCCGGGCGACATAGCGATGAAGCACGCCACCGATGTGCGGCGTGTGGACCGCCCAGAGTTCCTCGCTTGCGGGGTCGACGCTGGCGGCCGACATCCAGCGGTTGCGCGTGCCGATGGGGGGCCCTGCCATGGCGACCTGCAGCGAAACGGCTTCCTGCCTGGATGCCGCAACGACGGCCAGCTGCGCCCCCAGCGGGCCCGAGCGCATGGTGACGAGCCCGGCCCGCCCGTCGGGCAGCCGCCAGGGCCGCAGCTGCCGGTCCTCGAACACTTCGGGCGCTTGCAGCTGCAGGCTGCGCAGGGGTTTTAGGCTGTGCCGTTCCAGCCACAGCACCCGCGTCGCCTCGATGTCGTCGCCCAGCACGGCGTGGGGGTAGCGCTGCCGGTCGGGGCCGGCCAGAACCGCGAGATGGCCGCCGTCGCCGCGGCCGTCGAGGTCGGCGAGTACAGGCTGGGCGTCGGGCAGCACCGCTTCTTCGCTGCGCGCCACGATCTGCCACTGCCCCTGCGCATCGGGTTCGAATCGTGCCAACCGCGCCTGGCCGTCCTGGTCGACGAGCCCGATTACCGCCAGCGGCAGGCCGCACAAGCCACCGTGGGGTGACAGCCGGGCGGCCGAGCGTTGCACGGCCGAGGCCGCCGCCCCGTCACTTCGCACCCACAGCCGTCCGTCGGCGCCCCGGCCGGCGATGCGCCCGTGGCTCACGTCCAGCGCGCCTTCGGGCGCCAGGCCCTCGGCCAGCTGACGCGTCTGCCCGTCTTCCAGAACCTGCCAGATCCGGCCGCCGTGGTCGCGGGCCAGCCAGCCTTCGCCGCCAGCGGCATCCACGCGCGCCACGTCGCTCAGCGGCACCGGCTTCAAGTCGTCCGTGCCGGCTCGGCCAGCCGCTGGGCCCAGGCCCAGGGCAGCCAGCCCCGCCGACAGCCGCGAGAGCATCCAGCGCCGCGACCCGCCGTGCACCTTCAGCTTCGACCTGGCCAGGGTCACCACTGAAGGACCTTCGGGCCCAGCAGCGCGCCTGCGGCGCCGGTCAGGGCGATGCCCAGCGTGTACCAGACCGCCACGAAGGCGGCAGAAGCTTCTGGGCAGGCCAGCGCATAGCCGAAGGCCCCGACCGAGCCGGCCATCAGGCCGGCCGAGAAGCCTGCAGCACGGGGCCGCGTCGGCGCCAGCCCGCGCACCGACCAGAGCGACGCTGCCAGGGCCGGAAACGACAGCGCCAGCACGTTCCAGGGGCAACTCAGCCAGGAATGGCCCAGCAGCGCCTGCAGGCGGGCACCCGCCGGCGCGGCGAAGAACGAGACCGCCCCGACTGCCAGCATCACCCCGACCACGGCAATGACCACCAGCCGCGGCGTCGCAAGGGCGGCTGCCGGCCGCGACAGGCGAGCGGTCAACCAGCCCGCAGCCAGCGCCAGCGCAGCGGCATAGGCCATCTTCAACCAGGGCACGGTCGTGGCAAACATGCCTGATGGAATCGCGCCGAACACGGCAACGGCCGCCGCAGCGCTCAGGAGCAGGCCGGCCAAGGCGGCCGGCGACAGGCGCCGTGCCGCAAGCGCGCGCGGGGCCGGCCCTGCACCGCGGGCCAGCATGTCGATCAGCGTGTCGGTCTTCATCTCCGGCTTCCGTGGATGACCAGGTTCATGTTTCAGTCTTGCTGCCGCACCAGGGCGGCCAGGCGCTTGAGCCCCCTGTGCACCTGCACCTTGATGGCCGATTCCGTGGCGCCGGTACGCACCGCCGCCTCGGCCACGGACAGCCCCTCGATCTTGGTCAGCACGATGGCCTGCATCTGTGCCTGTGGCAGTTCCTGCAGCAGCAGCTCCAGGTCGCGCCGTGCGCCACCGTCGTCGGGTTCTGCCGCCAGCAATTGCTCGTCGACGTCGTCGATGGTGTCATGCAGGTGGTCGCGGCGCCCCCGCCGGCGCCACAGATCGACCAGCTTGTGCCGGGCGATGGCCACGGCCCAGGCGCTGACGGGCAGTGCCGGGTCGTAGGTGCCACGTTGCAGATGCAAGGCCAACAAAGTCTCCTGAACCAAGTCTTCCACCTCGTCCGGCAAGCCGGAAAGGCGGCGCTTCAAATACCCGCGCAGGCGCGCGGCGAGCAAGCCCAGGGCTTGCCTGTAGGCCACGTCGTCGCCCGACTGCGCACGCAACCACAACGGCTTGAGGGCAGACTCGAAGTCGCCGGGTTGGGCGTCAACAGGCATTTCGTCGCTCGGGGTCCTTTGGTTACATCGGCCCGCATCATCGCCTCGGGGTCGAGGAAGTCCAGTGAGGCGCTGTTGGACGCAGGCGGTTTGCGTGGCGCGGCTGTGACATCGTAGGCGTCGGCCGAAAAGCCTGCGTCTTGGGCGCTTCTGCCCCCCTTGCTCAGGGAGGGTGGACCCAGAGTTCCCGCCGCGGTGAACTTTCGATGAGGCCTTGATGACATCCTGTTCCTAGCATGGTAGTGGCGGACTCGGTCAACCGAACCGCGACCCTCCACCACCATCCTGCCAGGAGCCCCGAAATGTCCAACCCTCTTCGCGCCTGTCTTCGCGCTCGTCTTCGCGCCAGCCTTCGCCATTCGGCCATCGCCTCAGCTTTGCTGGTCGCGGGTGCCGCCGCACAAGCCACACTCGTCGACGTCACCGTCACGGTGCACAACCTCCAGCCGGTCAACAGCGTCTCCTTCGCGGCGCTGCAGCTTGCCTTCAACAACGGCAGCTACGACTCCTTCAACATCGGGCAGGTCGCCACGGCCCCCATCATCTCCGTGGCCGAGGCGGGCTCCGGCGTTGCCTGGCAGGCGGCCTTTGCCGCCGCCGACCCCGGCGCCACCCGCGGCACGGTTGCGGGCCGGGTCGACCCGGGCACGGGGCCCCGCACCGCCACCTTCCGCGTCGACACCAGCGTCAACCGCTACTTCACCTTCGCGTCGATGGTGGTGCCGAGCAACGACTTCTTCATCGGCAACGACGACCCCACGGAGTACCTGCTGCTGGACACGGCCGGCAACCTGCTGATTCCGTCGATCACGGTGAAGGCCAACGAAATCTGGGATGCCGGCTCGGAGGTCTTCGACCCGGCAGCCGCCGCTTTCATCCAGGGCAGCGTCGGGTCCATGCGGCGCGACCAGAACTCGGTGGTGGCCCTCAACTTTGCCGAGCTGGCGGCTTTCAACGGGCTGAACACAGGGCTCGGCACCCCTTTCAACAGCGCCCTCACGGCCAACAGCGACATCTATCGCATCGGCTTCAGCGTGGCGGTCGTGCCCGAGCCCGGCAGCTATGCGCTGATGGCGGCAGGCCTGATGGCTGTCGGCTTCATGGCACGCCGCCGCCGCCCCGGCACTGCCGAAGGCCGCCAGGCCAAGGTCTGAGCGGTCTTGCAGGCGCTCTGTTCCAATCGGCGGCTGACGCCACATCGACGTGGTGAGCACTGCCCATGAACGAGCACCTGCTGCTGGTCGAAGACGACGACGCCATCGCCCTGGCCCTGCGCCTGCATCTGGAAGGCGCAGGCTACCGCCTGCACCGCGAGGCCGACGGCCGGCGAGCCATGGCCGCCATCGACCAGCAGCCGTGGGACCTGGTGCTGCTGGACCTGATGCTGCCCGGCGCCGACGGCTGGGAAGTCTGCCGCCACCTGCGAGATCGCCATGCGAACACGCCGGTCATCATGCTCAGCGCGCGCTCGGCCGAGGCGCACCGGGTGCTGGGGCTGGAACTGGGCGCCGACGACTATGTCGCCAAGCCGTTCTCGATGCTCGAACTCGTGGCGCGCATACGGGCGCTGCTGCGGCGTGTCGAGCAGCTGCGCTCGACCACGTCACTGCGCCAGGAGTTTGTCTTCGGCCCCTTCAAGCTCGACGCGGTCAGGCGCGAGCTGCTCTGTGCCGACGAGCCCGTGCCCTTGACGCTGCGTGAGTTCGACCTGCTGCACTTCCTGCTCAAGCACCCTGGCCGTCCGTTCAGCCGCACCGAGCTGTTGCAGCGTGTCTGGGGCGATGGCTTCGACGGCTACGAGCACACCGTGAACTCGCACATCAACCGTCTGCGCAACCGCATCGAAGACAACCCGCGCGACCCCAAGCGCGTGGTCACCGTCTGGGGCGTGGGCTACCGCTTTGACCTGGAACCTTCGCCCTCATGATGTCCAGGCGTTCATTCACCACTCGCCTGTCGCTGGTGCTGGCCTTGCTGCTGCTGGCCTACGGCGCCTTCGTGGCGCTGCTCGGGCGCCATGTGGCGGAAGAACAGGAGCAGGAATCGCAGCAGCGGCTGTCCCATGGCCTGGCGCGTCACATCGTCGAGCACTGGCCTGAGATCGCCTCGGCCAACCGCGACGAGGCCGAGCGCTCGGCGCGCAGCGCGCTGCTGTCGATGCTGATGACGGTGAACCCTGCCGTGCAGGTCTACCTGCTGGACGCCGACGGTCGCGTGCAGCACTACATCGGCAAGCCGGGCATGGTCAAGGAATACCAGGTTGATCTGAGCGTGATTCAGTCCTTCCTGGCTGGCGCCGAATTGCCCTTGCGCGGGACCGATCCCATGGGTTCAGGCGTGCCGCGCATCTTCAGCGCGGCGATGTTTCCGGTGCGGGCAGGTGATGTGCGGCCGCCCGGTTACCTGTACGTCATCCTCAAGAGCCAGGCGCGCAGTGATGCTGCGGGGGAGGTCGGGGCCGGGCGGCTCTGGTGGGGTGCTGCCGTGGCCGCGGCCATCGGCCTACTCGTGACCTTTCTGGTGGGCCTGTTCAGCTTCCGACGCCTGACATTGCCGCTGCACCGCCTGGCGCAGGACTTGCGCAGCTACAACCGCATCGGTGCGTCCAGGCAGGAGCAGGGCGACGCTGGCACTGGCGCAGGACCCGCGCCCAGGCCGGCCGGCGGCGACGAAGTGCGCGCCTTGGCCGACGCCTTTGCCGGCATGAAGCACCGCATCGATTCCCATGCTGCGCGCGAACAGCGACAGGTGGCCGACCACCGCGAAATGATGGCCAGCGTGGCGCACGACCTGCGCACGCCGCTGACGGCACTGCACGGCCACCTGGAGGTGCTGGCAGGCGGGCTGGCGCCGGCCCCGGGGCCGGCGGGCGAGCTCGCGCCTGAACACAGCCGCCGCGGCGCCGTGCTGCAGGCCGCCTTGGCGCAAAGCCGCAAGGTCAGCCGCCTGTCGCAGCAGCTGTTCGAGCTGGCTGCGCTGCAGTCGACCGAACAGGTGCTGCACCGCGAACGTTTCAGTCTGGACGACCTGGTGACCGATGCGGTGCAGAAGTTCGAGCTCAGCGACACGCCGGCACTCGTCACCCTGCACGGCGTGCCACCCGGGCGCCTGGAACTCGACGGCGACCTGCAGCTGATCGAAAGGGCGGTGACCAACCTGATCGACAACGCGGTGCGTCACGCGCCCGGCAATCAGGCGGTGCGTGTGAGCCTGCGCCGTGAAGGCGAGCAGGCCGAGATCGTGATCGAGGACGCCGGGCCGGGTTTGCCTGAAGAACTGCATCAGCGCCTGGATCGGGGCCTGTCCTTGCGCGACCCGCCGATCAAGCGCAGCAGCGGCGGCATCGGCGGCCTGGGCCTGGCGATCGCCCAGCGCGTGGCTGTCTTGCACGGTGGCAGCCTGCGGCCGCTGCCGGCGCCGCGGGGCGGCACACGCCTGTGCCTGGCGCTGCCGATCGCCCCGTAGTTCCCGCAAAAGCACCTGTTTGCGGCGCGCACCGCCTGCGCTGTAACCGTTTTGCGCCAGCCAGCGAATACCGGGCATCACCTTCATCCTACCCAAGGCCCGCCCCGCCCATGCACGCCACGCTTCCCTTGCTGCTTGCCACCGACTTCCCGCCCGTCAGCCGCGGCGCGCTCCAGACCCTGCAGGTCAACCTGGGCTACAAGTGCAACCAGAGCTGCCTGCACTGCCATGTCGCCGCCAGTCCGCAGCGCACGGAGATGATGGACGCCGACACCGTCGCCCTGGTCATCGAGGTGCTGCGCGCGCGCAGCATCGGCACGCTGGACCTGACCGGTGGTGCCCCTGAACTGAACCTGCACTTCCGCGACCTGGTGCGCCAGGCCCGAAAGGCTGGCGTGCGCGTCATCGATCGCTGCAACCTGACCATCCTGTCCGAACCGGGGCAGGAGGATCTGGCCGCCTTCCTGGCCGAGCAGGGCGTCGAGATCACCGCTTCACTGCCCTGCTATTCGCCGGCCAATGTCGACAGGCAGCGCGGCGACGGCGTCTTCGAGCGCAGCATTGCCGGGCTGCGGCAACTGAACGCACTGGGCTATGGCGACGCCGCCAGCGGCCTGGTGCTGAACCTGGTCTACAACCCGCAGGGCGCGGTGCTGCCGCCGCCACAGGGGCCGCTTCAGGAAGACTACAAGCGTGAACTGCTGCTGCATTTCGGCGTCCGCTTCAACCATCTTCACGCACTGGCGAACATGCCGATCCAGCGCTTCGGCAGCGCGCTGGTCAGCAAGGGCACTTTCGGCGCCTACATGAAGCTGCTGCGCAACAGCTGCCGCGCCGAGAACCTCGACACCGTGATGTGCCGCAGCCTGCTCAGCGTGGACTGGCAGGGCCACCTGTACGACTGCGACTTCAATCAGATGCTGGGCCTGCGCGCCCATCTCGCCGGCTTGCAGCGGCCGCATCTGCGCGACCTGCTGCAGAACGACCCGGCCGGCGCCCGCATCAGCGTTGCCGACCACTGCTACGGCTGCACGGCCGGCCAGGGCAGCAGCTGTGGTGGCGCCCTGAAGCCAGGGGTGTCGGTGGATGTCGTCGCATCTGCGGCAGTGCCCGCGGCCCGAATGGGAGTTCAAGCATGAACCTGAACCGTCGCACGGCCTGTTCCCTGGCCGCCCTGCTGGCCCTTCCTGGCGTGGCCCGGGCCCAGGCCCGGGCTGACGCCAGCCCCTTGAAGTTCGGCGTCGGCATGTTCCAGCCCGACCGCGAGAAGAACGACGCCACCTACCGACCGCTGGCTGCGCACCTGGCGCAGCGCCTGGGCCGGCCGGTGGAACTGCGCACCGTCGACAGCTGGGAAGGGCTGGCCAAGAGCCTGGCCAATGGCGAGACCGACCTCGCGCTGATGGGCCCCTGGGGCTATGTGCTGGCCCATCACTTCAGTGCTGCGCAAGTGGTGTCGACCATCCTGTACCAGGGCAAGCCCGAGTACTTCGCGCTCATCGTCACGCACCCTGATTCAGGGCTGAACAGCGTCGAAGACCTGATCAGCCCCCAAGGCAGGGGCCGCAGCTTTGCCTTCGGTGACAAGGGCTCGACCTCGGGCTACCTGATCCCCTTGCACATGTTCCAGCAGCGCGGCATCGACCCCGAGAAGCACTTTGCCCGCGTGCTGTACACCAAGCACCAGGCGATCCAGATGCAGGTGACGGCCGGGCAGATCGATGCTGGCGCCGACTTCAACCGCAACCGCGACGTGATGATCTCGCAGGGCCTGATCACGGCTGCGCGCAGCAAGATCATCTGGCAATCGGCACCGCTGCCCAACGACGCGTTCGCCGTCAGCGCCAACCTTGCCCGGGATGCCGGCTTCGTCAAGCGCCTGCAGGGCGCGCTGGCCGAAGTCGGCCCGCTGCTGGCGGGCCAGCCGAAGCTGCTGCCTGCCAACTACACCGGCTTCGTCGCCAGCGACAACTCGTTCTACAAGCCCATCCGTGATGCCGGCCTGGCCACAGGCAAGCTGGGGGCCCGTTGAGCGTGTCGACACTGCGGCTGCCTGCCTTGCGGCGGCTTTCGGGGGGGCGTGGCGGCTTTGCGGCGCTGGTGGTCCTGTATGGCTGGCTGGTCGTGTTGTGCGTGGCCAGCCTGGCCAGTGCTGGCGACCTGAGCCTGGGCCGAAATCCCTGGGACAACCTGCTCAAGACCCTGGGCGAATTCGCCCGGCCCAGCTTCATCGACGTCTGGTTCGGCCCGGAACGCCTGGAATTCCGCAGCGACGACGGCACGCTGCTGCGGGTGGAGAACCGGCGCGAAGTCGAGGCCGACTTCCTGGCTGCCGTGGCCCGCGCCACCTGGGTCACCTTCCAGATTGCCACGCTGGGCTCGCTGCTGGCGGCGCTGCTGGCGCTGCCGCTGGCCATGCTGGTGGCGCGCAACCTGCACGCACCGCGCCTGCTGGCCCTGGGCGCCAAGGCCGTGCTGGACATGGCGCGGGCGGTGCACACGCTGGTCTTCGGCTTGATCCTGGTGGGCATCGTCGGGCTGGGGCCCACGGCCGGCGTGCTGGCGATTGCGCTGCACTCGATGGGCACCTATGGCAAGCTGTTCGCGGAGAGCATCGAGTCGCTGGACATGGCCGCGGTCGACGCCGTACGCGCCACGGGTGCCAGCCAAGCGCAGGTTTTCTTTCATGGCGTCTGGCCATCGGTGCTGCCGCAGTTCGTCAGCCACCATCTCTACGTCTGGGAGTTCAACATCCGCGACTCCACCATCCTGGGGCTCATCGGCGCCGGTGGCCTGGGTCTGCTGATCAGCGAGGCGGTGAGCCTGTTCCAATGGGGCCGCCTGGCCACGCTGCTGATCGTGGTGGTGGCGCTGGTGATGGTCTTCGACGCCCTGTCGCGTCGCATACGGAAAGCACTGCTGTGACGCCGGCCGTGGACATCGAAGGCACGCAGGTCGTGGTCGGGGGCCGCATGCTGCTGGAAGTGCCGCGG
Source organism: Burkholderiales bacterium Ga0077543 (assembly GCA_001464055.1). Taxonomy (GTDB): domain Bacteria; phylum Pseudomonadota; class Gammaproteobacteria; order Burkholderiales; family Burkholderiaceae_C; genus Rubrivivax. Next base: position 41,463 of record LNET01000023.1, read on the forward strand.
CTCGTGATCGAATCCGGCGAGCACGTGGCCGTCGTCGGTCCCAACGGCGCTGGCAAGAGCACCCTGTTGAAGCTGATCGGGGCCTTGTCGAGGCCCGCCACGGGCCGGGTCCAGGTGCTCGGCCGGCCGCTCGGGGCGCAAGACACAGCGGGGCAGGGTCGGGTCAGCGCGGCAGTGCGACAGGCACTGCGGCGCGAGACCGGCCTGCTGATGCAGGGCCTGCATCTGGTGCCGCGCCTGACCGCCCGCGAAAACGTGTTGATCGGCGGCCTAGCCCGGCTGCGCGGCGGCGACGCCTGGCGCAGCCTGCTGCGCTGGTATCCGCCGGACCTGGTGGACGAAGCCGACACCGCCCTGGCGGCCTGGGGCCTGGCCGAACGTGCCGGCACGCGTGCCGACCGGCTGTCGGGCGGCGAACGGCAGAAGGTGGCCCTGGCCCGCGTGCAGTTGCAGTGTCCGCGGCTCTTGCTGGCCGACGAGCCCACCTCGGCGCTGGACCCGACCGCCACGCTGCAGGTCTGCCAGGCGTTGCGCTCGCTGGCCTCGCCGCCGGGTCACACCCTGATCGCCGTGGTGCACGACCTGGCCCTGTTGCCGCTGCTGGCCGGGCGCGTCGTCGGCATGGCCGCAGGCCGGGTGCAGTGGGACAGACCCATCAGCGAGGTGACGGCGCCGATGCTGCAGGAGCTGTACGAACGGCGCGCCAGCGAGCCAGGGCCCAGCCAGGACAGCGATCGACAACCCGCGGCCCGGCTGGCCCGTGCTTGATGCAGACCAACGAGAACCCTTTTTTCAACCAAGTGCAGGAGAAGACGATGAGCATGAAACGAAGAATGGCCCTTGCCCTGGCGGCCGTGCTGCTGGGCGGCTGCGGCGCCATGGGCGCGCACAGGGACGCACACCAGGGCGCAGGTGGCCCGGGCCAGGGCGGCAATCAGGCCACGGCCACGCACGGCCTGGTGGCGCTGAAGAGTCCGCATGCGCCGACCGAAACCATGAACCGGCTGGAAGCCGAGGTGAAGAAGCGCAACCTGACCGTCGTGTCGCGCATCGATCATGCTGCTGCGGCCCAGCGCATCGGCCAAAGCTTGCGGCCGACCGAGTTGCTGGTCTTCGGCAACCCGCAGGCCGGTACGCCGCTGATGCTGTGTGCCCAGCTTGCCGGCATCGACCTGCCGATGAAGGCCCTGGTCTGGGCCGACGAGGCCGGCCAGACTTGGCTGGGCTACAACGACCCGAAGTGGCTGATCCACCGCCACGGTGCCCGCGAATGCCCGCCTGCCGAGCAGGTGGGCAAGGCGCTTGCGGCGATCGCGGCGGCCACGGTGGCGAAGTGACGGCTGCTGTGTCGGGCGAACCCGGCGCTGCGCCTGCACCAGGGCGCAGCTGTCCCTTGCATTACCGCTACCGGCCCGAGGCCTTCGCGGTCGGCGCTCCGGCCCGCCTGCAGTCTCTCGATGTGTTGTACGTGGTGGGGGGGCTGTATGGCAACGAACTGGCGCTGCAACGGGTGCTGGAGCTCTTCGACCGTGAACCTGGTCGCAAGCGTCTGGTGTTCAACGGCGACTTCCACTGGTTCGACGCCGATCCCACCGTGTTTGCGCGGGTGCAGAGTGCGGTGCTGATGCACGACGCCCTGCGTGGCAATGTCGAGACCGAACTGGCCTCGGCTGACGCCGGTGGCGACGCCGGCTGCGGCTGTGCCTATCCCGACTGGGTGGGTGACGGGGTGGTCGAACGTTCCAACCGCATCCTGGGCCGGCTTCGCCAGGCGACCAGCGAACAGCAACGGGCCAAGCTCTCGGCACTGCCGATGTGGCTGCGGGCCGACGTCGGCCCGCTGCGGCTGGGCCTGGTGCACGGCGACGCCACGTCGCTGGCGGGCTGGGGCTTCGCCCAGGAACACCTGCGTGATGCCGGGCACCGGGCCCAGGTGGCTGAGTGGCTGGATCGGGCCGGGGTCGACGCCTTCGCCTGCAGCCACACCTGCCTGCCGGTCTTCCAGGCCCTGCCGGCGCCTTCGGGGCGGCCAGCGCGCTGGATCCTCAACAATGGCGCTGCCGGCATGCCGAATTTTCGTGGCGACACAGCGGGACTGTTCACGCGCGTGGCCGTCGAGCCCTTTGCCGGGCCCGACAGGCGCCTGGGCGTGTCGATGGGCCAGGGTGTGCACGCCGAGGCCGTCGCGATCGAAGTCGACGCGCAGGCCTGGATCACAGGTTTCAAGGCCCAATGGTCAGAAGGCAGCGACGCCCATGTCTCGTATTTCGACCGCATCGTTCAGGGCCCCGACTACACGCCGGCCGAGGTGGTGCGGCTGAGCCCGGATCCTTGACCAAGGACTTCCTGGGTCGCCACGCCCACCCAGGAGGACTTACCTCGCCTGGGCGATGCCCGCCAGTTGTGCGCTGCGGCGTGGATGGATCAGGTTCACGCGCCCGGGCTGGCCATCGGCGCCGGGCAGGCGGTCGGCGCCGTCCAGGATCAGCTTCCTGACCTGCGCCGGCTTCAGTTCCGGCTTCAGGGCCAGCAGCTTGGCCGCCAGGTTGGCCACCTGCGGGCTGGCCATGCTGGTGCCGCTGAGCGTGAGCCGGTCGCCGCCGGGCACCGGGCCGTCGACCTCGAAGCCGTTGGCGTGCACGACCACGGTCTTGCCGAAAGTCGAGAAGCTGGTTTCCCGGCCCGCGCGGTCCACCGCCCCCGCGGTGATGAGGTTGGGCAGTTCCAGGCCGGCGGGAATGTAGTCCTGAAAGTCGGCGCTGTTGTCCTCGTTGCCGGAACCGGACACGAAAAGGATGTCCGGCGCGCCGGCAATCGCGTCCCGCAAGGCGTCGCGTTCGATCCTGAACAGGCGCAGGGCTTCCAGCTTGCGTGCTTCAGGCGTGCCGCCCAGGCTGTGGAAGGCCATCATGGATTCATGGGCAGCCGGGCCGTAGCGCCAACTCATGTTGACCACCCGCACGCCGGCGTCCTTGAAGCCCTGCACCATCGTCTTGTAGGCCGCAGCGGTGGCCCGCGAACGCGCTTCGCTGGGTTTGGACGGCACCGACAGGTGGTTCCACAGCATCGTGGCCGCAAACACCTGCGCGAAAGGGTTGCCGTCGACGGCGATGCCCGCCACATGGGTGCCGTGCACGTACAGGCCGGCCAGGTTCATGTCTTCGCTGAAGGCCTGGACCTGCTCGGCCTTCAAGCCCGCCAGGCTGCTGCGCAAACGCTGTGCGTCGGCGGTGTCCAGCGCGGCGCGCTGGTCCATCGCACCCTTGACGAGACTGCGCAACTGCGGCCAGCGCGCCTGCGCTTCACCCAGCGGACGCAGCAGGTCGCGGACCGGTCGCGCATCGTCGTCGAAAGCCAGGCCACGTGCCGCGGCGGGCTGGAACAGGGCCAGGTCGACGCCGGAATCCCACACCGCCACGACCACGGGGCTGGCCTTGGCGTCGGGTGCAATCGAGAAGGTGCGCGGTGTCCAGATGTCCTCGCGCGTGCCGGCCTGGGTGTTGGCGTCGACCACCGCCTGCAGGCCCTGCACCACGGCTGCCTTGTTCGGCCCCAGCAGTTCCATTTGCATGCGGGCGCTGATGATCGCGGCGACCACGCCGTCGGGCACCGACATCTGCCCGTTGCGGGCCACGACGTCGAGTTGACTCTGGAAGGCGCCGCGCACGAGTTCGGGGTTGTAGGTTTCGATGCCACCCTTGCTGCTCTTGACGATGTCCTGCACGTCTGCCCAGGGCATGGCGCCATAACGACGCTGGACCTCGCCGGCCAGCCAGGCGGTGTCGCGCTGCTCCTGGCGCTGCTGCGCCAGCAGATCGGTGAGCACGCCGCCAGCGAGGCGGGCGCCTGCCTTGTCCTGCAGGACGCGAGCCTTCGCTGTCCAGCCGGGCACGGCCGCCCAGTCACCGCGCAGCTGCGCCAGGGTGGCTCTTGCGCTGAACATCTCGCGCAGGGTCGAGTTGTCCTGGATGTCAAAGGCGGCCAGGTCGGCGGCAAGATGGCCCTCGAGTTGCTCGCCCAACGCTTTCAGTTCATCCAGCGGCACGGCCAGCAGTTCGCTGGGCAGCCTGTCCAGCCTGTAGGCGCGTCTTGGCAGCTGGTCGGCGCGTGTCACGACCTGGCGTTCGGCCTTGAGTTCGACCGGTGTCGTGGCACCGGTCTGGGCCATCACGAGCATGGGGCTGCCGACCATCAGGGCGGCCGCGATGGTCGGGTGCAGACGGCTAATGTTCATGGTGACTCCTATGGGTGATGCTGAAATGCTAGCGGCGTGCTGCCGGCCTGACCTGGCCAGGCGACGAACGCCACCCTGCTTCGGACGAACGACCTTTTGACCGGGACGAGTACCCTGCGGCGCGCTCCGAGCCCTGCTGGTCGGCACCCAGCCAGAGGGTGGCGCCGCTTGAGATTTGCGTTGCCGGCCGCACATCACCTTCGTGCCGACAATTGCGATCCTGGTGCTGCTGCACCTGTACCTGTGTGCCCGGTTGCTCCCTGCGCTGGCAAGCCCGCTGGCCGTCGCTGCCCTGGGGGTCTTGCTCATCTCCACGCTGCTGCTGATTCCTGCTGCCTTCATCGGTCGGCGCGCGCACTCCCGGCAGACTGCCGACCGCTGGACCTGGGCCGGCATGACGGCGCTCGGACTTTTCTCGATGCTGATGGTGCTGACGCTGCTGCGCGAACTGGTGTTGCTGGCGGGCTGGGTGGTCGCGTTGCCGGCCTTGCCGGAACTGAAGACGGAGTCGGCCGCCGCCGTGCCACTGCTGGCCCTTGCCGCCGTGGTCTTCGGTGCGTTCGGCGCGCGCCGAACGGCTGCGGTACGGCGTGTCGACATCCGCATCGCCGACCTGCCCGTCGCGTTGCACGGCTTCACCATCGTGCAGATCAGTGACGTGCATGTCGGGCCTACGGTCAAGGGCGGCTTCGTCCAGCGGATCGTCGACGCGGTCAACCGGTTGCAGCCCGATGCCGTGGCGGTCACCGGCGACCTCGTCGACGGGCGCGTGCGTGACCTGCGCGACGACGTCGCGCCGCTGGCGGGGCTGCGCTCGCGACACGGCACCTTCTTCGTCACCGGCAACCACGAGTACTACAGCGGCGTCGTCGAATGGACGGCCTGCCTGCGCGGGCTCGGTCTGAAGGTGCTGGACAACGAACATGTGGTGCTCGAACACGACGGCGCGCGGCTGGTGATGGCCGGGGTTTCCGACTATTCGGCAGACAAGCTCATGCGCGGGCACAGCAGCGATCCGCAGCGGGCGATGTCTGGCGCGCCGGCCGACGCCGCTGTGCGGGTCCTGCTGGCGCACCAGCCCAGGAGTGCACCGGCGGCGGCAGATGCCGGCTTCGACCTGCAGCTGTCAGGCCACACGCACGGCGGCCAGTTCTGGCCCTGGAATCTGTTCGTCCCCTTGCAGCAGCCTTTCACCGCCGGCCTGCACCGCCTGCGCCAGCTGTGGGTGTACACCAGTCGCGGCACAGGCTACTGGGGTCCGCCGTTGCGGCTGGGCGCCCCCTCGGAGATCACGCAGCTGCGCCTGATGCCCGCCTAGCAAGCAGGCTTCGCGCGAAGGTGCCACCCTCGGACCCCACGGCGGCCCTGCGTGCTGGACCGCTGGCGGGAACCTGTTGCGACGTCGGCCACAATCTATGGCTTGTTGCCCGCGCCTCCCCGCCTGATCACCCTGACGCTGCTGACTGCGCTGTCGGCAGTGACCTTGAACATGATCCTGCCATCGCTGCCATCGATGGCACGCGACCTGTCGGCGCGCGAATCCGTGACGGCATTGGCGATATCGGGGTACATGCTGGCCTCGGCGCTGTTCCAGTTGGGGCTCGGGCCCCTTTCAGACCGATTTGGTCGCCGGCCGGTCATGCTGAGTGCCCTGATGATTTTCGTCGTCGCATCGCTGGGTTGCATGCTGGCGCAGGACGCGGCCGTGTTGCTGGCCTGCCGCGTGATGCAGGCCGTGGTCGTCGCGGGCTCGGTGGTGTCCAGCGCAGCCATTCGCGATCAGCATTCGACCCTCGACTCGGCTGCCAAGTTGAGCATGATCGCCTCGGCCATGGCGGTGGCGCCGATGTTGGGGCCGATGCTGGGTGGCTTCCTGGATGTGAGCCTGGGTTGGCGCTCTGTGTTCGCGCTGTACGCTGTTCTGGGCGCGATCTTGCTGGTGTGGACCTGGGTCGATATGGGCGAGACGCGCACGCCGGGGTCGCCAGCGCCCAGATGGGCTGACTGGCTGGCCCTGCTGCAGTCGAGCCGGTATTGGGCCTATGCGCTGTGCACCGCTTTTTCCGTAGGGGCCTTCTTTGTGTTCGTCACCGGCGTGCCTTACGTGGCAACGGCGGTGTGGGGCTTGTCGCCTGCAGAGGTGGGCATCGGCGTGGGTTCGATCACCGGGGGCTTCCTCGTTGGCGCGGCCATCAGCGCGCGCCACGCCCGCCGCCTGGGCACACGCTTTTTGCTGGTGTCGGGCCGGGCGGTGTCGGTCTGTGCGATTGCGCTGGCTGCAGTGGTGTTCGTGGCCGGGGTGTCGCATCCTCTGGCGCTCTTCGGGCTGACCGTCTTCGTGGGCCTGGGCAACGGGCTGACGCTGCCGGGCGCCAATGCCGGCGCCATGGCGGTTCGCCCTGCGCTGGCCGGTACGGCGGCGGGTCTGAATGGCGCCCTGTCCATGGCGCTGGGCGCCGTGTTGAGCACTCTGACAGCGGTGGTGGTCGAACGTATCGCCACGCCAGGGGCCTTGCTGGCCATCATCATGGGCTGCGTGCTGCTGTCGTTTGCGGCTGCGCTCGTGGCCATCCGCTTGGAAATGGTCAGCGGCGAGGCCGTGTGAACTGGCCGGCAGCGCAAATTCAGCGTCCCGCTCTGCGCGGGGTCAGAGCCTCATCAAGGACAGGTCGGGCGGCAGCAGAAAGTTCGGCGCGTGCCCAGAGAAGGACAGCCGGTAAGGCAAGCGTTCCAGGTCGTACCGGATCAGGCCTCAGTGATGCGCGACATGAGGTATTCATCTTGGGCTCTGCCTGCCACAAGCAGTGAAGCACGACGTGTGCCCTCAATCTGGAACCCGAAGCGCTGATACAAGCCCACTGCGCGTTCATTGGTCGTGTGCACGGTCAGCTCCAGGCGAAGCAGCCCAGCATTTGATGCCCAGGACACGGCCTCCTGGAGCAAGGCCGAAGCAATGCCGCGGGACCAGTACTTCTTGCGCACGCCGAGGAAAACCAGCGCTGAGTGCCTCGTACGTATGCGCTCGCCGCCTGTAGCGCCCAGGAAGCCGAGCAGATGACGACCGTCCGTGGCCACGAGCAAGACACTGTTCGTCTTTGACAAGAGCCAGGAGATGAACCTTCTCTCGTCGTCCTCTGTGGCCGTGAATTCTTGTGGTTCCCAGAGCAAGAATTCAGTCTCTGCGAACAGCGAGCGTCGCAAGTCTCGCAATGAAGCTGCATCGTCTTCGGTAGCGCGCCGCAAGGTGAACGCCATGTTTTCTGGTCTCAGGTTCGAGCTGGGCTGTCCGCCGCGGCAGGTCAGCTTGAGCGAGGGTTCAGACAGCGCTTTTGCGCATGGCGACACGATGGCTTAGACCGGCTGCGCGCTCGTTCTCCATGCGTTCGAGCAGGGCTGGAGGCATGTCATCAGACTCCAGTGACTGGAACCCGTACCGGTGATACGCGGGCGCGTTCCATGCGATGTGCGCGAAGGTGGTGAGCGTGACGTACTTCAATCCCCGGTCGCTGGCCTCGCGATCGACGCGTTGGAGGAATCTCGTCCCAATGCCGTTCCTTCCATGAGTGGGCAGCACGCTCATCTGAAGGACGTGCAGACCGTCTTCAGTCTGCGTCGCCGCGCAGAAGCCCACGGCTCCGATGCTTGGTGCGTCAGCTACCCAGAGCAGGCCCTGGCTGCGGCATGCCAGCAATGCAGTGTGCGGGGTTTTGTACGACCGGTGTTCCGTAGACATCTGGTCTTCCGAGAACCTGCTTCTGGCCCGGACTTCGATTGCTCCGAGGTCACGAACCTCGCGGTACTTGGCCAGCCGGATCGAGAAGGTCATGTTTCCGCCTGAGGTTCGAGCCAGGCGGCCCGCGGAGGCGGGCGGCGTGAGCGCGGGGCTCAAGGATAGCCTGACGCAGACGCTGGAGACGGCGCTGGCGCAGGTGGACGTGCGGGTGCTCCAGCGTCTGGTGGTGGCCGGCGCCGATGCCTGCTCCTTTGCCGAGCGGGCCCTGGTTCAAGCCGCACCGGGGGCGTCGGCGGCGCCCCTCCTGCATGTGCTCAGCCCAGACCGATCCGCCGGATGTCGAGCGCGAAGGCGCCGGCCTGGCGTGTCGCGATCATCAGGCCGACCTGGCGGATGCGCGCAGGGTCGAGTGGCGGCGCGTCGGTCACCTCGCGTCCGCGGAAGCTGGCGCGGAAGTCGGCCAGCGGCAGGCGCAAGGTCTGCCAGTCGGTGCCTGTGGGGGCGAGGCTTGTCTGGTAGTTCAGGGTGTCGAAGCCGTCGTCGGTCAGCAGGCTCAGCTTGAACTGCTTGTTGTCACCGCGCAGTTCGATCAGGCAGGCGCTGGCGCCCGGGAGGCCCCGCTCGCCAGGGCTGGACCGCACCGAGGCGAAGCCGCCGTTGCGCTCCAGCGAGACGGTTCCTTCGAACACTGCGTGGCCCCTAGGGTAGTGGCGCAGTGAGCTGCGAGAGATGCCGCCCATCACGCGGTCGTCGATGGCGTGCCATGCGTTCGCCGCAGTGGAGTCGGAGAAGTCGAACAGTGTCTTGAGCATGACCGATGCAGCGCCTATCCTATTGTTTGAGGGACGCGCTGGGTTGCCGGGGGACCGTCTGGGACCGGCCGAAAAGCTACTCCAAGTTCTGCACCTGAATGTCGACTTCGACGCCAAGTGCTTGTCGCATATGAAGGTTGTCTTTCAGCCGGCTCGAACACCCCACAACTTACCCCACAGGCTGCGCGTGCTGCGCCGTGCTGTGGCTCACGTGGGATGCTGCGTGCAACGTCTGAACTGTAGCCGGTCGGCGGGCGCCAAACAGTTGCTACACGAGGGTACTGCGCGTGGCCATAGTCTGCGGTCAAGTTGCTGTGATCTCTGAGCAGCAGCTACAGCCTGCAAGTGGTGCCTGATAGCGCTGGATCGGCTACCTCCGACTGACAGCAGTCGGTCGGTTCTCTTGGAAACGACGGCAGGCACCAAGGGAAGGCACATACTTCATGGTTCGCAGCGAGCACCGCTCGATGTCCGTTATTGATGTTCGGAGCCTGGTCGGGTCGCGTTAGCGCAGTAGTTTCACCCGCAGGCGCCGCGCCCGTTCGGTGAACGCCTTCTCGCCGCCTTCGAGGATGTCGCACACGACCTTGCGGATCCCGGCATCGTCTAACCCGCCGGCGACGTAGCTGAAGGTCGGCAAGCCGCCGTCCGCTGCAGGGCTGGCGTTCGCCACGATGATTTGATCGGCGTCGGTGTTGATGACCAGGTTTGCATTGTGCGTAACCATGATTACCTGGCGCTTGGTCTTCGCCTCTACGAACAAGTCGACCAGTTCGTCGAACACCGATTTTGGATCGAGGTTCTCTTCGGGCTGGTCAATGATCAGCGGACGGTCGTCGCCGTCGTCGAGGGCGAGGTAGAGAAGCAGTAGGACGATACCTCTCGTACCCGGCGAAAGTTTGCGGATGTCGATTCCGTCGTAGACGATTTCGTACTGGACCGCGATGTGGTCGGTGCTAAACAGCCATTGCGCGAACCGCTTCAGCCAGTGCCGGAACGCCTCGTGCTCGGCCGGTGCGTACGGAGCATGAGCGAGCAACTCTTTGTAGTGCGAGGCTATGAAGGCGGACATCGCGCCTTCGATCTCCTGTGCCGACCCGGTCTCCCAAGCCGGCTGAAGTTCCGCGCGGGCGACCTTCTGCAGCGCACCAACCCCGTAGAACGAGCCGGCCTTGCGGCGATCGAGCAACTCTTCTTCGCCTTCCGTGGCCCAGCTTGCAATGTCGGCGACACGCTTGACCTTGACGCTGAGCCGTTTCAACGTGCCACTCGTCGCGTCCAGCCGCCGCATCAGCGGCGCATACAAATCGATCAATGCCTCCTGTTCCTTTATCACCGCTGCGAATAGACGTGGCGGTTTCAAGTCCGAAGTGCAACACCCGGTTCAATGAACTGAGGCCGAAGGCTTTTGAGATCTGGCCAGGGTTTGCGCGAACACCTCCAGCGGGGTGCTGTGCGTAGCGCGCGGCCTGGTGTTCAGGCTATCGGCGATGCCGTCGAGCTCGTCCTGGCTGAAGACGCTGAGATCGGTGCCCTTGGGCAGGTACTGTCGGATGAGCCCGTTGGTGTTCTCGCAGGTGCCGCGCTGCCAGGGGCTGTGCGGGTCACAGAAGTAGACCTTGACGCCCGTCTGCGCTGCCAGATCGACA
>LNET01000024.1 GCA_001464055.1 Burkholderiales bacterium Ga0077543
CTTGACGATGAAGGTGTTCGAGCTGGGCACCAAGGCGCTGCAGTACCCCGAACTGGTGGGCCTGGCGAACCCGCAGATGCAGATGCTGGCCGACCGCACTGGCGAGACCGTGCACCTGGGCATGCTGATCGACAGCGAAATCATCTACGTCCACAAGGTCGACAGCCGCCACATGTTGGGCATGTATTCACGCGTGGGCAGGCGTGCGCCCATCCACTGCACAGCCATCGGCAAGGTGCTGCTGGCCTGGGAAAACGCCGAACGCCGCGACCACGTGCTCAAGGGCGTGAAGTTCGAGCGCTTCCGCGACAAGACCATCACCGACCCGGCCGCATTCATCGCCGAGCTGGACCTCACGCGTGCCCAGGGCTTCGGGCAGGACCGCGAGGAATTCGACGAACACATCCGCTGCCTGGGCGTGCCCATCTTCGACCGCTTCAACCAGGCCGTGGCTGGCCTGAGCATCAGCTTCTATGCACCGCGCCGGGCTCGTTGAGCCACCGCGACAGCAACGAGATGGTTGCACCCGAACGAAGTGCAAGGCTTGTCAGCGAGCCAGGCGCTGCGCAGTACTCCTTGATGCACTGCGGCCATTGCGCTGGGTCGGAGGTTTCGATGGCGGGAAAGGCCGCGATCATTCGCCGGCACTGTTCCGCCCGCCAGACCTCGTCGGCACTAGCGACCGAAGGTCCAACCGAGTTGCAGCGACGCCCGCGTGCAGGCCAGCCGAGTCAAAGGCGCTGAACGAAAACGCCAGCGCACTGATCTGGCGTCTCTGCTGCGATTTGCACTTGGGATGGAAGGCGAACTGAAGCGCATTGGCGGCCCGGGAGCAGACAGTTTCCCTGGCGTTTGTAGGCCAGGGATGACACCCCGGCGTGATGACCAACGATGTCAGCGCGCCGGCACCCAGCACGGCTTTGCATGCGCCCCCCGGTAGGCCAGCAGAGAGCACCTCAGCGAGATCGGCACCACTGCGCTGACGCGCATAACCGAATGTGACCAGGCTGTCCAGTCCGCGGACGCGGTGGTTTGCCCTTGTTCGGCCCTGTTGGGGCACCGCCCGCCGCTGCATATAGTGCTGCGGCGACGTTGATCGTCGGCAAAGACCGCTGCAACCCCGATGGACGTCTTGACTGTCTGTCCAGCTGCCGACTGAAATGGGTTTCTGGTCCGAGTCACCTGTCACACATAGGAGTAGGCTGATGGAATACGTCACTGTCACGGAACACGATCTGAAGGCGATTGCGCGCGAGATTGATCGGCTCTTCGATGCCGACGCCCGGTTCACGTACAGCGCAGGGGGCCAAAGCACCCCGTTCGTCTTGGTGGAATTCGGCCGGGGTTACCAGCATCACTTCCGGCTGGATCTGCTGCCTTTCGAGAATGGACGCTTTCAGACCATGATTGGCAGCAGTTACAACGCGCCTTACTCGTATCGCGTCACCAGTCTCCACATCAAGCGACTGCGCGATCTGGAATCCGGGAAGTTCGCTGTCTACACGTATCTCAACTACATGGGCGGGGGTGTCTGGCAGCCGCTTTGGGGCTACACCCGCGAGTTGCTCGAACGCGGCAAGGTAGGCCGGCGCCTGAGTTTGACCGACAAGGAAATGTCCGACGCCTATCTCGATTGTCACGACATGATGGCAGCCATGACCAAGGCTCTGAATTCGACCCATGCCCTGGCCTGCGGTCCGTTACGGGCACCTGATACGGCGTTTGCCAGCGTTGGACTTCAAGGGACCGGATTGCCGCAGTGGTGATCATCGGCGGGCCGCGCACGGCGTCAGAAGTCGTGCCGCAGGCCGATGGCGGTGCGCGAGTGGCGGGCAATCTTGACGGCCTGCGCGGCGGGTGAGAAGCTTCGAGCCGTCGGCGAGCCGCGCAAGGGTTGCCCCAACGCTCTGCGAACGGATGCAAATTGACGGCTGCACAGGACTTCATCGACAACCCGCTGGCGTTCTGCGCCGACAACATCATCCTGGTATCCGAGTTCCAGGGCGAGATGCGGTCCGGGCTGCATGTCTTCACGCTGGAACATGCACCCAACCTCATTGGCAAGCAACTGGGCCGCATGCTCAATGTGTACCGGCTCAAGCCCTCGGGCTCGGTCGTCGGCATCCTGGCTTACTGGTGTCCGTACCGTGGCAACAGCGTCCATGGCACCACGGTGGGCTACCGCGCACGCTTCATGTTCACGGCAACGATGGACGGCTGCAGCCTGGGCGTGGGCAGCGATGCCGGGCGTGGCACGCGCTTCGTCACCCATGCCAATGCCGGCACCTTCGGCGCCAAGTTCGAGCCCCAGCTCGGCATGGACAAGGCTCGCGAGATGCAGCGGGACATGCAACGCTCGCTCATCGCGCGCAAGCACGGCGCTGACGGCAACGTGGCGGTGGTCAGCCCGTTGAACTACATGAAGGACGTCGATGGCGAACTCGCCTTGAAGTCCACCACCTTCGGCTACCGGCCGGACGGCGTCGACGACTGGCACTTCTACGCCCACCGCTACCACAAGGACATGAGCAAACACGCTGCCATGTACTTTCTGCGCGGCACGACCCGCGTGTTCTGAGGCCGGGCCCGGCCAGGCTGCCGGGCTCGCTGCGGGGTGTGGATGCTCGAGCCAGCGCATGCCGCCAGCGGTGCCGCCCTACAGCCGGTGGCGGATGGTCCAGGTCACCAATTCGGCGGTGTTGTGCAGGCCCAGCTTGCGTGCGATGTTCTCGCGGTGCTTGCGTACGATATGTTCGGAAATGCCCAGGTCGTGGCCGTTGCGCTTGCTGGCCAGACCACGTCCGACGCCCTTGGTGTACGGTTGTCCTTGGTTGAGATGAATGCCTGGTAACGTTCATTGACCGAGGCCATCGTGGCACTTTTTCCCGTGGGAGGTGATGTACCGGTGACCTCGTCATGAGCCGGGTATCTCAGCTTGCCCACACCGAACCTCAAGATAGGCCAATAGGGACTGCGCTTGCACCGAATCGGGCCACCGCTGTGTCTGCAGCACGGTCACGGCCTCGTCGAGGCCACCTTCTGCAGGCGTTATCAGGATGTCAGACAGGCCATCGGCGGAACGGGAGCTGACCTCAGCCCCTTCCAGCGGTACACGGCGTCGCCCCGCATCGTCGCCGCGTACGGAAACCTCCAGTTCACACTCGAGCCGCCGCCTGAGCCGCGCCGGCGGTCAAAAACACCTCCCCATAGGCTGCAATGCCAAACCGCAGCCGGGGCGGTGCCGCTCGACGCTTCGGCGCGGCACGATCGGAATCCGGGCCAACCCTGATAACTAGACCGCCAACGCCCCTGGTGAGCGTTCCAAGGACCTTCTGACACCGCTCGATGCTACGGCACGGGCGCCAACTCCAGACACATCAGGCCGTCGAAGGCCCGTCTTCATCCTTCCCCAGGGCCTTCGTATCTCCTATGCGCATCCGCGCTTTCGCCGCTGGTCGATGCCACGCCGGGTCGTCGTCCAGCGCCCCTGCCGCTGGTGCAGGGTCGGCCGGGCCAGTCGCAACCGCCAGACCGCCGGCCCCGCCGCCGCTACACCGTGATGGCCATGCCGCGGTAGATGCGCGAGCGGTAGCGCGAGTCTTCCGCGTCGGGCAGCGGCGCACCGGCCAGCAGCACGGCGCGGCCGAAGCGCCGCACTTCTTCCAGATGCTCGCTTTCCTTGCGCGGCTCTTCGCTGCGCGCACGCCGGGTCAGGTTGATCTGGTTGACCGGCACGTCGTGCACCAGGCGTTCGTTCTCCACCGCTAGCGTGGCGGTGAAGGCGTGCAGCGTGGTCTTGACGAAGTTGGCCATGGCGAAGCCCGCGCCCGTGGGGTCGGCCCCGGCCGGCACGTCGGGCGACACCAGCACCAGCTGCGTGCCGTCGATCAGGCTGGCCTTGCGCGCCACGCGGAAGTGGTGCGTCAGCTGGTCCTGCACCATCTGCCGGAACTCGGCTGCGTCCAGCGCACTGCCGGCGTCACCGCCCAGCAGCTTTTCCGGCAGCGGCGCAAAAGGCGTGCTCACGATGGTGGCCGGGTAGCCATGCTCGCGCAGCGCCTGGTCGATGCCGGCCTCCAGGTCGGCGCCCACGGTGGCGGTGTGCAGCAGGTTGGCCGGCACGTCGCGCAGCGCGGCGCGCACCGCAGCGGCGCCCTCGTCGGTCTGGGCCAGCACCACCAGCCTGCCGACCTGGCATTCCACCACCAGCTGCCGTGCCGCTTCGGCCATGTACTCGACCAGATGCTCGCCAATCAGCCAGACGGTGCGGCCACGCATCATCTCCAGGCGTTCGCGCTTGGCGCTGCCGAAGAGTTCGCGCTCGGTGATCGAACGCTCCAGGCTGAGACCGCCCGAAGGCATGAAGGTCTCGCCGCTGACGGCGCGGTCGGCCAGGAAGTAGACGGTGGCAAGCGCGACCTCGGTCTCGGTGGGCATCTTGCCCAGGTGCAGCAGCGACAGCACGCCATTGCGCACCTTGGCCGCCTCGGTCTGCACGCTTTGCGGCGGCAGGTAGGGCTTGTCGTCGCCGGGCAGCCGCTTCAGCCAGCCGGTGTCGGCGCGGTCCTGCCAGTCGCTGTTGTCCAGCAGCAGGCCACCCAACCGCAGCCGCGCCAGCAGGCGCTGCGCGATCGACTCGTTGACGAGGT
Organism: Burkholderiales bacterium Ga0077543; assembly: GCA_001464055.1. Taxonomy (GTDB): domain Bacteria; phylum Pseudomonadota; class Gammaproteobacteria; order Burkholderiales; family Burkholderiaceae_C; genus Rubrivivax. The sequence goes on from LNET01000024.1 coordinate 4,650, forward strand.
AGCTGCCCCAGTTGCAGTGCTCCACACGTTCCTTGTGGCAGGCCAGGGCCAGGTCGCGCAGTTCGCGCGGGGCGTCGCCGTCCATCGCCAGTTCGGCCACGTCGTTGGCCGCCAGGCGGCGCAGCAGGGTGTCCACGCTCTGGCCGCGGCGGTGGGCCTTGACGACGGCGCTGTGCACCGAGTTCAGGCGCTTGTTTTCCAGGATCAGGCGGCCGCGGCGTTCGAACAGCCCGGGGCGCGTGCCCACGCCTTTCAGACGTTCGCCTTCCACCGGGCCCGGGGCGATGGCGTTGATCTGCACTTCGGGGCCCAGGAAACGCGCCAGGCTTTCCACCAAGGCGCGCTGGCCGGCCTTGCTGACGGCGTAGTCGCTGCGGTTGGGGTAGGCCACGGCCAGGTACTTCTCGCCGCCGAAGAAGCTGGACACGTTCAGCACGTAGCCGCTGCCCTGGGCCTTCATCAGCGGCAGCACCTCGTGCAGCAAGGCGTAGTTCGACACCAGGTTGGCGTCGAGCGTGGCGGTCCAGGCCTTCAGGCTCATGTCCACCGCCATCTCCTCGGCACCCGAGACGCCGGCGTTGTTGATCAGGTAGTCGATGCGGCCGAAGGCCGCGATGGTGGCCTTCACGGCAGGCGCCAGCGTTTCGAGCTGGCCCACGTCCACGCCGGGCAGGATGCCGACTCGGCGCTCGGGCGCGGAATAGCCGATGTCCTCGAGTTCGCCGACGATGCGCTCGCGCATGGCCTGCAGTTCGCTTTCGCGGCGCGCCGCCAGCATCACCCGGGCGCCACCCAGGGCCAGCAGGCGGCCCACGGCACCGCCGATGCCAGCCGAGCCGCCGGTGATCAGCGCCACCTTGCCGATGTGCAGGCCGGCCAGGTTCTCCGTGAAGCCCACCGTGGCGCGGCGGGCGCCGCTGGCTTCGGCGATGCTGGTGGGCAGGTACAGGTTGACCTGGCGGATGCGCTGTTCCTTGAACAGCAGCCGCGCGGCATGGCCGGCGGTGAAGGGCAGGCTCTCGGCTTCGCGGTTGTCGTAGCGGATGATCTGGTTGCCCCATTCGCGGAAGCTGCGGCGGCCCAGGCGCACGTCGACCTCGCTCTCGTCGCGCCAGACGCGGATGAGCTCCTCGGTCGCCGAGCGCAGCAGGTTGGCCCAGGGCAGGCCACCTTCGACGTCGGCGTTGTCGCCGTCGACGTCGCTGCCCATCGGGCCCGGACTGGCCCCGTTCGTGACGAACACGAAGCGCGGTTCCTGCCGCAGGTCTTTGCGTTCCTTCCAGTAGCGGCTGAGCATGCGCGCCACGGCAATGGCGCCACCCAGTTCCTCGTCGACGAAGGCATCCATGTCGGCGTCGCTGGCCCCGCCCAGGCTGCCGGTGAAGCGGTCTGAACCATGGGCCGGCAGGATCACAGCACCGGTGATCGGGCCGCCATGGTCTTCGCTGAGCGCGGCTTCCATTGAACCCGGGTCGACGCGATCGAAACGGCGCACGTCGATGCGCTGGTCGCTGCGGCGGCCGGCCAGGCGTTCGCGCGCGGCGGCGCAACTGGACTCGCGCGCCAGGCCCAGCACCACGTGTGCGCCCACCTCGGCCAGCAGCAGGGCAATGCCCACCGCGTCGTCCACCTGGTCGCCGGCGGCCACCAGCACGGTCTGGCCCTGGGCGTCGACGCTGCGCATGGTGGGGCGGCTCACCCAGGTGCTGCGGCTTTCCTTGCGCACGCGCATGCCATGGGTGACTTCGAAGTCGTGGCCGTTGAAGGCGGCCGATTCGTCGCTGCCCAGGAACACGCAGGTGTGGGCGATGTCGGTGGGGACCGGAAAGTCCTTGCGCGGCGGCTCGCCGTCGATGGGGCGCTGCAGCGTCATCAGGCCGAAGAATTCATTGGCCGTGCTGCCCGGTTCGGCACCCTTGAGCTGGTCCATGCTGGCGAAGACGCTGCGGATGCGCTCGCTGCGGATGGGTCCCGGGAAGACGGTGTTGACGCGGATGCCACGCTCGCCCAGTTCTTCCGACAGCTGGCGCGACAGCGCGTTCAGCGCCGCCTTGGGCACCACGTAGGCCGTGCGGCCGTAGTACTGGGTGCGCGAGAAGATGGTCGAGACGTTGATGACAGACGCACCCGGCTGCAGCACGGGTGCGGCTGCTCGCAGCATGTTCCAGGACACACCGAGGATGTTGCGCGTGGCCTGTGCCAGGGTTTCGGTGTCAGTGGAACCCGCGGACTTCAGTTCTTCCAGTTCCTCGTCGGTCAGCGGCACCTTTTCCAGCGGCTGGCGCGGCCCGGCCGAGCCGGCGTTGTTCACCAGGATGTCCAGCCGGCCATGGCGGGCCATGATCTGCGCGATGCCGCTGCGCACGCTGTCGGCGTCGGCGCCGTCCATCACCACGCTGTCGGCCTGCGTGGGCGAGGCCCCGGTTTCGGTCAGGGCGGCATCGAGCGCAGCGTTCAGCCGAGACTGGGTACGCCCGGACAGCACGACCGTGGCACCCTGGCGCAAGTAGTGGCGAACGATCTCGCTGCCCAGGTTGCCGGCGGCGCCGGTGATGAGCGCCACCTTGCCGGCCAGGCGGCCGTTGGCGGTGGTGGCAGGTGCCGGTGCTGCGGCTGCCTTCTTGTTGGCCATGGGGATTCTCCGGGTGCTTGTCTGATGGGGGTGGTCGGGCAGGTCAGCGGGGATCGGGCGAGGTTCAGGCCCGTTCACCCGCAGCCCAGGCTTCGAACAGGGCGTCGCGGCTGCGCAGTCCCGGCGTGGGCAAGGCGTGGTTGACGAGGTAGTTCGCGCCCTGGTGGCGGTTGTCCCACATGGCCTGGTGGGCCGTGGGCAGGTCTTGCCAGGGCACGACGGTGGGCTCGGTGACGTCCAGCAGGCCGGCCGAGACCATGTCGTTCATGCGCGTCACTTCGAAGGCGTTGCACAGGTGGGTGCCCAATATGCTGGCCGTGGGCATGAGGATGCGGCGCTGCCGCGTCCAGACCTGCGGCGCATAGAACGCATAGCGGCGACCGGCCATCTCTTCGCAATAGACGACGCGGCCGGTGAAGGGCTTGACCAGGGCGGTGCTGACACCCAGCGCGTCGTGACCGGCGCGTTCCAGGATCAGGTCGGGCGCGCCGCGCGGGTTGTCCGGGCTGCGCAGCAGCGCGCCCACGGCCGCGCCAAAGGGCTTGAGCGTGCGGTCCTGGAAGTCGCGCACGCCATGGCGGAAGCTTTCGATGTCGCGCTTGGCATCGGCCAGCCGCGGCATGGTGCGCGGCCAGTCGAAGGCCTGGCCCTGGCGGCGGCGGATGTCTTCGAGCGAGATGACACCGGCCACCGCGTCCTCGAAGCCCAGGGACTGCACGAACTCGCGCTGGGCGTCGGTGGCGGTGGCCACCACCGCACGGGCCCCGATGGCGCGCACGGCCTCGACCATCTCCAGCCCGGTGGCGTCGAGCAGGGCGTTGCCGTCGACACCGTAGTACAACAGCACCGCCTCGCCGGCACGGGCGCCGCAGCGCTGCAGCATGGTTTCCGGCGCGGCACTGCCGGGCTTGCCGACGAAGGTGAGGTGGTAGCCCGACGAAGCGCCGTAGAACGCCAGCGTGCCGCCTTCGCCCAGCAGCTGGAAGCTGCGCGGGAAGGCGGTTTCGCCGGCGTGCGAGACGGCATAGTCGGCCAGCCGGCCGCCGTTCTGGCGCCGGTACTCGTCGAGCAGAGGCGCGCCAGCGGCTTCCCAGGCCGCCGGGGCGTCCTCGGGCACCGGCGTGTACAGGCCGGCGAAGCGTGCGTCGGTGCGGTCGAGAGCGCCCTGGGCGCCCTGGGTCTTCACGAACTCGGCGCGCGCCGGGCTCGAAACACCGCCGGTGACCGCCAGGCCTGCGCGCATGGCACTCTTCAGCGCCTCGAGCCCGGTGCCGGTGGCCGCGCCTTCGACGAACAGCGACTTGCCGGGGGCGATGCGCAGGGTCGTGAACAGCGCGCGCACGATCGTGCCCAGGTTCAGGATGTAGGACCCGGCCTGCTCCAGCGTCAGGTCGGGCGGCAGCGGGTGCAGCTGCGGCGCCTGCGTCACCAGGAACTGGGCGTGGCTGCCGGTGCGGGTTTCGTAGCCCTGGATCGAGAAGCCCACGTACATGGGGTCGCGCGCGGCCAGCGGGCTGAGCAGGTCGGTCTGGCCCGAATACACCGCGACCAGATCGCCAACCTTGAGCCGGCCCTCGCGCTTGGCCTCGCTGCCCAGCGCCGCCACCAGGGCGACGCCGCCGGAACCGGTGACCTGCACGTCTTCCTCGTGGTTGTCGAAAGGCGAGACGGGAATGCCCGTGAGCGCCCAGATGTCGTTGAAGTTCACTTCCGAGGCCAACATGTAGACCAAGGCCTCGTTCGGCAGCGGCGGCTCCACCGGCACGATGAGCTCGACCTCGCTCTTCTTCGGTTCGCCGAAACGCGGTTCGCCGGTGGCCGGGTCGCGCGGCACGCCGAAGCCGTATTGCCAGGCCGGCAGCGGCGTGATGCCCGGGTAGAACGGCGAACCCCGCGGCAACAGCCTGCCGTCGGCCAACTGCTCCTCGATCCAGCCGCCCTGCTCTTCGACCACGCGCACCGTGCCGCGCCGGGTGGGCAGCGCCGGGCTCTTCTTCTGCATGAACTGCTCGATGCCGGTCTTGCCACCTTCGGGGTCGACCACGGCCTGTGCGAACAGCTCGGCCTCGATCGCCAGGCCGGCGTCCAGACCTTGCGTCCAGCCGGTGCGGATGGCCTCGAGCGCGCGATCACGCGCGCCGGCGCGGCCGGCCCACTCCAGCTGCGCGTGCACCTGCTGCAGGTGCGCGTCGGCGAGCACGGCATCGAGTACCGGCGGTCCGGGCTGCGACCACTCTTCCAGCATCTCCTGCCGCTCGCGCAGCGCCCGTCCCAGGGTGCTGCCTTCGCGGTCGAGCAGGTAGTCGCGAATGCGCGCATGGGCGGCCGACAGCACGTCGCTCGAAGCGCCGGCGAGTTCGTCGACCACGCCCACGACCAGCGCTTCGTCGCCGCTGATGTTGCGCCCGCCCAGGATCATGTCGAGGGCATCGCGCAGGCCTTCCGCCCCGCGGCGCGAGGCCAGCAGCCGGGGCAGCCTTTGCGTGCCGCCGTAACCCGGCAGCAGGCGCAGGCGAATCTCGGGCTGGCCGAAGCGCGAGGTCGGCTCGGCGATGCGCCAGTGGCAGGCCAGCGCGAATTCCATGCCGCCACCCAGCGCCACGCCCTGGATGGCCGCGATGCAGGGCTTGTTCATTCGTTCGATCTTGCGGAAGGCCAGGTGGGCGTTGTTGGGCAGCGCGCGGGCCTCATCGATGTTGCGGATGTCTTCCAGCAGCTGCCGGATGTCGGCACCGGCCACGAAGCTGGCCGTGCCCTGGCCGGTGAATACCACGGCGGCCACGTCGTCGCGCCGCGACAGGTGTTCGACGACGACGGTCAGCTCGTCCAGCGCACGCTCGTTCAGCGCGTTGACGGGCGGGTTGGTCACGGTCACGGTGGCCACCCGGTGCGTGCCCACGCTGTTGAACTGAACCGTGAAGTAGCGATAGCGCTCGAACATCTGCTGCTCGTCGGCCAGCTGCTGCTTGCGCTTCCAGTCGCCGATGACGCGCCGCAGCTCGTCGATCGATTCGGGATTCTTCAGCGTCGACGCATCGCCGACCTCGGAGTCCTCCACCAGCGCCCGCACCATGCGCCGCATGTACTTGCCGCTGCGCGTCTCCGGGAACTGGCTGACTTCGATGAAGTCGCTGGGCACGGCCACCGCGCCTTTTTCCGAACGCACCAGTTCGCTCAGCCTGCGCCGGTCGTCCTGGGTGATCTTGCGGCCGGCGGTGGGCTTGACGAAGGCCAGTGGCGTGAGGCCCTTTTCGCGGTGCGGTGCGCCGACCACGATGACGTTGCCCACGGGGCTGTCGGGGTCCAGCGACTTGTGGCGCAGGATGGCGCCTTCGATTTCCTCGGTGCCCATGCGGTGGCCGCTGACGTTGATGACGTCGTCGCTGCGGCCGTGCAGGCTGAAGCTGCCGTCGCCGTAGCGCACCGCGAAGTCGCCCTGGGTGTAGGCCCAGGTGCCGCGCCAGCGCGCCCAGTAGGTGCTGTGCCAGCGCTGGCCGTCGCCCTTCCAGCCGTTCTGCACGCGGCCGTCGGCAACAACGAAGTTCTCGGCGTCGCCCCACACCGTGCGCGCCAGATAGGGGTAAGGCGCGGCGATGATGATTTCGCCTTTCTCGCCTTCCTCGGCCGGGCGCCAGGCCACGCCGCCAGCGGCCCGGGTGCGGCCGAAAGGCGTCACGGCTTCGGCCGGCGCGCCGGCGTCCTCGATCCACACGTCGCCGTGGATCCAGGGCAGCGGGTAGGTGTGGGCGTCGGCCCGCAGCGGGAAGTCGGCGTTGCCGTAGAAGTGCGTCCAGACCATGCCGCCGTGTTCGGTGGCCCAGTAGCTGTTGATGTACTGCGGCGTCATCAGGTCCATGCCGAACTGCTGCACCGCCGGGCTGGTGGGTTCGGCGCAGAAGGTGGCCACGCGCAGCGTGCGCAGGTCGTACTGCTGCACGTCGCGCGCGTTCTGCGCGTCGGCCATGATCGTCTTCAGGAAGGTGACGCCGGCCTTGAAGATGCGCACCTGGTAGCGTTCGATCATCGAGGCATAACGCCCGGCATGCGGGAAGGTGGGTGCGCCTTCGCCCAGCACGCCGGTGCAGCGCGTGGTCATGGTGGCGCTGAGCATGTAGCTCTGGCCGGTGATCCAGCCGGGGTCGGCCACGACATAGACCACGTCGCCCGGGCGGGCGTCGAAGGCCACCGACATGGTGTAGGCCACGCCCGCGGTGTAGCCGCCGTGCACGTGCACCACGCCCTTGGGCTTGCCGGTGGAGCCCGAGGTATAGATGAAGAAGAGCGGGAATTCCGCGTCCAGCGGCACCGGCGGTGCGGCCGACCAGATGGCACGCACGAAGTCGGCGTCGGGCAGGGCCAGCAGTGCGGCTTCGCTGTCGACGGCGAAGCCGGCAGCACGTGCGGCGGACAACAGTTCTGCCGTGGCAGCGTCGGTCAGCTCGTGGCTCCAGCGGTCGCGCTCTGCGCGCCACACCAGGTCGGCCTGTGCCGTGTGGCGCACCACCACCACGGCCTGAACACGCTGCGGCGTGGCCACCAGGGCCTCGGCCACGGCGGTGCGCACGCGCGAGGCCTGGGCCGCGTTCAGCCGCCCGTTGCGGCCCAGTTCGCCCAGCGCGCGGCCGACGCCGCGCATGGCGTCGCTGCGCTGTACCGTCACTTCGCCGGCCAGGGTTTCGGTCACCGTGGCCAGCACCTGCTGCACGTCGGCGTCGTCCAGGCCCAGCTGGCCCAGGCGCGGCGCGATGACCGCACGCACCGTGCTCACCGGCACGTAATCGTCCAGCGCCGGATCGGTGTAGGCGGTCTTGAACGGCACGATCTGCGCGTTGCGGTAGCCGCCGTCGGCCGTGATGACCACGCGCGCGCCGGCGTCGTGGATGCGGTCGGACAGAGTCTTGTCGGAGAAGCCGCCGAACACCGGGGTGTAGACCACGCCCAGGCGCTTGGCGGCTTCGGTCCAGTACAGCTGGGCGGGGATGTTCGGCAGGTTCAGCGCGATGCGGTCACCGGCCTTCAGGCCCAGGGCCTGCAAGGCCAGAGCGCATTTCGCGGTTTCCAGCAGCAGCAGCTTGCGGCTGATGGCGTGCGCGTCCACAGGCGCGCCGCGTCCGCCGTCCTGCGACATGTCCCAGCGGTCGCCTTCGAAGAAGAAGGCGGTTTCGGCGCCGAAGCCGGCCAGCACATGGCGGTCGACCTCGTTGAAACAGGCATTGGTGCAGCCGCCGGAGAACCATTTCCAGTGCGGCGGGTCGCTGTCGTCGAAGGCGCGGTCCCAGGGTTCGAAGCCGGCGCCCAGGTCGGCGACCACGGCGGCGCCGCTGCGTGCGTCCCAGCCGGTCCAGCGCTGGCGGGCGTCGTCGTAGCTCAGCCAGGCCCCGTGCTGGCCTTGCGAGGCCACGAACCAGTGGATCTGCCGCCGCGCGATGGCGCCGTGGAACGCACCCGGGTCGGCCAGTGCGGCGGCGCGCTGCTGCTCCCACTCGGCCCGGCTGCGGATGGGATTGTTGTGGGCCTGGGGCACGGCGGCGGCGGCAGGGGCAGAAGCAGTGGCGGTCATGGCGTTCATGCGCGGCGGGGCATCAAAAGTGAGTAGTCGATGTCGAGCACCACCGCGGGGTCGGCGGGGGCGGTGCTGTCGTGGCCCGGAAAGTCATGGGCCGCGCGGTCCTTGGTGGCCACGGTGCGGATGCGCAGCGCTGCAATGTCGCTGCGCCCCGGCAAGCTGTCCTTGGCCAGCACCTCGGACCAGGCATACAGCGTGTCGCCGGCAAAACTGGGCGCCACGTGCTTGCCTCCGTGGATGGCGGCGATGCCCAGGCCGTTGGCCAGGCCGTTGTACGACAGTGCGCGCGCGATGCTGATGACGTGGCCGCCGTAGACGATGCGCTTGCCGAAGCGACCTTCGCGTTCCACGTGCTGGTTGAAGTGGACCTTGGCCGTGTTCTGGTACAGGCGCGTGGCCAGCATGTGTTCGGCTTCCTCGATGGTGGTGCCGTCGATGTGGTCGATGCGTTCGCCCACCGCGTAGTCGTCCCAGAGGAATTCGCTGCCGGCGCGGGCGGTGTCGTAACCGGCCGGGCCCACCACGAAGGGGCAATGCAGGTCGGCCACCGGCACGCTGGGCGGCAGCTCCGGCACCACGGCTTCAGGGTTCGGGGCTTCGGGGTCGCGCTTGCGCACCATCACCCAGCGCATGTAGTCGAGCACGGTCTGCCCATGCTGGTTGACGCCCGTGGACTGCACGTAGACGACGCCGGTCTTGCCGTCGCGGTTGGCCTTCAGGCCGATGACGCGGCTGTCGCTGACCAGGGTGTCGCCAGGGAAAAGCGGTACGCCGAAACGGCAGCCGGCATAGCCCAGGTTGGCCACGGCGTTCAGGGACACGTCGGCCACGGTGCGGCCGAACACCAGGTGGAAAGCCAGCATCGAATCGAGCGGCGCGCCGGGCAGGCCCAGGCTGCGGGCGAAAGGGTCGGAAGAGTTGACGGCGAAGCGGCCACCGAACAGGGCCGTGTAGGCCGCGACGTCGCCCACCGTGACGGTGCGCGGCGGCGCATGCACGATGGCCTGGCCGAGGCGGAAGTCCTCGAAGAAGTTGCCGGCGCGGGTCTTGGTGGCCATTTGCTGCGCCTTCAAAGACCGTAGGCCGCTGCCAGGTCGGCGTCCTTGCGCGCCAAGAGGCGCGCCAGGTCGACCATCACCTTGGCCTGCTTCCAGGTGGCGTCGTCCTGCATCTTGCCGTCGATGGTGGCCACGCCCGTGCCGTCGGGCATGGCTTCGAGGATGCGCTTGGCGAACAGCACCTCGTGGACGGCGGGGCTGAAGACGCGGCGGGCAATGGCGATCTGGTTCGGCGCCAGCGACCAGGCGCCGCTGCAGCCCATGATGAAGGCGTTGCGGAACTGGGCTTCGCAGCCGGCTTCGTCCTTCAGGTCGCCGAAGGGGCCGTAGAACGCGCCGATGCCGCTGGCGGCACAGGCGTCGACCATGCGCGCCAGGGTGTAGTGCCAGAGGTCCTGCTGGGCGAAGGCGCGTGGGGTCTCTGAACCGGGCGCGTCAGCGGCCGGATCGGCCAGCACGCCGTAGAACGGGTGGCCGCCACCGACCCGGGTGGTCTTCATGCCGCGCGAGGCCGCCAGGTCGGCCGGACCCAGGCTCATGCCGTGCATGCGCGGGCTGGCACTGGCGATGAGTTCGACGTTGTTCACGCCCTGCGCGGTTTCGAGCAGCGCGTGGATCATGATGGGCTTGGTCACGCCGTGGCGGGCTTCCAGCAGCGCCAGGTACTGGTCGACGAAATGGATGTCCCAGGGGCCTTCGACCTTGGGAATCATCACCGCGTCGACGCGGTTGCCGACGGCCGCGACGATCTGCGCCAGGTCGTCGAGCAGCCAGGGGCTGTTCAGGCAGTTCACGCGCACCCAGACGGCGGTGTCACCCAGGTCGGTACTGCCGACGGCGTCGATGAAACCCTGGCGCGCCGCGTCCTTGGCGTCGATGGGAATCGCGTCTTCGAGGTTGCCGCAGAGCACGTCGACCTGGCGCGCGGTGTCGCCCAGGCGGGCGCGGATCTTCTCGATGTGGGGCGGGAAGAAGTGCACCACGCGTTCAGGCCGCACCGGCCTCTCGCGCCAGGGGGCGGGAGCGCCGATGGCCAAAGGCTTGTAGAAGTTGTTCGGCAGCTTCAAGGGGGGGTCTCCGTGCGGTGTTGTCAGTGTTCCGGGCCGGCCACGATGCCGGCGTCGTGCAGGGCGCCCACTTCGTGCGCGGGCAGGCCCAGCAGGTCGAGCAGGATCTCGTCGGTGTGTTCGCCCAGGCGCGGCGCCGGCCGGGCCGGCAGGCGCGGGACCTGGCTGAATTCCAGCGGCGTGGCCGGCGCCAGGTAGCTGCCGATGCCGGGCTGGTCCAGCAGGCTGAACATCGGGTGGGCGGTGGACAGGTCGGGGTCCTGGGCCAGGGCCTGGGTGACCTGTCGGTAGGGGCCCCAGGTGACGCGGTGCGCCTCGAAGGCCACCCGCACTTCCTCCAGGCTGCGTTCGGCGAACCAGGGCTCGAACAAGGCCGACAGCGCCTCGCGGGCTTCGAAGCGGCGGCCTTCCAGCGAGAGGTCGACCTGAAGCTCGCGGCCCAGCGCGGCCACCTGGTCGGCCAGGCCGGTGGCGTTGAGCAGGCAGCGCCATTGCATGTCGGTCAGGCCCACCACCATCGCGCGTTCACCGTCGCGGGTGAGGAAGTCGCGGCCGAAGGCACCGAAGAGGTGGTTGCCGTAACGCGGGCGGTCGACCCCTCCCAGCTGCGCTTCGGCAATCAGCCCCAGGTGGCCCAGCATGGCCAGGCCCACGTCCTTCAGCGCCAGCGTCACGAGCTGGCCCTGGGTGTGGCGGTCGCGGTGGCGCAGGGCGGCCAGCAGCGCAGTGGCGATCATCTGGCCGGCAATCGCGTCCCAGGCCGGGAAGACATGGTTGACGGGCTCCTGGCTGCCGCTGGGCCCGGTCAGCGCCGGGAAGCCCAGCTGCGGGTTGACGGTGTAGTCGACCTCGGAGCCACCGTCGCGCCGGCCCAGCAGGTTGACCATGATGAGGTCGGCGCGGTGGGCGCTGAGCTTGTCGTAGGCCAGCCAGCCGCGGGCCGGGAAGTTGGTGCTGAAGAGGCCCGCGTCGGCGCCGGGCGCGGTGATCAATGCCGTGAGCAATTCCTGCCCGCGCGGCTGGCGGATGTCGACGGCGATCGATCGCTTGCCCTTGTTCAGGCCGGCCCAGAACAGCGAGCGGCCTTCGGCCGTGACCGGCCAGCGATGATGGTCGAGCCCACCGCCGATGGGGTCGAAGCGGATGACGTCGGCGCCCAGCTGCGCCAGGCTCATGCCACCCAGCGGCGCGGCGACGAAGGCCGAGCCCTCGACGATGCGCAGGCCCTGCAGGATGCCGCCACCGGCCTGGGGCGAGAGCGTGCCCATTCAGACGGCCTTGCGATCGCGCAGCCGGGCGATCTGCGTGTCGTCGTAGCCCAGCACCTCGCGCAGGATCTCGTCGGTGTGCTCGCCCAGCTTGGGCCCGAGGCTGCGCACGGTGCCGGGCGTTTCCGACAGGCGCGGCACCGGCGAAGGCACGATGATGGTTTCACCGGTGTCGGGCGCGTCCATCGTCATCAGGTTGCGGCGGGCGTGGAACTGGCGGTCGCCGAAGATGTCGGCGATGTTGTTCAGCGGCCCGGCCGGGGTGTCGGTGGCATAGCACCGCTGCAGCACCTCTTCGCGCGTCATCGAGCCGCACCAGTCGCGCACGATCTCGTTGACGTCGTGCTTGTGCGCCAGGCGCATGGTCTGGGCGCCGTAGAAGTCGTCGGATGCCAGTTCGGCACGGCCCATCGCCCGGGCCAGGCGTTCGAACAGCAGGTCGGTGGCGCAGGAGATGGCCACCCACTTGCCGTCCTTGGTGGCGAAGTGGCCGTGCGGCACCGCGAAGTCGTTGTGCGAAGAGCCCGCACGTTCACGCACGATGCCGAACATCGCGAACGCCGGCGCCAGTTCCTCGGTGCAGCGGAACACCGATTCGTACAGCGCCGCATCGACAAACTGGCCTTCGCCGGTGCGTTCCTTGTGGTGCAGCGCCATCAGCACGCCCAGGCAGCCGAAGAGGCCGGTCATGTAGTCGCCGAGCGTGGTCGAGCCCGGCGTCACGGGGGTGCCCTTGGGCATGCCCGCCAGGTAGGCGATGCCGCCCACCGCATGCGCCACCCGGGCGAACCCGGGGCGGTCCTTGTAGGGCCCGGTCTGGCCATAGCCGGTGACGCGCAGCATCACCAGGCCGGGGTTGATGGCCTTCAGCACGTCCCAGCCCAGCCCCCATTTCTCGAGCGTGCCGGTGCGGAAGTTCTCGCACAGCACGTCGGTCTTGGCGATCAGCTGCTTGAAGACTTCGGCACCTTCGGGCGTGCGCAGGTCGATCGTCATCGAGCGCTTGTTGCGCCCCTCGCTCAGCCAGGTGAGCGTGTCGCCGCGCTGCGAAGGCGTGCCGAAGCGGCGAAGCGCGTCGCCGCCGTCGGGATGCTCGAGCTTCAGCACGTCGGCGCCGAATTCGCCGAGCAGGGTGGCGCAGTACGGCGCGGCGATGACGGTGGCGATGTCGATCACGCGCAGCCCGTGCAGGGCCGGCTTGTCGCCCGGAGCGGCGAATGACGAGGAGGAGGTGGACGAACTGGCGGCTTGGCTCATGGCGCTTCCCTTCAGACGACGCGCTGGCGCCGCAGCTTGCCGATTTCCTCGGCATGCAGGCCGAGCAGCCCGCCCAGCACGTCGGCGTTGGCGCTGCCCAGAGCTGGCCCGAGGTGTTCGATGCGCCCCGGCGTGGCCGACAACCTGGGCACGACACCCGGCAGCACGACCTCGCCGAGTTCGCCCGCTGCAATCCTGGCGAGATTGCCGCGCGCCTGGAAGTGTTCGTCGGCAAAGATGTCGGCGATCGAATTCACCTTGCCGGCCGGCACTTCCTCGGCCAGGCAGCGTTCCAGCACCTCGGTGCGGTCACGGGCGCCGACCCATTCGGTGACGATGCGGTTGACCTCGTCGCGCGCTGCCAGGCGCTTGCGCTGCGGGCCGTACATCTCGTCCGATGCGAGCTCGGGCCGGCCCATGGCCACGGCCAGGCGTTCCCACATCTTGTCGGTGGTGCAGGCAATCGCGATCCACTTGCCGTTGCTGCTGCGGAAGTGGCCATGCGGGCAGGCCACGAAGCTGCCAGAGCCTTCGCGTTCGCGCACCTTGCCATGCAGGCCATAGGACGCGGCGATCTCCTCGAGCACGCGGAACACGGCCTCGTAGATGCCGACGTCGATCACCTGGCCGCGCCCGGTGTTTTCGGCATGCCGCAGCGCGATCATCACGCCCACGGCACCGAACAGGCTGGCGATGTAGTCGCCCAAGGGCACGGTGCCGGGCAGCACCGGGGTCTCGCCGGGGTAGCCGGCCAGGTAGTTCAAACCGCCGAAAGCCTGGGCGATGTGGGCAAAGCCCGAACGGCGGCGGTAGGGGCCGGTCTGGCCGTAACCGGTGACACGCAGCATCACGAGCTTGGGGTTGGCGGCGTGCAACACGTCCCAGCCCAGGCCCCAGCTTTCCATCGTGCCGGGGCGGAAGTTCTCGACCAGCACGTCCGACTTGGCGACCAGCTTCAGGAACAGGTCCACGCCCTCGGGCTGCAGCAGGTCGCAGGTGACCGACTTCTTGTTGCGGCTTTCGCTCAGCCACTTCAGGGTGGCATCGGGCCGGGCCGTGGCCGTGCCGAAGCGGCGCATCGGGTCGCCGCCCTCGGGGTGCTCGACCTTGATGATCTCGGCGCCGAATTCGCCCAGGATCGTTGCCGCATAGGGCCCTGCGAGGAAGTTGCCCACGTCGATGACGCGAACGCCATCCAGGGGGCGGGCCGCCGTGTCGGGGCTATCAGGTGTTGGTCCGGTTGCGCTCAAGGGCTTGCTCCATCAGGATCGCGTCGGCGCCATATCGATGCGGGTCCGAGTGCAACGAGCTTAGATTCCGCGCCGCCAAAGCCGGCCGCGTGGAATCCCGCGCGAATCCGCGAACTTTCTGAAGCCAGCATAGGAAACGCTGATGGATACGGACTTCCGCGAATGGATCGGCCGCACCGAGCAGGTCGACGACCCGATCTCCCCGGTGCAGGCGCTGGCCGCCCAGGCGATGCTGGACGAAGCCGAGCCTGCCCTGGTCGCAGGCCAGCCGCTTCCGCTACCTTGGCACTGGTTCTACTTCCTGCCGCGGGCGCCGCAGTCGGCTCTGGACGCCGACGGCCACCCCCGGCGCGGCGGTTTTCTGCCGCCCATTCCCTACCCGCGTCGCATGTTCGCCGGCGCCCGCATCCAGGTGCATCAGCCGCTGCGCGTGGGCGTGCCGGCACGGCGCGAGGGGCGGGTCCAGGACGTGGTGATGAAGTCGGGCAAGACCGGCGCCCTGGCCTTCGTCACCGTGGCCTACCGCACCCTGCAGGACGGCGTGCTGTGCCTGCAGGAAGAACAGGACATCGTCTACCGCGAACCCGGCGCGCCCGTGCTGGCACCGCAGGCCAAGGCGCTGCCCCCACCGCCCGCAGGCAGCTGGTCGCGCACGGTCCAGCCCGACACGCGGCTGCTGTTCCGGTTCTCGGCGCTCACCTTCAACGCCCACCGCATCCATTACGACCGCGCCTACGCCGCCGAGGTCGAGGGCTACCCTGGCCTGGTGGTGCACGGCCCGCTGACGGCCGTGCTGCTGCTGCAATTGGTGCGGCAGTCCACGTCCCGGCCGGTGCTGGCCTTCAGCTTTCGCGGCCTGGCGCCCTTGTTCGACCTGGGACCGGTGCATCTCCAGGCCACGCCGGAACAGGACACGGTGGGCCTGCGGGCCCTGGGTCCCGATGGCAGCGTGGCGCTGCAGGCATCGGCCACGCTCGGCGCCGTGGCCGCTGCCGCATGAGGGCCGTCGAACACCAGGCCCGCGGCGACGCTGCACACCGCGGCGGGATCGGGTCAAGGCACACCGGGCAGGCATCTTGAGCGGCATGCACATCACCTTGCGCCACCTGCGCATCTTCGACGCGGTGGCCCGCAACGGTTCGATCTCGCGTGCCGCCAACGAGCTGCACCTGACCCAGCCCGCGGTGTCCATGCAGATGAAGCAGCTCGAGGAACAGATCGGCCTGCCGCTGCTGGAACAGGTGGGCAAGCGCATGTTCCTGACCGAAGCCGGCCAGGAACTGCACTGGCATGCCCGCGAGATCGCCACGCGCATGATCGGCCTGAACGCCGCCATGGACCAGTTCCGCGGCCTCGAACGCGGGCTGCTGCGCCTGGCCGTGGTGTCCACCGCCAACTATTTCCTGCCGAGCCTGATCGCCGACTTCAACCGCATGCATCCCGGCGTGCGTGTCAGCCTGCAGGTGGCCAACCGCGAGTCGGTGCTGTCGGCGCTCAGCGACAACCGCACCGACCTGGCCATCACCGGGCAGCCACCGCAGAGTCAGGATCTCGTGGCCCAGCATTTCATGCTCAACCCGCTGGTGGTGATCGCTGCGCCCGGGCACGCGCTGGCGCAGCTGCCAAGCGTGACGCTCAAGCGCATGGTGGAGGAGACCCTGGTCGTGCGCGAGGCCGGCTCAGGCACCCGGGCGACCCTGGAACGCCACTTCGCGGCACAGCGCGTCACTTACCGGGCAGGCTGCGAATGCGGCACGAACGAAGCGCTGAAGCAGGCCGTGCGGGCCGGTCTGGGCCTGGGGGTGGTGTCGCTGCAAACCATCGAACTCGAACTGCAGACCGGTCATCTGGTGGTGCTGCCGGTGGAAGGATTTCCGCTGATTCGGCAGTGGTACGTGCTTCATCGCGCGCAGAAGAAGCTCTCTGCGGCGGCCAGCACGTTCCGGGAGATGCTGCTGGCGCTGGACCCGTTGGCGCCTTCGAGCACAGCGCCGGCGCCCGGCCCGACCCTGGCGGCCGAGATGGCCCATCCCGACACCGCCTGAACTCAGGCGCCGGCGGGCGCTTCACGGGTCTTCAGCGCCTGTCCCCCAGGGCGTGGGCCAGGGTGCCCAGGTCGACATACTCCAGCTCGCTGCCGGCCGGTACGCCACGCGCGAGCCGCGTCACCTTCAGTCCACGCGCCTTCAAGGCCTGCGCCAAGGCGTGGGCCGTGACTTCACCCTCGGCGGTGAAGCCGGTGGCCAGGATCACTTCCTCGACCACGCCATCGACAGCGCGCTCCAGCAGCGGCACCGCGCCTATGGCATCGACACCCAGGCCATCGAGCGGGCTGATGCGGCCCATCAGCACGAAGTACAGGCCCTGATAGCTGTTGCTGCGTTCCAGCGCAGCCTGGTCGGCCGGGGTTTCGACCACGCACAGCAGCCGCGGGTTGCGCCGTGGATCGCTGCAGGTGCTGCAGATCTCGTTTTCGGTGAAGGTGTGGCAACGCTGGCAATGGCGCATCTGCTGCACTGCATGGGTCAAGGCCCCGGCCAGACGGCGCGCACCGTCGCGATCGTGCTGCAACAGGTGGAAGGCCATGCGCTGGGCCGACTTCTGGCCCACGCCAGGCAAGCGGCGAAGGGCCTCGATCAGGCCTTCGAGCGCCGCCTCGGACGTCATCAGAACGGGAACTTCATGCCCGGCGGCAGCGGCAGGCCAGCGGTGAGCTTGCCCATCTTCTCGGCGCTGACTTCCTCGGCCCGGCGCACGGCATCGTTGAATGCGGCAGCGACCAGATCTTCGAGCATGTCCTTGTCGTCGGCGAGCAAGCTGGGGTCGATGACGACGCGCTTGACGTCGTGCTTGCAGGTCATCGTGACCTTCACCAGGCCGGCGCCGCTCTGGCCATCGACCTCCATCAGCGCCAGTTCGTCCTGGGCCTTCTTCATGTTGTCCTGCATCGCCTGGGCTTGTTTCATCAAGCCCGCGAGTTGGCCCTTCATCATGGCTGTGGTCCTTGTTCGGTAGTGGGGGATACGGAAACCGGCCTGATCGAGCCGGGCACGATGCGTGCTGTCTTGTACTGGACCAGCAGCTGCTGCACCACGGGGTCGCCGTGGATCACCGCTTCGGCCTCGGCCTGGCGGCGCTGGCGCTCGGCAGCGTCGCGGCGGGCGGGAGTGTCGCCCGGGCTGCCAGCCACAACGCCAAGCTGGACTTCCTGACCCAGCGCCGCCACCAGCGCGCCGCGCAGCTTGTCCTGCAGCGCCGGGTTGCGCAGCATCTCGCGTTCAACCTGCAGCTGCCAGGTCGGCGGTTCGGTGCTGTCGTCGACGGCAAGCAGCCCGGCCTGCATGGCCAGTTCGCGCACCAGGGCCTGGGCGCTGCCGTCGGCACAAATCTGCTTGACCAGTGTGTCCCAGCGGTCGGCCAGGGCGGGGTCGGCGCTGAAGGGCGGCAGGCCGGGTTCGGCGGCGACCATGGCAGCAGTGGATTCGGCCGCGGCAGGCGCGACCCGACTGCCGTCGGACTCCCGTGAAGGGGCGGGCTTGCGCACGGGCAGGGGCTCCGGGCTTGCGGCCAGAACCGGAACTTGCTCTGGCGCCGGCGCCGTCGGTGGGGCGAGCGTGGGTTGATGTCGGGGCCCCTCCGCAAGCGGCGCTGGCGGGGCCGCCGACTTCACGGGCAGCTTCATGGCCGGTGGGCCTGGCGCCCGCAACGGCGCCGCGCGCGGCGTGGCTGCCGCCTTCGCTGCCCCTGCCGGCGGAAACGCCAGGAAGCGCAGCAGCACCATCGTCAGCGCGCCGTACTCGTCGCTCATCAAGCCGAGTTCGGCGCGGCCGTGCAGCACCATGCTGTAAAGCAGCTGGGTCTCGTCAGGCGCCAGCGCGTCGGCCATGGCGCGGGCGTCTTCGGTGTCGGGGTCCTGCGGGTCCAGCGCACCCGGCACAGCCTGCTCCACCGCCATCTGCTGCAGCAGCTGAGCCATTTCCTCCAGCGTTCCCGTGGCTGACAGGGCCAGGCCACGCAGGCCGCCGACGGCCTGCAGCACCGCGGCGCCATCGCGTCGTGCCAGGGCGTCCACCAGGGCCCGGGCCTGGCCGCGGTCGACCGCGCCCAGCATCGAGCGCACGGCCTCTTCCTGCAGCGCGCCGCTGCCATAGGCGATGGCCTGGTCGGTGAGCGACAGGCCGTCGCGCATCGAGCCCCGCGCGGCCCGCGCCAGCAGCCGCAGCGCACCATCGTCGAATGGCACGTGTTCGGCCTGCAGCACATGGGCCAGGTGTTCACGCACCGTCTGCGGCGCCATCGGCCGCAGATTGAACTGCAGGCAACGGCTCAGCACCGTGGGCAGCATCTTCTCGGGGTCGGTGGTGGCCAGCACGAACTTCAGATAGTCGGGCGGTTCTTCCAGCGTCTTCAGCAGCGCGTTGAAGGCGTCCTTGGTGAGCTGGTGGGCCTCGTCGATCATGAAGACCTTGAAGCGGCCGACGCTGGGCTTGTAGGCGGCGCGTTCGATCAGGTCCTTCACCTCGTCGATGCCACGGTTGCTGGCGGCATCGAGTTCGGTGTAGTCGATGTAGCGGTCGGCGTCGATCTCCAGGCAGGTGCTGCACACGCCACAGGGCTCGGCGCTGATGCCGCCGGTGCCGTCGGGGCCGATGCAATTCAGGCTTTTCGCCAGGATGCGGCTGACCGTGGTCTTGCCGATCCCGCGCGTGCCGGTGAACAGATAGGCGTGGTGCAGCCGCTGCCGGGTCAGCGCGTTCGTCAGGGCCTGGACGACGTGCTCCTGCCCCACCATCTCGGAAAAGCGGCGGGGGCGGTACTTGCGGGCCAGGACGACGGTGGACATGTCCGACGGATTCTAGGGTGGGGATAATCCCGCCTCATGAACCCGCCCGCCCCCACCCCGCTGACCTACGACCAGGCCGGCGTGCAGTACGAACTGATCGACCCGCTGAAGGTGGCCGCACAGCGCGCCGCCGCGGCCACCGGCAAGCACCTGGCACAGCACGGTTTCGCTGAACTGGCAGGCTCGCGCGGCGAGTCGGCCTATGTCGTCGACGTCGGTCCCTTCCTGCTGGCGAGCATCGTCGAATGCCTGGGCACCAAGACCCTGGTCGCCGACGAGATGCAGCGCCTGACCGGGCGCAGCACTTTCGACGGCATTGCGCAGGACACCATCGCCATGGCGGTGAACGACCTCGTCACCGTGGGCGCGACGCCACTGGTTGTTCAGGCCTACTGGGCCGCCGGCGGCAGCGACTGGTTCGCCGACGCCGACCGCGCCCAGGCCCTGGTGCGTGGCTGGAAGGCCGCCTGCGACATCTGCCAGGTGGCCTGGGGCGGCGGCGAGACGCCGGCGCTGGCCGGCATCGTCGAGGCCGGTCGGATCGACCTGGCGGCATCGTGCACGGGGCTCGTCAACCCAAAGGAAAGGCTGACGCTGGGCGACCGGCTGGGCCCGGGCGACGCGATCGTGCTGCTGGCCAGCAGTGGCATCCACGCCAACGGCCTGAGCCTGGCGCGCAAGCTGGCCGAGCGGCTGCCGCAGGGCTATCTGACCGAGATCGAGCCAGGCCTGCGCTACGGCGATGCGCTGCTCGCACCGACCACGCTCTATTCGCCGGTCACCGAGGCCCTGTGGCGCGCCGGCGTCGCCGTGCACTACGCCGCCAACATCACGGGCCACGGCTGGCGCAAGCTGTTGCGCCATCCGAAGACGCTGGCCTACCGCATCCACACCCTGCCGCCGGTGCCGGCGGTGCTGCGATTCATCCAGCAGCAGGCGGCGATGGACGATGCCGAGGCCTACGGCACGCTGAACATGGGCGCGGGCTTCGCCCTGTTCGTGCCAGCGGCGCTGGCCGAAAAGACGGTGGCGGTGGCGCAGGGCTGCGGCGTGGCCGCCTGGGTGGCCGGCCACGTGGAAGCCGGTGCGAAGGAATTGCACATCGACCCGCTGGGCGTGCGGTTCAACGGGGGCGACCTGCAACTGCGCTGAGGGGCCTGGGCTACACTCTGCGGTGACGGGCCTCCTCGCATGGGAGCGCGCCCAAACGGGTCAGGTGGGGAACCAAGCAGCCCTAAGCGTTGCAACCAGTGCCGAGATCAGGCTCGTCACCTTCCAAGTGGCTACGGAGGCCCTCCCTGAACGCTCAGGGCCCACGATCTTCCGTTACTTGAAGCCCACGCGGTCCAGCATCTGCTGGACCTGCGCTGTGTTCGCGCCCACCTTGGCGATCGGCACGGTTTCCGACTTGAAGTTGCCCAGGCTGGTCAGTGCAGGGTTGGTGATCTTCACCCCGTTGGCAGTGGTGTACTCGTTGTTGCCATCGGCCAGCATGCGCTGGGCTTCCTCGCCGGTGAGGTATTCGATGAACTTGACGGCAGCATCACGGTTCCTGGCGTTGCGCGCGATTGCAGCGCCAGAAATGTTGACGTGCGTACCCCAGCTGGACTGGTTCGGAAAGACGACGCCGACACGGTCGACCACTGCCTTGTCCTCGGGCTTGGTGCTGCGCATCAGACGAGCGAAGTAGTAGGTGTTGGTCACGGCCACGCCGCATTCGCCCGAGGCCACGCCGCGGATCTGGTCGGTGTCGCCACCCTTGGGCGCGCGGGCCAGATTGGCCACGACACCCTTCAGCCAGGCTTCGGTAGGCTGGGCGCCAAGATGCTCCATCAACGAGCCGAACAAGCTCAGGTTGTAGGGATGTGAGCCGCTGCGGATGCAGATCTGCCCCTTCAGCGCCGGACTGGCCAGCTTCTCGTAGGTGTCGACGTCGCTGGCCTTGAACTTCGTCTTGTCGTACACGATGAAGCGCGCGCGGGTCGAAACGCCCACCCACTGCGGACCCTGCCCCGCGTCGCCTGCGCGGAACTGCGCCGGAATGCGCTGCTCGACCAGGGCCGACTTGAACGGCTGGAACAAGCCCTGTTGTTCACCACGCCACAGGCGGGCAGCATCGACCAGCAATATCACGTCGGCCGGGCTGGACGCGCCCTCGGCCTGCAGCCGCGCCAGGATGCCCGCGTCGTCGGCCTCGACCCGGTTGATGCGAATGCCGGTGGTCTTGGTGAAATTGGCGTACAGGGCTTCGTCCGTCTGGTAGTGACGGGCCGAGTACAGATTCAGTACCGCGTCCTGGGCCTGGGCGGGTGCGGCCAGGAGGGCCAGCACGGTGGCGCCCAGCAGGGAAAGACCGGGAAGAACGGAGCGGCGGTTGTCAGTCATGGCAGTGGCTTGGTTGGGAATTCGGTGGAACAGACCCCAACTATAAACACGAATCATTGTCATTGGCGATCAGTTCACCAGTTGTGCCCACACCTTGTCCAGGCGTTTTGTGCTGACCGGCTGCGGCGTGCGCAACTCCTGGGCAAACAAGCTCACGCGCAGCTCTTCGAGCAACCAGCGGTACTCCTCCATTCGCGCATGCCCGGCCCCCTTCAATTCGGCCAGGCGCCGCAGCCAGCGCTGCTCCAGCGGCCTCAGCTCGCCCAGTCGGGCTGCGTCACGGGCGGGGTCGGCCCGCAGTTTGTCCAGGCGCAGCACCACGGCCTTCAGGTAGCGCGGCAAGTGCTGCAGCGCAGGCCAGTCGGTGTCGGTCAGGAAACGTCTGGGCACCAGGCGTTGCAGCTGCGCCGTGATGTCGTCGGCCACGTCGCGCGGGGGTTTGCTGTCCTTCAGCTTGCGTGTGGCCGCGGCGTACTCCGCCAGCACGGTGGCCGCCAGGCGCGCAACTTCCTGGGCGATCAGGGTCAGCCGGGTGCGCCCTTCGTCGATGCGTTTGGCAAACCCGGCGGCGTTGGTGGGCAGGGGGTCGACCAGGAAAGCGCGGTCCAGCGCGATCTCGACGATCTGCGTGCGCAGGTCTTCCAGCGTCCCCAGGTTCATGTACAGCGCAGCCATCTTCGGCAGATCGGGAATGCCCTTCTCGAGGTACTTCAGCGGTTCCTTGATCTGCAGCGAAACCAGGCGCCGCAAGCCGGCGCGATGGCGGGTGGCAGCGACATCGGGTTCGTCGAAGACCTCGATCTCGACATGGGTGCCGCGGTCCAGCAAGGCCGGAAAACCGACCAGCGTCTGCGCGCCACGGCGGATTTCCATCAGCTCGGGCAGTTCGCCGAAGCTCCAGCTGGTGTAGCGCGCAGCCTCGGCCGGTGCTGCCGCGTCGCGCCCTTCGGCCGCGGCTGGCCTGACGACCTGCGCCACCACGCCGCGCGAGCCCGGCATGGCCGGTGCAGGCACCGTCGGGGAGGCCGCCACAGGCACGGCCGGCGCCGCCACCTTCAGCGCTGCCAGCGCCTGGAAGGCGCTGCGCGCCTGCCCGCCCAGCTCGGCCTTCAGGCTGACCAGGTCGCGCCCGGTGCCCAACTGCCGGCCGTGCTCATCGACGACACGGAAGTTCATGAAGAGGTGCGGGCCCAGCGTCTCGAGCTTGAAGTCGTTGCGCTGCACCGCGAGCTGCGTGCGTTCGCGCACGGCCTTCAGCAGCGCGTCCATCAGGCTGCCCTGGGCATAGGGCGCCGTTTCGCAGAACTCGGCGGCGTAGTCGGGCAGCGGCACCAGGCGCGAGCGCGGGCGCTGATGCAGGCTCTTCACCAGCGCCAGCACCTTGCCGTGCAGCATGCCAGGCACCAGCCATTCACAGCGCTCCTCGTTCACCTGGTTCAGCGCGTAGATGGGTACGGTGACGGTGATGCCGTCCTTGGCGTTACCGGGCTCGTGCAGATAGCTCACGCTGCAGTCGATGCCGCCCAGGCGCAGCGTCTTCGGGAACGACGCGGTGGTGATGCCGGCGGCTTCATGCCGCATCAGCTCCTCGCGCTTCAGGTGCAGCACCTGCGGCTGCGTCTTCAGGGCTTCGCGGTACCAGCGCTCCAGCAGCGCGCCAGAGAACACGTCCTTGGGCAATTGCTGGTCGTAGTAGGCGAAGATGAGCTCGTCGTCGACCAGCACGTCCTGGCGGCGCGACTTGTGCTCCAGTTCCTGCACCTGGGCCAGCAACTTGCGGTTGTGGGCCAGGAAGGGCAATTTGCGCTCGAAGGCCGCATCCCAGGTGTCTTCGTGCAGGCTGGCCACCAGGGCTTCGCGGATGAAGATCTCGCGCGCCGCCGCAGCGTCGATGCGCCCGAAATTCACGCGCTTGTTGTTGTAGATGACGATGCCGTAGAGCGTGGCGCGCTCCAGCGCCACCACTTCGGCGGCCTTCTTTTCCCAGTGTGGTTCCAGCAGCTGGGTCTTCAGCAGGTGGCCGGCGATCGCCGGAATCCAGGCCGGGTCGATGGCTGCCAGGCCGCGGCCATAAAGGCGCGTCGTTTCGACCAGTTCGGCAGCCACCAGCCAGCGGCCGGGCTTCTTGCTCAGGTGCGCACCCGGGTGGCGCCAGAACTTCAACCCGCGTGCGCCCAGGTACCAGTCCTCGTCGTCGCTCTTGCAGCCAATGTTGCCCAAGAGCCCGGCCAGCATCGCCAGGTGCACCTGGTCATAGCTTGCGGGCAAGGTGTTCAGCCGCCAGCCGTGTTCGGCCACCACGGTATGCAATTGCGAATGGATGTCGCGCCATTCACGCACCCGGCGTGCGCTGACGAAGTTCTCGCGCAGGCGCTGTTCCTGCTGGCGGTTCGTCAGCTTGTGAACTGCGGTTTCAGCGGCCTCTGTCTTGTGGCCACGGCCTTCGTCGATCCACTTCCAGAGCTTCAGGTAGCCCATGAATTCCGAACGCTCGTCGTCGAACTTCTTGTGCTTCTCATCAGCAGCCTGCGCCGCTTCCATCGGCCGGTCGCGCGGGTCCTGCCCGCTCAACGCCGCGGCGATGATCAGCACTTCGCTCAGGCATTGGCGTTCGCGTGCTTCCAGGATCATCCGGCCCACGCGCGGGTCCAGCGGCAAGCGACTCAATTCCTTGCCGATGGCCGTCAGCTCGTTGGCCTCGTCGACCGCGTTCAGTTCGTCCAGCAGCGCGTAGCCGTCGGCAATCGCTTTCCTGGGCGGGGCTTCCAGGAAAGGAAACTCTTCCACCGTGCCCAGGTGCAGGGCCTTCATGCGCAGGATGACGCCAGCCAGAGACGAACGCAGGATCTCGGGGTCGGTGAATTTCGGCCGGCCGGCAAACTCCTGCTCGCCGTACAGGCGGATGCACACGCCATCGGCCACCCGCCCGCAGCGCCCGGCGCGCTGGTTGGCCGCGGCCTGGCTGATGCCCTCGATCTGCAGTTGCTCGACCTTGTTGCGGTAGCTGTAGCGCTTCACGCGGGCCAGGCCGGTGTCGATGACGTAGCGGATGCCCGGCACGGTCAGCGAGGTCTCGGCCACGTTCGTGGCCAGCACGATGCGCCGACCATTGCCTTCCTGGAACACGCGGTCCTGCTCGGCCTGCGACAGGCGTGCAAACAGCGGCAGGATCTCCGGCTGCGGCCCACCCCGATGCTGCTGCGCGAGATGCCGGCGCAGGTGATCGGCGGCGTCACGGATCTCGCGTTCGCCAGGCAGGAAGACGAGGATGTCACCGGCTCTTTCTCGCCAGAGCTCGTCCACCGCGTCGGCGATGGCGTCTTCGAGATCGAAGTCCTTTCGCTCTTCGAAGGGTCTCCAGCGCTGTTCGACCGGGAAGGTGCGCCCCGAGACCATGATCACCGGTGCCGGCCCGCGTGCGCTGGCAAAGTGCCGGGCGAAGCGGTCGGCGTCGATCGTGGCCGAGGTGACGATCACCTTCAGGTCTGGCCGCCGCGCCAGCACTTCCTTCATGTAGCCCAGCAGGAAGTCGATGTTCAGGCTGCGTTCGTGCGCCTCGTCGATGATCAGCGTGTCGTACGCCTTCAGCAGCGGGTCGGTCTGCGTTTCGGCCAGCAGGATGCCGTCGGTCATCAGCTTCACGCTGGCACCGGCACCCAGGCGGTCCTGGAAGCGAACCTTGTAGCCCACCACATCGCCCAGCGTGGTGTTCAGTTCCCTGGCGATGCGCTGCGCAACGCTGGAAGCGGCGATGCGCCGCGGCTGGGTATGGCCGATCAGCCCCTTGCCGCCTGCGCCCCAGCCGCGGCCGAGTTCGAGCGCGATCTTCGGCAGCTGCGTGGTCTTGCCCGAGCCCGTCTCGCCACAGACGATGACCACCGGGTTGTCGCGAATGGCGCGCGCGATTTCCTCGCGTCGGGCCGAGACCGGCAGCGATTCGGGGTAGGTGATCGGGGGGATGGGCTGCGCCGCCTGAGGCGGGCGGGCAGCGCGGGAGGATGGGGATCGCACGGGCCGCCGATTATCGGGGCCAGGCGCTTTTCCCGGTGCAGGCCCATGCGCGGCATGCGGCTGCGAAGTGGCAGCCCGCGCCTGCCGAGGCTCAGCCGCTGTACTTCATGACCGAGAACACGGCCCCCTGGGGGTCCTGCAGCACCGCCATGCGTCCCACGGTCGGCACGTCAATCGGTGGCAGCAGCACTTTGCCACCCAAGGCCACGGCGCGCTCTGCGGCACGGTCGGTGTCGGCCACGGTGATGTAGCTGCCCCAGTGTGGCGGCATGGGCGGACTGCCCGGGGCAGGCGCCATGATGCCGGCCACCATGTCGTCGCCCAGCGATGCCACGCGATAGTCGCCCATCTCGGGAATCGGATCCTTGACCTGCCAGCCGAACATTTCGCTGTAGAACCTGGCTGCAGCTGCCGGGTCGGGAGTCATCAGCTCGTTCCAGCTGAAGGCGCCATGGGTCTGGGTGACATCCATCTCGAGCTCCTGGTGCGACGATCGGAACAGCGATGCTGCTGCACAATCCGGCACGCTGTCGACCCCCCGGGACAGAACCCCGCCACCGCAAAGAGCACCGCTTGAGCCTCGTCTTTCCGCACACCTTCGTGCCCTGGTTTCGTGCCGTGGCGCCGTATATCCATGCCTACAAGGGCAAGACCTTCGTGGTGGCGATGGCCGGGGAAATGATCGCGGCCGGAAAGCTGAATACCTTCGTCCAGGACCTGGCCATCCTGCATTCAATGGGCATCAGGATCGTGCTCGTGCACGGCTTTCGCCCGCAAGTCACCGAGCAACTCGCCGCCAAGGGCCATGTTTCGCGTTACCACCGAGGCATCCGCATCACCGATGCGGTGGCACTTGACGCCGCGCAGGAAGCCGCCGGGCAGTTGCGTTTCGAGATCGAGGCGGCCTTTTCTCAGGGTTTGCCGAACACCCCCATGGCCAATGCCACGGTTCGCGTGGTGTCGGGCAACTTCCTCACCGCCCGGCCGGTGGGCATCGTCGATGGCATCGACCACTTGCAAAGCGGCCTGGTGCGCCGTGTCGACCACCAAGCCATCCGCCGCGCCATCGACATCGGCGCGCTGGTCCTGCTCAGCCCGTTCGGTTTTTCACCAACCGGTGAAGCCTTCAACCTGACCATGGAAGACGTCGCCACGGCCACGGCCATCGCCCTCGCGGCCGACAAACTGGTTTTCATGACCGAGATTCCAGGCATCCGCGAGCATCAGGACGACCCGGACAGCGCGATCGACACTGAATTGTCGCTGGCCGAGGCACGCAAACTGCTGGCCATTTTGCCGCCGCCGACACTGCCCACCGACATTGCCTTTTACCTGCAGCATTGCGCCCGCGCTTGCGAAGGCGGTGTGGAACGTTCGCACATCCTGCCCTTTGCCAGCGACGGCGCCTTGCTGCTCGAGGTCTTTACGCACGATGGCGTGGGCACGATGATCGTCGACGAAAGGCTGGAAAGCCTGCGCGAAGCGAATTCGGACGACGTTGGTGGCATATTGCAGCTGATCGAACCTTTCGAGCGTGACGGCACGATGGTCAGACGCGAACGCACCGAGATCGAACGCGACATTGCCACCTACACCGTGATCGAGCACGATGGCATCATTTTCGGTTGCGCTGCACTCATGCCCTATCCGGAGGCGCGGACTGCCGAGATGGCGGCCCTGACGGTATCGCCGCTTTCGCAAGGCCAGGGCGACGGTGAACGCATCCTCAAGCGCATCGAGCAGCGAGCCAAGGCTGCCGGCTTCGAAAGTCTGTTCGTCCTGACCACCCGCACCATGCACTGGTTCATCAAGCGCGGCTTCAAGCAGGTCGACCCCGACTGGCTGCCCGAGGCACGCAAGAAGAAATACAACTGGGACCGGCGCTCGCAAGTGCTGGTCAAGAAACTCGTCTGACTACGGAGAACCAACATGGCCAGAATGGTCAACTGTATCCATCTGAAAAAGGAAGCCGAAGGTCTGAGTTTTGCACCCTACCCTGGGGAACTCGGCAAACGCCTGTATGAGAACGTGAGCAAGGAAGCTTTCGAATTGTGGAAGAAGCATCAGACGATGCTGGTCAACGAAAACCGGCTGAATCTGGCAGATGCCCGCGCCCGCCAGTACCTCGCGCGCCAGATGGAGCAGTTCTTCTTCGGCGATGGCGGCGACAAGCCGGCTGGCTACGTTCCGCCATCCTCCTGAATCATCCAAGGCACCGGCTGGGGTTTATCTGGGAAATATGTCATTTTGAATGATGATATATTTTCGTACCGATAAACCAAAGCAAAGGACACCATGGCAAGCCTGAATGATCTCCTGGCGCAGAAAGCCGCCCTGGAAAAGCAGATCGCCGAGGCCCAGCGAGAAGAACGGGGCGCGGCCATCAACAAGGTCAAGGCGCTGATGGCCGAACACGGCCTGAGCCTGGCCGATCTGGGCACCCGCAGTGCCGCTGCCTCGCCACGCAAGGCCATGGGCAAGGTCGCAGCCAAGTACCGCAATCCCGCGACCGGCGACACCTGGTCCGGACGAGGCCTGAAACCCAACTGGCTTCGCGCTGCACTGGAAGCCGGCCGGAAGATCGAGGATTTCGCAGTCTGAGATTGGGGCGTCGGCAGGAATCACCGGCGGCCTGCAGCCTTGCTGCGGGCCGCTTTTTTTCGGGCCGCACTCACGTTGCCCCCATCCCCCCCGTTTCGAGCGCGTGCCTTGCGGCAGGCGCGCGCGTACGATCCACCACGCCACGAACGAAGACGTCTTGAAATCTCCGCCAGCCCCAGCCCTTGCTGCGCCCCGCGCCACCGGCTTCAGCCATCACGCCCAAATGGTCGCACGCATGTGCGTCCTCGTTCTTTGCTGCGGGCTTCTCGTGCATCTGGGCGCGATGGTCCTGCCGATGTTGCCGCCCTGGGCCGGTCTCGCCCTGCCGGCTGGCGTCGGGCTTGCCGCGGCAGTGCGTTGGGGCAGCCCCATGGTGGCACCCTGCGCCGCTGGGGTGGCTGGCGGCCTGGTCCTGCTGGGTCAGCCAGCGGCCTCGGCCTTGGGGCTGGCCGCGGCCCTCGCGGCGAGCCAGCTTGCCACCAGCTGGTGCCTGCAGCGGCTTGCATTTGACCCGCGCCTGGACCGGCCGCACGACCTCGGCTGGCTGGCCGCTGGGGCCCTGGTGGTTCTGGCGCCGCTGGGCACGGCACTTGTCCTGGCCTTGGGACTGGACGGCGATGGCCACCTCGCGGCAATGGGTCCCGCCTGGTTGACAGGGTGGCTGGCGCTGGGCTGGGCTGGGCTGGCCAGCGCACTTTTTGTACTGACGCTCGACCGTCGTACGCTTTACCCCCTGCAAGCTTCAGTACCCTGGCTGGAACCCCTTGCGGCCCTGCTGGGGGTGTTCGGCCTTTGGGGCGCGATGGCCTGGCTTGGCAGCGTGCCAGGCGCCGACAAGGCCCTGCCCTTCCTGCCCTGGCTGGCCGTTGCGGCGCTGGTCTTGCGCGGCCATGGCGCCATGGCCAGCGGCGCGCTGATCGGCGCCCTGTTGATCATGGCAGGCTCGCTGGCACCTGGCACAGACGAGCCCACGACGGCTGGCGATGTCGCCGCCCTGGCCGCTTGGCTGGCCAGCAGCATGACGCTGGTGGTGGGTCTGCAAGCGGCCCTGGTGCATTGGCGCGGCCGATCGAAGCGTTGGGAATGGGCACTCGACGCCACCCGGCTGGGCGTGGCCGACTGGCGCGCCGGCGATGCCGAAGGATTCGTATCCGTTGCTTGGCGAACCCTGTCGAACCATGTCGACCCGTCGTGGCACCCGCAGGACTGGGTGCGGCAGACGCATCCTGAAGACCGGCCGACACTGGAGGCCGCCATGCACAGCCTGGCGCAGGGGCAGGCAGGCCGCCAGCAGTTCGAGCTGCGCCTGCCCGACGGCGACGGCTGGCGCTGGGTCGAGACGACGCTGCTGGTCATCGAACGCGACGGCGAAGGGCGGCCGACCCGCTTTCTGGCGACCCTGGCCGACGTGCAGGAACGGCGCGAAGCGCTGGAGCGCAAGCGCATGTCGGCCAGCCTCTTCCAGCACTTGCACGAAGGCCTGCTCATCACCGACGCGGATCAGCGCGCGCTGGACGTGAACCCGGCCTACACGCAGATCCTGGGCGTGTCCCGGGAAGAACTGCTGGGCACCGTGCCTTCTCTGCTGCGCCCGACGCCGGCCGACCCCATTGCACGGCAGCAACGCGCTGCCATGTGGGCCAGCCTCAGCGAGACCGGCAGCTGGCGTGGCGAACTGATCGAGCGTCGGCGCAGCGGCGAACTCTGCACGCTCCAGGCCACGATCTCGACCGTGCCCGGCCCGACCCGCGACATGCGCTACCACGTGCTGGTGATCAGCGACATCACCGAACAACGCGTGCAACGCGAGCAGCTCGAACGCCAGGCCCATTTCGATGAACTCACCCGGCTGCCCAATCGGGCCCGGCTTTCGCAGCTGCTCGACGACGCGATGAAGGCCGCTGACCGCGACGGCTATCTTCTGGCGGTGTGCTACCTGGACCTGGACCGTTTCAAGCCCGTCAACGACCAGTACGGCCACGCCGCGGGCGACCGACTGCTGGCAGAACTGGCCGGCAGGCTGCGCAGCGCGCTGCGCAGTCGCGAGCACTGGGTCGATTCGGCAGCGCGCCTGGGCGGTGACGAATTTGTATTGCTGCTGCGCGCCGGTACCCTCGAAGAAGCCCGCATGGCCGTCGAGCGCGTGCTGCGTGTCGTTGCCCTGCCCTATGTCATCGACCCGTCCGTCGACCCTGTGCGAGTCACGGCCAGCATGGGTGCCACGGTCTACCCCATCGACCGCAGCGACGCCGACACCCTGCTGCGCCATGCAGACCACGCGATGTACGGCGCCAAGCAGGCTGGTCGAAATGGCTACCTGTTCTTCGACCCCGAACACCGCCGGCGGACCGAGGCCCGGGTGATGGCCATCGGCCGCGTCCAGGAAGCGCTGGACCAGAGCGAATTCGTGCTCCACTACCAGCCCAAGGTGGACATGCGCACCGGCCGTGTCATGGGCTGCGAGGCGCTGCTGCGTTGGGAGCATCCGCAACAGGGCCTGATCGCACCGCTGCAGTTTCTGCCGCTCATCGCCAATACCGGGCTGTCATCGCGCATCGGTGACTGGGTGCTCTCCCAGGCCCTGGAGCACCTGTCGCAATGGCGGCGCAGCGGTCTGGACATCACCGTCAGCGTCAATATCTCGGCACGCCACCTGCAAGAACCCGACTTTGCCCAGCGCCTGTCCGAACTGCTGGCGCGACACAAGGAACCATTGGCAGCGCATCTCGAACTCGAAATGCTCGAGACCGAAGCCCATGCCGACATCGAAGCCACCTCGGCGCTGGTGGCACGTTGCCAGGCGGTGGGCGTGCGGTTTGCGTTGGACGATTTCGGCACCGGCTATTCGACACTGGCCTATCTGAAGCGCTTGCCGGTGGACGTTCTGAAGATCGACCAGTCGTTTGTGCACCAGATGCTCGACGACAGCCAGGACCGCGCCATCGTCGAAGGCGTGATCGGACTGGCCCGCACCTTCGGTTGCGTGGTGGTGGCCGAAGGTGTGGAGTCGCCAGCACAAGCTCGGGCCCTGCTCGAAATGGGCTGCGAGATCGGCCAGGGCACAGGCATTGCGACGCCCATGCCGGCCGACCAGGTGGCCGCCTGGGTGCGCGACTACCGGGGCATGTTCGCCCTGGCCAGCACCGAAGCGTCCCTGGCACACTTGCCGCTGAAGCTGACACCGGGCCGGTAGTCCCAACGCGGTGATTCCAGCCGGCTTCCTGCAGGACCTCTTGTCCCGCGTCGACATCGTCGACGTCGTCGGCAGGCACGTCGAACTCAAGCGCGGTGGCGCGAACCTGATGGGGCTATGCCCCTTTCACGCCGAGAAGTCCCCGAGTTTTTCGGTCAGCCCATCCAAGCAGTTCTATCACTGCTTCGGATGCGGGGCCAGTGGCGACGCCATCCGCTTCCTGACCGAACACCTGGGCCTGAGCTTCGTCGAAGCCGTGCGCGACCTGGCGCAGGGCGCGGGCCTGCAGGTGCCCGAGGAACAGGTCAGCCCGGACGAGCGCCAGCGCCGCGACACGCTGCGCGAGCGTCGCAAGACCCTGGGCGAAGTGCTGGCCCAGGCCGCAGGCTTCTACCGTGCCCAGCTGAAGGCCAGCCCGCGCGCGGTGCAGTACTTCAAGCGGCGCGGGCTGACTGGAGCGATCGCCGCTCGCTTCGGCCTGGGATATGCCCCTCCTGGCTGGAAGAACCTGGCTGGTGTCTTCCCGCGCTACGACGACCCGGCGCTCGAGGAAGCCGGCCTGGTGCGCCTGCGCGAAGCCGATGCCGGCCATGAACCCGAAACCGATGCCCGCACAGCGGAGAGCAGCCGCTACGACTGGTTCCGCGACCGGGTCATGTTTCCGATCCGCGCCGTCTCGGGCGAAGTCATCGGTTTTGGTGGCCGCGTGCTGGACGACAGCAAGCCGAAGTACATGAATTCGCCAGAGACACCCGTCTTCAGCAAAGGGCGGGAACTCTATGGCCTCTTCGAGGCGCGCCAGGCCTTGCGAGACAAGGGTTACGCGCTCGTGGTCGAAGGCTACATGGACGTCGTGGCACTCGCGCAGTCGGGATTTCCGAACGCGGTCGCCACGCTCGGTACGGCTTGCACCGCCGACCATGTGCAGAAGCTCTTTCGCTTCACCGACGCCGTGGTCTTCAGCTTCGACGGCGACAGCGCTGGCCGGCGGGCGGCCGGGCGGGCACTCGAAGCCGCCCTGCCCCATGCCACCGACCTGCGCAGCGTGCGCTTCCTGTTTCTTCCACCTGAGCACGACCCCGACAGCTTCGTTCGCGAACTCGGCCCGGCCGCCTTCGAGCACCAGGTAACGCAAGCCGTGCCGCTGTCGCGGCAGCTCATCGAACAAGCCAGCGAGGGCGCCGACCTGGAGACGGCAGAGGGCCGTGCCCGATTGCTGGCGCAGGCCAAACCGCTGTGGACCTTGCTGCCCGACGGCGCGCTCAAGCGCCAGATGCTGCCGGAACTGGCGCGAAGTGGTGGCCTCGGGATCGACGATCTGGCCAGCCTGTGGGGCACCGGGCAACCCAGGGCCCGCCCGTCACAGGGGCCGGTTCGCCTGCTGCGCAAAGGCCAGGTTCGCGTGGCACCGGCCGGGCCGGCCGACGTGGCAGTGCGCCTGCTGCTGCAGCATTCCGACTGGTGGGATCAGCTGACTCAGGACGATCAGGAACTGCTGCATGGCCTGGGCGGCACCCATGGACAGGTCGTCCAGTGGCTCGAGCAGCAGTTGGTCAACGAAGGATGCATGACCTGGTCTGCACTCAGTGACGCCATGACGGAGCAAGCCTGGGCAGAGCAGGCCAAGGCCTGGGTGCAGGCAGGTCTGGGCGACCATGAATACAGGTTCGACGGGCTGCAGCGCACCATTGCCAGCCTGTGGCTGGAAGTTCTGCGGCAGGAAGCGCAGGCCATCGTGATGGCCTCACCGTCGACCGACGAATTGCGGCGCTACCGCGAAATCATGGAACTCATTGCGACATTGAAGGCCCCGCCGCAGGCGCCAGGCCCGTAGGGGTGTCAGCGCATTTTGTTCGTCGCGGTATAATTGTAGGCTTGCTACAGGAACCTCAGGTCAATGCCCGAACCGGGCCAGGCGGCAGGCGCCTGACGTGTTGCACCACCCGAGCGCATGTTTTCAAACCAACGCTCGAGCCATACGGCCGCAGCACCGCTGGGCACTGCAGCACCCGACCCGAAGCTGCCGACCCCCGATGACTCGGGTTTCCCGTGAATCCCTCCAAGCCGACCGCATCTGCTCCACAGGTGCCAGGTTCGACCGTACCGACTGAAGGACCCGCATGACCGCCAAGAAGCCTGCCGCTGCCCCTGCCCCCGCCACCAAGCTCGCGAAAGCATCAGCGGCCGAAACGCCGCAACGGGCGGCCAAGCCGAAGGCGGACGCCAAGGCCGAGGCACGCAACACCAAGGCCGAGGCGAAGGCGCCGGCCAAGACGGCAGCGAAAGAAGCCAAGCCCACGGGCAAGGCCGCGGCGAAGGCGGCTCCTGATGCGAAGCCAGGAAAGCCTGCGGCTGGCAAGAAGATCGAGCCTGCGAAGAAAGCCCAGATCGTCGAGGACGAAGACCTGACCGACGTCGAGTCCGACATCGAAGGCGAGCCCGAGGCGGAAGTCGAAGCCGTTGTCGACGCCGGCACCGAGGGCGAAAAGGTCGAGAAGGTCAAGCCGCTGCGGATGAAGGTCAGTCGCGCCAAGGAACGCGCACTGATGCGCGAGTTCGGCCTGGAAGAGACCACGCTGACCGAGGAAGAAGCAGCCAAGCGGCGCCAGGAACTGAAGACGCTCATCAAGATGGGCAAGACGCGTGGCTTCCTCACCCATCAGGAAATCAACGACCACCTGCCCGAGAAGCTGATCAACGAGGAGATCCTCGAAGCCATCATCAGCATGCTCAACGACATGGGCATTGCGGTCTACGAGCAAGCCCCCGACGCCGCCACCCTGCTGGTGGCCGGTGGCGGCGCCACCACTGCCACGGAAGAAGAAGCCGAGGAAGCTGCCGAAGCCGCGCTGTCCACCGTCGACAGCGAGTTCGGCCGCACCACGGACCCGGTGCGCATGTACATGCGCGAGATGGGCACGGTCGAACTGCTGACGCGTGAAGGCGAGATCGAGATCGCCAAGCGAATCGAAGGCGGTCTTCAGGCCATGATGCT
>LNET01000025.1 GCA_001464055.1 Burkholderiales bacterium Ga0077543
CGATCCGGCCTGCACCTCGGACTACGCGCAAGAAGCTGTGGTCGCCGGATTGCCATGAAGGCAGCTTTCTACTCTAAGCGAACAGTATTGGGTCAGGGGCCTGCCGGGGGCGGGTGGGCGGCTTGCGAGACGTCGTCGGGTGCCGCACAGGGTGGCCGCCCAGGAACGCCGGACTCATGCCCTCAGGCAAAAGGCCGAGAGTCCGACCGTCCAGGGTCAGGGGCCGAGGGTGCAGGACGCAGGGCGCGGGCGCGGGCGACGCATGGCCGTCCTGGCGGAAGCGGTGAGATTCGAACTCACGGACGGGATGAACCGTCGCCGGTTTTCAAGACCGGTGCCTTAAACCGCTCGGCCACGCTTCCTGTGTTCAGGTCTCTCATTCTAGGCGCGGCCATCGTTGCGGCACGGGCACAATGCCGGCACGATGACAGATGCCCCTGCGCCCCTGGCCGATTCAACCCTGACCACCCTGACCCGCCTGGTCCTGAAGGACCGTGTCGGCCTGGGCGGGCTGAGCCTGGCGGACCGTGGTCTGGCGCTTGGCTTGGTCTGGGCTGCACTGCCCCTCACCCCGGCCACGGAAGCCCAGATCAACCAGCGGCTGAAGCAGGCACTGTCCGGCCCGGCCTGCTGGCTGGACACCGACCATGTCGAACTGCGCCGCTGGCTGGTCGACACGGGCTGGCTGCAGCGCGACGGCTTCGGCCGCGTGTATGAACGTGTGGCGGCGGCTCATCTGTCGGCCGCCCAGCAGCCCCTGGCCGCCTGGCTCGGCGGTCTGGACGTCGCCACCTGGGTGGCCCAGGCGCGGCTTGCGCATCAGCAGGCTCGCGCCGCGCGCGAGCAGGCCTGGCGCCGCCAGGCTTGAAGGACGCGGTGATGGCTGACGCCGGCATGGACCCGGCAGCCCTGGACGACTACGGCATGCGCCTGGCCCTGGACCAGGCGCAGAACGCCTGGCTGGTGGGCGAGGTGCCCGTGGGCGCGGTCATCGCCCGGCCCACCGCCAGCGGCCTGCAGGTGGTGGCCACAGGCTACAACCGTCCCATCACCACCCACGACCCCACCGCGCATGCCGAGATCGTGGCGCTGCGCCACGCCGCCACGCTGCTGGAAAACTACCGCCTGCCCGACTGCGTGCTGTACGTGACGCTGGAACCCTGCGCCATGTGTGCCATGGCGCTGATGCACGCGCGCTTCAAGCGCGTGGTGTTCGGCACGCCCGACCCCAAGACCGGTGCGGCCGGTTCGGTGCTGAACCTGTTTGCCGAGCCGCGCCTGAACCACCACACCACGGTCGTGGGCGGTGTGCTGGCGCCGGCTTGCGCCGCGCTGCTTCGCGACTTCTTCGCCGAGCGTCGCGCCCAGCAGAAGGCCGAAAGGGCAGGGGCGCAGGCTGTATCGCGCTCGGCTGGCGACCCTGACGAAGCCGTGGAAGTTTCGGCTTCGCACGAAGTGCCCGATGAACCCATTCCGACGGCCGATGCCGTCGAGATCCATGCTTCGCCCGATCCGTCGCCTTGAACCGAGCCAGCCCCGCCATGACGTCGATCCACCTGTTTTCCCCCAGCGGCGTGGTCGCCCAGCCTGCGGCGCTCACGCGGGCTGCCACGCGGCTGAAGGCGATGGGCCTGCAGGTGCAGGTCGACACCCATGCCCGCGCGCGCCACCAGCGCCTGGCCGGCAGCGACGAAGTGCGGCTGGCTGCGCTGCACCGGGTGGCCGCCGCGGCACCGTCGATCGCGATGCCCACGCGCGGCGGCTACGGCCTGTCGCGCCTGCTCGACCGCATCGACTGGGCACTGCTGGCGCGCAGCGTCGAAGGGGGCACACGTTGGGTCGGCCACAGCGACTTCACTGCGTTGCAGCTGGGCCTGCTGGCCCATGCCGGCAGCGCGGCCACCAGCTGGGCCGGGCCGATGGCCACCGACGACTTCGGCCGCAGCGACGAAGCCGGCGGCCTGGACGAGGTCACGCGCGACTGTTTCCTGGAAGCCATGTCCGGCGAGCTCGAAGCCGTGGGCTTTCGCACAGAAACCGGCTTCGACGGGCTGGGCCTGCGCGGCCGGCTGTGGGGCGGGAACCTGAGCATGCTGCTTTCGTTGCTGGGCACGCCACACTGGCCGGCGGCGCGGCTCGTGAAGGGCGGCGTGCTGTTCCTGGAAGACGTCAACGAACACCCCTACCGCATCGAGCGCGGCCTGCTGCAGCTGCATCAGGCCGGGGTGCTGGCCACTCAGAAAGCGGTGGTGCTGGGCCAGTTCAGCGCCTGGAAGCCTTCGCCGCTGGATCGCGGCTTCAACCTGAAGACGGTGGTGGCGCACCTGCGCTCGGTGCTGAAGGTGCCGGTGCTCACGGGTCTGCCCTTCGGCCACGTGGCCACCAAGGTGACGCTGCCGGTGGGCCGCAGCGTGCAGCTGCTGGTGCAGGGGCGCGACGTGCTCATCGGCTGGTAGCCCGGCGCTGAAAGGCGCCAGCGGGTGGCTGCAAGGGCAGGCCCCTGTCCTTGCCGCCACCCGCAGCGCCCCGACAAGAAGCAGCGGCTGGCGGCCGTGCCCAAGCTGGTGCGCTGGGGAAGCCGGCCCCAGACGCGCTGCAAATGCCAAGCGTCCCCCCTGAGCAGGCG
Organism: Burkholderiales bacterium Ga0077543; assembly: GCA_001464055.1. Classification (GTDB taxonomy): domain Bacteria; phylum Pseudomonadota; class Gammaproteobacteria; order Burkholderiales; family Burkholderiaceae_C; genus Rubrivivax. The sequence continues at coordinate 2,627 of LNET01000025.1, forward strand.
TGACGAGCCACCACAAACGGATGTCGATGTTGTGCTGTGCCAACGTCTGGGTCGCGTCAAGCTGCGTCAAGCGTCCCTGACAAACCCTGATATCCAGCGTTCTGCGCGGCTGCAGCCGCCGTCAATACGCACTTTTTGCGCAGAAGGACCGCGAAAGCTCATGCCTGTCGGCGGACATCGGTATTTACCCGCAGATCGCTTGAATTTTGCTTCCCGCAACAATGGCGCACGAGTCGTGGTTTCGCACGGGGCGTGTATGCACGTTCCCGGTACGCGTCTTGCACCACGATGGTTTTGGGTCTTTTCTCAGGCATTCCTTCTTCCTCAAGGAGCTAGGTTCTCATGTTCAAACGAACGAAAGTCTGCACCGGCGTGCTGGTGGCTCTGGGCGGCGCGCTGCTGCTCACTTCGGCACCTGTCTACGCACAGACCGCCGAGCGCGTGGAAATCACGGGTTCGCGCATCCGCACCCTGGGCGCTGTTTCCAACAGCCCCATCTCCAGCGTCAACGCTGAAGAACTGAACGTCACGCAACCGATCGCTGTCGAGGAAGTCATCCGCAGCCTGCCGGCCACGTCGCCGGCCATCGGCAACAACGTGAACAACGGCTCGGGCGGTGGCGCCACCATCCAGCTGCGCAACTTCGGCACCAACCGCACCCTGGTGCTGGTGAACGGTCGCCGCATGGTGCCGTTCAACCTGGCCGGCGTGGTCGACACGAACTCCATTCCCATCTCGCTGCTCGAGCGGGTGGACATCGTCACCGGCGGTGCTTCGGCCGTGTACGGCGCCGACGCCGTGTCGGGTGTCGTGAACTTCGTCCTGCGCAAGAACTTCAAGGGCGTCGAAGCTTCGACCCAGTACGGTGTCTCGGAAGAAGGCGACGCCAAGCGCTATCGCAGCGACCTGACCCTGGGCGCCGGCTTCGCCGACGGCAAGGGCAACGTCGCGCTGAGCGTCGGCACGGCCCGCACCAAGCCGCTGACGCAGGGCGAGCGGCCGTTCAGCATCTTCTCGATCGACTCCGTGTCGGCAGGCCCGGGTGGCTCGGGCACCACGGTGCCGGCGGCCTTCACCGTCACCGCCCCGTCCGACCTGACCGCAGCCCAGTGGACGGCCCGCGGCCTGAGCGGCGCGCGCCAGATCAACCCGGCCACGGGCTCGCTGACCACGCCGGTCACACCCTTCAACTTCAACCCGCCGAACTACTTCATCACGCCGCTGGACCGCACCCAGATCACGGCGCTGGGTGAATACAGCATCAACGACAACGTCCAGGTCTATGCCGACCTGTTCTACACGCGGTCGAAGGTCGAACTGAACCTGGCCAGCACGGGCACGTTCAACAACGTGTACACCGTGCCCATCGGCAACCCGTTCATCCCGGCGGCCATGCGCACGCAGATCTGCAATGCACTGGCAGGCACCAACCGCGCCATCACCAATTGCGCGGTCGGCAGCACGGAAACCGTGTCGATGGCCATCAACCGGCGCATCACCGAAATCGGCCCCCGCATCAACGATTTCAACAACGAGACCTCGCAGTTCACGGTGGGTGCCAAGGGCACGCTGCCGGTGCTGGACACCTGGGGCTACGACGCCTACCTGACCAGCGGCCGTGCCTTCCAGGTCAGCTCGCGCGTGAACTGGGGCTCGCTGGCCCGTTCGCGCCAGGCCCTGGACGCCGTCAGCACCACCGCCTGCCGCACCACCACCAACGGCTGCGTGCCGCTGAACGTGTTCGGCGCTGAAGGCAGCATCACCCCTGCGCAACTGCGCTTCTTCAACGTCGACGCCCTGCAGCAGCAGGAAGTGACGCAGAAGACCGCAGCTCTGTCGTTCTCGGGCGACCTGGGTCCCGTGAAGAGCCCGTTCGCCAAGGCCCCGGTGTCGTTGGCCCTGGGTGCCGAGATCCGCGAAGTCGTCGGCAGCAACAAGTCCGACGGTCCCTCGCAGATCCAGGGCGAAGTGCTGGGCACGGGCGCACCGCTGCCCGACCGTATCGGCAAGCTGAAGCTGAACGAAGGCTTCGTCGAAGCCATCGTGCCGGTGCTGTCAGACCTGCCCTTCGCCCGCAGCGTGAACCTGGAACTGGGCTACCGCTACACCGAATTCGACAGCGGCCAGCGCAAGCAGAACTACGGCAGCTGGAAGTACGGCGGCGAGTGGTCGCCCCTTCCCGGCCTGCGCCTGCGCGCCATGCAGCAGCGTGCCACCCGCGCGCCGAACGTGAACGAGCTGTACGCGCCCCAGACGACCGGCCTGTCGAACCTGGCCGTCGACCCCTGCGCGGGCAGCAACCCGACCGGTGCCCTGGCCGCCTTGTGCATCCAGACCGGTGTTCCCGCGAACCTGATCGGTGGCGTGCCGCAGCCCTCTGCCGGACAGGTGAACGTTCTTTCCGGCGGAAACCCCAACCTGGGGCCTGAGGAAGCCGACACCACCACGGTCGGCTTCGTGTTCGAACCGGCAGCTGTGCCCGGCCTGAGCCTGTCGGTCGACTACTACGCCATCGAGGTGGCCAAGTCGGTCAGCTCGGCCACCACGGCGCAGATCGTCAACGGCTGCTACCAGACTTCGCTGAACCCGGGCCTGGGCTTCAACGCCCTGTGCGGCCTGATCCAGCGCAGCCCGGTCGACGGCACCTTCAACGGCGGCACGGCACCCGGCATCGTGCTGGCGCAGTCGAACCTGGGCACCGACTGGGTGTCGGGCGTCGACGTGGAAGTGCGTTACCGCCTGCCGCTGCGCAACCTGGGCCTGGACCCGAAGTGGGGCCGTGTCGACCTGGCGCTGAGCGCCACGCAGACCAACAAGTACGAGTTCCTGACGATCCCCGGCACGCCGCTGCTGGACTGCCTGGGCTTCTACAGCACCAGCTGCAGCCCCAGCCCGAAGACCAAGTTCTCGCAGCGCGCGAACTGGAGCATGGGCGACTGGACCTTCGGCTACAACTGGCGCTACACCAGCAAGATCGTCGAGCAGCCCGGTGGCCAGGAATTCCGGCCCGAGTTCGCCACGATCAAGGCCTACAACCTGGTCGACGCCACGGTGGACTGGAACGCCACGAAGAACCTGAAGTTCAAGCTCTCGGTGGCCAACCTGTTCGACAAGAAGCCGCCGCTGACCGGCAGCACCATCGGTGCCACCAGCCAGAACAGCGGCAACACCTTCCCGTCGTACTACGACGTGGTGGGCCGCGCCTACACCCTGGGTGCAACCCTGAAGTTCTGATCGCGCGTCCAGCGCGTCGGCAATGCAGGAGCGGGCTTCGGCCCGCTCTTTTTTTGTCTGCCGGGGCTTCTTGTGGTGGATCGGCAACGATTGAAGGCCATGCCCAGCTAAACCTTGGCCAGATGAAGCTTTGAGGCGCATGAGCCTCCCCGCAAACCGGAAAATCCACACATGCCCCGGGGTACGGAGCGAGCCATGTGCGCTGACTCGGCACCCCAGGGCTAACCCTTTGCTCAACCCTGCAGGAGTGAAAGACATGTTCAAGAAGACAAAGGTGTGCAGTGCTGCCGTCGCAGCGCTGGGTGGCATGCTATTGGCCCAGCCCGGGCTGTCGTTCGCGCAAGCCGCTGAACGCGTGGAGATCACCGGTTCGCGCATCAAGACGCTGGACGCGGAAACCGCGTCGCCGATCGTCACCCTCAGCGCCGAGGCCATCAAGGTCGAAGGCATCCGCAACGTCGAGCAACTGCTCAACAACCTGCCCCAGGTCTTCGCCGACCAGGGCGCCCAGGTCGCCAACGGTGCCACCGGCACCGCCACGGTGAACCTGCGCAACCTGGGTTCGAACCGCACCCTGGTGCTGGTCAACGGCCGCCGTCTGCCTGCCGGCAGCCCGCGCGACGTGTCTGCCGACTTGAACCAGATTCCCGTGGCGCTGATCAAGCGCGTCGAAGTGCTGACCGGCGGTGCTTCCGCGGTCTATGGTTCTGACGCCATTGCCGGCGTGGTGAACTTCATCATGCGCGACGACTTCGAAGGCATCCAGGTCGACGTCAACACCCAGTTCTACAACCACAAGCAAGGCAACGCCATCGGCGACGTCGTCCGTGCCCGTGGTTTCCCGACGCCTGGCAACATCACCAACGATGGCGAGGTCCATGACTTCAGCATCCTGATGGGTGGCAACTTTGCCAACGGCAAGGGCAACGCCACCGTCTTCCTGAACTACAAGAAGGAAGAAGCCCTGCTCCAGTCCGAGCGCGACTTCACGGCCTGCGCCCTGAACTTCAGCGCCACGGCCGGCTTCAGCTGCGGCGGTTCGGGCACCAGCTTCCCGGGCCAGTTCACCGACTTCTCCACCTACGCGCTGACTGTGGCCGACGCCGCCGGCAACGTGCGCCCTTATGTGGGCGCGAGAGACGCCTACAACTTCGGCCCGCTGAACTACCTGCAGCGCCCGTCGGAACGTTATGGCTTCAACGCCCAGGCCCGCTACGAGATCAGCCCGCTGGCCCGCGTCTACAGCGAACTCAGCTTCCATGACGACAGTACCGTGGCACAGATTGCCCCTTCGGGCCTGTTCTTCTTCGGCGCCACGGGGCCCAACGCCATCCGCTTCGAGAACCCGCTGCTGTCCAGCGCCTGGCGCACGGCCCTGGGGCTGCGCGCACCTGGCGACACCGCCGAGCTCTACATCGGCCGGCGCAACGTCGAAGGTGGCGGCCGGCAGGACGACATCCGCCACAGTTCGTACCGTGCCGTGCTGGGCGTGCAGGGCGACATCGGCGCCTGGAACTACGACGTGTCGGCCCAGACTGGCCGCGTGCTGTTCCAGGAAACCTACTTCAACGACTTCTCGAACACGCGCATTGCCCGTGCGCTGGACGTCGTCGCCGGTCCGAACGGCACCCCGACCTGCCGCTCGGTGGTGGACGGCACCGACCCGAACTGCGTGCCCTACGACATCTGGTCGCTGGGCAAGGTCACGCCGGCTGCGCTGAATTACCTGCAGACCCCGGGCTTCCAGCGCGGCACCACGCAGCAGAGCGTTCTCACCGCGACCGTGGCCGGTGATCTGAGCCAGTACGGCGTCAAGCTCCCCACGGCCAAGAGCGGCATGGGCGTGGTCTTCGGCATCGAGCGCCGCTTCGAGCGCCTGACGCTGAACACCGACAACGCCTTCACCACTGGCGACCTCGCTGGCCAGGGCGGCCCGACCATCGGTGTGGGCGGCTCCTACGGCGTGAACGACCTGTTCGCCGAAGTGCGCCTGCCGCTGATCGAGAAGATGCCCTTCGTCGAACTGCTGAACCTGACCGGCAGCTATCGCAACTCCGACTACAGCACCGGCCAGAAGACCGACACCTACGGCCTGGGCCTGGAGTACGTGCCCATCAAGCAGATCAAGCTGCGCGGCAGCTACCAGAGCGCGGCCCGCGCTGCCAACGTCATCGAACTGTTCTCGTCCCAGGCGCTCGGCCTGTACGACAACAGCGCCGATCCGTGCGCAGGTGCCACGCCCACAGCGACCCTCGAGCAATGCGCGCGCACCGGCGTGACGGCTGCGCAGTACGGCCGCATCGCCGATAGCCCGGCGGGTCAATACAACCAGATTACTGGCGGCAACCGCAACCTGAAGCCCGAGAAGTCGACCAGCTACACCCTGGGAGTGGCAGCCACGCCGATCGACAACCTGACCTTGACGCTGGACTACTTCAACATCAAGCTCGAAGACCGCGTGGGCACGGCACCCCCGCCCACGACGCTGCAGCAATGCCTGACCACCGGCAACCCGGCGTTCTGCGGCCTGATCCAGCGTGACGCACCGGGCACCTTGTGGGCGACCAACAACGCCTTCATCCTCGCCACCGACGCCAACCTGGGCAAGCGTGCGACCGAAGGCGTCGACATCGGTGTCGACTACAGCATGAAGATCGGCGGCATGGGTGGCCTGGCCTTCAGCTTCCTGGGCACCGCGCTGAACAAGTTCGACAGCGAGGATCTGCCGGGACTGGGCACCTACGACTGCGCTGGCCTGTACGGCAACACCTGCGGCACCCCGCTGCCGAAGTGGCGCCACAAGCTGCGCACGACCTGGTCGTCGCCGTTTGCCGTGGATGTGGCCTTCACCTGGCGTCACATCGACAAGGTCTCGCTCGACTCGCTGAGCAGCGACCCCGACCTGGCCGGCCCGCAAGGCAACAACGTGGCCGGCCTGGCATCGCGTGACTACTTCGACCTGGCTGCGTCGTACGCGATCAACAAGAACCTCACGGTTCGCGCGAACATCAGCAACCTGTTCGACAAGGACCCACCGATCCGTACCAACGGTGCCGGTTTCGTGAACGGCAACACCTACCCGGTGGTGTACGACGCGCTGGGTCGTCGCATCGGCCTGAGCCTGACTGCGACGTTCTGACGAGCGTCTGAAAGTGGCCGGGCCTGCAGGGGCCCGGCCCCTGGTCCCCGGCCGCCCCACGATGCCCGCATCGTGGGGCGGCTTTTCTTTTGGCACGATCGCGGCTCACCGAACAAGGCATGCCCATGAATCCACCCCGTTCCCTGGCCAACGCCGAAGCCGCTGCGCTGGACGACCAGGCCGTGAGCGCGCTGCAGCAGGGTCGCCCACAGGAGGCGCAAGCGCTCTGGCGCCGGGTGCTGGCGGTCGACCCGCAGCACCTGCGCGCCTTGAACATGACAGCGCAGATGAGCTTCCAGCAGGGCGACTTCGCGGGGGCACGCCAGGCCTTCGAACGTGTCGCCGCCGTCGACGGCAAGGACCCGCGGCAGTGGATCAACCTGTCGTTCGCCTGTCAGCGCCTGGGTGACGATGCGGCCGAGGAAGCCGCGCTGTTCAAGGCGCTGTCGCTGGACCCTTCGGACCTGCTGGCCCTGCTTCAGCGTGGCCGCCTGTTCGAGCGCCAGGGCCGTCATTCCGAAGCAGCAGGTGCCTATGGCGCCGCTGCCATGGTCGCGCCCCCGCTCGACCGGCTCACGCCCGAACTGCGTCCGTTGCTGACGCATGCCCTGCAGTTCCGCGCTGGCCACCAGCGCGCGATGGAAGAATTCCTGCACCAGCATCTGGCCCCTGCATTGCAGGACTGCGCCGGTGCCGACCTGGAACGCTTCCAGCTGTCGCTGGACATCCTCACCGGCCGCAAGCAGCGTGTCGAATCGCGTCCTTCGCACTATTTCTATCCGCGCCTGGAGCCGGTCGAGTTTTTCGACCGCCGGCTGTTCCCCTGGCTTGACGCCTTCGAGGCCGCCACCGGCAGCATCCGTGACGAGTTCCTGGCCGTGCTGGCCAGCGAAGACGGCTTCACGCCCTACATCACCTACAGCCAGGACCAACCACTGAACCAGTGGGCCGAACTGAACAACTCGCCGCGCTGGAGCGTCTTGCATCTGGTGAAGGCGGGCGCGGTGGTCGACGCCAACGCCGCCCGCTGCCCGCAGACGATGGCGCTCTGGTCTGAACACGTGCCGGCGCCCGAGCAGCCCGGGCGCACGCCGGTGGCGATGTTCTCGCTGCTGCAGCCGCGCACCCACATCCCGGCGCATACCGGTGCCAGCAATGTTCGCCTGCTGGCACATGTGCCGCTGATCGTGCCGGCCGGCTGCCGTTTCCGCGTGGGCAACACCGTGCGTGAATGGGTGCCAGGCCAGGCCTGGGCCTTCGACGACACCGTCGAGCACGAGGCCTGGAACGACAGCGACAAGCTGCGCGTGATCATGATCTTCGACCATTGGCACCCGGCGCTGAGCCTCGAGGAGCGGCGCATGATCACTGCGCTGAACCAGGCGCTGGACGCGTTCGGCGGCGCCGCGGTGCCGGACTACGGCGGCTGAGGCGCGTACCATGATGCTCTTGCAAAGAACCGTCGCATGCTTCCATCCGGCGCGACAAGGAACTCGGACATGACTGAAGTCTTCAGACTGATCACCGGTGCCACTGTGCTGGCCGGTGGCTTGGCACTTTCTGCCTGTGCCGTGGCGCCCCAGGAGCCGACCGGCGGCGCGAGCGCCGCAGCCGCTGCGCGCAGCGACAAGGCGGTGGTGGGAACGCGTCTGCCGGTGGCCACCACCGACCGCATGGTCAAGCAGATCGGCAACGCCGGTGCGCGCGAAATGGCGCGCGACAAACCGCCCAACCCCGGCAGCCCGGTGAACTGAGCGCGGGTACTGCCGCGCCGGGGCTGCTCAAGCGGGCGGGGTGTCCTTGTCGATGTCCAGTCCCAGCTGCCTGGCCAGTTCCTGCACAGGCTGTCGATAGTTGCGCCAGCGGCCTGAAGCGCGTTGGTAAAGCGGCTCCCGCACCTGCCATACGCTGGCGGTCCTGACCTGGGTGTCTGCCTGGTGGAAGGCCAGGCAACGATCGTCCCAGTCCAGACCGCAGAAGGCCAGCAGTCGGGCGGTGCCTTCCCGCGGCGCCTGCACGAAGGCGTCGTAGTCGAAATCGAGGATGTCGTCGCCGAAGAGCGCCTTCCAGTGCGCCATCAGCCGCTGCTGCTGCAGGTGGTAGTGGCCGGTGTCCAGCAGGTCCAGCGCGTAGGGCATGCCGTGGGCCAGGTGCAGGAAAAACACCGACAGGCAGTTGTCCAGCGGGTTGCGGCGCGTGTACACGATGCGGGCGCTGGGGAACATCTTCTTGATGAGCCCGATGTAGCGGTAGTTGTCGGGCCGCTTGTCGGTGACGAGGTCGGCGCCTGGGAAGAGCGCGCCGACTTCATCGAGATAACGGTCGGCCAAGCGCGCGGCCATGTCGTCCCGCAGCGCCTGGGCTGCTTGGGGAAACGGGTGCAGCAGGGCTGTTGCCAATCGCGGCAGGATGTCGAGTTCGCCCCCCGACACCACCCGCGGGTGGCTGGCCAGCACCTGCTCGGCCAGGGTCGAACCCGACCTGAACATGCCGCAGATGAAGATGGGTGGTGAGCGCCCGGCGCGGCTTGTTCTGTGCCCGGCCCGGTGGGCGAATGTCTCGATCAGCGCCGTGATGTGCGCTTCGTGCGCGGCGCGGTCGTAGCGCGGTCCCGGTGCCGGGGCGCTGGCGCGGCTGGCCTGGTTGGCGCGGGCATAGGCGGCGAAGGCTTCGTCGTAGCGCTGGCAGCCGTCGAGCAGGCGGCCCAGTGCAAAGCCCAGTTCGGCGCGTTCTTCAGCCTGGCGCGAAGGCTGGGCCAGCGCCGCCTGCAGGCGCGGGATCAGGGTCTGCATGTCCTCGGTGGCTTGCGTCACCTGGGCCAGGCGGGCCAGCATCACGCCGTGCCCGGGTTCGATGGCCAGGGCGCGTTCGTAGCACTGTCGGGCGGCTTCGCGTCGGCCCAGGTCCTCGTGCAGGTTGCCCAGGTTCTGCAGCGCCGGCACATAACGCGGGTTCAGGCTCAGCGCCTGTTCGAGTTCGCGTTGTGCATCGTGCGGCCGGCGCAGGTCGTCGGACAGGATCACCGCGCGGTTCAGGTGGGCTTCCTCCGGGCCCGACAGGCCGTGATGCAGTGCCTGCCCGTAGCACTGCAGCGCCGCCGCGAAGCGCCGCGCGCGCCGCTGTAGCAGCGCCAGGTTGAACCAGCTGTTGGGCAGTGCTGGCGCGTGGCTCAGCAGGCGCTCGTAGGCCGTGATGGCTTCGTCCACCCGCCCTGCAGCACGCAGTGCGGATGCCTCGCGCACGAGGGCATCGATGTCGACTTTCATGGGCGCCCCGGCGGGCCGCGCGGCGCCTACTTCGGCGCCAGCCGAATGGCGCCGTCCAGGCGAATGACTTCGCCGTTGAGCATGTCGTTTTCGATGATGTGCTTGACCAGCTTGGCGTAGTCGGCCGGTGTGCCCAGCCGGCTGGGGAAGGGCACGCTGGCGGCCAGCGCGTCCTGCACGTCCTGCGGCATGCCGAACATCATGGGCGTGCCGAAGATGCCCGGGGCGATGGTCATGTTGCGGATGCCGTTGCGCGCCAGGTCGCGGGCGATGGGCAGGGTCATGCCGACGATGCCGCCCTTGCTGGCGCTGTAAGCGGCCTGGCCGATCTGGCCGTCGTAGGCGGCCACGCTGGCGGTGCTGATGAGCACGCCGCGTTCACCGGTGAATTCCGGGGTGTTCTTCGCCATCGCCTCGGCGGCCAGGCGGATCATGTTGAAGCTGCCCACCAGGTTGACGCTGATGCACTTCGTGAAGCTGGCCAGCGGGTGCGCGCCGTCGCGGCCCACGGTCTTCACCGCCGGTGCGATGCCGGCGCAATTGACCAGGCCCATCAGCCGGCCCAGACCGACCGCGGCCGCCACGGCGGCCTGGCCGTCGGCTTCCTGGCTGACGTCGCACTTCACGAAGACGCCGCCGATCTCAGCCGCAACGGCCTTGCCGCGTTCGTCCTGCAGGTCGGCCACCACGACCTTGGCGCCGTTGGCCGCCAGCATGCGCGCCGTGCCTTCGCCCAGACCGGATGCGCCGCCAGTGACGATGAAAACCTTGCCTGCTATTTCCATGATGTGTTCCTTTGGTTCCGCTGGCGACTTAGTCTGATAAACTTAGTTTACTATGGACATCACGGTCAACATCCACGAAGCCAAGACTCAACTCTCGCGTCTGTTGGAAAAAGCAGCGCAGGGACAAGGTATCGTCATCGCCAAGGCGGGCCGGCCGGTGGCGCGGCTGGTAGCGCTGGCGCCGCCACCCACAGAGCGCCAGCTCGGTTTCATGGCTGGCCAGGGTCGAATCGAAGCGGATCTGAAGGGAGAGTTTGCCGAAGACATCGCTGTGATGTTTCCCGGCTGATCCCTTCTGAGCCGACCGGGTTCCCGACACCGTGTTGTTGCTGGACACTCAACTGCTGCTCTGGTCCGCGTTCAGCCCCGAGCGGCTGAAGCCGCGCACACGGCAAGTCTTGCAGAAGCGCTCGCAGCCTGTGTTTTTCAGCCATGCCAGCCTTTGGGAAGTGGCCATCAAGGCTTCTCTGGGCCGGCCCGACTTCCAGGTGAATGCCGGCAGCCTGCATGCTGGGCTGCTGGCCGCGGGTTTTGCAGAACTGGCCATCGCTGCGCCGCACCTGTTCGCGATGGCCAGCCTGCCCTGGCATCACCGCGACCCATTCGACCGGCTTCTCGTGGCGCAGGCGCAGGTCGAAGGCTTCACTCTGCTGAGTGCGGATGTCCTGCTAAAGCGCTACGGCCGCCATGTGCGCGCCGCCTGATCGCGTCTTCAGCTACCCAGCGCAGCCATCACGCGGCCCGTGATCTCTTCGACGCTGCCCGTACCGCTGATGCGGGCACAACGCGGTGCCTGGGTGTCGCCAGAACCGGCCCACTGGGCGTAGTAGGCCACCAGCGGCCGGGTCTGGCTCTCGTACACGTCCAGGCGCTTGCGCACCGTGGCTTCCTTGTCGTCGTCGCGCTGGATCAGCGGTTCGCCGGTTTCGTCGTCCAGGCCTGCCACCTTGGGCGGCTTGAACTTGGTGTGGTAGCTGCGGCCGGAAGCAATGTGGAACAGCCGTCCGCTCATGCGTTCGATGATCGCGTCGAAAGGCACGTCGATCTCGAGCACGACGTCGAGCTTGACGCCGGCCTGCTTCATCGCGTCGGCCTGCGGGATGGTGCGCGGGAAGCCGTCGAACAGGAAGCCCTTGCTGCAGTCGGGCTGGGTGATGCGTTCCTTCACCAGCCCGATGATGATGTCGTCACTGACCAGGCCGCCGGCGTCCATGACCTTCTTAGCCTCGACGCCCAGCGGCGTGCCCGCCTTCACGGCGGCACGCAGCATGTCGCCGGTGCTGATCTGCGGGATGCCGTACTTCTGGCAGATGAAGGTCGCTTGCGTGCCTTTGCCCGCGCCCGGTGCGCCCAGAAGAATCAATCGCATGGAATCCTCGCGTGTCTCGTTGTAGGGGCGTGGTTCAACCGGGGCTGGAGTCACGCTCATGTCTCAAACGAGAATAGCACGCGCATCCTCGCACCAGGCTGACGCGAGCGGCTGCTCGGCGATCCGGTCAGACTGGGGTTTTCGCGAAGACCGCGCGGACCCTGGCCAGGTCTTCGGGGGTGTCGACGCCCGCGCCAGGCGCATCGTCGGCAATGCCCACAGCGATGCGGTGGCCATGCCACAGCACGCGCAGCTGTTCCAGCGACTCGATCTGTTCCAGCGGTGCCGGCGGCAGCGCCGGAAAGCCGCGCAGAAAGCCCGCGCGATAGCCGTAGAGCCCGATATGGCGCAGTGGCAGCGGCTGCGGCAGGGCCGTCAGGCCTTGTGCATTGCCATCGCGCCACCATGGCACGGGCGCACGGGTGAAGTAAAGCGCGCGCTGGGCGGCGTCAAGCACCACCTTGACGACATTCGGGTTGGCGAAATCTTCGACGCTGGTGATGGCATGGGCTGCGGTGCTCATCACGCAGTCGCTGCGCGCGGCCAGCAGTTCGGCGCAGCGGCGCACCAGGGCCGGGTCGATCAGGGGTTCGTCGCCCTGGACATTGACGACCACGTCGTCGCCGTTCAGGCCGAGCAGGGTGCAGGCCTCGGCCAGGCGGTCGCTGCCACTCAGGTGGTCGGTACGGGTCAGCACCACCTCGATGGCTGCGGCGTTGCAGGCCTGGACGATGCGCGGGTCGTCGGCGGCCACCACCACGCGCGCGGCGCCACTGGCCGCAGCGCGCTGTGCCACGCGCACCACCATCGGCAGGCCGGCGATGTCGGCCAGGGGCTTGTCGGGCAGGCGGGTCGAGGCCAGCCTTGCCGGAATCAGGACCGTGAAGTTCACGCCTTGCCGGCTGCCGCTGCTGCCGCTGCTGCCGCTGCTGCCGCCATGGCGGCCGGGCCATCGAGGCTGCGCGCTTCGCTTTCCAGCATCACCGGAATACCGTCTCGCAGCGGGAAAGCCAGCCTGTCGGCAGGGCAGACCAGTTCGATCGGGCGCAGGTTGTCGTCGCGGGACATGGTCAGCGGCCCCTTGCACACGGGGCAGACCAGCAGGTCGATGAGGCGGTGGTCCAGGGTCATGGCGGGCAGGTCGGTGCAGGTTGGCCGGCAGACGCGGCAGCGCGCAGTTGTTGCGACAGGTCGGCGATCCAGGCCGCCGGCAAGTCCAAGTCTAGCCCCACCACCCACACGCGCAGGCCGCTGGCCGCCGCGGCCGGCAGCTTCACGGCGTCTTTCTCGGTGGTGATGACGTCTCGGGCTTCGTCGGGCCAGGGCAGGGTGGTGTAGCGGGCGTGGTCGGGCCGGGGCAGGCGCAGGATGTTCAGACCCTGAGCTTCGAGCATCGTGAAGAACTTCTCCGGGCTGGCCAGGCCGGCCAGCGCCCACAGCGGGCGGCCCTGCAGTTGCTGCAGGGGCACCGCCTGCGCCAGATCGCCCCGCCACCAGGCCTGCAGGGGCAGGGCCTGGCCCAGCCGGCGTTGCAGGGGCAGCGCCGGCTGCAGCGGCGGCGTCGCGTTGCCGCTGAACAGCACGCGCATTCTTGGCGCAACGCGGCGCGGCAGCGGCTCGCGCAGCGGTCCGGCCGGCAGCAGCAGGCCGTTGCCGACGCCCCGCTCGTCGAACACCAGCACGTCGACCGCGCGGGCCAGTGCCTGGTGCTGCAGGCCGTCGTCGGCAACGAGCACGTCCACTTCGGGGTGCTGCCGGCACAGCGCCTGCGCCGCCGCCAGGCGCTGGCGCGCCACCCATACCGGCACGCCCGTGCGGCGGCAGATCAGCAGGGGTTCGTCACCCACGGCGGCCGGGTCACTGTCGGGCCTTACCTGCAGCGGCGCTTGTCCCGGGCCGGTCTCGTCGCGGCCGTAGCCGCGCGAAATCACGCCCGGCCGCCAGCCCGCAGCGCGCAGCCCGGCCACCAGCGCCATCACGACCGGCGTCTTGCCGGCCCCACCGACCACCAGGTTGCCCACCACCACCACCGGCACGGGCGCGGGCAGCGCTGCCGGGTGCCGGCTGCGACGTCGCTGCAGCAGCGCGCCATACAGCCAGGCCAGCGGTTGAAGAGCACGTGCCAGTCCGCTGGGCCGGGCTTGCCACCAGTGGCGGACCAGCAGGGCTTCGACGCGCGCGGCCAGCGTCGTGGCCGGGGGCTTGCTCACGCCCAGGGCGTCAGCGCGGCACCGGCCCGCTGGTCTGGGCGGCGAAGGTCAGGCGCGCCAGGCCGGCCCGGCGCGATGCGTCGAGCACGTTGACCACCGCCTGGTGGGCGGCCAGGGCATCGGCGGATACCACCACCACGGTATCGCTGCGGCCGCCGGCGGCCGCAGCGATCTCGGCCGTCAGGATTTCGACGCTGCGGCCGTCGACCGGCTTCTTGTTGACGGCATACAAGCCATCTGCCGACACCGCCACCACCACTTCCAGTGGTCTTTCGCGCAAGGTATCGGCGTCTGCCGAGGGCAGGTTGACCTGAAGCTCGGTGAACTTCGAGTAGGTCGTCGTCAACATCAGGAAGATGAGGATGACCAGCAGCACGTCGATGAACGGGATCAGGTTGATCTCCGGGTCGTCGGGGCGGCGGCGGCTGAACTTCATCGCGGCCCGGGCTTCAGGTCTTGACGGCAAAGCGCATCAGGTGGGGCACCATGCGCTCGGCGGCAATCTCCAGTTCCATCTGGAATTCGTCGACGCGACCGCGGAAGTAGCGGTAGAACATCAGGGCCGGAATGGCCACGATCAGGCCGAACGCGGTGTTGTACAAGGCAATGGAGATGCCGTGCGCCAGCGCCTGGGGGTCGCCGCCGCCGGACGAGCCGCTGGGGGCCTGCGAGCCGAAGATCTCGATCATGCCCACGACCGTACCCAGCAGCCCCAGCAAGGGTGCGGCGGCGGCGATCGTGCCCAGGGTGTTGAGGTAGCGTTCCAGGCCATGCACGGCCTTGCGGCCGGCGTTCTCGAACGACTGCCGCAGTGCCGGTTCGCTGATGCGGGGTTCGGCAATCACGCTGTGCAGCCCCGCGGCGAGCACGCCGCCGAGCACGGAGTTGTCGGCCAGCTTCACGACCACGTCGTTGCCGGGCAGGCTGGTGCGTGTCACGCCCAGCACTTCCTCGACCAGCATGGCCGGGGCCACCCGGCTGGCACGCAACTGCATCATGCGTTCGATGACCAGGGCCAGGGCCACCACCGAGCAGGCGATCAACGGCCAGATCGGCCAACCGGCCGCTTGTATGATGGAAAACACCGTGTTTTTCGTGGCGCCGTGGCAGCCAATCTACTGGGAGAAGCAGGGCGCGGTGGAAGGTTTTCGGCCAGCCACCTCGGACGCGGCGGATTATGTCCGATGCCCAGGCCGCCATCGGGTGTAGATGCGCCGGCCAGGGTGCCCGCCTTGTTGGCTTGTCCACCAAAACTGTGGATAACTGTGTGGGTAAGCCAGGTGTGTCGGCCCGCAGCCCGCGCCAATGCACGGCCTGGCCTGCGCTGCTGATTTTTTGGGCACGATTTTTCTGATGCGAATCAAGCACTTGCACACATTTGACCGTTCCGTGACTGGCCGACCCGCCGCGAAAGCTCGCAACCACGCGCTTGTGGAGTTCCCGACCCGCGCCAATGCTGGCGAAACCCGTGCTTGAGCCCGATTCGGCCCCAGCCGCGGGCGCTCTGGCTCCGTCTCGCACACCCTGGGGCGTTTCCGCACTGTTGCTGGCCACGGGCGACGCCCTGGCAGCACGTTTCGGAGCCGTGGCCGTGCGCGGGGAACTGTCTGGCCTGGTGCGGGCGGCCAGCGGCCATTGCTACTTTTCGTTGAAGGACGCGGGGGGTGCAGGCGGGGTGCTGCGCTGCGCCATGTTCCGCCGCGCCGCCAGCCTGATGGACTTTCAGCCCGCCGACGGCCAGCAGGTCGACGTCCGCGGCCGGCTGGGGGTGTACGAGGCACGGGGCGAACTGCAGCTCGTCGTCGAAAGCATGCAGCGCGTGGGCGCCGGCAGCCTGTACGAAGAGTTCCTGCGCCTGCGTGCGCGGCTGCAAGGCCTGGGCCTGTTCGACAGCGCGCGCAAGCGTCCGTTGCCGGCGTTTCCACGCGCCGTCGGGGTCGTCACCTCCTTGGGTGCGGCGGCGCTGCGCGACGTGCTCACCACGCTGCAGCGGCGTGCGCCGCACCTGCAGGTGGTGCTGTACCCCAGCCCGGTGCAAGGTGCCGAGGCGCCGGCGGCGCTGGTTGCAGCCCTGCAGGAAGCCGGGCGCCGCGCCGAGGTCGACACCCTGCTGCTGGTGCGCGGAGGCGGCGCGCTCGAAGACCTCTGGGCCTTCAACGACGATCGTGTGGTGCGTGCGGTGGCGGCCTGCCCCTTGCCGGTGGTCTGCGGGGTCGGCCATGAGACCGACATCACCCTGTGCGACTTGGCTGCCGACCTGCGTGCGCCCACGCCCACGGCCGCCGCCGAGCTGGCCGCGCCCCTGCGCGACGAGGCTCTGGCCCTGCTGCAGGCGCGCCAGGCTGCACTTCAGCGCAGCGTGCAACGGGTGCTGCAGCAGCAGGCCCAGCGCGTCGACACCCTGGCCCTGCGCCTGGGCCAGCCCGGCCGTGCGCTGTCGGGCCAGGCCGAACGGCTGAAGGCCTTGCAGCAGCGGTTGCTTCAGGCCCTGGCCCAGCGCCGCCTGCGCCACGCCCAGGAACCAGGCTTGCGGGCGCAGCGCATGGCGCAGGCTCTGCAGCAACAGCTGGCCCGGGCCAGCTTGCGCCTGGACGCGGCCGGACACCGGCTGCAGGGCCTGGACCCGGCCCGGGTTCTGCAGCGCGGTTATGCCTGGGTCGAAGGCGAGGCCGGCCGGCCGGTGGTGTCGGTGCTGGCGCTGCAGCCCGGGCAGGCGGTGCGTGCGGTGTGGGCCGACGGCCGCGCCAGCGCCCTGATCACGGCCGTGGAGCCCCTGTTGCCGTCTGAATGAAGGGCCCTTGCCTACAATCGCGCCCGCTGTCCTGCCGAGCTCCGGCGCCCCCCAATCGAACCCGAAGGATCCGACCATGGAACACACCCTGCCCGCCCTGCCGTACGCCATCGACGCCCTGGCCCCGCACTACAGCCAGGAAACCCTGGAGTTCCACCATGGCAAGCACCACAACGCTTACGTGGTGAACCTGAACAACCTGCAGAAGGGCACCGAATTCGAGGCCCTGACCCTGGAAGAGATCATCAAGAAGTCCAGCGGCGGCATCTACAACAACGCCGCCCAGATCTGGAATCACAGCTTCTTCTGGCACTGCATGAAGCCCAATGGCGGCGGTGAACCCACCGGCGCGCTGGCCGCGGCCATCAACGCCAAGTGGGGCAGCTATGCGGCCTTCAAGGAAGCCTTCGTCAAGAGCGCGGTGGGCAACTTCGGCAGCGGCTGGACCTGGCTGGTGAAGAAGGCCGACGGCAGCGTCGACATCGTCAACACCGGTGCCGCCGGCACCCCGCTGACCACCGCCGACAAGGCGCTGCTGACCGTGGACGTGTGGGAACACGCCTACTACATCGACTACCGCAATGCCCGCCCGAAGTTCGTCGAGGCTTTCCTCGACAAACTGGTGAACTGGGACTTCGCGGCGAAGAACTACGCCTGACCCGCAGGCAGCCAGCCAGCCGGCGCGGCCGGCCCGTTCACTTCGCCGTGAACGGCTTGCCGCGCAGCTGGAACCCGGGCTTGATGCCGCGCTTGTCGAACCAGCCCTGGCGCATCTCCAGCGCGAAGCGCGCCGGCCGCGCCGAGCAATGCGACTGCTCGGACTTCGGCTGCATGTCGGCCAGGTTGATGATCGTGCCGTCTGCCGTGAGGTAGGCGATGGTCAGCGGAATGAGCGTGTTCTTCATCCAGAAGCAACGCACCTGATCGTCTTCGTTGACGAACAGCATGCCTTCGTTGCCCTGCATCTCGGTGCGCCACATCATGCCCGTGGCCTGCTGTGCCGGCGTGACTGCCAGTTCTGCGCGGATGACGTGCATGCCGGCTGTCAGCTCGGCGACAGGCAGTCGTGGCTGCGGACGGGTCTGGGCCAGGGCATCCGTGAGTCCGGCCAGGGCCAGGCACAGCAGCAGCAGCGGTTTGGCTGAACGCGAGTTGATCTGGATCATGTCGTCGGGGGGTGGCGGCGCCTAGATTATCCGCTGCATGCCAAGGAACGGAGTACGCTCCGAGCATCACCTGCGCTGCAGTACCCATGAGCGCCCTCGCCAAATCCCCCGATCTTTCCATCCCGGCCGCAGTTTCCGAGCCCTCAGTCCTGGCGGGCGTCGACGACGCGGTCGAATTGGACAGGTTCACGCGGTGGGTGACGGGCCCCCAGGGCGAACGGCTGGGTGAATCCGCGCTCCAGCTCTCGGGCATGTACTGCGCCGCCTGCGCAGGGCTGATCGAACACGCCGTGGCTGCCGTCCCGGGCGTGCACAGCGTGCAGGTGGGGGCTTCGGCACAGCGCGCCACGGTGCGCTGGGACCCGGCGCGCACGCAGCCTTCGGCGCTGATCCAGGCCATCCGCGGTGCCGGCTACGACGCCGTGCCCGACGCGGCGGCGCCGGCCAGGCTGCAGCGCCAGGCCGAACACCGCCAGGCGCTGTGGCGCCTGTTCGTCGCCAGCTTCTGCATGATGCAGGTGATGATGATGGCCACGCCCAGCTACGTGGCCGGCCCGGGCGAACTCGCCGACGACCTGCGCCAGCTGCTCAACTGGGGCTGCTGGCTGGTCTCGCTGCCGGTGATGGCGTTTTCGGCCGTGCCCTTCTTCACCAGCGCCTGGCGCAGCGTGCGCGCAGGCCGCATGGGCATGGACGTGCCGGTGTCGGTGGCCCTGCTGATCACCTTCGTCGCCAGCACCGGCTCCACCTTTGACCCGAATGGCATCTTCGGCCACGAGGTCTACTTCGATTCGCTGACCATGTTCGTCAGCTTCCTGCTGGGCGCACGCTACCTGGAGCTTAGAGCCCGCCACCGCGCAGCCGAGACGCTGGAGGCGACGCTGTCGGGCCTGCCCGAGATGGCCGTGCGCGTGGCCGCAGATGGCGCGCTGGAAAGCGTGAACGTGCACCACCTGCGCCCTGGCGACGAGGTTCGTGTTCCAGTGGGCCAGGCCTTCCCGGCCGACGGTGTGCTGCTGGCCGGCAGCACGCAGGCCGACGAGGCGCTGCTCAGCGGCGAATCGGCCCCGGTAGAAAAGGCGGCGGGCTCGGAACTCGTGGCCGGCAGCATCAACCTCGGCAGCCCGGTGGCGATGCGCGTGCAGCGCGTCGGTGGCGACACCCGGCTGGAAGCCATCGTCTCGATGATGCGCAGCGCCCTGAGCCAGCGCCCGGCTTCGGCGGCGCTGGCCGACCGCTGGGCCGGCCCTTTTCTCTGGGCCGTGTTGCTGCTGGCGGCGGGTGCCGCCGCAGTCTGGAGCGTGATCGACCCCAGCCGTGCCGTCTGGGTGGCGGTGGCCGTGCTCATCGTCACCTGCCCCTGTGCGCTGTCGCTGGCCGCGCCGGCCGTGCTGGTGGCTGCCGCGCGCGGCATGGCCCGCCAGGGGGTGATGCTGCAGCGCCTGGACGCGCTGGAAGTGCTGGCCAGAGTGCAGCATGTCTACTTCGACAAGACCGGCACGCTCACTGAAACGCGGGTGCGGCTGGCCGGCACCGGCTTGACGGCGGCCGGACAAAGGCTGTTCAAGGACGAGACAGCCGCCTTGTCGCATGCGGCCAGCCTGGCGGGCTGGTCCGGCCATCCCGTGGCCTTGGCGCTGGCCGCTGCCGTGCCGCCTGCAGCCGTGGCCTGGACCGGTGTTCACGAACACCCCGGGCAGGGCCTGCAGGCCTGCGACGCCGAAGGGCGCACCTGGCTCCTGGGCTCGGCGTCGTTCCTGGGCGCACCCGCGGGCGGGGGCGACATGGCCGTCTGGCTGGCCTGCGAAGGCGCAGTGGTCGCTGGATTCGAACTGGCCGACCAGCCCAGGCCTGGCGCACGCGAGGCCGTGCAGGCCCTGCGCGACCGCGGCCTTCGCGTCAGCCTGCTGTCGGGTGATACGCCGGCCCGCGCCCAGGCCTTGGCCAGCGCCCTGGGGCTGGATGAAGTGGTGGCCGGCGCCACCCCCGAAACCAAGCTGGCCGTGGTGGCCGCAGCCCAGGCCCGTGGCGAACGCGTGGCGATGGTCGGTGACGGCATCAACGACGCCCCCGTGCTGGCCCGCGCCGACGTGTCCCTGGCCATGGGCCAGGGTGCCCTGGTGGCGCGCAGCCAGGCCGATGCGGTGGTCATGTCGAACCGGGTGCAGGACATCGTCCGCGCCCACGAGCGCGCCCGTCATGCCATGCGCATCGTCCGTCAGAACCTCACCTGGGCGGCCAGCTACAACGCCGTGTGCATTCCGCTGGCCCTGGTGGGCTGGATGCCCCCCTGGGCCGCCGGCCTGGGCATGGCCGCCAGTTCGCTGCTGGTGACGGTGAACGCCCTGAGGGCGGGTCGCTAGGCCACGCGATGGAAAGCCTTTACCTGCTGATTCCGCTGTCCGCCGCGCTGGTGCTGTTCATCCTGGCCGTGTTCGGCTGGGCGCTGAACCGCGGCCAGTTCGAGGAGCTCGAGCAGGAAGGCGAGCGAATCCTGCATGCCGACGGTGATGAGCTTGATGTCGATCAAGCCCGGCCGGGCAGGCAACCAGAAGAATCCCCAGATCGGTCGTAGACCGCTCCAGACACCGTGACCAGGAGAAGCCAGATGGCCGCAACAGCAGTAGCCGCAAACCCACCGAACGCAGCACCCAGAACCCAGGACTCCCTGGGCACCGACGGCGTCTACACCGACACCGTCGTCCGCCTGTTTTCGCTGGCCGCGGTGGTGTGGGGCGTGGTGGGCATGCTCGTCGGCGTGGTCATCGCATCGCAACTGGCCTGGCCCGAACTGAACCTCGGCATTCCCTGGCTCAGCTACGGCCGCCTGCGTCCGCTGCACACCAACGCCGTCATCTTCGCCTTCGGCGGCTGCGTGCTCTTCGCCACCAGCTACCACGTCGCGCAGCGCACCTGCCAGACACGGCTGTTCGCGCCCAAGCTGGCGCTGTTCACCTTCTGGGGCTGGCAACTCGTGATCCTGGCCGCGGCGATCTCGCTGCCGCTGGGCATGACGCAAGGCAAGGAATATGCCGAACTCGAATGGCCCATCGACCTGCTGATCGCGGTGGTGTGGGTCTGTTATGCGATCGTCTTCTTCGGTACGCTGGGCATCCGCAAGGTGCGCCACATCTATGTGGCCAACTGGTTCTTCGGCGCCTTCATCATTGCCGTGGCGGTGCTGCACATCGTCAACAGCGCGGCCATCCCGGTGGGCATGTGGAAGAGCTACTCGGCCTATGCCGGCGTGCAGGACGCGATGATCCAGTGGTGGTACGGCCACAACGCGGTGGGCTTCTTCCTCACCGCCGGCTTCCTGGGCCTGATGTACTACTACATCCCCAAGCAGGCCGAGCGCCCGGTGTACAGCTACCGCCTGAGCATCGTGCACTTCTGGGCGCTGATCTTCACCTACATGTGGGCCGGCCCGCACCACCTGCACTACACCGCGCTGCCCGACTGGGTGCAAAGCGTGGGCATGGTCTTCAGCCTGGTGCTGCTGGCGCCCAGCTGGGGCGGCATGATCAACGGCATCATGACGCTCAGCGGTGCCTGGCACAAGCTGCGTGACGACCCCATCCTGAAGTTCCTGATCGTGAGCCTGTCGTTCTACGGCATGAGCACCTTCGAAGGCCCGATGATGTCGATCAAGACCGTCAACGCGCTCAGCCACTACACCGACTGGACCGTGGGCCACGTGCACAGTGGTGCGCTGGGCTGGGTGGGCTTCATCAGCATGGGTGCGCTGTATCACCTGATTCCGCGTCTCTACGGCAAGACCAAGATGCACAGCGTGCCGGCGATCGAGCTGCACTTCTGGATTGCCACCATCGGCATCGTGCTGTACATCGCCGCGATGTGGATCGCCGGCGTGATGCAGGGCCTGATGTGGCGCGCCGTCAACCCCGACGGCACCCTGGTCTACACCTTCGTCGAAAGCGTGAAGGCGAGCTTCCCCTACTACGTCATCCGCCTGCTGGGCGGGGTGCTGTACCTCACGGGCATGCTGATCATGGCCTGGAACGTGGTGATGACGGTCAAGGGCGCACGCGCCCAGCCGGTCCCCATTCCCCGCGTCGCCGCGGCCTACGCCTGAGTCGCAGCAAGCAGTCTGAGAGGAAACATTCCATGGCCCAGAACAAGCCCACCGGTCACGAGAGGATCGAGACCAACAACTTCCTGCTGATCGTGCTGATCATCGTGGCCATCGCCATCGGTGGCCTGGTCGAGATCCTGCCGCTGTTCTTCCAGCGTTCGACCACCCAGCCGGTCGAAGGCCTCAAGCCGTATACCGCGCTGCAGCTGGCCGGGCGCGACGTCTACATCCGCGAGGGTTGCTACAACTGCCATTCGCAGATGGTGCGTCCCTTCCGCGCCGAAGCGCTGCGCTATGGCGAGCTGTCGCAGGCTGGCGAGTTCGTCTACGACCACCCCTTCCAGTGGGGCAGCAAGCGCACCGGCCCCGACCTGCACCGCGTGGGCGGCAAGTTCAGCGACGAATGGCACCGCCTGCACCTGATCAACCCGCGTGATCTGGTGCCCGAGTCGAACATGCCCGCCTATCCCTGGCTGGAGACCGCGCTGGTCAATGACGCCAAGATCGGCGACCACATGACCGGTCTGCGCCGGGTGGGCGTGCCCTACACCGACGCCGAGATCGCAGCCGCCGGCGACGCAGTCAAGGGCAAGACCGAGATGCAGGCGCTGATCGCCTATCTGCAGGTGCTGGGCACCGCCAGGAAGTAAGGAGCGAACCCATGGACTTCGATGTCAACACCTGGCGCATAGCGGTCACCCTGGCCGGTTTCGTGTTGTTCCTGCTGCTGATCAAGCACAGCTACAGCCGCAAGCGCAAGACAGAGCACCAGGAAGCGGCGATGTTGCCCTTCCTCGACGAAATGCAGGAGAGCAAGCGTGAGTGACTTCATCCACAGTGGCTGGGCGATCTTTGTCGCCGTCGTCACCATCCTGAGCCTCTTGGCCTGCCTGGCCCTGCTGATCATCGCAAGCCGCCGCAAGGTGATGGCGGCCGACAACACCACCGGCCACGTCTGGGACGAAGACCTGGTCGAGATGAACAACCCGCTGCCGCGCTGGTGGATGTGGCTGTTCGTCATGACCGTGGTCTTCGCCGCGGTTTATCTGGCCTTCTACCCCGGCCTGGGCAGCAGCCCGGGCACGCTGAAATGGTCCAGCCAGGGCCAGTTCGAAGCCGAACAGGCCAAGGCGCGGGCCGCGATGGTACCGGTGTATGCGCCCTACGTGACGATGACCGCAGAAGCCCTGGCCCAGGACACCAAGGCCATGGGCATTGGCGAACGCCTGTACCTGAACAACTGCGCGCAATGCCACGGCAGCAATGCCCAAGGCAGCAAGGGCTTCCCGAACCTGACCGACAAGGACTGGCTTTGGGGGGGGTCGCACGAGGCCATCAAGACCAGCTTGACGAACGGCCGCGTCGGCAACATGCCCGCACTTGCTGCCGCCGTGGGTACGGCCGAAGACGTGCGCAACCTGGCGCAGTACGTGCTGAGCCTGTCAGACAGCCCGCACAACAGCCTGGCGGCGCAGCTGGGCAAGCCGAAGTACGCGGTGTGTGCGGCCTGCCACGGCGCCGATGGCAAGGGCAACCAGGCGCTGGGTGCGCCGAACCTCACCGACAAGATCTGGCTGCACGGCTGGGGCGAGCAGGCCATCGTCAACATCGTCAACAACGGCAAGGTCAACCAGATGCCGGCCCAGGCTTCACGCCTGACGCCCGAGCAGATCCACGTGCTGGGCGCCTATGTCTGGAGCTTGTCGCAGGGCACCCGCGTCGCTGCCGGAAACTGAGCCCCGGCAGAGCAGTTGGCCCCCATGCGATCCCCCGACACCTCCCCCGCCGCGACGACCGAGTCGGTCGTCCACTTCTACAAGAGCGACGCCAAGATCTACGCCCGCGCCGTGTCGGGCTGGTTCGCGCGCTGGCGCTGGGCGGCGGTGTGGTTCACGCAGGTGCTGTTCTACGGCCTGGCCTGGCTGCCCTGGAACGGGCGCCAGGCCGTGCTGTTCGACCTGGGCGCCAGGCGCTTCTACATCTTCGACCTGGTGCTGTACCCGCAGGACTTCATCTACCTGACCGGCTTGTTGATCGTCGCGGCGTATTCGCTGTTTCTCTTCACAGCGGTGGCCGGGCGGCTGTGGTGCGGGTATGCCTGCCCGCAGACGGTCTACACCGAGATCTTCATGTGGGTGGAACGCCATACCGAAGGCGACCGCATGCAGCGCATGAAGCTCGACGCCTCCCCTTGGGGCGTGAACAAGCTGCTGCGCAAGGGCAGCAAGCAGTTCATCTGGCTGGCCATCGGGCTGTGGACGGGCTTCACCTTCGTCGGCTACTTCACGCCCATCCGTGAACTCTGGGCGTCGGCCTTCACTCTGAGCTTCGGGCCCTGGGAAACCTTCTGGACGCTGTTCTACGGCTTTGCCACCTACGGCAACGCCGGCTGGATGCGCGAACAGGTGTGCAAGTACATGTGCCCCTACGCGCGCTTCCAGGGTGCGATGTTCGACAAGGACACGCTGATCATCGGCTACGACGCGCAACGTGGCGAACCGCGTGGCACCCGGGGCCGCAAGACCGATCTGGCGCAGGCGAACCTGGGTTCCTGCATCGACTGCGGTCTGTGCGTGCAGGTCTGCCCCACCGGCATCGACATCCGCAAGGGCCAGCAGTACGAGTGCATCGGCTGCGCCGCCTGCATCGACGTCTGTGACACCGTGATGGACAAGATGCAGTACCCGCGCGGCCTGGTGCGTTACGACACCGAGCGCGGCCTGGAACAGAAGCTGGACAGGTCGCAGCTGCTCAGGCGCGTGTTCCGGCCGCGGGTGCTGGTCTACACGACGGTGCTGGTGCTGATCCTGGCCGGGCTGGGCACGAGCCTGGCGCTGCGTTCACCGTTCCGTGTCGACGTCGAACGCGACCGCGGCTCGATCGCTCGGGAAGTCGACAACGGCTGGATCGAGAACGGCTATCGCATGCAGGTGATGAACGCCACCGAGCGTGTCCAGACCTACCGCATCAGCCTGGCCGGCCTTCCCGGCAGCGTCGTCGACCTGAAGGGCGAAGTGCGCGTGGGCCCTGCAGAAACTCGCTGGGTGCCGGTGTCGGTGCGTGTGCCGCCTGAGCAGGCGGCCAGCCTGGGCACCGGGTCGCACCGCATTGAATTCGTCGTGGAACGTGTGGCGGACGGTGCTGCCGGTGACAGTGCCCGCATGCTCAGCGAAAAGTCCACGTTTCTCGTGCCGCGTTGAAGCGGCCTGCCACACTTTCTTCTCCTGGAGTCATATCCGCATGAGCGCAGCAGACAAGACGAAACAGGCCTCGTCCGGACCCTGGTGGCGGGTGGGCATGATGTGGATGGTGATCGGAGGGCCCTTGATCGTGGTGGTGGCCAGTTTTGCAACCCTCACGCTCGCCATCCTGAACCCCGACCCGGTCTACAAGCTGGAAGCGCCCCGAAGTGCTGCCGAGATGCCGGCCGTGCAGGGGCGAAACCACGCCGCCACGCCCAAGCCCTGACCCGCGCCCCCCGGGGATGCGGGCAACGCTGTGTCAGCAGCCGCTTCCGTTTACCAGCGCCTGCAGGCCTTCGGGCTTGAGCACGTGGATCTGGCGCTGCTTCACTTCCAGCAGGCCCTCGTCCTGGAACTTCGAGAACGCCCGGCTCACGGTTTCCAGCTTCAGGCCCAGGTAGCTGCCGATTTCCTCGCGGGTCATGCGCAGCACCAGGGAACTGGCCGAGTAGCCGCGCGTGCGCAGCCGCTGCGTCAGGTTCAGCAGGAAGGCGGCCAGGCGTTCTTCGGCCCGCATGCTGCCCAGCAGCAGCATCACGCCGTGGTCGCGCACGATCTCGCGGCTCATGATGCGGTGGAAGTGGCGCTGCAGGTCGCTGAATTCACGCGACAGGTCTTCCAGCTGGTGAAAGGGGATCAGGCAGACCTGCGAATCTTCCAGGGCGATGGCGTCGCAGGTATGGCGGTCGGTGCCGATGCCGTCCAGCCCCAGCAGTTCGCCGGCCATCTGGAAGCCGGTGACCTGGTCGCGGCCGTCTTCAGAGGACACCGATGTCTTGAAAAAGCCTGCGCGGATGGCATACAAGGACGCGAACGGGTCACCGACCCTGAACAGCGCCTCGCCCCGCGCCACACTGCGCCGTGTGGCAACCATGCTGCTCAGGCGTTCCAGCTCGGCTTCCGATATGCCCAGGGGCAGGCACAGTTCGCGCAGGTTGCAGCCTGAACAGGCCACCTTGAAAGGTTCGATGCGCAGCTGCGCTGCAGCCACTGCGCTGTGGGTTTCGCTCATCATGGACACCCTGGAGTACGACGCGCCAAGTATCGCGCAGTTGCCGGGTGCTTACCCTGGTCAGGCATCAGGGTGAACCTTGATTGAGGGAGATCAAGTCTTCGTTCCACAGCTTGGGCACAGTGCGGGCATGAACACCGCCACCGCCGCCGCACCCCCTGTTGCCGCCGAACCGAATGCTCTGAGTCTGGAGCAGTTGCGCCGGCTAGACGTGCCGGGGCCGCGATACACCTCCTATCCCACGGCCGACCGCTTCGTCGAGGCCTTCGGCCACGACGAATACCGGCGCGCCCTGCAGCAGCGCGCCGAGGGTGCCGTGGTCGGCGGTGCACTGCCCTTGTCGCTGTACGTGCATGTGCCGTTCTGCGAGTCGGTGTGCTACTACTGTGCCTGCAACAAGATCATCACCAAGCACCATTCGCGCGGCCGCGAGTACCTGGACCTGCTGGCGCGCGAGATCGCGCTGCACGTGGACGAACTTGGCTTGGGCCAGCATGTCACGCAGCTGCACCTGGGCGGCGGTTCGCCCACCTTCCTGGACGACGACGAACTGGCCCACCTGATGGACATGGTGCGGCATTCGTTCAGGTTGTCGGCCACGGCCGAAGTCTCCATCGAGATCGACCCACGCACGGCCAGCCGCGCCCGCCTGCAGCACCTGCGGGCGCTGGGCTTCAACCGTGTCAGCTTCGGCGTGCAGGACTTCGACCCCGAGGTGCAGGCCGCGGTGCACCGCGTGCAGTCCTTCGAGATGGTGCGCGACCTGATCGCCGAGGCTCGCGCCCTGCGTTTCGATTCGATCAATGCCGACCTGATCTACGGCCTGCCCAAGCAGACCACGGCCTCGTTCAACCGCACCATTGCCCAGGTGGCAGAACTGCGGCCGCACCGCATCGCGCTGTACGCCTATGCCCACCTGCCCGAACGCTTCAAGCCGCAGCGCCGCATCCATTCGGCCGATCTGCCTGCGCCCGAGGTTCGCGTGGGCATGCTGGGTGCGGCGCTGGCCGGCTTCACGGCCCAGGGCTACACCTACATCGGCATGGACCACTTCGCGCTGCCCACCGACGCCCTGGCCGTGGCCAAGCGCCAGGGCCGGCTGCACCGCAACTTCCAGGGCTACAGCACCCAGCCCGACTGCGACCTGATCGGCCTGGGCGTTTCGTCCATCGGCCGCATCGGCGCCACCTACAGCCAGAACGCCAAGAGCCTGCCCGAGTACCAGGACGCGCTGGAGCAGGGCCGCTTCCCGGTGGTGCGCGGCCTGGCGCTGAGCCGCGACGACGTGGTGCGCCGCGCCATCATCATGGCGCTGATGTGCCAGGGCCGGCTCGACTTCGAGTCGATCGAGCTGGCGCACCTGGTCGACATGCACACTGCCTTCGCGCCGGAGATCGCCCGCCTGCGCGAAATGGCCACGATGGGGCTGGTCGAGGTGGGCGAAGACGAGATCCAGGTCACGCCGCTGGGCTGGTACTTCGTCCGTGCCGTGGCCATGGTCTTCGACCGCAACCTGAACAGCGACCAGGCCCGCGCGCGCTTCTCGCGCATCATCTAGGGTGTGAACCACCGCGCTGACCCATGCTCGAGCTGGCGCTGATCGGCAGCACGGCCCTGCTGGGCGTGGCCGGCATGGCGCATTGCACCGCCATGTGCGGGGCGGCGTGCACGGCCATCACCTCGGGCCGCGGCGGCGCGGCCGGCGCCGGTGCCGCGCTGGACTCGGCCGCCACTGGGGCCTCGGCCGCCGGCCGCACCTGGGCTTTCCACCTGGCCCGGGTGGCCAGCTATGCCGTGGGTGGGGCGGTGGCGGCGGGCAGCGTCGCGGTGCTGGCGGGCTGGTCGCAGGCCAGCCCGGCGCTGCGGCCGTTCTGGACACTGCTGCACGTGGCCGCGCTCGCCTTGGGGGTCTACCTGCTGTGGCGCGGCCAGCAGCCGGCCTGGATGTCGGCCATCGGCCGCGTTCAGCGCCCGCCGGCGCCGTCGGCCGAAGGCTGGCAGCGGGTTCAGTTTCCGGTGAAGGCGGCTGCGGCCGGCAGCCTGTGGGTGGCCTGGCCCTGCGGCTTGCTGCAGTCGGCCCTGCTGGTGGCGGCCATGGCCAACGGCCCGGCCGGCGGCGCGGCGGCCATGGCGGCGTTTGCCGTCACCTCGTCGGGTGGCCTGCTGCTGGCGCCCTGGGCCTGGCGGCGCTGGGCGGCCAGTCCCTCGGCGCAGCTGCGGGCGGTGCGCCTGGCCGGGCTGATGCTGGCGGGGGCCTCGGCGTTTGCACTGCTGCACGGCCTGTATCCGCCATTCGCCGCTTTCTGCGCCACGCTTTAGCCCCGGCGCCAAGCGCTCTTGCCAAGGCCCCGGGCCGTCAGGCCGGGGTAGGGTGGTGACTTAGAATTGACCGGTTCCTCATACCCCCCATCGTCCCGGCCATGCGGCCGGGCAGCCCGGAACTTACGGAGTCCTAAAACCCATGTACCAGCACATCCAGGTGCCCGCAGGCGGCGCGAAGATCACCGTCAACGCGGACTACTCGCTCAACGTCCCCGCCAACCCGATCATCCCGTTCATCGAGGGCGACGGCACCGGCATGGACATCACCCCGGTGATGCTGAAGGTGGTGGACGCGGCCGTGGCCAAGGCCTACGGTGGCCAGCGCAAGATCCACTGGATGGAGGTGTATGCCGGCGAGAAAAGCACGCGCATCTACGGCCCCGACGTCTGGCTGCCCGCGGAAACGCTGGAGGTCGTGCGCGAGTACGTGGTGTCGATCAAGGGCCCCCTGACCACGCCCGTGGGCGGCGGCATCCGCAGCCTGAACGTGGCGTTGCGCCAAGAGCTTGATCTCTATGTCTGCCTGCGTCCCATCCAGTACTTCAAGGGCGTGCCCAGCCCGGTGAAGGAACCCGAGAAGACAAACATGGTGATCTTCCGCGAGAACAGCGAAGACATCTACGCCGGCATCGAATTCGAAGCCGAGAGCGACAAGGCCAAGAAGATCATCAAGTTCCTGCAGGACGAGATGGGCGTGAAGAAGATCCGCTTCCCGGACACCTCGGGCATCGGCATCAAGCCGGTCAGCCGCGAAGGCACCGAACGCCTGGTGCGCAAGGCCATCCAGTACGCCATCGACAACGACAAGCCCAGCGTGACCATCGTGCACAAGGGCATCATCATGAAGTTCACCGAAGGTGGCTTCCGCGATTGGGCCTACGGCCTGGCGATCAAGGAATTCGGCGCCGAACTCATCGACGGCGGCCCGTGGTGCAAGTTCAAGAACCCGAAGACCGGCAAGGACATCGTCGTCAAGGACAGCATCGCCGACGCCTTCCTGCAGCAGATCCTGCTGCGCCCGGCCGAGTACAGCGTCATCGCCACGCTGAACCTGAACGGCGACTACGTTTCCGACGCGCTGGCCGCGCAGGTGGGCGGCATCGGCATCGCCCCGGGTGCCAACCTGTCGGACAGCATCGCGATGTTCGAAGCCACCCATGGCACCGCGCCGAAGTACGCTGGCAAGGACTATGTCAACCCGGGCTCCGAGATCCTCTCGGCCGAGATGATGCTGCGCCACATGGGCTGGGTGGAAGCTGCCGACCTGATCATCAGCAGCATGGAAAAGTCGATCGCCAGCAAGAAGGTGACCTACGACTTCGCGCGCCTGATGGAAGGCGCCACGCAGGTGTCGTGCAGCGGGTTCGGGCAGGTGATGATCGACCACATGTGACGCGGTCCCGGGGCGTCTCTGGACGTCTCGGATGGTCCCAACAGAAGCCCCAGATCGTTGATTCGACTGGGGTTTTTGTTTTTTGACCGGTGGCGGTGGTCTGGTGTCGGAGCGAGCCCGCTGAGACCCGTCTTTGACATGGCGCTTTGCGCGCAGGCCATGAAATCTCTGGTCACGTACGGACATGTGCCGTGCATTCTCGATAGGGAGACAACCATGGCCACTCAAGACACCCCCGACACCACCCGCGACGCCCGGCTCGAAGCCCGCGTGTCCGCGGCGCAGAAGAGCCTGCTCCAGCAAGCGGCAGCGCTCTCCGGTCGCACGCTGAGTGAGTTCGTCGTGGCCAGCGCGCAAGACGCAGCGCGGCGCGTGATCGCCGAACACGAGTCGATTCTTCTGTCGCGTGAAGAGCAGTTGGCCTTCGTGAAGGCCCTGCTGAACCCGCCGGAGCCGAACTCGCGCCTCAAGCGCGCGGCCAAGACCCATCGCCAAAAGATCGGCCAACGCACCAGCGCATAGCCGGTGACCTTGACCAGCATCACTGTCGAGCCCCTGACTCGACAGCACGACCGAAGGGCCTTCCGCTGCGGCGCGGAGGCGCTCGACCGCTACCTCGAGCAGCAGGCTGTGCAAGACGCGGACAAGCGCGTGGCGGCGCCTTTCGTCGCCGTCAGGCTGCCCGACACCGTCGTCCTGGGCTACTGCACCCTGTCGGCCTCGGTGCTGACGCTGACCGACCTGCCGGATGAACTGGCCCGCAAGCTGCCTCGCACTCCGCAGCTTTCCGTCGCCCTGCTGGGCCGGCTGGCCGTCGATCAATCGACAAAGGGGCAGGGGCTCGGTGAACACCTGCTCCTCGATGCCCTGCACCGCAGCCTGGCCCATGCCGACCCGGATTGCCGCGATGGCGGTGGTGGTCGATGCCAAGCAAGATAGAGCCGCCGCGTTCTACCGACACGACGGATTCATGCCCTTGCAGACCCAGCCGAGCCGCTTGTTCGTGCCGATGCGCTCGATCGTGCAGTTGCTGGGTCAGCCTGGCCGACGCCGCATGCGGCGGGCTTGAGCCCGCTCAAGCGGCTGCTGGGCGCACGCCCGAAGATCGGTGCACTTCCTGGAGCCCCCACCATGTTCAATCGCATCCTCGTCCCCATCGACGGCAGCAGCACAGCCGCGCTCGGTCTGGCCCAGGCCATCGAACTGGCCCGGGCGCTGAAGACACCGCCGCACCTGCTCCTGATGCATGTCCTCGAGCCCCCCGTACCAATGACCGAATCCGGCTTCGGCTACGAAATGGCCGAACTCCTGCGGGCCCTGCGCGAACAGGGCCAGGCTTTGCTCGACCGCGCGAAGACCCAGTGCACCGAAGCGGGCCTGAGCGTGGAGACCGAGTGCTGCAACACCGCGACGCGCGTCGCCGATCTGGTGGCCAGCCGCGCGCGTGAGCGCGCCTGCGACCTCATCGTGATGGGCACGCACGGCCGGCGCGGCGTCAATCGCTGGGTGATGGGCAGCGACGCAGAGATCGTGGCCCGCCACAGCCCCGTGCCGGTGATGCTGGTGCGCGAATAGCGCCCGGGCGACTAGGGTTCGTAGAGCGGGTGGCGGAATCAGGCCGCCTCCGAGTCATCGGGGGCTTCAGCTCGGCGTTGCCGCGGCCGGGGGGCTGGCGCCGCCATTCTTCAGCGCCAGCACGCCAGCGCCCACCCCCAGCACCGTCACGGCCGCCATCACCAGGCCGCCTACCGCCGGCAGGCCGCCGAGCAGCGTGAGCAGCAGCAGCGCGAGCGCGAAGAACCCCATCGTCCGGGCAGTGGATGGCGTGCTTTCGGCCGGGCTCAGTGCCACCTGCGCGCGCCTGGCGATGAAGTACACGCCGAGCACATAGCCCGCCAGGAGCAGTGGCGGGTACAGCGCCAGCAAGACGATGCCCAGCGGAATGCCCAGCAGGGTGATGAACAGCAGCACCGCCAGCACCGGCACAGCCAGCAGCGCCGCCGCACCGAAGAACAGGGCGCGCCCGGGCGAGGCGCGCAGCGCCTGTGCAGCGTTGGCGGCGAAACGCGGGAAAAGCAGCAGCGCCAGCAGCCCGCTGGCCAGCACTGCGGCGAAGGCGAGCAGCATGCCGCTCCAGTGGCCGTTCCTTTGCATCTCCCCGTTCGTCCAGCCGACCGCGCCCATGTGCGGGCCCTCGGGATGCTGTTCGCGCCCGCGCTCTTCAAAGGCCGCCCGCGTGATGGGCCCGGCCACCGCCGCGCCCTCGGCGCGGACGATCTCGTTGGGCGAGGCATAGCGCAGCGCGCCGTCGATGCGCGCGCCCGGGCCGAGTTCGATGGTCTGCGCCCGCAGGTCGGCGTCGCCGGCGACCACGCCCTGCAGCGACAGGTGCTGTGCGCGCGCGGTCAGCGGCCCGTCGATACGGCCCTCGATGCGCACGCTGCCACCGTACAGGCCTGCGCCGCGCCCGATGCGTGCGTCCGGCGTCAGCACCACGTGGCCCCCGCTGGCGAAGGCTTCGCCAGCGACGGTGGCGGCGACGCGCACGTCGCCGCCCTCGGCGCGCAGGTCGTCGCCCACGGGCGCGCGGATGTCCACCGCGCCTGCAGCTGCGGTGATGTCGCCGCCCACGGGCTGGTCGACGACGATGCGGCCACCCAAGGCCAGGAAGTCGCCGTCGACGGATGCGCCCGGCTGCACGCTTGCACCGACGATGTAGACGTTGCTCCCCAAGACCTTGGCCGCTCGGGCTGGCGCGGAGGCCGCTGCAGGCGTGGCCACCGCCGCGGTCGGGTCGGTCTCCGGGCGGCTTGCCGCCGCTGCAGTGGCGTAGCTGGCGGTGGCTGCAGCCATGCCAGCGGCCAGGGCCGTGCCCATGGCGCAGACTGCGGCGGCCAGACACCGCAGTGCGTGGCGGTGGCCGCGCTTGCAGGCATGGACTTCGATGTGGATTCGGCCATTCATCGGCAAGCTTCCGAGAGCGGGTCCCGCATCTTCGGTCGTGCCGCCCGCGCCGCCATTGAGGCTGCGCAATGGCCGGCGCCCGCTGCCTGCGCCCTTGCGTTGAGCGTACTCAGGGGCGTAGAAGGTGGCTGCGTGCACGATGCTTGTGCCTGCTGCTTCGCGACCGCTGCATGTCTGGGGCGCAAGAAGCCGGCAATGAACGTCGCGAACGCGTTGCAACCCATCCCACAACCTGCAGGGGGCCTGCTGATGAACCTTCCTGAGCTTCGAGGGTGCTGCCTTGCCGTTCTTGCCGGCGCCCTCTGGTCTGCCGCGCTGCCGGCCCATGCTGCCAGCGCCGAGGCCGAGCGTGCTGCCGCCATGGTGGACAAGGCGCGCCTGGCCTTCGAAGACCTCGTCGCGCAACCGGGCCAGGAGGCCTTGCGCAGCGGTCTGAAGACGGCTCGCGGCATCCTGGTCTTTCCCGCTGTCATCAAGGTCGGAGTGGTGCTCGGCGGCTCGGGCGGCACAGGCGTGTTGCTGGTGCGCGGCGACGACGACAACTGGTCGTTGCCGGCCTTCTACACGCTGGGGGCGATGAGCGTCGGACTGCAAATCGGTGGCCAGTCAGCGGAGGTGGTGATCCTGGCCAGCAGCCGCAAGGCAGTGGACAGCCTGCTGTCCAACTCGGTCAAGCTGGGTGGCGAAGTCTCGGTGGCCGTGGGGCCGGTGGGCGCGGGCAAGGCCGGCAACGTGACGGCCGATTTCGTTTCCTATACCCAGGCCAAGGGGGCCTTCTTCGGTGTCAGCATCGAGGGCTCGGTGCTCGACGTGCGCGACAGCCGGAACCACGCCTACTACGGCAAGGCCGCGCGCCGGCCTACGGCGTTCAGCGCTGCTCAGCGCTCGCCGATCCACCAGCGCAGGGTGGCGGGGTCGGGCAATCTGTCGATCGTCTGCTGCGCCAGGGCGCGCAGGTGTACCGTTGCTTGCGCCGTGGCCACATCCAGGGCCAAGCCGGCATCAACCGGCCAGCCGGCGTCCAGGCGCAGATAGCGGTCGCCGAGTCGGTCTTCCATCATGGCCTGCGCATGCTGCTGTTGCGCGGCGATGAGCGTCATCACCAGGCGGCCGTCTGCCAGCCAGGAGACGGCTCCGTCGTCCGGCCTCGCGCCGGCAGCGGGCCGGTAGCCCGCTGCCGCGGTGCCCAGCGCCAGCATGCGCACACGCGCCACGTCGATGCCGGCGAAGTGCTCTGCCTCGTGCAGGGCCACCTGGTCGGGCGCCACCGCGAACAGCCCGCCGTCGGCATAGAGCCGGCCACCCACCCGCACCGAGGGGAAGTAGGTCGGCGCGGCCGCCGAAGCCATCGCCACTTCCACCGCGGCCAGGGCGCCATCACCTGCCGCGGCCGGCACATGCGGCGTCTTGAACACCTTCGTGCAGCACTGGCCGACATCGACAGCCGGCACCACCACGGCGTGCAGGGCTTCGTGCAGCGTGCGCGTACCCAGTTCGGCCACCAGCGCCTGGCGCAGGGCTTCGCCGTCGTACTTGGGTCCCAGCACCGAACGCCCCAGGTCGACGATGCGTCCGACGGTGCTGGACGGCAGCGCACGGCCGGAAAACACCGCCGGGCCGATGTCGGTGAACAGCCTGACCATGCGTGCCATCGGCACCTCGTAGGCCAGGGCCAGCGCCAGGATGGCACCCACCGAGGTGCCGGCCAGCAGGTCGAAGCGCCGCGCCAGGGGCACCCCGGCGCGCTGCTCCAGGCCTTCGAGCAATTGCGCCGTGTACAGGCCCAGGAAGCCTCCTCCGGAGAGCGACAGGATGCGGTAATCGGCCACGGCAGGTTCGGGGGGGCCACGCGGTGTGGAGCGATTCATGTTCGCAGCCGGCTGGTGGCTCCGCCTTGCGCGTGCGCAACGGGCGGCAAGCTTGGCGCTGCGGTGTCCGGGCCGGCCCGGCGGGTCGCCTGCGCCAATGAAGCGCAGATGAGACGGCGTTCATGCGCCGCGGACCCGCCAATGACGCGCTGTCGATGCGTCATGCCAGGCCTTGATCGCAGCGCCGATCTGCCATCGGCTTGAGCCGGCTCAAGTGCCGCGCACCGGGCCGATCCATGCTGCGCAGCATTCCCGCACGGATGCCCCTGCTGCCGTGCCTTTGCCCACCGGAGACATGAGTCATGGACGCAACACCCCTCACCCCCGACAAGGACCACGCCGAGCGCGAGCGCCTGATGGTCAGCCTGCACGACATCGTCACCGATGCCGAGGCCCTGCTGCGGACTGCCCAACACAACGGCAGCGAGCAGTTTCTTGCCGCGCGCGACAAGTTCGAAGCCCGGGTGCACCAGGCCCGCCGCGACCTCGTGGCACTGCAGGACAGCGCCGCCTACAAGGTGCGGCGGGCCGCCCGCGTGGCCGACACGGCCGTGCATGACCACCCCTACGCCGCCGCGGGTCTGGCCGCCGGCATCGGCGTGCTGATGGGCATGCTGATCTCCCGCCGCTAGGGCTGCCCGGGCAGCCCCCCATGCAGGCCCTGGAAGGCGCAAGCGGCCTGGCCCGCCCAGGTGGCCGAAGCGGGCCGCCGGGGTCGCCCCCCAGGGGCTGAGCGCGGCCGGCCTTGCGTGTACCTTGGCATTCAACACCTCCAGCCCGTGCGCGCCGCGACGAAGCGGCCGATCTGCTCAAGCGCCAGCCGGGACTCGGGCAGGAAGGCGGCGAGCTGAAAGCCGTGCACGGTATCGGGCCACAGCTCCAGTTCGACATCGACGCCCGCGGCGTGTGCCTTTTCGGCGGCGCGCACGGCCTCGTCGCGCAGCAGCTCGGTGCGCCCGGCCTGCAGGAACAGCGGTGGAAAGCCGCGGAAGTCGGCGAACAGGGGCGAGACCTCGGGGTCGGTGTAGTGCGCTGCCGAGGGCACGTAGTGGCGGCGCAGCAGCAGCAGGTTGGACAGGCGCACGACGGGGTCGTGCTTGCCGTTTTCCACGATGCTGCGGCTGTCCAGCGTGCAGTCGACCGCCGGCGACAGAAGCACGGCGCAGGCCGGCATGGGCTCGGCCTGACGTACGCAGCGGTGCAGCGTCACCAGCGCCAGGTTGCCGCCGGCGGAGTCGCCCTCCAGCACCAGTTGGGCCGAGTCGCAGCCCCCGGCCAGCAGCCAGCGGTAGGCAACCTGGCAATCGTCTGGCGCGGCCGGGAAGCGGTGCTCGGGAATGAGGCGGTAGTCGGGCACCAGCGCGCGGGCGCGGAAGCGCCGGCAAAGCCGCGCCGCAAAGGCGGCGTAGGTGTTCGGGAAGCGGAAGGCGAAAGAGCCGCCGTGCAGCAGCAGCAGCGTGCGCCCGGGCTGCGACTCGGGCACGCTGATCCACTCGGCCGGCACGCCGGCGCATTCGACCGCGGTGCGGCGCACGCCGGGGCCAAGGCGCACGTGACGGGCGTCCAGCGCTTCGTAGCGCTGCCGCAGCGCCGCGATGTCGGTGTCGTGGCGCAGCGGCTGGCTGACGGCGAGGTGCAGCAGTCGGACGAAGCTGCGGCTGAGCAGGCTGCGCGGCCGTTCGATCAGGCGCACCGGCATGGCGCCGCCTGTGGCCTGTCCGGCCTCGGCGCGGTCGGGCGGGGCCGAAGCAGTGGCAATCAAGGATGAATCCATAGGTCCTTTGTGGTGGCCAACGGGCAGGGCGCGGCACCTGTCGACCGACGCTCCGGCCTCAGGCACCGACTGCCTGCGCGGCGCATGGCCGCTGCTGCGATGCTGGCGCGCTGCGGCGCTGCCGGATTGAGCGTCAGCAAGCAAAGCCCGCTCACGGCAGTGAGAACCCGGTCGGCGCCTGCAGCCTTCACCCCCGGGCCGGCCCGGCCCCTTGCATCGGCTTGCAGGCCGGCGCGCAGGACTGCCCGGCGATCGATTCCAAGCCATCTCGCGGGCCCGGGGCGCCGGGCTTGCGCAGCTTGCGCAGGGCCTGCGCCTCGATCTCGCGCACGCGCTCACGGCTCACGTCGAGGCGACGCCCCACCTCATCGATCGAGAGCGCATCGCCTTGGCCAATGCCGAAGCGCAGGTGCAGCACGTCGCGCTCAGGCGCCGTCAGGCCAGCCAGCAGTTCGCCCACCAGGGCCTGGCGCTCGCTCTGGATGGCAGCGTCCAGCGGCGTTGCGGTCACCTTGTCCTCGACCAGGTCGCCTAGCGTAGCGTCGCTCTCCTCGCCGGCCGGCATGTCCAGCGATATCGGTTCCCGGCCCGCCGCCACCAGCTGTCGCACTTTGGTCTCGGGCATGGACAGCTGCTTCGCCAGCGTGGCCGGGTCGGGGATGCAGCCGAAGCGGTGCAGGTGGCTGCGGCTGAGGCGGTTCATCCTGTGGATGGTGTCGACGGCGTGCATGGGGATGCGGATGGTGCGGCCCTGCTCGGCGATGGCCCGCGTGACGGCCTGGCGTATCCACCAGGTGGCATAGGTCGAGAACTTGAAGCCCCGCCGGTACTCGAAGCGGTTCACGGCCTTGATGAGGCCGAGGTTGCCTTCCTGCACCAGGTCGAGCAGCTGCAGACCGTGGCTGGTGTATTTCTTTGCCACCGAGACGACCAGGCGCAGGTTGGCTTCGATCATTTCCTGCTTGGCGGCGCGCGACGCCTGCTCGGCCGCGGTCATGCGCTGGTGGATAGCCTCCAGTTCGGCCAGCGGCACCACCACGCGGCGCAGCCAATCGGCCAGGCCTTGCTGCAAGGCCTGCACTGCCGGCGCCTGGCGCGCCAGTGCGGCGCTCCAGGGCCGGCGCGCCGCGCCTTCGGCCTCGGCCCAGCCGAGATCGAAGGGATGCGCGACGAAGGCCGCCTCGAAGTGCTTCCTGGGCATGCCGCAGCGTTCCACGGCAATGCGGCGGAGCTCGCGCTCGTTAAGCCGCAACTCCTGCACGTGCGCGCGCAGCAGCCCGCACAGCGCCTCCGTGGTGGGCGGGGTGAAGCGCAGGCGAACCACCTCGCCGTTCAGAACGCCCTGTGCGCGCTTGTAGGCGGCACTGCCGGGACCGTGCTTCTCGTAGGCGCGACCCAGCGCGTCGAAGGCGCTGCGGATGGCGGCAAAGCACGCCAGCGCCGCCAGGCGCAGTTCCTCGAGCCGCAGGGTCGTCGGCGTACCGGAGGCTTCGTCCTCGGTGTCGAGCTCAACGCTGTCGACGGCTTCCTCGGCCACGTAGTCGTCGGCCTCTTCGCTGCTGGTCAGGCCATCGATCACGTCGCCGATGCTCAACGCGCCGGCAGCAATGCGCTCGCCCAGCACCAGCATCTCGGCCACCACCGCCGGGGCCGAAGCGATGGCCAGCAGCATGCCCTGCTGGCCCGCTTCGATGCGCTTGGCCAGCTCGATCTCGCCCTGTCGCGTGAGCAGCTGCAAGGCGCCCACGCTGCGCATATAGAGGCGCACCGGGTCGCTCGTGCGTGCGCACGCGGCCGCCACGGCGGCTGCCGCCTCTTCTGCCGCCGCTTCGGCTTCGTCCTCGCCGGGCGCTGCGGTGGCGCCGACGGCCACCAGCAGGGTCGTGTCGTCCGGTGCGTGCTCGAAGATGGCGATGCCCAGGCTCTCCAGCAGCGCCAGCGCGGCGTCGAGAGCATCGCTGTCGGCCTGTAGATCCAGCAGGTGGTCGCGTACCTCCTGGTGCGTCAGGAGGCCGCGAGCCCGGCCATTGCGCACCAGGGCTTTCAGGGCCTCGTGGCGCAGCTGTGCGTCGGCCTCCGACCAGGCCGGCGCCTCCAGCCGGTGCTCGGGAACCAGGTCACGCTGGCGCGCCTTGGGCACCTGCATGCTCAGCGAGCGGCGGGATGGGTGCCCGACCGCGGGGGCATTTCGTTTGGTTGACATCGGGGTCCGGCCGGTCTTTTCCGGCAATGTTTGTGGCGTAACCGCAGTCTTGGCGCAGCGGCAATGTGGCACCGTTGAGCGCCGTCAAGCGTCGTCAAGCGCCGCCAAGCCGGCCGTTCGCAAGCTGCGGACGGTCGCGACAGCGAAGCCGGGCAGCATGGGCTTCGGCAAGATGCAGCCGGTCTGGGGTGGCTCCTTAGTGGGCGATGACGGTGCGCCCGCACGGGCAGGCGGCAACCCTGATCGTCGGCGGCCTGCTGCGTTGATGCGCCACGCCAGCGCCCCGCATTGCGAATTCGCAATGCCAGGTCCTGCTGCGGCGAGACGATTGCATCCGGGCGCAGCGCCTGCGCTGGAGGAACCATGCGATGTCGATGGCCAACCTGACCCAGCAGCCCCGGATGGCGCTGCTCAAGCCGCGGTTCGACCGCAGTCGCCCGGGCCTGGGCGGGCCGGCTGGTCCTGGCTCGACGCCTTTGCCCGAGGCGGGCGCCGCCTTCCTGCACGCGCCTGTGGCCATGGTCCTGACCGACGCCGAGTTGCGAATCATCGCGGTGAACCGGGCCTATGCCGAACTCACCGGCCTGAGCCCGGCCGCCTGCCTGGGGCGTCGACTGCCGTCAGCGCGTGCCGGCAACGGCAGCACGCGTGTGGTGTCCATCACTCACGGCGACGGCACGCGGCGCACGGCGTTGCTGCAACGGGCCCGCCTTGACGGGGCCGACGGGCAGGGCCAGTGCCGAGGGCATGTGGCCACGCTCACCGACATCACAGGCCTGACGCAGGAACTGGGCAGCCTGCGGCACCTGGCCCATCACGATCCGCTGACCCGGCTGCCGAACCGGCGGTTGCTGGCGGGCGAACTGGAGCGCTGCCTGGCGCGGGCGCGTCGCCGAGGGCAGCGGGTGGCGCTGATGTTCATCGACCTCGACCGCATCAAGGGGGTGAACGACCGGCTCGGTCATCAGGCCGGCGACATCGTGCTGTGCGAAACCGCGCAACGTTTGCGTGCGGCCGTACGCGCCGAAGACCTGGTGGGGCGCTGGGGCGGCGACGAGTTCCTGCTCGTGCTGGAGGACGTGGCCGATACGGGTGCTGCGCTGCTGATGGCCCAGAAGCTGCTGGCGGCAGTGAGCTGCGCCCTGGTCGTCGAAGGCGAGCCTGTGCACATCACGGCCAGCATCGGTCTGGCTCTGTACCCTGATCATGCGCAGACGGCATCGGCGCTCACCGCCCGTGCCGATGCCGCGATGTACCTCGCGAAGCAGGGCGGCCGCGGCCGCGTGGTGCTGGCCGGCGCGGCCTGAGGGGCGGTATCGGGGTGTTCAGGCCCGGCCTCGCGGGCCTGTCACGCCACAGCCGGCTGCTTCGGCAGGCCCACGGTCTGCGTGAGAAGCAGTTGCTCGTCATGGCCCAGG
Source organism: Burkholderiales bacterium Ga0077543 (assembly GCA_001464055.1). Lineage (GTDB taxonomy): Bacteria > Pseudomonadota > Gammaproteobacteria > Burkholderiales > Burkholderiaceae_C > Rubrivivax. The sequence goes on from LNET01000025.1 coordinate 42,879, forward strand.
CCCAGCGCAACCGCCAGCGCCGGGTGGTCGAACCAGGCCCGCAACACGGTGGACAGGCCCTCCGAGGCGCAGTACAGGTAGACGTTCTGGGCCACCGCACCCGCGGCCGTGTAGGCATAGGTCTCGCGCCTGGCGGCCGGCACCAGCGACATGCTGCGGTGGTCCGCGACGTAGATCAGGTCCAGCGCGGCTTCGTCGACGAAGTCCTGGTAGCCGGTCACGTTGCGCACGTCAGCGACCGACACGCGCTGCAGTTCATGTTCTGTTGGCATGTAAAGGAAAAGCCCGCGCTGCATCGCGGCGTAGATGCGCAACTCGCACGAGTTCATCGCGGTGGGTGCGGTGTGGCCACCGAGCTCGGGCCGGCTGCATGCCCATCCCGGCGCAGGTCGATGACGCGGCGCAGCTTGCCGCTGCCGGCCTGCTGTGCGGGCGCGCCGCGGCCGTGCAGCAGCGCGGGCTGGCGCGCCTGCTGCAGCGAAAGGTAACGCTGCAGCGCCTGGCGGCAGCGCTCGAAAGCGGCCGCGGCATTGCCCTCGTTCTCGCTCCCGGCGACCGCCAGGCGCAGCTCGATGCGGTCGTCGGCGTGAACGAGCAGCTGGAACCGCGTGACGCCGGCTTCTTCCTCCAGCACCGTTTCCAGGGCCAGCGGCAGCAGCACCACGGGCGAGCCCCCAAGCCCCGGCAGCTGCAGCACGTCGTCGCCGCGGCCCTGCACTTCGATCACTGGCCAGGCGCTGCCGCAGGCGCAGGGCGCCGGGTCGAAGCGGACGCGGTCGGTGAGGGTGTAGCGCAGCAGTGGCTGCGTCTGGTTGGCCAGGTTGGTGAGCAGCGTGGTGTGCGAGAAGTCGCCGACCGGCGTCGGCCGCCCGCCCGCGTCGACGCCCTCCAGCACGACCCAGTCGTCGTTCAAGTGCAGCCGGCCGTGGCTGCATTCGAATGCCATTGAATAGCACTCCGAGGCGCCGTAGCTGTTGCGCAACGGGCAGGCGAAGGCCTGGCCGATCTGCTGGCGCTGTGCTGCGCTGAGCTGCTCGCCGCCGAGCCAAAGCTCCCGCAGCGTCAGCGCCATGCGGCCTTCGGCCTGCCACGACGCCAGCGCCGCGGCGCAGCTCGGATAGGTGATCAGCACCTCGGGTTGCAGCCGCTGCAAGCGCGTGGCCACCTGCGCCAGCGGTTCGAGCACCGAGAGGCAGGTGAGCCGGGGTCTCCACGGCGCCGGTACGCTGCGCTGCAGCTGTTGCAGCCGCCGCAGCGTCACGTAGCCGGCATAGGGGCCGCCGATGGCACCCACGTAAGCGAAGCAACGTCCCGGGCCCCAGGAATCCAGGCCCGTGGCCAGCGGCGCAGTGCCGCGCAGGCGCAGCGCGTCCAGCGCGTCGTAGGCCGCCAGGCTGGCCGCATCCTGCACGAACAGGCCCGGGTGCCCGCTGGTGCCCGAGCTTGTCCACAGCAGGTAGCGTTGCAGCCAGGCCTGGGCCGGCGCGGCCTGGCGCAGGTGCGCGTGGGCACCGTGCCGCGTGATGCGCCGGTCGGTGGCCCAGGCGTCGAAGTGCTCCATCAGCTCGGCCTTGCCGACGGGTTCGAAGTCTTCGAGCCGGCGCGCGCTGGCGGCTCGGCGCGCGTAGAACGGTGAATCGCGCCGGGCGCGCCCGATCAGGCGCTGCAGCCGCGCTTCGCGCAGCGCACGGCCCAGGCCGGCCGGGTCCAGTCCGGCGAGCCATGTGGCCTGCCAGGCCTGCAGCGCCAGCCAGGGGTCGTGCGGCGGCATCATCGCTGCATCACGTAGCGGCCCGGCGCCGGCCCCAGCGCGCCCTGGCCCGGTACGCCCAGCGGCGGTGGTGCCTGCAGGCCGGACGAACGTTCGTGCAGCCAGGCGAACCACGGCGTCCACCACGAGCCCTCCGCTGCCGGGGTGGTGGCCAGCCACTCGTCGGGCGTCAGCAGGCGCTCGCCAGCCTGCCAGCGTCGCAGGCGGTGGCTGGTGGGGGTGCGGCCTGGCGGATTGACGATGCCGACGTTGTGGCCGCCGGCGGTGAGCACGAAGGTCTGCTCGGCGTCGCTCAGCGCATGCAGCTTGAACACCGAGCGCCAAGGTGCCACGTGGTCCTGCACCGCGCCGACGCTGAAGATCGGCACGCGGATGTCGGCCAGGTTCAGCGGCGGGCCGCCCAGCCGCGCCTCGCCGCGGGCCAGCGTGTTGTCCAGGAACAGCCCGCGCAGGTACTCGGTGTGCATGCGGTAGGGCAAGCGCGTACCGTCGGCGTTCCAGGCCATCAGGTCGGTGAGCACGGGTTGCTCGCCCAGCAGGTGGTGGCGGATTTTGTGCGACCAGATCAGATCCTGCGAGCGCAGCATCTCAAAGGTGCCCCTGAGTTGCCGCACCTCCAGCACGCCCTGGCGCCACATCAGGTGGTCGAGCATCTCGACCTGGCCTTCGTCGATGAAGAGGCCGAGTTCGCCGGGGTCGGTGAAGTCGGTCTGCGCCGCCAGCAGCGTGAGGCTCTGCAAGGCCTGCGGCCGGGTGCGCGCGAGCGCCGCCGCCGCCATGGCCAGCAGCGTGCCGCCCAGGCAGTAGCCCAGCGCGTGCACGGGCACGCCGGGCAGCACCTGGCCGATGGCGTCCAGCGCGGCCTCGATGCCCAGGCGGTGGTAGTCGGCCAGGCCAGTGTCGCGATCGGCGGGCGTGGGGTTCTTCCACGACAGCATGAAGACCGTGAAACCCTGGTCGACCAGCGCCTTCACGAGCGAGTTGTGCGGCGCGAGGTCGAGCACGTAGTACTTCATGATCCAGGCCGGCACCAGCAGCACCGGCTCGCGCTGAGTGCGCGAGGTGCTGGGCGCGTACTGAAGCAGTTCGGCCAGGCCGTTACGCATCACCACCCTGCCGGGGCTCGCCGCCACGTCGCGGCCCACCTCGAAGGCCTCGCTGCCTGCCGGCGGCAGCGCCAGTTCTTCGCGCCAGGCGTCTTCCACCGCGTGCCAGGCGCCGCGCCACAGGTTGGCACCGCCCTCGGCCCAGGTGCGCTGAAGCACGGTGGGGTTGCTGCAGATGCCGTTCGAAGGGGCGATCATGTCCAGCCATTGGCGCGCGCCGAAGGCGACCATGGCCTGGTGATGGCGGTCGACGCCCGGCACGCCGCTGGTGGCCTGCTGCCAGGCCTGCTGCACCATCAGGAAGGCCTGGGCACTGGCATTGAAGGGCCAGCGCTGCCAGCCCGGGTCGGCAAAGCGCTTGTCTTGCGGCAGGGGCTGGAAAGGGCATGGCGGCGTGCGGCCATCGCCGCACTGCCAGGCAGTCAACCGCAGCAGGCCATCGGCCATCGCGTGCAGCACCGACCCCTGCTTGGCCGGCGAGGCCAGCAGGTGCACCCACCAGTCCAGCGCCGCGCCGCCCAGCGTGGCCGGCGCCAGGCCGCCCGTCATGCCGGCCAGTTGCGCCATCAGCGCGCGGTCCAGTCCGCGCAGGCGCTGGAAAACCTCATCGCCGGCCGGCGGCTGGCCGAGCCAGTCGCTCGCTCCGCGCTCCCGGGCGCCACGTCGAGGCGTGCTGCCGGGCGGGACGCCGCTGGGGACTCCTGCAACGGACCCGGAAGGGGCCGCAGCCTTCTCGGTCGGTCTCACGTGAAGGGGTGACGGGGAGTGCATGGCCGCAGCGTGGGCCGGGCCGACAGCTGCGACTTGAGCCTGCTCAATGGCCACCTTGCAGCCCCCACGAACATCAGGTCCTTTCGCGACTTGATGAAGGTGATCGACATGGCACGCAATGGCAAGACGGCGGCGGACGGCGAAGCCGTCCACAGGGGCGATGAAGTGCTGCGCGGCGATGGGGCCGACCTCGTGGAACGTGGCATCTTGGCCGCCAACACCGCGTTCAGCCACGCGCTGAACGCGTCACGGGCGGCCGTGGAGTGGCAGACCAGGCTGCACCGGCTGCAGACCAAGCGTCTGGGCGAGTGGAGCCAGGCCCTGGGCACGGCGGTGAAGGAGTCGGAACAGGCCAGCGACGTGCCGGGCCTGATGACGGTTGCCACCCACCTGCATGAGAAGCAGCTGGGCCTGGCGATGCAGCAGTTCGCCGAGGGTACGGCGCTGTGGATGGACAACGAGATGCAGTGGCTGCACCGCTGGCGCGCCGATGCCGTGGCCTGGGCCGCGAAACTGCTGCCGGGGGTTGCACCCTGGACCCTGGAGGGTGATGGCTTTGCCACCGAAGAAGGCGGCGGAGATGCGTCGCCCCTGGCTCAGCTGGGCCAGCTTCAGAGGCAATGGCTGGCGATGACGCAAAGCTGGATTCAGGCGACCGCCAGAGCCGCGAACCCGACCATCGCCGGGTCGCGCTGAGCCGGGCTTTGCAAGTAGAAGGTGGGTGGGCTGCCCCCCTTTTTTCAGCGCAGCATGTGGCCACGGGTGTACGGGTAGTCTGAGCGCGTCGCCCAGTGCCGCACGCTGCCGGTGTGATGTTCCGGGCGCGCGCCGAGCAACTGGTAAAGCGAGAGCCAGCCGCGTTCGAAACACATTGCCGAGCCCGCGAGGTAGAGGCGGTAGGCGCGCACCGTGGCCTCGCTGGTGCAGGCGCGGGCACGCTCGAGCTGACGCTCCAGGCCGTCGGACCAGGCCCACAGCGTGCGCGCATAGTGCGGGCGCAGGTTTTCCACGTCCAGAAGTTCCAGCCCGCTGCGCGCCAGGCCCTGTGCGACCTGGGTCACGTGCACGAGCTCGCCCCCCGGGAAGATGTGCTGCTGGATGAAGCGGCCCATGCCGCCGCCGAGCTCGTCGTTGTCGAGGCCGCCGGCGGCGATGGCGTGGTTCAGTAGCAGGCCGCCGGGGCGCAGCAGCCGCTGCAGTGTGCCGAAGTAGTGGTCCATCTGCGCCCGGCCGACATGTTCGAACATGCCGATGGAGGCGATGCGGTCGTAGGGCTCGGCGGGGCGCAGGTCGCGGTAGTCAAGCAACTGCATGTCGATCTGGCCGCGCAGTCCAAGATCCTCGATCAGCCGGCCGACATGCGCCAGCTGCTGGCGCGACAGCGTGATGCCCGTGGCCCGCACGCCATAGTGCTGCGCGGCCCAGACCAGCAGAGCCCCCCAGCCGGCGCCGATGTCGAGCAAGCGCTGCCCGCGGGCCAGTTGCAGCTTGCGGCAGATGAGATCCAGCTTGGCCTGCTGCGCCTGTGTCAGCGTGGCCTCGGGGCTGGGGTAGTAGGCGCACGAGTACACCCGCAAGGGGTCGAGCCAGAGCGCGTAGAAGTCGTCGCCTGCGTCATAGTGAAAACGCACCTGATGGGCATCGCGCTGGCGGCGGTGCAGCCAGCGCGAGCGCAGGTGCGCAAGCCAGTCCAGCCCCGGCCAGCGCCGCCCTCGCCGGACCGGGTCGCCGACCAGCGCCCCGGCCACGCGCATCACGTCGCCGAGCGACCCTTCGATGTCCAGTTCGCCACGCACGTAGGCGTCGGCCAGGTCACCGATGCGTCCACTGGCCACGTGGGCCAGCAGGTGGTGCCGCCTCAGCTTCAGCAGCACCGCCGGCGCGCTGACGCCAGCGCGGCCGCCGGGCCACTGCAGACTCAAGCTGGTGGGCAGGTCGGCAAGCCGGCGGTCGATGCGTTGCGTCAGCGTGCTCATTGCATCACCCCGCGCGCTCCGGTATGGGCGCTTGGGAGCGGCCCGGCGCGCTCATGCCTTCAGGCGATGGCCAGCCGCTTGTGCGAGGCGGCGGCGCGCTTGGGCAGGCTCAGCTTGAGCACGCCGTCCTCGAACCTGGCGTCGGCCTTGGCATCGTCCACGGCATCGGCCAGAGCGAAGCTGCGGCTGGCGAAGCCGTACTGCCGTTCACTGCGCAGCACGCGTCCGCCATCGCCTTCTTCCTTTTCCTGCTTGATCTCGGCGCTGATCGTCACCTGGTTGCCGTCGATGCGCACGTCGATGTCTTCCTTGCGCACGCCCGGAATGTCGGCCTTGACGAGGTACAGGCCATCGGACTCAGTCACGTCCAGGCGGATCTGCGGGGCGCGGTCGGGCACTTCGAAGCGCCAGGGGCGCAGCAGGCTGCGAAATCCCGTTTCCAGCGGGTCGAGGTCGAAGAGGTCGTTCAGACGAAGGTCGTTCATGAGAAGCTCCTGTTGAAGAGATCGGCCCTGGCGGAAGCCGCCGCGCCGTTGGGGAAAAGACGGGAAAGGGGGGGCCGGTGTCGGTGGCCGGTGCCGGGACCAGCTTCGGATGGCCGCGCCGACGGTCAACCGGTTGACGCCGGTGCTGTTGCCCGGTGCGGCCCAGTCCGCCCCCTGCACCGCGGCACGCCCGGCCCAGGAGTCGACACGCCCGGGCACGGCCTTCTCGGCGCCGCTGCGCAGGTGGTTGGGGGCCAGCTTCACGTCGAGTTCGATGGCGTGCTTTTCGGCGCAGGTGTCCAGGTGGCCGCTGAGCGTGACCACGTCGGACCTGGCGCTCACGCCGACATGCGCAGCGTTGATGGACGGATCCCATTGCCGCTCGTTGGTGACGTCTGCCTTCACTTTTGCGTCGGTCTTCACGGTACTCCTCTCCTGGGTTTGCGCGCTTGGTCCAGGCGTCGGGCTTGGCTGCGTGCAGCGTCTGCATGTTCGGCAAGAAGGCCCGGCCGGGCGTTGAGCGCACGCAACTGCGGTGCGCGTCGTGCCGCTTGCCCCGCCAAGCTGAGGCTGCGCGGCGCAGTCGCCGCCGTCGGCCTGGGCGTTGCCCAGGAGCGTTGGCTGCAGAAGCTTGATGCTCGGCATGGCGGCCCCGTGTCAGGCCGTCGCTCCATCAGTGAGCCATCAGCACAGGCAGCGTCATCGATTGGAGTACGCTGCGCGTGGCACCGCCCAGTACCCATTCGCGCAGGCGGTTGTGTCCGTAGCAGCCCATCACCAGCAGATCGACGCCGGTTTCGGCACCCAGCGAGAGCAGGGCCTTGCCGGTGTCGCTGGCGCCGAGGGCATGCGAGACCTTCGGCGCGGCCGCGCCCTGCAACTGCAGCCAGTGCCTCAGCGCCTGCAGGTGGTCCAGGGAGCCCCGGTCTCCTTCGGGCCGCGCAGCCAGGTGCACATGTTTGGCGGCGCGCAGCCATGGCAGCGCCGCCGCGAGGGCGCGCGCCGCTTCGCGCCCGGGCTTCCAGGCGATCAGCACCGCGCCCACCGGGCCTTCGAAGGCGCCGGTGTGAGGCAGCACCAGCGCCGGCTTGCCCGTGTCGATGACGGAGGCTGCCACCAGACCGGGCGGCTGCGCGCCGGTCATCGTGTCGTCGGGGTCGGTCTGCCCCAGCACCAGCAGGTTGGCATAGGGGGCGTATTCCAGCCAGACCAAGTAGGGCGCTGCGCCGCCATCCAGCCCAACCAGGTGGCCGCCCCGCGCGCGCGCCGCGTCGAAGCAGGCGCGGGCCCGCGCACTGGCGTGTCCCGCTCACTGCACTAGCCTCCGCGCTGCGCGCTCCGGGAACGGGCCTTCGGGCGACTGGGCGGGCTCATGCGGCTGCCGGCATGGGCCAGGGCAGTGCCGGCAGCGCAGCTTGTGCATGCGCGCTGTGCCGCTCGCGTCGGGCCGTTTCGTTCACGGGCCGGCGCGTGAAGCGGGCACGCTGGCGGAGCCGGTCGAGATCGCTGATCTCGACCTCCCGGTTCTCCACCCTCACCAGGCCGTCCTCGGCCAGAAGGGTGAAGGAGCGGCTCACGGTTTCGTGCGCCATGCCCAACAGGCTGGCAATGTCGCGCCGACACATGCGCAGCAGCAGCCTGCGGGGCGAGTGCCCGGCCTCGGTCATGCGCGCCGACATCCACAGCAGGAAGCGGGCAAGCCGCACATCCGAGGCAACGGCGCACATCATCTCGGCATTGCCTGCAGCCCGTGCCAGCTGCCGGCTCAGCGCGAACTGCAGTGCACCGTCGAAAGTGGCACAGCGTTCACGCAGGGCGCGGAACTCGGGCATCGGCAGCGCGTAGGCTGTGGCGTCTTCCAGGGCCACGACGCTGGTGGGGTGGCGACCGCTGTGCAGGGCCTCGAAGCCGAGCAGTTCACCCGGTTGTGCAAAGTTCACCACCTGTTCGTAGCCATCCTCCTGGGTCTTGATGCACTTCATGCTGCCCGAGCGCAGCACGACGACGGCTTGCGCTGCGTCGCCTTAATGCAACCAGGTGGCGTTTTCACGAATCCGCCACAAGGTGACCGGAATCCGGCTTTCAGCGTGGGTCAGCTCGCCGGGGTCGCCCCCCATGGACTGAACCAGGTCGCGCAGGCACCCGCGCTCAGGCAGTGGCACGACGGGGTTGCGCGAGGAACCGAACAGGGTGCCGGCCATCGGCAGATGCAATTGTGGTGGTGAGCTCGGCGGGGTGCATGTCATCTGGGTCTCCGGTGCTGTGGCTCTTCCCGGCATGGATGAGCCAGGGCCATAGCGTCTCGCGGCGCCGGCTTGGCAGCAATCAGCCTCGCCTGCAACGAGGAGTCGGCGTCCCGCCCACCGAAGCGCCTGAATTCACCTAATCGCCGTTGGGATTTTTCCTAATGGGGCCGATGGCGCGGGACACGCGTGGACTCGACGCGCTGCCAGGCCTTGTGGAGGGTCTGGGCGTCGCTGGCGGCCTGTGTGAGCAGGCCGCCACCCGCTCGGCCCCAGCCTGCGCCGCCTGCCGTTCCGTCGTTCTGCCGCTGCGGCGGCTTCGGCCACGACTTCTTTCAGCATGGACCACGCTGCAGCGTCCTCCGACGCATTCGAATCCTGCGCCGTTTGCGTGACAGCGGCTGTCAGGGCCGGCAGGGTCCTGTCGCGCAGCACCTGAGCATCGCGTGCCGGCCCGAGTTCGTGGAAGAGCCAGTCCACAGCGTCGCGCAGCGCCTGCGGCGGCGCGACGAGCGGCGCAAACAGCCGCCAGGCCGTCAGCACTCGGCGCAGGCCGACGCGCAGCTGGTGCAAGGACTCAGGCTGGGCACCCTGCGCAACCCCGGCAGCGTGCTGGTGCACCTGCGCCAGGCCGTGACGCAGCACCAGACCGTAGCCGGCCTCGACGTCGCAGCCCGGGCCAGGCAGGGGGGGGCGGTTCTGGCTGGAGCCCGGCCACGCCTGTGCCGGGTGCCGGTGCGTGGACGCGCGGCGCCCTGGCGGCCTTGGCCAGGCGATCGAGACAAAGCCGCAGCGGCAATGCGGCTTGCAGGCGCAGTGCCTGCTCGAACAGAGCTGCGCGCACCCCGCGCTCGCAGGTTGCGGCCTGGGTGCTTGAGGCCTTCGAAGCAGGCCCGGCATCCCTTGCTGGCGCGACATCCGGCAACTGCTGCAGCGTCAGTTCGCTGACGGGCCAGCGGGCGGTACCGCAGCTCAGTTCGCCCTGGTCGAGCCGCGCTTGGGCAGGCGCGTGCGAGCCCATGCCGTCCAGACGCCAGGCGGCTCGCCTCAGCCGCACGCGGAACACCGTCGTCTGCGTGGGCGGCTGGCTGTCGACGAGAACTGCGCAGATGCGTTGCTTACGCGGCGCGGGCGTTGCGCCTTCGCCAAGCAGGCCGCGAAGCACGGGCACATCGTCCGCCGCAACGCGCAGTGTCAGTACCAGTCTCGCTGCCTCCGCCGTCGCAGGCCGCGAGCACGGGAAAGCCGGTCATCAGCGAGGCCAGCGCGGTTCGCTGTCGAAGTTCATGGTTGATCTGCACAAGTCCTCTGCGCAAGATGGAAGGAATCGGGACGGGTTCGGGCGAGCCGTCGCACGCGTGGGGCGCTTTCTCCGCGACGGGCGCCGCTTCGGATCTGACCGAGCCGCTGGGCGCCTGGTCATTGGTCCATGAGCCCCGGCTGCGGGCGTTACAGGTTCAAACAAGCCGCGCTGCCGCGCCTGGTGACCGGCGGCCCCGCTCGCCTGGGGCTGCCTGCAGCGGGGCCGTGGGCCGGCCGCCTATGTCCAATGCGGCATTTCGCGCAGATTCATGCGGCGACTGAGTACGCTCAATGCCGCCCCGGATCGAGCTTGTCCCAATCGGCCCGGTGCTTGTAACGAAAGATTGCGTTACCAATGGCGGGTTGAGGCTGTTCTGGCCATTTGCACCCTTGAGCGTGCTCAAGTGGTGGCGGGGGCAGGCGCGTTCTGATGCGCGTCTCGCTGCCGCAACTCCACCCCATGGCCTTCCACGACCTAGACGCCCCGGCGCCGTGCACCCTCGTCGGCGATGGCAGCCCTGCCTTTAGCCGCGAGCCTGAACGGGATGCCTGGAGGCGCCGTTTCCTGGTCATATCCCGCGCCTACCTGTGCGCACTCGAGCCAGCGCCCTTGGTGCCGGCGCCAGCCGAACTGCGGCGCGGGCCTTCGAGCGCGGTGCTGCGCAAGCGGCTGCGTCTGGTCCGCTCGGTGGCTTCGCGTTGAGCCCCCTCAAGCCGGGGCGCCCGCCGCCACGACAGCATCGCGTCAGCGGTGCAGCGTGCTGTGTTCTCGGCACCGTTCGCGCGCCTTCATTCATTTCATGGCTCCCCGCCTTCGAGCCACATCCAGGAGACCCAAATGCCTTCAAGCCTCAACACTCGTTTGGCCCTCACCTTGGTCGGCTGCCTGCTGGCTGGCGCCGCCATGGCCCAGCCCAGATTCGATGCCGGCAAGCGGGAGTTCGATGACAACTGCGCTGCCTGCCATGGCAAGGACGGCAAGGGTGCCGGCTCGATCACCGACCTGCTGAAGAAGTCACCGCCCGACCTGAGCACACTGGCCCGGCGCAATGGCGGCATTTTCCCGCTGGCCCGGGTCTACGAGGTGGTTGAAGGCGCCGGCCCTGGCCACGGCACCCGCGACATGCCCGCCTGGGGCAAGACCTACAGCGTGGAGGCGGCCGAGTACTACATTGACGTGCCCTACAACCAGGAAGCCTACGTGCGCACCCGCATGCTGGCGGTCGTGGAATACATCCACCGCCTGCAGGTGAAGTAGGTGCGGTCGGGGCGCGACGCCTTCCGGCCCTGAGAGTGCTCGACCCGGCGTTCAATACGATTCGAGCGCCGGCTCCCGCTGCGGGGCGTGCGCCGCCAGCGCCTCGGCGATGGCTTGGTCGACCGTCTCCAGCCAGACGAACTTCAAGGCCTTCTGCGTGCTTTCCGGCACGTCGTGCAGATCCTTGCGGTTGCGCGCTGGCAGCATCACCACCGACAGGCCGGCGCGCTGGGCGGCCAGCACCTTTTCCTTGATGCCGCCCACCGGCAGCACCAGGCCGCGCAGGCTGATCTCGCCTGTCATGGCAAGGTCGTGGCGTACCGCGCGGTCGCTGAAGAGCGAGGCCAGCGCGACGAACATCGCCACGCCGGCGCAGAGTGAAGTTGTCGGTTGGACGAAGCGTGAAACCAGAGACTGGCCGACGAAGTTGAGGCATTCCCCGTCCGTTGGCCGTGTCCTGAGCGTCCCGGTGGGCTGAAGCGAACACGAAGCCCGGCTTGGCGGTCATCACTGCGAAGACCACGATCACCCGGATCCATCGCGCGATGATCGCTCAACACCGCCCAGGTGCACCCCGTCTCGCGCTGCTGGTCGTTGACGTGCAGCGCCACTTCCCGCCCGAGCTGGCGCCTCGGCGCAGCCAGCACCAGCCGCGGCGAGAACACGCCCTGGGCCTGCAGCCAGGCAATCTGGGCCTCGGTGAAGGCCAGGTGTTCCAGGAAATCCAGCGCCTGCTCCAGCCCTGCGGTCACCAGGAAGTGCCGCTGCTCCGGCAGTCGGCGCACGAAGAGCTTGAACACCGCCGTGCCCTGCAGGTCTTCCTGCAAGTAGCCGTCGAGCATGTTGAGCTGGTAGAAATCGGTCAGCAGCGCGCCCGGGGGCATCCTGTCTCCTTGTGCCCGGCAGCATGGGACAGCGGGACCCGTTGGGGCTTGAGTGCGCGCAATGCCGTTGCGCGGGCCCCGCCTACGCTGCGCGGACCCGTGGGTTCGCCATGCCGTCCAAAAACCCTGCTGACACGCCGCCTGTTTTCGTCGGCCATGGCCTGTGCAAGCGCTATGGCAGCGGGCCCGTGGAGGTGCACGCGCTGCGCGACGTCGATCTGGAGATCCGGCGCGGCGAATTCATCGTGCTGCTGGGCCCCTCGGGCAGCGGCAAGAGCACGCTGCTGAACATCCTGGGCGGCCTGGACGTGCCCAGCAGCGGCGAGGTGCGCTTCGGCGACCACGTGCTCACCGGCGCCAGCGAGGCCGAGCTCACCGCCTACCGGCGCGAGCACGTGGGCTTCGTGTTCCAGTTCTACAACCTCATTCCCAGCCTCACGGTGCGCGAGAACCTGGCGCTGGTGACCGACATCGCCGAGCACCCCATGCCCATCGACGAGGCCATCGCGCTGGTGGGCCTGACGCCGCGGCGCGACCACTTCCCGGCGCAGCTTTCGGGCGGCGAGCAGCAGCGCGTGGCCATTGCGCGGGCCATCGTCAAGCGCCCCGACGTGCTGCTGTGCGACGAGCCCACCGGCGCGCTCGACTACGAAACCGGCAAGCTGGTGCTGGAGGTCATCGCGCGCATCAACCGCGAGTTCGGCACCACGGCGGTGGTCATCACGCACAACGCCGCCATCGCCGGCATGGCCGACCGCGTCATCCACCTGGGCGACGGCCGTATCCAGAAGGTGCAGGCCAACGCGCGCCGGCTCACGCCCGCGGAGCTGTCGTGGTGAGCGGGGGCCCTGGCAGCATGCGGATGAAGGCGCTGGACCGCAAGCTGCTGCGCGACCTGCGCCTGATGTGGAGCCAGTTGCTCACCATTGCGCTGGTGGTGGCCAGCGGCGTGGCCGGCTTCATCACCACCCTGTCGGCGGTGGATTCGCTGGCGCTGGCGCGCGAGCGTTTCTACGCTTCGGCGCACTTCGCCGATGTCTTTGCCAGCGTCAAGCGCGCGCCCAACGCGCTGGCCGAGACGCTGCGCGCCACGCCGGGCGTGGCCGACCTGCAGACCGGCATCGAGCAGGTGGTGCGCATCGAGATCGAAGGCAGCGTCGACCCCATGCTGGGCTTGCTGGTGGGCCTGGACCCGGGCGCGCCGCCGCGCCTGAACCGTGTTTTCCTGCAGCGCGGACGGGCGTTGGAAGAGCCGGCCGGCGGTGCGGTGGGCGCGGTGGCCGGCAGCGACGGTGCCATCCCTGCGCTGGTGTCGCCGGCCTTCGCCGAAAAGCGCAGCCTGCGGGCCGGCGCGCGCCTGCAGGCGCTCATCAACGGCAAGCAGCGTACGCTGGTGATCAGCGGCGTGGCGCTGTCGCCCGAGTACGTCTTCGCCGGTCTGATGGGCATGCCCGATCTTCGCGGCTTCGGCGTGTTCTGGGTGCCGCACGCTGCGCTGGCCGCGGCCTACGACATGGAAGGCGCCTTCAACCGCTTGAGCGTGAAGCTGGCGCCCGGGGCCTCGGTGCCGGCGGTGGTGCAGGCGCTGTCGGGCCCGCTGGCGCGCTACGGCGGGCAAGAGGCCCATGGCCGCGACCAGCAGCCCTCGCACGCCATGCTGAACAACGAGATCAAGGAACAGCAGGTGCTGGGCACGGTGCTGCCGTCCATCTTTCTCGGCGTGGCGGCCTTCCTGCTGAACGTGGTGGTGTCGCGCCTGGTGGCCACGCAGCGCGAGCAGATCGCGGCGCTGAAGGCGCTGGGCTACGCGAACCGCAGCATCGGGCTGCATTACCTGAAGCTGGTGCTGGTGATCGTCGCGCTGGGTCTGCTGCTGGGCGTGGTGCTGGGCGACCAGCTGGGCCTCATGTTCACGCGGCTCTACGCCGAGTTCTTCTACTTCCCGAGCTTCGAGCACCGCATGGCGCCGGGGCTGCTGCTGCTGGCCTTGGGAATCACGCTGGCCACGGCAGTGGCCGGCACGCTCAACGCCATCGCCGCCACGGTGCGCCTGGCGCCGGCCGAGGCCATGCGGCCGCCGGCGCCGGGGCGCTACCGGCGCACTCTGCTCGAGCGCCTGGGCCTGGCCGGTGCCAGCCCGGCGCTGCGCATGATCCTGCGCGACATGGAACGGCGGCCCTGGCGCACGGGCTTGTCGGTGGCGGGGGTGGCGGCCTCGGTGGCCATCGTTGTGATGGGTAACTTCTTCCGCGACGCCATCGACTACATCGTCGATTCACAGTTCAACGTCTCGATGCGCAGCGACGTCATCGTCTGGGCCGCCGAGGCCCTGAACGCAGGTGCCAGCGCCGAGCTGGCCCGACTGCCCGGCGTGACGGCCACCGAGCCCGGGCGCGACGTGCCGGTGCGCTTCGTCAACGGTCACCGCAGCGAGCGCGGGCAGGTTCGTGGCCACACCCGGCAGGCGGTGCTCACGCGCATCATCGACGCCGACAACCGCGAGGCCAGTCGACTCGAAGACGATGGCCTGGTGATGACCGATCGCCTGGCCGCGAAGCTGGGCCTGCGCCGCGGCGACAGGGTGCGCGTGGAGGTGCTGGACGGCCGCCAGCGGACGCTGGTGGTGCCGCTTTCGGCCACTGTGCGGGAGATGATGGGCCTGAACGCGTACATGGAGCGCCATGCGTTGAACCGGTTGCTGCAGGAAGGCGAACTCGCCACCTGGTTCGCGGTGGCGGTGGAGCGCGGCGGCGAACCGGCGCTACTGGCGGCCAGCCAGACCCTGCCGCGCGTGGTGGGCGTCTTCAGCAAGGCCACGCTGCTGCGCAACATGCAGGAGGTTAGCGCGCGGAACGTGCGCATCATGAGCACGGTGCTGACGGCCTTCGCCACCGTCATCGCGTTGGGCGTGGTCTACAACAACGCGCGCATCGCGCTGGCCGAACGGATGTGGGAGCTGGCCTCGCTGCGTGTGCTGGGCTTCACGCGGGCCGAGGTCTCGGCGCTGCTGCTGGGGGAGATGGCGCTCACCATCGCCGTGGCGCTGCCCCTGGGCATGGCGCTGGGCAACGGCCTGGTGCACGGGGTGGTGGAGTTGCTGAAGTCGGACCAGTTCTTCTTCCCCGTGGTCATCCGCCCCCGCACCTACGCCTGGGCCGGCCTGGCCGTGCTGGCCACCGGGGCGGCCAGCGCGCTGGTGGTGCGTCGCCGTGTCGACCGGCTCGACATGGTTGCGGCGCTGAAGACGCGCGAATGAGGCCATCGCGAGGGCCGGCCCGATGAAGCACAAGACCTGGGCCGTGGCCACCCTGGCCGGCGTTGCGCTGGTGGCGGTGCTCAGCTGGGCCTTCGCGCCGCGGCCGGTGGAGGTGGAGCTGGCCCCGGTGGTGCAGGGCACCTTCGAGATCACGGTCGACGAATACGGCAAGACGCGCTTGGCCGAGCGCTACACGGTTTCGGCGCCGCTGGCAGGCCGGCTGGCGCGCATCACGCTGCGCGAGGGCGACGAGGTGCAGGCCGGCAGCGGCGTGGCCACGCTGGCGCCGGTGCTGCCTTCGCTGCTGGACGATCGCGCGCGTCGCGAACTTCGCGCCCGCGACGCTGCCGCGCAGGACAACCTGGAGCGCGCCGCCGCGCGCCGCGAGCGTGCCCAGCTGGCCCATGCTCAGGCCGGCGTCGAGCTGCGCCGCAGCGAGCAGCTGGCGCGGCAGGGCTTCATCGCGCCGACGCGACTGGACGCCGACCGGCTGGCTGCGCAGGTCGCCCAGCGCGAGCTGGAGGCGGCCGACGCCGAATGGCGCATGGCCGGGCACGAGCGCGAGCAGGCGCAGGCCGCGCTGGCCCCGCTGCAGCCCGGCGCGGGCGCTGCGGCTCCAGCCGTGGTGTTGCGCGCCCCCGTGGCCGGGCGCGTGCTGCGCGTGCTGCAGGCCAGCGAAGGCGCGGTAGCGCCGGGCACGCCGCTGCTGGAGCTGGGCGACACCGGGCGCCTGGAGATCGTGGCCGAGCTGCTGACCAGCGACGCCCTGGCGGCGTGGCCCGGCAGAGCTGTGCGCATCGACCGCTGGGGCGGGCCGGCCGAACTGGCCGGGCGCGTGCGCGCCGTCGAGCCGTCGGCCTTCACGAAGGTCTCGGCGCTGGGCGTGGAAGAGCAGCGTGTGCGCGTGCTCATCGACCTGACGAGCCCGCGTGAGGCCTGGCAGGCGCTGGGCGATGGCTACCGTGTCGGGCTGCGCATCGTCACGCTGACACAGGCCGATGTGCTGCAGGTGCCGGTGAGCGCGGTGTTCCCGCTGCCGTCTGGCGCACTGCCGCGCGAGGGGCCGGCCGAAGACGCCGGGGTTGCCTTGGCCACGCAAGCCGCCTTGGCCGGCCCGCCGCCCACGCATGCCGTCTTCGCGTTCGATGGCCGGCGTGCGCGCCTGGTGACGGTCGCGCTGGGCGGACGCAACGGTCGTATGGCCTGGATACGCGGTGGCCTGGCCGCCGGCCAGACCGTCATCGTCTACCCGCCGGCCGGCGTGCGCGACGGCATTCGCGTGGCGCCACGCCAGGTCTGAGCGGCAGCGCCCGAGCCAGCGCGAGGGCTTGAGCGGGCTCAACGTCCGACCGGTGGCGCGCCTTAGCCTCTGCGGACATGCCCGAGCTCGGGATTCCGTCGCAAGGCGAGGGCGTGACAAACGTCAGTCACCAGGAGAACAGCGATGAAAGAAGCCCAGCGCCGAGAATCGAAGTCGCATGCCTTGATCGAAAAGCCGCCTCTGTCCGTGATGCTGAGGGGCGATGGTCACATGGCATCGGATGCGGCCTCGGCCGACCGGTCGCGCGAGGCGCGTATCCGCGAGTCGGCCTATGCGCGTTTCGAGAGCCGCGGGCGTCAGCACGGCCACGACCTGGACGACTGGCTGGTGGCGGAAGCCGAGCTGAAGGATTAGGCGGACCGGCGCCTTGAGCGCGCCTGGCACGGCCGTTCAGAAGCCGTCCATCTGCCCGGGCAGCGCGGGCGCGGCGGCCGTCTCGGCCGCAGGCGGCGGCGCGTTGGCGATCAGGCAGTCGGTCGTCAGCATCAGCGCCGCGATGGAGGCCGCGTTCTGCAGCGCCAGCCGCGTCACCTTCACGGGGTCGATGACGCCCATGCGCAGCAGGTCGCCGTACTCGCGCGTGGCGGCGTTGTAGCCATGCGCGGGGTCGGCTGCTGTCTCCACGCGGTGCAGCACCACCGAGGGCTCTTCGCCGGCATTGGCGACGATGCGGCGCAAGGGCTCTTCCAGCGCGCGGGCGATGATGCGGCGGCCGCAGTCGTGGTCCAGCGAGCCCGCCAGCGCGGCGGCGGGCGGCTGGGCCAGCACCGCCCGCGCACGCAGCAGCGCCACGCCGCCGCCGGGCACGATGCCCTCGGCCACTGCCGCGCGCGTGGCGTGCAGGGCGTCCTCGACGCGGATCTTGCGTTCCTTCAGCTCGGTCTCGGTGGCCGCGCCCACCTTGATGAGCGCCACCCCGCCCGAGAGCCTGGCGATGCGCTCGTCGAGCTGCTCGCGGTCGTAGCTGCTGTCGGCCTGGTCGCGTTCCTTGCGCAACTGCGCCACGCGCTCGCGCAGCGCCGCCTCGGCCCCGCCGCCGCCAATCAGCGTGGTGTCGTCCTTGCCCACCTCGACGCGCCGCGCGCGCCCCAGGTCGCCCAGCTGCGCCTTGGCCAGTGTGCGCCCGGCCTCTTCGCTGATGACCACGCCGCCGGTGAGCACGGCCATGTCCTGCAGCAGGGCCTTGCGCCGGTCGCCGAAGCCGGGCGCCTTCACGGCGCAGGCGCGGAAGGTGCCGCGCAGCGTGTTCAGCACCAGCGTGGCCAGCGCCTCGCCGTCCACCTCTTCGGCCACCAGGAGCAGGCTGCGGTGGGCCTTGACCACCTCCTCCAGCAGCGGCAGCAGCTCGTGCAGCGACGACAGCCGCCGGTCGAAGAGCAGGATGGCGGCGTCTTCCAGCACCGCGGCCTGGCGCTCGGCGTTGTTGATGAAGTAGGGCGAGAGGAAGCCGCGGTCGAACTGCAGGCCCTCGACGACCTCGAGCTCGCTGCTCAGCCCCGAGCCGTCTTCGATGCTGATGGCGCCTTCGCGCCCCACCTTGTCGATGGCGTGGGCCAGCAACTCGCCGATGGAGCTGTCGTTGTTGGCGGAGATGGCCGCCACCTGCGCGATCTCCTGCGAACTGGCGCAGGGCCGGGCCACGCGGTGCAGTTCGGCCACCACCGCGTCCACCGCCTGCTCCATGCCGAGCTTGAGCTCCATCGGGTTCATGCCCCCGGCCAGGAAGCGCATGCCCTCGTCCACCATGGCTTGGGCCAGAATGGTAGCCGTGGTGGTGCCGTCGCCGGCCTTCTCGCTGGTGCGCGCGGCCACCTCGCGCAGCATCTGCGCGCCCATGTTCTCGAAGCGGTCTTCCAGCTCCACGGACCTGGCCACCAGCACGCCGGAGTTGACGATCTGCGGCGCGCCGAACTCGCGCTCGAGGATGACGGTGCGACCACGCGGGCCCAGCGTCACGCCCACCGCACGGGCCAGCGCGTCGACGCCGCGGCGGACCTTGGCGCGCGCCTCTTCGTGGAAGACGAGTTGCTTGTTGCTCATGAGGGATGGGTTTCGAAGTTTCGGGTCGGGGCGCTTCAGCCTAGGCCGTAGCGGCCGGGAGCGATTGAGTCCGCGCAAGGCGCCGCCACGGCCGGCAGGCACAGTGGCTCGCCAGGTCCTGCCATGCCGAATCCGCCCGGCCCGCCCTTGCCGTCCCGCGAAGCGCCGCGCTTCGACTGGAGGCCGCCCTCTGTATGGCTGCTGCTCGTGGCCCTGGTGGCTCTGTTTGCACTGCGCGACCCGTGGCTGGGCTCGCTGCCGGTTCAACCCGTCGCCTACAGCGAATTCCTGCAGCAGCTGCGGGCCGGTCGCTTCGAATCGGTGGTGGGGGGCAGCGAGGCGGTTGAAGGCGTGCTGAAGACGCCGCAACCCGATGGCCGCAACCGCGTGGTGCCTGCACGCGTGTCGCACGAGATGGTCGCGCGGCACGGCATGTCGCGGGAACTGGGGCTGGTGTCCTGCGAGCACCGCATCCCGCGCTGGCTCGACCGGCCCGAGGCGCCAGCGCAGGAACACGGCCTGGCCGACCAGACGCTGGCGCGCATCGACGCCGCCGTTCGCGCGCTGGTCGACGAGGCCTGCACCCGCGCCACGGCTTTGCTGCGCTCGCACCGCACGCTGCTGGACGACGGCGCGGCGCGCTTGCTGGCACAGGAGACGCTGACCGAGGCCGAGCTGCGGCCCTTCGCCGAGGCGGCGGCCAGCGCGGTCAGGGACGCCGTGAACGCTGCCTAGAACAGCCAGTCCCAGCCCACGCTGTTGCCGAGGTCGACGATCACGCCGTCGCCATCGCCGCCACAGCCGCAGCCACCCAGGACCGGCCCGGCACCTGTGTCGGCCCTTGCATGCGGCCAACGCGGCGGCTCAGCCCGTCCGCACCGCCAGGTAGGCGACGATGGCTTCGAGGCTGGTCAGACGCTCGTAGTCGGCCTCGGGGATGTCGACGCCGAAGCGCTGGTGCAGTCCGACGATGACGTTGAGCCAGTCCATCGAGTCCAGGTCGACCTGCGGGCGCAGGGGCTGGTCGGCGGCCAGCGTGGCGGGGTCGAGTTCGGGCGCCACCTGCTGCAGCGCCTGCAGCACGCCTGCGCGGAGGTCGGCCATGTCCTTCATGCGGGCGTGTCCAGCTGCGCGGGGGCCTGAAGCAGCTCGCGCGCCGCAGCCAGGAAGAGCGCACCGCGGTGGCCGTCGCTCACGCGGTGGTCGGCGGCCAGCGTGCAGGTGAGCATGGGGCAGGCCTGCACGGCGCCACCCACCACCCACGGCCGCTCGGCGATGCGGCCCACCCCCACCAGCGCCACCTGCGGCGGGTGGATGACGCCGAAGACGCTGTCCACGCCGGTGTCGCCCAGGTTGCTGACGGTGAGGGTGGCGTCGCTCAGCTCCGAGCTGCTCAGCCGGCCGGCGCGGCAGCGCAGCACCAGGTCGGCCAGCGCGGCCATCAGCTTGTCCAGCGGCTGGGCGGCCACGTCGTGCAGCGCGGGCGCCACCAGGCCGCCCTGGCGCAGCGAGATGGCCACGCCCAGGTGCGCCGCCGCCGCAGGGCGGAAGCTGCCTTCGGTGAAGTGGCCGTTCAGCTCGGGCACTTGGCGCAGGGCCAGTGCCACCGCCTTCAGCACCAGCACCGCGGGCAGCAAGCGCGCCGCGACCGGCCGCCCCTCGTTGCGCGCCGCCAGCCATTGCAGCGCCTGCTGCATGGGCACCGGCTCGGCCAGGTAGTAGTGCGGAATCTCGCGCTTGGAGCGGCTCATGGCGCTGGCGATGGCGCCGCGCAGGGCGGCTTGGCGGTCGCCGCGATGGTCGCTGCGATGGTCGGCGGTCGCGGCCGGCGCGGCCGGGACCTGCGGCGCAGCGCCCGGCGCCGGTGCCTGAACCGCCGCGGCCTGGGTGGCCCCAGCGGGCAAGGGCGCGGCCGCTGGGGCCGCTGGGGCCTCTTCGCCGGGTGCCAGCAGCCAGGCCATCACCGTGCCGACGCTGATCTTTTCGCCCGGCTGGGTGAGCAGCTGGTGCACGCGGCCTTCTTCCCAGCATTCCACGTCGATGGCGGCCTTGGTGGTGTCCACCACCGCGACCACGTCGCCCTTGTGCACCGCCTGGCCGGGCGCCACCTTCCACGCAAGCAGCGTGCCGTCGTCCATGTCGGCGCCCAGCGAGGGCAGCTTGAAGCCGATCATGCGGCCCGCCCCAGCAGCTGCCGCGCAGCAGCCACGATGTCCGGCACCTGCGGAAGTGCCGCTTCTTCCAGGTGGCGGGCATAGGGGATGGGCACCTCGGCCGTGCACACGCGCAGCGGCGGCGCGTCCAGCTCGAAGAACAGCTGCTCGGCGATGCTGGCCATGATCTCGGCGGCCAGGCCGCCGCTGCGCCAGCCTTCGTCGACGACGAGCAGGCGCCGCGTCTTGCGCACCGAGGCGGCCAGCGTGGGCAGGTCCAGCGGCCGCAGCACGCGCAGGTCGATGACCTCGGCCGCCACGCCCTCGGCGGCCAGCGCCTCGGCCGCAGCCAGCGCCTTGGGCAGGCAGCCGCCCTGGGTGACGAGGCTGAGGTCGCTGCCCGGCCGGCGCACGGCGGCGTGGGCGATGTCGGCAGCGGGCACGGCTGGCAACTCGTCTTCAAGGTTGTAGAGCTGGGCGTGTTCGAAGATGACCACTGGGTCGGGGTCCAGCAGCGCCGGCCACAGCATGGCGCGCGCGTCGGCCACCGTGGCCGGGGCCAGCACGCGCAGGCCAGGAATGTGGGCGTACCAGCCCTCCAGGCTGTGCGAGTGTTGCGCCGCCAGCTGGCGGCCGGCGCCGGTGGCCATGCGCAGCACCAGCGGCACGCTGAACTGCCCGCCCGACATGTGCCGGTACAGCGCCGCGTTGTTGACCACCTGGTCCAGCGCCAGCAGGCTGAAGTTGACCGTCATCACCTCGACGATGGGCCGCAGCCCGCCCAGCGCCGCGCCGATGCCGGCGCCCACGAAGCCCAGTTCCGACAGCGGCGTGTCGCGCACGCGCTCGGGGCCGAACTCGGCCAGCAGGCCCTTGCTGAAGGCGTAGCTACCCCCGTAGCGGCCCACGTCCTCGCCCATCAGCAGCACGCGCGGGTCGCGCTGCAGGGCTTCCTGCAGGGCGTCGTGCACGGCCCGGCGGTAGCTGGTCTTCATGGGCTGGCCGTGGCCGCCGGTGCGGCAGTTGCGGCTGGCGCTGCTGCGGGCGTGTGCAGGTCGCGCAGCAGGTCTTCCACCGGCTCCCAGGTGCCGGCCTCGGCGAAATCGACGGCCTGCTGCACTTCCTGCTGCGCCTGCGCGTCCAGCGCCAGGAACTCGGCCTCGCCGAGCCAGCCCTGGGCCTTCAGCCTGGCGGTGTAGCTGTGGATGGGGCCGCGTGTCTTCCAGGCCTCGATCTCGGCCTTGTCGCGGTACAGGTCGGGGTCGAACATGGAATGCGCGCGGTAGCGGTAGGTCTGCAGCTCGACGAAGGCCGGCCGGCCTTCGCTGCGCACCTGCGCGGCCCGGGCGCGCAGCGCCAGGTGCACCGCCACCACGTCCATGCCGTCCACGCGCTCGCTGGCCACGCAATGCGCCTCGGCCATGCGGCAGAGGTCGGTCTGCGCCTGCGAGCGCGCCAGTGCCGTGCCCATCGCGTAGAGGTTGTTCTCGCAGCAGAACAGCACCGGCAGCTGCCACAGCGCGGCCAGGTTCAGCGCTTCGTGGAAGGCGCCCTCGGCCACCGCGCCTTCGCCGAAGAAGCAGGCCGCCAGGCCGGGCTGCTGCTGCATCTTCAGCGCCAGCGCCAGGCCCACGGCCAGCGGCAAGGCGCCACCGACGATGGCGTTGCCGCCGTAGAAGTTCGTGGCGGCGCTGAACAGGTGCATCGAGCCGCCGCGGCCGCGCGAGCAGCCCTCGCGCTTGCCGTACATCTCGGCCATGAGGGCCTTCATGGGCACGCCGCGCAGCAGCGCGTGGCCGTGCTCGCGGTAGGTGGCCAGCACCTTGTCTTCCGTCCGCAGGGCACGCAGCGCGCCCGCGGCCACCGCTTCCTGGCCGATGTAGAGATGCAGGAAACCGCGAATCTTGCCGGCGCCATAGAGCTCGGCGCATTTTTCTTCCATGCGGCGCACGCGCAGCATGTCGACCAGCAGGCCCAGGGCCAGCGGCTGCGCCAGCGGCACCGGGCCGCCGGGCGGCACCGGCGGGGCGTGGCTGGCGGGTTCGGTCACGTGTCGGCCTCCAGCGTGGAGGTGTCGCCTTCGGGCAGGCCAAGCTCGCGCGCCTTCAGCAGCCGCCGCATGATCTTGCCGCTGCGCGTGCGCGGCAGGCCGGGCACGAAGGCCAGCTCCTTCGGTGCCACCGCCGCGCCCAGGCGCACGCGCGCATGGCCCAGCAGTTCGCGCTGCAGCGCTTCGCTGGCGCTGAAGCCGGGCTTCAGCGCCACACCGTGGCGTCGGGCTTGCCGATGACGCCGGCCTCGGCCACGGCCGGGTGCTCCAGCAGCACGCTTTCCACCTCGAAGGGGCCGATCAGGTGCCCGGCCGACTTGATGACGTCGTCGCTGCGGCCGACGAACCAGAAGTAGCCCTCGGCGTCGCGTCGCGCCAGGTCGCCGGTGAGGTAGAGATCACCCGCGAAGCACCGGCGGTAGCGCTCTTCCTGGCCGATGTAGGCGCGGAACAGCGAAGGCCAGCGGCCGCGCAGGGCCAGTTCGCCCACGGCGTCGGGCTCGGTGAGCGGCACGACCGGTTGCCCCGGCAGATGGCGCACGATCAGCGCGTCCACGCCCGGCAGCGGCCGGCCCATCGAGCCGGGCTTGATGTCCAGCGCCGGCAGGTTGGCGATCATGATGCCGCCGGTCTCGGTCTGCCACCAGTTGTCGTGGATGGGCAGGCCCAGCACCTCCTGGCCCCACCACACGGCCTCGGGATTCAGCGGCTCGCCCACGCTGGCCACGAAGCGCAGCGCCGGGAAGCGGTAGGCCTGGCGCAGTTCGGGCCCGGCCTTCATCAGCATGCGGATGGCCGTGGGCGCGGTGTACCAGACGCTGACGCGCTGGTCCTGCAAGATCTGGTACCAGCGCCGGGCATCGAACTCGCCCTCGTCGACGATGCTCGTCACGCCGTGCATCAGCGGCGCCAGGATGCCGTAGGACATGCCCGTCACCCAGCCGGGGTCGGCGGTGCACCAGAACACGTCGTCGGCATGCAGGTCCAGCGCATGGCGGCCGGTGGCGAAATGCGTCAGCCCGGCCTCATGCACGTGCAGCGCGCCCTTGGGCGTGCCGGTGGTGCCGCTGGTGAAGTGCAGCAGCGCCGGGTCGTCGGGCCCGGTGGGCGCCAGCTCGAAGCTCTCGCTGGCCGCGGCCATCAGTGGCGCCAGGTCCAGCGTGCCGGGCGGTGCCGGGCGGCCGGCGGCGGCGTCGGCGTCCACCACCAGCACGTGCGCCAGCGCGGGCAGCGCCTGCCGCTGCGCGGCCACCTTGCGCAGGTACAGCGCCACGGTGGTGACGAGCAGCTTGCAGCCGCCGATGCGCAGGCGCGTGGCCACCGGCTCGGGCCCGAAGGCCGAGAACAGCGTGCACACCACGCTGCCGTTCTTCAGCGCGCCCAGCACCGCCACATAAAGGGCCGGCAGGCGGCCGGCCGGCACGAAGACGGGTTCGCCGCGGCCCACGCCCAGCCCGCGGAGCACGTGGGCAAAGCGGTTGCTCTGCAGGGCCAGTTCGCCATAGCTCAGCGCGTGCGGCGGGCCTTGCTGCGGCAGGAAGCGCAGGGCCGTGCGGTCGGCGGCAGCGCCCCGCGCATGGCGGTCCACGGCGAGCTCGGCCAGGTTCATGCGGCCGGGGTGCGCGCCCAGCAGCTCGCGCCGCGTCTGCGCCCAGCTGAAGTTCCGGCAGGCCTCGTCGTAGTCCGGCAGGTTTGGCGGCACCGGCTGCACCGACATCAGGGCCGGGGTCTTGCGGATGCGCTCGCCTCGCATGCGGGGGCCCCGGGGCGGCACCGTGGCGTGCGCCAGACTCAGGCCGAGGGGCCCGGCCAGCCGATGCTCAGCGCCAGCGCGATGCGTTCGCTGGGCTGCAGCCGCAGCGCGGCGGCGAGCCGGCGCCGGTCGATCAGCGCCCGCACCACCGCGGCCATGCCTTCGCTGGCGCAGGCCAGCAGGATGTTCTGCGCCACGAAGGCGGCGTCAGCACCGGCGAAGAAGGAGCGCTCGTCGGCGGGGCAGTCCAGCATGCGGGCGAAGTCGGCCACGCAGACCAGGTTCAGCGGCGCCCTGGCGACGAAGTCCTGCTGCCCGGTCAGGGCGCGCAGGTCCTGCGCATCCACCAGCGCCAGCTGGTGGCCGGCCGGCTCGTAGCGGTAGGTGCCTTCGGGCAGCACGGCGAAGACGTTGATCTCTTGCCAGTTGTGCGCCGAAGGCGCGGTGCGGTGCCCGCTGGCGTGCCGGTTGATACCGCAGCCCGCCCACAGCAGCGCCGACACCAGCTTCAGCGGCAGCGGCTCGGGGCTGAAGTCGCGCACGCTGCAGCGCAACTGCAGCGCAGTCTCCAGCGTGGCGCCCGGGCTGAAGGAGGGGCGGGGCAGCAGCAAGGGGCCCGACCCCAGGTCGAGCGGCACCGTCGCCGTGCCGGCAGGCCCCTGGCCGGTCGCAACGGACACGGGCGGGCGAGGGTGTTCGCTCGCTGTGCTGGCGGTCGCTTTGCGGGCGGTCGCCTTGCTGGCGGTCACTTTGCCCGCGCTCGGTTTCCTGGCAGTCGGTTTCCTGGCTTGTTCCATGACGGTTCTCATGCGCTGTACCCAGCGGCGGCGGAAGGCAGCTTGTGCGGTGCATCTTGCGGCGCGGCGCAGGGTGCCCGATTGAGTGCGCGCAACTGCGGCGGCCGGTGCCGCGCCGAGCATGCAGGCATGAAAGCCCCCGCGCCCCGTGCCACGCCGCGTTCAACCGGGCCCGGTGTGTGCGGCCCACGGAGGGCCGTGCAGTGAGCGTGCTGTTTGCCGACCGCGCCGCCGCCGGGCGCGCCCTGGCGCGGGCGCTCGCCGGCCGCACATGGGCGCAGCCGCTCGTGGTGCTGGCGCTGCCGCGTGGCGGCGTGCCGGTGGCGGCCGAGGTGGCGCGGGCGCTGCACGCACCGCTGGACCTGCTGCTGGTGCGTAAGATCGGCGCCCCCGGGCAGCCCGAGCTGGCGGTGGCCGCCGTGGTCGATGGCACGCCGCCCGATGTCGTGGTCGACGAAGAGACGGCCACGCTGTCCGGCGCCGACACGGCCTACATTGAGCAGCAGGCGCAGCGCGAACTGCAGGAAATCGAGCGCCGTCGCCACGTGTACCTGCAGGACCGCGAGCCTCTGCCGGTACGCGGCGGCACGGCCGTCGTGGTCGATGACGGCATGGCCACCGGCACCACGGCCCGGGCCGCGCTGCGTGCGCTGAAGCGGCGCGGCCCGGGCCGCACGCTGCTTGCGGTGCCGCTGGCAGCGCATTCGGCCGTGGCCCCGCTGGCCGCCGAGGTCGACGAGATCGTCTGCCTGGCCCAGCCCTGGCCCTTCCACGCCGTGGGGCCCCACGACGGCAACTTCCGCCAGGTCGACGACGCCGAGGTGCTGGCGGCACTGGCCCGCACCCGCGGGGACGCGGGCGCCACGGCGACGGCGCCGCCTTGAACCCGGGTCTGCACACCGGGCCGCCCACGGCCCAGACGCAGGCGGTGGCCGTGGGCCTGCGGCAGTTGCCGGGCAGCCTGGTGCAGGAGGCGAGCGCGAAGGGGCTGGTGCTGTTCGCCCATGGCAGTGGCAGCAGCCGCCTCAGCCCGCGCAACCAGCGCGTGGCCCAGAGCCTGCAGCGGCGCGGCCTGGCCACGCTGCTGTTCGACCTGCTCCAGGCCGATGAAGCCGCGAGCCGCGCCCACGTCTTCGACATCGAACCGCTGGCCGGGCGCCGGGGCGAAGCCCTGGCCTGGGTGCGGCAGTAGCCCGCCCTGGCCGCGCTGCCGGTGGGCCTGTTCGGCGCCAGCACGGGCGCCGCCGCAGCGTTGCAGGCCGCGGCGGCGCACCCGGCCGAAGTCGCTGCGGTGGTCTCGCGCGGGGGGCGGCCCGATCTCGCCTTCACGGCGCTGCCCCACGTCACCGCACCCACGCTGCTCATCGTGGGCGGGCTGGACACCTCGCTCATCGAGCCGCACCGCGCCGCCTGCCGCCGGCTGGGCGGCGAAAGCCGGCTCGTCATCGTGCCCGGGGCCACCCATCTGTTCGAAGAGCCGGGCGCGCTGGACGAGGTGGCGCGCCTGGCCGGCGACTGGTTTGCCCGCCACCTGCCCGGCCCGCGCCACGCGCCCGGCGCGCCCGCGCGCTGAACCGCCATGCAGTTCCACGACTACTACCGGGTGCTCGGTGTGGCCCGGGACGCCACGGCCGGCGAGATCAAGAAGGCCTACCGCGCCCTGGCCCGCAAGTACCACCCCGACGTCAGCAAGGAAGCCGACGCGGCGGCGCGCATGAGCGAGCTCAACGAGGCCCATGCCGTGCTTTCCGACCCCGAGCGCCGCGCCGCCTACGACGCCGTGGGCCAGGGCCACCGCGAGGGCGAGCCCTTCACGCCGCCGCCCGACTGGGACGCGGGCTTCGAGTTCAGCAGCGGCCAGCACCCCGGCGCCGAGGCGCAGGCCTACAGCGACTTCTTCACCGCGTTCTTCGGTTCGATGGGCCGCCAGGCCCGGCACTGGGGCGGCAGCCCCGGCCGCGGTGCCGGCCAGGCGCCGGCGCGCGGCGAGGACCACCACGCGAAGATCCTGCTCGACATCGGGGACGCCTGGCGTGGCGCGAAGCGGCAGTTCACGCTGCGCGTGCCGCAGCAAGACGCCCGGGGGCATGTGCAGTTGGTGCCGCGCACGCTGGAGGTGGACATCCCGGCCGGCGTGAAGGCTGGCCAGCGCATGCGCCTGGCCGGGCAGGGCGGCCCAGGCCAGGGCGGCGGGCCGCCGGGCGACCTGCTGCTGCAGGTGCAGTTCCAGCCGCATGCGCAGTTCCGCGTGCACGGAGCCGACCTCGTCTGCGTGCTGCCGCTGGCGCCCTGGGAAGCGGCGCTGGGCGCCGTGGTGCCGGTGGCGATGCCCGATGGCAGCCGCCTGAAGGTGCGCGTGCCAGCCGGCGCGCAGAGCGGGCGCAGCATCACCGTGCGCGGCCGGGGCCTGCCGGCGCATCCACCGGGCGACCTGGAACTGCAGCTGCGCGTGGTGCTGCCCAGCAGCGCCGACCCGCGCGTTCGCAGCCTCTTCGAAAGGATGGCCACCGAACTGGGCGACTTCGACGCCCGCAGCGCAGCCACGCCCGAGGCCCCGCCCGCTTCCTGAAACCGCCGGGGCACAGCGAAGAATGCCCGCCAGGCGTTGCCGCCTGGCGGGCCCCGGTGGAGATCCCCAGTCCGGCACTTGCGCACCGTCCTGGTCTGAGGGCGTCTCCATCCACCACGGCATCTAGTGCGGTGGACACTTCCCTTGCGGGGTGGCCTCACTTCATCGCAGGCTTCCGGTATCAGCCTTCTGCCTCGCGACGGTGTCACTGTAGGGCGGGGGCCGGGTGGCGCGTTGAGCGTGCTCAACGGCGGCGCAGGTCGGGAGCGGCCGGGCAGAAAGGCGCAAGGGCGGAAGCGCGCAAGAGCGGCACGGGGCCGCGCCCGCCGCTTCAGCCCGTGCCGCCTGTGCCGCGCAGCGCGTCGTGCACGCGGCATTCCAGCTCGTCGCCCTGGAAGCTGCTGAGGTCCAGCGCGATGCTGGCATGAAGCAGGCGCCGCGCCGCCGGGCCCAGCGCGGACTTCAGCTCGCCGAGAAACGTGTTCGAGGCCAGCAGCGTCCAGCCAGGCAAGCGGTGCGCCAGCGCGGCCTGTTCCAGTTCACCAGCCAGTTCATGGGCAAATCGCGCTTGCTCCCGCTCGCGCGGCAAGGTGCGTGGTTCGAAGGCGGTCGATGCCGCGCCCTTCAACGCCCGGCCCGGCCGGTCGGCGGCAAGCTCGGCGCCCTTCAGCCGGCTGGCCGCGTGCACGTGGCTGGCGATCTCGCGCAGGGCGTTGTTCTCGGCGTCGCGCTCGAAGATGCGCGCGCGGGCGGCGTTGGCCACCACCACCCAGGGCAGGGGCGGGCGCGGCGCCAGGGCAGGGCGGCCGGCGGGCATCTCAGCGCTCCCGCAGGTGGGGCGGCGAGGGGCCCTCGGCGGGCTCGCCCAGCTCGGCGTCGATCCAGTCGGCAAGACCTATCTCGTGCTCGGTCTCGCGCAGATCTTCGCCGGGGAACGCCCGTTCCTCGTCGTCGCGGTCGCGGTCGGCACAGGCCATTTCGTAGGTCTCGAAGGGCCCCACCTCCCGGTGGCCGTCCGGGGCCTGCCAGTAGTAGCCATCGGGCCGGCTCACCACAGCCGGCGCATCGAGGGTGCCTGGATCTTTCGGGATGGCCGTCATCACGGCCGTCAGTGGCGGCTTGGGCCGTGGCCGAAGCCGGGCGCGAGCGGGGTTGGGGGTCGGACTGGGGGTGTGCTTGCCGGGTGTGCGCATCAGGGTTCTCCTCGGCCCCAGCCTAGGCAGCGTGGCGCCGCGCGGATTGAGCCTGCGCAATGGGCACCGTGCGGTGCCTGCCCATGCTTGGCAGAGCGGACAGGAGGTGCCATGGGACTGCGGGCCGAGAAGCCGAGATGGGTGCGCTGGTTCTCCGACATCGGCAACGACGACGTCGCCACCGTGGGCGGCAAGAACGCTTCGCTGGGCGAGATGTTCGGGCACCTCGGAGCGGCGGGCGTGCGCGTGCCCGACGGCTTTGCCATCACCGCGCAGGCTTACCGCGAGGTGCTGGACCAGGCCCGCGCCTGGGAGCCGCTGCGCCGCGCGCTGGACGGCCTGGACGTGCGCCAGGTGGACGATCTGGCGCGCCGCGCGCTGGCCGCGCGCGAGATCGTGCGCGCGGCACCGCTGCCGGCCGCGCTGCGCGAGGAGATCCTGGCCGCCTACGCGCAGCTGCGCGCCGAGTTCGGCGAGGGCCTGACCGTGGCCGTGCGCAGCTCGGCCACCGCCGAAGACTTGCCCGGCGCCAGCTTTGCCGGCCAGCACGAGACCTTCCTCAACATCGCCGGCGAGCAGCGCCTGCTGGCGGCCGTGCAGGACTGCTTCGCCAGCCTGTTCAAGGACCGCGCGATCAGCTACCGCGTCGACCAGGGTTTCGACCACCTGAAG
This sequence comes from Burkholderiales bacterium Ga0077543, assembly GCA_001464055.1. Taxonomy (GTDB): domain Bacteria; phylum Pseudomonadota; class Gammaproteobacteria; order Burkholderiales; family Burkholderiaceae_C; genus Rubrivivax. The sequence goes on from LNET01000025.1 coordinate 72,479, forward strand.
ATCGCGCAGTCGGTGGGCGTGATGAAGATGGTGCGTGCCGACCTCGGAGCCAGCGGCGTGGCCTTCACGCTGGACACCGAATCGGGCTTTCGCGACGTCGTCTTCATCACTGGCGCCTGGGGCCTGGGCGAGAACGTCGTGCAGGGCACGGTCGACCCCGACGAGTTCCACGTCTTCAAGCCCACCCTGCGCGCTGGCCGGCGCTGCGTGCTGCGGCGCCGCCGCGGCGCGAAGGAAGTGCGCATGGTCTATGCGCAGGCCGCTGGTCGCGACACCACGCGCAACGTGGCCACCTCGGCCGAGGAGCGCGAGCGCTTCTGTCTGTCCGACGCGCAGGTGCTGGAGCTGGCCGACGCGGCCCTGGCCATCGAGGCGCACTACAGCGCGCGCGCCGGCCACCCCGTGCCGATGGACGTGGAATGGGCGCTCGATGGCCTGGACCGTCAGCTCTACATCGTGCAGGCGCGGCCCGAGACGGTGAGCTCGCAACGTTCGCCGGGCCAGCTGGACGAGGTGCACCTGGCCGCACCCGGCACCGTGCGCGTGCGCGGCCGCGCGGTGGGCAGCGGCATTGCCGCCGGGCGCGTGCGCGTGGTTGCCGACATCGCCCACCTGGCGGAGTTCCAGCCCGGCGAGGTGCTGGTGGCCGACAGCACGCTGCCCGACTGGGGCACGGTGATGAAGACCGCCGCGGCGGTGGTCACCAACCGCGGCGGGCGCACCTGCCACGCCGCCATCGTGGCGCGCGAGCTCGGCATCCCGGCGGTGGTGGGCTGCGAGAACGCCACGCGCGAGCTGCGCACCGGCGACGAAGTCACGGTCAGCTGTGCCGAAGGCGCGCAGGGCCGCGTCTACGCAGGACGCATCGCCTACACGACGACGCGCACCGACCTGGCCAGCCTGGGCCGGCCACGCACCGAAGTGATGGTCAACCTCGGCAACCCCGACCTCGCCTTCCAGGTGGGCCTGCTGCCCAGCGCTGGCGTGGGCCTGGCGCGCATGGAGTTCATCATCGCCGAGCACATCCGCGCGCACCCGATGGCGCTGGCCCACCCCGAGCGCGTCACCGACCCCGCGGTGCGCGCCCAGCTGGCCGAGCTGACGAAAGGCCATGCGCGCCCGGCCGACTTTTTTGTGCGCGAGCTGTCCGAGGGCATCGGCACCATCGCCGCGGCCTTCTTCCCGCGCCCGGTCATCGTGCGGCTGTCCGACTTCAAGACCAATGAATACGCCAGCCTGCTGGGCGGGCGCGATTTCGAACCGGTGGAGGCCAACCCGATGCTGGGCTTTCGCGGCGCCTCGCGCTATGCCCACCCGAGCTACGCCGATGGCTTCGCGCTGGAGTGCGCGGCGCTGCGGCGCGTGCGTGAAGAAATGGGCCTGGTGAACGTGAAGCTGATGGTGCCCTTCTGCCGCCGCGTCGACGAGGCCGAGCGCGTGCTCGCCGCGATGGCGGGCCACGGCCTGGCCCGCGGGCAGCAGGGGCTCGAGATCTACGTGATGTGCGAGATCCCGAACAACGTCATCCAGGTGGACGCCTTCGCCCGCCTCTTCGACGGCTTCTCCATCGGCTCGAACGACCTCACGCAACTGGTGCTGGGCGTCGACCGCGATTCCGAAATCGTCGCCTTCGACTTCGACGAGCGCGACGCGGGTGTGATGGCCATGATCCGCCAGGCCATCGAAGGCGCCCACCGGCACGGCCGCCACATCGGCCTGTGCGGCCAGGCACCGTCCGACGACCCCGGCATGGCGCAGGCGCTGGTGGCCCTGGGCATCGACGCCATCAGCGTCACGCCCGACACGCTGCTGGCCGTGACGCGGCGGGTGCTGCAGGCCGAAGCGCGCCCGCCCGTCGCCTGAAGTCCCGTTATCGGCCCGGGCAGCCCGTTCAGGCCTTGCGGGCCGGTCGGGTGCGGTGCGCCTTCGGGCTGGCCACGGCCGCTGCGCGCGGGGGCGGGGGCGCGGCGCCTGCAAGCGCCGCGGGGCCAGCCGGGGCCGCAACGATCGACAGCAGCATCACCGGGTGCCCTGCGGGTTGGTGCAGCACGCGCCGCACGCCCAGGGTACAGCGCAGCGCGCCTGCGCCGGGCAGCGCGATCTCGGCCTGCCGCGTCGCCAGCCCGGCCTTGCCCGTCGGCCACGGCGCTTCGAGCAGCGCCCGCACGGCGGGCAGATTCCAGCGCCCCTGGCCGATGGCCAGCAGGTCCAGGCCCACGGTCTGCTTCGGCGCGTCCTGGAAGGCCTCGTAGTAGGCGCGGTTGGCCGAAAGCACGTGATGCCGGGCGTCCAGCACCACCAGCGGGCTGTCCACGGCGTCCACGATGCCTTCGGCCAGCGCCAGTGCCTCGCGCGCCGCGATGGCCTCGACGCTCAGCGTGACGTCGGCGAAGGTCATCACCACGCCTTCGACCACGTGGTCCACCGTGCGGTAGGGCTGCACGCGGGCCAGGTAGCAGCGGCCGGCGGCCGTACGCGCCTCGCGCTCGGTGGGCACCAGTGAATCGAGCACCACCTGGGCGTCGGCCAGCAGGTCGGCATCGAGAAGCTCGCTGCGGATGTCGGACAGCGGCCGGCCGATGTCGCTGGGCAGCAGCCTGAACAGCTGGGTGGCGTCGCGCGTGAAACGCCGCAGCTTCAGCTGCCGGTCGAGGAAGATCACGCCGAGCTGCAGGTTGTCCAGCAGGTTCTTCATGTCGTCCTGGATGCGGCCCATCTGCTCGATCTTGGACTGCAGTTCGGCATTGACGGTGACCAGTTCCTCGTTCACCGACTGCAGCTCTTCCTTGGACGTCTCCAGCTCCTCGTTGGTGGACTGCAGCTCTTCGTTGGTGGACTGCAGTTCCTCATTGGTGGACTTGAGCTCCTCGTTCGAGATCTGCTGCTCCTCCAGCATCATGCGCAGGCTTTCCTTGACGTGCGCGAGTTCGTGCTCGAGTTCGGCGCAGCGCTGTGCTTCGGCGGTGGGGCGGCGCCCCGGCGTGCGCGCTGGCGTGGCCGGCGTGGGCTCGTCGGCGGGCTGGAAGCTCACCAGCAGCACGGCTTGACTGCCGGTGGGTTCGGGCAGGGGCCGCACGTTGAGGCTGACCGCTCGACGCTCACCCTGGGCCGACAGCAGGGTGGCGTGGCTGGTTGCCGGCAGGCCCTGGGCGGCCACTGTGCGCAAGGCTTCCCGCAAGGGCAGCTGAAGTCCTTCACGCGCCATCTCCACCAGGCTGTGCGTGGGCTCGCCCGGTGCCGGGCGCAGGTAGGGTCCGGTATCGCCATGCACGTAAAGAATGCTGCCCTGGAGGTCGACCAGCACCGCCGCCGGCGCGTAGGACTGCAGCAGCGCGCGCTTGGCCAGCTCGGCCATCTGGCGCGGGTCGGCGCGCTGCGGCGCGACCGGCAGCGCCAGGCTTGTCTTGCCGGCCATCCAGGACAACTGGTCGGCCAGACCGGTGCGGGCCGCCGCGTGCAGCGGCCGGGCCCGGTAGAGCTTCCACTTGCGGTCGCTGACCTCGAACAGCTCGGCGTGCCTGCCGATGCTTTCCGATGGCGACAGGAACAGCACGCCACCCGGGTTCAGCGCGTAGTGGAAGATCGGGATCAAGCGGTCCTGCAACTCGGGTTCGAGGTAGATCATCACGTTGCGGCAGCACAGCAGGTCGAGCCGGGTAAAGGGCGGATCCTTGACGAGGCTCTGCACCGCGAAAATGGTCATGTCGCGCAGCTCCTTGTTCACGCGATAGCCGGTTTCTTCCCGTGTGAAGTAGCGGCGCAGGCGCTCGCGCCCCACGTCGGCGGCGATGTCCGCGGTGTAGAGCCCGGCGCGGGCGGCCTTGATCGCCTCGTCGTCCAGGTCGGTGCCGTAGAGCTGCACCTTCAGCTCCTTGCCCGACTCCTGCAGGTACTCGCGCACGACCATGGCCACCGAGTAGACCTCTTCGCCACTGGCACAGCCCGCCACCCAGATGCGCAGCGTGGCGCCGTCGGCCTTGCCGTCGATCAGCATCGGCATCACCTTGCGCTTGAGCACCGCAAAAGCCTCGGCGTCGCGGAAGAAGCTGGTGACGTTGATGAGCAACTCGCGGAACAGCAGCTGGAGCTCGGCCGGGTTCTCCTTCACGTAGCGTGCATAGACCGGCATCCGGTCGATCGCGCGCTGCGCCATGCGGCGCTCGATGCGCCGCCTGACGGTGCTTTTCTTGTACTGGGTGAAGTCGTGCCCGCTGCCGCTGCGCAATTGCGCCAGCACCGCCGCGAGGCCGCCGTCGTCGGCCGCGGCTGTGGCCGGGACGCTGGCCGCTGGAGTCTTCGCCGCGGCGGCGGCCGCCAGCGCAGAACCGCCTTGCAGCAGCGCTGGCGTCAGCTGGTCCGCGGGCAGCACCTTGTCGACGCAGCCCGCCTGGATGGCGCTGGACGGCATGCCGTCGAACTTGGCGGTGGCGGGGTCTTGCACCAGGCACAGCCCGCCGGCATCGAAGATGGCGCGCAAGCCCAGCGTGCCGTCGGTGCCCGTGCCCGAAAGCACGATGCCGACGGCCCGGTCGGCCTGCTCTTTCGCGAGCGAGCGGAAGAAGTCGTCGATGGGCATCCGTGGCGTGCGCAGCTCGGCAGGCACCTTCAGCCGCAGCTTGCCCCCGGCCAGGCCCATGACGCGGTTCGGCGGCATCACGTGCACCCGGTCTGGCAGCACCGGCATGCGGTCGCGCGCTTCAACCACCGGCATGTCGGTGGCGCGCTGCAGGATCTCGACCAGCAGGCTGGGGTGCGTGGGGTCGAGGTGCTGCACGACCACGAAGGCCATGCCGGTGTCCGCCGGGGTGTGGCGCAGCCATTGCTCCAGGGCTTCCAGCCCCCCAGCCGAGGCGCCGATGCCGATGACGGCGGAGGGCAGGCGCGCGGCGGTGTCGGTCTTGACGGCAGGGCGGCGGCGCGTGCCGGCGGCAGGCGGCGGGGCTTTCTTCCGGGTGGCCATGGCAAGGGATGTTCAGGCCAGGGAGCTGCCGGGCGCTGGCCCTGCGACGCCGATGGCCTGGTGGCCGAGGAACACGAGCATCCGCTGTGCATGGCCGGGCAGTTCGCTGAACTCGAGGCGGCCGCCGAGCAGGTGGACCTGGTCCTTGAAGCCATGCGGCAGGCTCATCAAGGAGCCTGCCGGTCCGTCGGTGCGCTCGTGCCCGGGCACGATTTGCAGCACCAGCACCCAGTCGCGCGGGCGGCGCAGCAGCTCGACGCTGATGCCGGCACGCACGTAGGGCGCGAAGTGCACCAGCGCGGCTTCGATCAGCCGGTAGATGGCGATGGCCAGGGGCTGGGGCAGCGTGGCATCGTCGTCGTCGAAATGCAGGTTCGCCCGCAGGTCCAGGCGCTCCGCGACGTCGCTGACCAGCCATTCCAGGGCGGCCCTCAGGCCCAGGTCGCTGAGCATCAGCGGGTGAAGGTCGGCCGACATGCGACGCACCAGCGCCACCGCCTGGTCGAGTTCGAGCGCCATCGTCTCGACCAGCAACCGCTTTGTACCGTCGTCCGCGCACGGGGTCAGCGTGCCCAGGTGCAGCTTCAGCGCCGCCAGCCGCTGGCCCAGCCCTTCGTGCAGCCGCACCGCCATGGCGCGGCGCTCGGTCTCGCGAGTCTCGTAGCCGCTGGCGGCGATGCGGCGGTTCTTGGCCGCCAGCCGGCGTTGCGACAGCTCGGTGAGCGTCAGCCGCAACTGGCGACCCGGGCCCGGTCCGCCCATCGCCCGGCAATCGAGTTGCGCCTCGAAGTGGTGACCGTCCTCGCGCTTGAGCATCAGTTGGACGCGCCGCAGTTCGCTGCGCGTGAAGGCGCGCAAGGCCACCCGGCGCCAGCGGTCGCTGTCGGCTGGCGCCACGAAGTGTTCGAAGGAACGCCCCAGCATCGCCGGTCGCTCGGTGGCGAATTCGGTCGCTGCGGTGAGATTGGCCTCGGTGATGCGCCCTTCGGCGTCGAGCGTGAGGTAGGTGACGGGCGCCGAGTCGAACAGGTCGATGTAGCGGTCGCGCGCGGAGACGAGTTCCCGGTGAGCACGCAGCAGTTCCTCGTTCTGCTGTTCCAGTTCGATCTGATGGACCTGAAGTTCGTGCACCAGCGCCCTTCGACTGATCCCGATCAGGGGCTTGAGGCTGATCTTCGGCGTGGCAGGGGTCGACAGGTGGCGAGGCATGTCAATACAGCTGGGAGGCTTGAGCTTTGGGGGGCGTGCCGCGGCTCGGGCGGGAGGTGACGACAGTGGGCTGCTGGCCGGCGGCTCGGCGAACTGGGAAGGACCCACAGTCTGCACCAGTGGCGCTCGTCTGTGAGCCCCCTGGTGCGCATTGCAGCAACGCCGCGCCCGCGAAACGGCCTGCGCGCAGCTCGTCCAGGGCCCGGTTGGCCTCGGCCAGCGCATCGCGCTGAAGGTGCGCTTCGAGCGGCTGCTCGCCCCACAGCCAGGCATATGGGAACTGCGGGATGTCGCTCATGCGGATGCCTGCACACACCATGGTGCCGCCGAGCCGTCAAGCCGCCGCGCCAGCTGCTGCGCGCAGCGGTTCTCGCGCTCGGGCCCGGGCCCCGGCAAGGCCATGGCCCGCCATGGCAGGGGTTCGCTGGCCGCAGCCGGCAGCGGCACGGCGCTCACTCCCCGCGCCGCTGGACGAGCAGGCGGCCCGGCAGGTCATCCGTGAGCAGGCCCTGCTCGATACCGTAGCGGATGAGGGCCGCCAGGTTGGGCAGTTGCAGGCGCTCGAGGATGCGGCTTTTGTGGGTGCTGACGGTCTTGACCGACAGGTGCAGTTCATTCGCGATCTCGGTGGGCCGGTGCCCGGCGACGAGGCGCCGCATGATGTCGAGTTCGCGGTCGGACAGCCGCTCGTACAGCGCCGGCTCGCGCGTCCCGTTCAGCTGGAGCACCACGCGCTCGGCCAGCCCCGCGCTCACGTAGACGCCGCCTGCGGCCACCTTGCGCACGGCGCCGGCCAGTTCGCGGCTGGCGCAGTCCTTGGTGACATAGCCGTTGGCACCGGCCTTGAACGCGCGCAGGGCGTACTGTTCCTCGGCGTGCATGCTCAGCATCAGAAGGCGAAGGCGCGGGAATTCGGCGTGCACGCGCCGCAGCAGCTCGAGGCCGCTCATGCCGGGCATCGAGATATCGAACACCGCCACATCGAAGGGCGTGCAGCGCAGGACGTCCAGTGCTTCGAGGCCGGAAGCGGCTTCCACCACGCGCCAGGCCTGGTGGGTGCCCTCGAGGATGCGCTTGAGCCCTTCGCGCACGATGGCGTGATCATCCACGATGAGGATGTGCAGGGCGTCGTCGCCTTCCATGGGCGGTCTTCAGGCCGCGCGAGGATTCGAGGCCGGTGCCGGGCCGCGGGCCTTGGTGTCGGCGGGCTCGACGGGCAGGTGCACGACGAGGCGCACGCCCCCGCCAGCGATGTCCTCGACATTCAGGCTGCCGCCCAGGGCATCGGCACGTTCCTGCATGCCGAGCAGGCCGAACTGGCTGTCGCGCTGCGGATGTGCCGCGGCCTGCAGCCCGACGCCGTCGTCGCTCACGCTCAGCATCAACTCCGCGGCGACGCGCCGCAACTCGATGTTCACCCGAGTGGCCCGGGAATGCCTGGCCACGTTGGTCAGCGCCTCCTGCACCATGCGGTAGGCGGCGATCGAGACCCTGTCGTCCAGCGACTCCTCCAGCGGCTCGGTGTTCAGCCGCACCTGGATGCCGATACGGCGCGAGAAGTCGGCCGCCAGGGCCTCGATCGCGTCGCCCAGACCCAGGTCGTCGAGCAGCGGGGGGCGCAGGTTCGAGGCGATGCGGCGCACCGACATCAGGATGTCGTCCAGTGATTGCAGCAGCCCCTGCACCCGCCCGTCATTGCCGGGCACCGAGTTCGTGCTCGCGCAATGGACGATGTCCATCTTCAAGGCGCCCAGGCGCTGGCCCAGTTCGTCGTGCAGTTCGCGCGCAATGTGGCGCCGTTCTTCTTCGCGCGCTTCCACGACATGGGCCGACAGGCGCTTGAGCAGCTGTCGCGAACGCTGCATTTCCCGCAGTTCGCGGTTGCGCTGGCTGATGTTCGACACCACCATCTGCACGGTTGTGCGGCCATGGTCAGGCAGGGCGGCCAGCGCGATCTCCACTTCGCGGGCCTCTTGGTCATGTCCGAGCAGATGCGCCTGAAGGGTTTCCACCTGGCCTTCACGTTCGACCGCCGCAGCCACGCAGCGCGAGAGTTCCTCGTGATCAGACAGGTTGAGCAAGGTGTAGACCGACCGGCCGACCAGCGCTTCCCCGCTCTCCAGCCCCATCAGCTTGCCCGCTGCGCGGTTGGCGAACACCACGCGGTCGGCCTCGGCCACCCAGACGGCGATGGGTGCCAGCTCAATGAGCGCCCGAAGCTGTCTTTCGGTGAGGCCGCTGGCCAGCGCGCCGCTGTGCGGGTGGACGAGGACCAGGAAGCCGGGACCCGCCGGCCCTTGCATTTCCGGGACAAGTCGCCCTATCAGCAATTCGATCGACATGGAACAGCGCTCGCCGTTCCGCGCCAGGCACGCGCCGGGCCAGCGCTGCCACCCTGGCGATGCTGGCGAGCCTTCAGGCGGGGCTTGCCAAGGCAGCGCGCGGGTCGGCGGTGTGGCCAGCAGAGCCTCGAAGGCCCTGCCTGCCGCGCTCTGGAACGTGATCCCGAGGCAGATCTCGGCCATGCGGTCCATCGACAGGACATGGCCCTGGCTGTCCAGCCGCAAACCACCCCAGCCTTCGCTGGGCTCGGCGGAAACAGGGCAGACCGTGGAAGCCACGGCGTGCCCGCTGCAGCAGTCCGGAACGCGCAAGTGTTCACCAGGGTCAGTAGCCATTGATGGGTTTCCCTCGGCCGGCCAATCCCAGGATTGTTGCAGGTCGAAGGCGCGCTGGACATACCCTGTTTTTGCACGCCGTCTGGCGTCTCGGGGATGTCGTCGGGTACCGCATGCGTTGCGGGTTGATGCAGGCCGGGGTCAGGTCGCCAAGGTCCTCCGGGTTGGCGCGCGCGACCCGTGCAAGGCCTGCGGCCATCAGCGCAGTGGTTTCGCGCTCTCAGGCGGCAGCGCCGACCCTCAGCTCGTTGACCACCAGGCTGATGCCGGGTGCAGACCAGGCTGCACCTTGCGCAGCGTCGCGCTCGGCCCATGAATCCACACGCCCGCGCAGCGTGACCGTGGAGCCGGCGACCGAGACCTCGATGTTCTTGGCCTCGCGTTCGGCATGGCGCGACAGGGCGTCTCGGATGCGGTTGTTGATCTTGGCTGGCGTCACTGTGGGCTTGAGGATGATGCTGTTGCTGACGCCCACCACGCCGGTGAGCGCGCGCACAGCCTTCTCGACGACGCGGCGCTGGAAGTCCCAGTCGACCTCGCCGCTCAACGTCACCCAACCCTTCTCCACCTTCAGGCGGACGCGGTCCTGCGGAATGGCCACGTTCCACTTGAAGGCGTTCTCAGCGGCCTCGGCGATCTCGGAGTCGCTGCGCCGGTGGCCAGGAGCGAGCTTCACGTCGAGTTCGAGAGCCAGCGCCCGCACGCCTTCCACGCGCTGCACGGCGCGCTCCACGGCGTACTTCTCGGCGTAGGTTTCGAGGTGGCCCGTCAGCGTCACCACGCCGTCCTTGGCGGCCACGCCGACGTGGGCGGCGTCCACGGCAGGGTCCCATTGCAGTTCGTTGGTGACATCGGTCTTCAGCTGTGCGTCGGTCTTCATGGTCGTCCTTTCGGTAGTCGGTGGCCGGTGGTGCGCGGAGGGTGGCGCAGGCCAGGGTCGGAAAACTGCAGAGCGGCCATGATCCGCGCCGCGTTGGCGGCCGCGATTGCGCAGGCTCAACGATGCCGGCGTCATACGGCCTGCAGGCGCTTGAGCCTGCTCAACCGCCGCTGGCCAGCGCCGCGCAGACTGCCGTCTTGCCTGCAGGCGTCACTGCAGCTTTCAACACGGAGAACACCATGCCTCATTCGCCAGTCATCACCCGCCTTCTTCTTGCTGCCTTGGCCATGGGCTCGGGCACCCTGGCCCTGGCCCAGGTGCAGGGCACCCAGGCGGCAACCTGCGAGCGCACGCGCGCCGAAGTGCGCGACGAGTGCATCCAGTTCATGCGCACGCACCGCTGGGACGAATCGAAGGGCGACTATGTGTCGCGCGTCACCGGAAAGGCCGCCTCGGATCTGCCCGAGGGCGTCAAGAGCCGAGCCGAGGTGCGTGCCGAGCGGGACGCGTTCCTGAAGGCCCATCGATGGAACGATAGGAAGGGAATGTGGGAACCCCTGGCCGGAGAGCCGCGTGACCTGGTCACTCGCAGCCGGGCCGAAGTGCGGCAGGAGACCGAGGCCTTCATGCGTACCCACCGCTGGGACGAAGAGACGGAGAGTTATGTCGAACTGCGCCCCGCCAAACCCAAGTGAGGCATCGGCGCTGCGCGCCCATGGCCGCGCTCCTCATGGCGCGGTCCGGGCTCAGCCAACGCCGCCGGCCTGGCCCAGCATGGCCGGCGTCACGACGGTGACGCCGCTGGGCGTGCGGTAAAGGCCCCGCGCCATGTCGCTTGGCGCGTCGAGGCCCGCCACGAAGCCGTCGGGCAGCCGGCAGTGTTTGTCGACGATGGTGCGGTTCAGGTGAACGTCGCAGCCACAGCGCACATCGGGCAGCAGCAATGACGATTCGATGAGGCTGCGTTCGCCCACGCGAACCTTCGAAAATAGGATGGAATCGCGCACCGTGGCGCCGCTGACGATGCAGCCGGTGGCCACCAGCGAGTTCAGCGCCAGCCCGCGCCGGTGCGCTTCGTCCAGCACGAACTTGGCTGGCGGCAACTGGCGCTGCTGGCTTAGGATGGGCCAGCTGTCGTCGTACAGGTTCAGCTCGGGCAGCACTTGCGTGAGGTCCATGTTGGCTTCGTAGTAGGCGTCCAGGGTGCCGACATCGCGCCAGTAGGGGCGGCCGTCGGCGCCGCCGACGCAACTGTGCTCGAAGCGGTGCACACGCAGGCGGGCGCGGCCCAGCAACGCCGGAATCAGGTCGCGGCCGAAGTCATGCTGAGACGCCGCGTCGCTGGCGTCGCGGGCCAGCTCGGCCATCAGGAATTCGGTGTCGAAGACGTAGACGCCCATGCTCGCGAGGGCATGGCCCGGGCGCTCGGGGTCGGCGCGCGGCTCGGCCGGCTTCTCGTCGAAGGCCAGCACGGTGTCGTCCTCGCCCACTGCCAGCACACCGAAGTCGCGCGCGGCCTCCAGCGGCACCGCCAGGCAGGCCAGCGTCAGCTGCGCCCCGCTGCGGACGTGCTCTTCGAGCATCACGCGGTAATTCATCTTGTAGACGTGGTCCCCGCCCAGGATGAGCAGGTAGCGCGGCGCCGACTCGCGGATGAGGTCTCGGTTCTGCCACACGGCGTTGGCGGTGCCGTCGTACCAGGTCTCGCCGTCCTGCTGCTGGGCGGGCGCCACGTCGATGAACTCGCCCAGGCAGCCCGACAGCACATGCCAGCCGCGTTCAAGGTGGCGGATCAGGCTCTGTGCCTTGTACTGGGTCAGTACGCCTATGCGTCGAACGCCCGAGTTGACGCAATTGCTCAGCGCGAAGTCGATGATCTTCAGCATGCCCGCAAAGGGCACGGCGGGCTTGGCGCGATGGTCGGTGAGCGGACCCAGCCGCTTGCCGCGGCCGCCGGCCAGCACGATGGCGTAGGTGCTGCGCAGCAGGGCTTCGTGTCTTTCATTCACCGATGCTTGCTTCATGAAGCCACTGTGCGCCGGCAAGCGGGCGCGGGCTTGAGCGCACGCAACAGCGCAAGGCTCGGCACCAGTTGCTTGGGGACTCTGGCGTGGCTGACGATGAACTGCCGCATCGGCACGTCGTGCCGGACGCTGGCCCTTCGGGGTTGGTCAGCCAGGGTCAGGGGCGCCGCACGGCTCGGACGCCTGTCGGAAAGCGATGTGCCAGGCACGGGTTCTGCGCCCTGCAACCCGAGAAGGGGCCAGCGTCATTCAACGGGCGCAGGCTCGTTCTCCGTGTGCCGGTCGGATTCCGTGGTGCGCAGGATCTCGTCCAGAACGGAGGTGGCGTAGTTGCCGGCAGGCAAGGAAAAGCCGATCACGAGTTGCTGGTCTTGCGGCCATTCCCATGACAGGTCCACCGGCCTGGCCACCAGGGCGCGGCGCTCCTGGTCCAGCCCGGCGTGTTCCATGCCGTCGCACAGGGTGGCGTGCCGTTCAGCCACGCCGTTTTCCAGGGCCTGCGCCAAGTCGGTGGTCGCCACGCGGCCCCGTCCCCAGAGTGGTCCGGTGGGCTGGCCCGCTGCGTCCATCACGTCGCCGGGCAGGGTCTTGCCCCAGAGTCCTTGCCGAATCCGCAGCGCCAGCACTTCGTTGAAGACGAAGGAGCGCACCGCCGACAGGTAGATGCCCTTCTTCTTCGGGTTGCGCACGCGGATTTCGCGCGCCAGCATGGCCCGCCCTTGCTCGACGTTGCCGCCCTCGAAGCCGAAGCGCTGCGCGCCGAAGTAGTTGGGCACGCCCTGTGTCGCAACGGCCTGGAGATTGGCCTCGATGGCGCCGCGGTCGCCGCACACGTCACGCAGCACGATGCGGAACCGGTTGCCCTGCAAGTCGCCCGGGCGCAGCTTCTTCACGTGGCGGCGCTGGCTCAGGACCTTGAATTCCGGGTGCCGAAGCTGGGTCAGGTCGGGCGTCTCGCCCTTCGGCAGGTAGATGCTGAACCACTGGCGGGTGATGGCGTGGCGGTCTTTCAGGCCGGCATAGCCCACGTCCACGTCCTGCACGCTGGCGGCCTGGGCCAGCTGCTGGGCGACGAAGGCGGTGTTGGCACCGTTCTTCTCGATGTCCAGCCAGAGGTGTTCACCCTGACCACCGGGCAGTTGCAGCGGCAGTTCGGTCACGATGAAATCCTCGTTGAGGCATTTCAGGGTGGCGCTGGCGCCGCTGGCCGGATAAGCGTGGGGCCACGGCGGCAAGCTGGCGTAGGGGGCGATGGTCACGGGTGGTTGCAGGGCAGCGGCTGTAGACAAGGGACAAGGCTGACGGGCCGGGCAGGGCCGCGCCAGCCGGTGATTGTCTCCCCGCCCGTCTGCGTGTCGAAGGTGGTCCGATGGCTTGCCGCAGTGCGCTCAGCGCGACGGCATGTCGGCGGGCCCGCTGACCAGGCTGACCGCGGCATCGTCGGGCACTGGCGGAAACTGCGCGTTCCAGTCCAGCCACTGCTGGCGCATCTGGGCCAGACGCTCGGGTTCGCGCGTGGCGCGGTTGGCGCGTTCGCGCTCGTCGTCCTGCAGGTTGAACAGGTAGTCGTACCCGTCCACGCGCAGGTATTTCCAGTCGCCGTGGCGCAGCGCGCGCTGGCCGCGGTGCAGCATGCGCCAGTACATCGGTCGTTCGAAGCGGGCCGCGGGCTCGCGCAGCACGCCGGCCAGCGACACGCCGTCCAGCGGGTGAGCGGCATCGGCCTGGCCGCCGCCCAGGGCCAGCATCGTGGCCGACCAGTCCATGGTCAGGCAGTGCTGCGTGCTGACACCGCCAGGCGCGATGCCCGCCGGCCAGTGCGCCACCCAGGGCACGCGGATGCCGCCCTCGGTGAGGTCCATCTTGCCGCCCACCAGGGGCCAGTTGTCGCTGAAGCGTTCGCCGCCGTTGTCGCTGGTGAAGACGATCAGCGTGTCCTGCAGCAGGTCCCGCTCGCGCAGGCGCGCCACCAGGCGGCCGATGCCCTCGTCCATGTGGTGGATCATGCGCTGGTAGGTGTGCACGTTGCCGCCGTCCAGGTGGGCGATGCGGCGGTGCAGCGCCGTGCCCAGGTGGACGTCGTCGCGCGTTTCCCAGGGCCAGTGCGGCGCGGTGTAATGCAGGCTCAGGAAGAAGGGCGCAGGCGCAGGCGCGGGCTCGGCGGCGGCGCCCGGTGCGCCCGGCGCCCACTGGTCGATCTGCCGCAGCGCGCGCTCAGTGATCAGGTCGGTGAGGTAGCCGATGTCGTGGCAGGGCGTGTCGCCGTCGAACAGGTCGTGCTCGCCGGTGCTGCTGCAGTGGCTGAAGTAGTCCACACCGCCGGCCATGACGCCGTAGAACTGCTCGTAGCCCGACTTCAGCGGGCCGAAGTGGGGCGCGAAGCCCAGGTGCCACTTGCCGACCAGCGCCGTGCGGTAGCCGGCCTGGCGCAACAGGCCTGGCAAGGTGGGCATCTCGGGCGGCAGGCCCAGCGTGGTGCTGCCCTGGCTGCGGCTGTTGATGGGCTCTTCCAGCGCGCCGCGCAGGCGGTAGTGCCAGCGCATGGTCATCAAGGCAAAGCGCGTGGGCGAGCACACCGGCGAATTGGCATAGCCCTGGGTGAAGCGCAGGCCGCCGGCGGCCAGCGCGTCGATCTGCGGCGACACCGCGCCGAAGCGCCCAGGCCGGCCGCCGTAGCAGCCCAGGTCGGCATAGCCCAGGTCGTCGGCGACGATGTAGACAATGTTCGGGCGCCGGCTGGGCGCTGCGGGCGGCAGGCTCATGCAGCGCGGCTCATTCGAACTGCAGGCCGGCCTTCTGGATCACCGGCACCCACTGCGCCGAGAAGGCGCGCAGCATGGCCTGGGTCTGTTCGCGCGTGGCCGACACCGGTTCTGACTTGGAGGCGATGAACTTCTCGCGGATGTCGGGCTGCTTCATCACCGCGGCCACCTCGGCCGACAGGCGCTGCACCTGCGCTGCCGGCATGCCGGCCCGTGCGTAGAGCACGTTCCAGCCGCTGGCCGAGAGCTGCAAGCCCGACTCCTGGAAGGTGGGCAGGTCCTTCACCGCGCGGGTGCTGCCCGAGGTGGCCAGGATGCGCAGCTTGCCGCCCTGATGCAGCGGCAGCAGGGTGTCCAGCGTGTCCACCGCCACCGGCACATGGCCGCCCATCAGGTCGGTGCCGAGCGGGGCCGAGCCCTTGTAGCCCACGACCTGGGCCTGGACTTGGGCCGACTGGCCCATCATCAGCGCGAAGAAGTGCGGCAGGCTGCCGGTGGCCGGAACGCCGATGCTGGCCTGGTTCGGGTTGGCCCGCAGCCAGGCCATCAGATGGGACAGCGCGCGCACCGGCACGGCCGGGCCCACGGCCGCCGCGAACTCGTAGCTCGAGACCTGCGCCACGGGCTGGAAGTCCTTGTCGGGGTCGTAGCCGTTGTTCTTGTAGACCAGCGGTGCCACCACCATCAGCGCCGGGTTCACCAGCACCAGCACCGGCGCGTCGGCCGGCAGGCCGGCAAGCTGGCGCATGGCCAGGCGGCCGCCGGCGCCGACGATGTTCTCGACGACGATGGTCTGGCCCAGACGCGGCTGCAGGGCCTCGGCCAGCAGCCGCGCGGCGCGGTCCGACGATCCACCCGGCGGGTAGGGCACCACGATGCGCAGCGTGGCAGCGCTCCCCTGGGCCCAGGCAGGCGCTGCCGCGCTGGCCAGGCCGGCGGTGGCGAGCGTGGCCAGCAGGCTGCGGTGGAACAGGCGGCGGTGGTTCATCGGGCATCTCCGGTTCAGGTTGGGCGCGTGGCATGCTGAGGCCAGGAGGCGCAGTTGTTGAAAACAATCATGAGCGAACCCGGTGCAAACCCCGACCCGCTGGGCCAGCCGCAAGCCCTGTCCGAGTTGCTGCTGTACCGGATGAACGTCATCACGCGCACCAGCAGCTTGCCGATGGTGCGCCTGTTCGAGGGCGAGTTCCGCATGACGCGCCGCCATTGGCACATGCTGGCCCTGGTGGTGGAGCACGGCGGCCTGGCGGCGTCGCAGCTGGCCGACCTGTGCTGGCTGGACCGCCCGCAGGTTTCGCGCGCCGTGGCCGGCCTGCGGGAACAGGGACTGGTCGATCCCGGCCCGGGTTCGGCCCGCGGCCGGCTCGTGGTGGCCACGCCCGCAGGCCAGGCGCGGTACCGGCAGGCCCTGGCGCGGGTGGTGGAGTTCAATGCCGAGCTGGTGGCCGTGCTCGATGCCTCCGAACGCCGGCAGCTGGATGGCTTTCTGCGGCGGCTGCAGCAACGGGTGAAGACCTTGGCGGCCGAAACCGCCGCCCAGGTGCCGCCGGCACGTCGCAGCCGGCGTTAGCCCGCGCCTTGCTGGCAGTGGCCGGATCGAAACGTCGGTGGCCGCTCAGGACGCGGCGAGGCAGCGCCTATGCGACCAGCCGCTGAACCCGGTCGCCCGTCCCCACACGCTGCACCCGCTGGCGAGCGGGTGCGCCTGGTTTGCAGATGTGGGGCGAGCGCATACAAGGCCGCACTCGGCAGGCGATGTGCAGACGCAGCAGAGAGCCCAGGGTGATGCCCCAACGGAAGGCGCCATTGGGTCGCGAGGTACGGCCGATGTGGTTCATGTTCGCACGGCATGCCCTACGGTCCCCAGTAGTTGAACCGGAAGGTGTGGCCAGGCTTGATGACGATGCCAACCTCTCCCGAGCACTTGACGACGGTCTCGCCTGGCTTCACTTCTCCCGCGAACCCGACCTTGTGCGGCCATACCTTGCCATTGACGAAGACAGTTGCGCAAGCCGGGCCGTCCAGTTGCTCGAACAGCAGGTAGGTCTTCCCGTCAGGCGAGGGCTGCTGTGCTCCGCGCAATTCGCCACTGCACGCGGCAACGAGCCAAACGGACAGTATGAGGATTGATGGCACTCGATAGAGATTGCGCATGTGGGACTCGATCCTCCGCCTAAGCTTCGAACTGAACGGCCTGCAGAAGCAGGTGCCGCAATCCCGGTTCGCGACAATGCCGACGCGGCATTGAGCCAATGAACTCAGGCCGCATGCCGTACCGGCCCATGTTGGAAGCAGCTCTTGATCCGCTCGAGCTGTCTTGGCGTGCTGCTGAGCTGCCGCGCGGCAGCGATCTGCCGTAGCGGGTCAGTTTGGGCGAAGGGGTCAGGCGGCGCCGCTCCAAAGGCGAAACTTGACGTGTCTTGAGGCAGACCGAAAGTCGCTGTCTGTGCTGAGCAAGACCAGATCGTGCCGCAAGCAAAGCTGGATCAGCACTGCGTCAATGGTTCCGATCTGCACGCCTTTCCGCCTGCAAGCGTTTCGAACCGCTGCGGCTTCGATGTGGTCGTCTCGATCAGGCTTCAGGAATGCCAACGCAGCAAACCTCTCGATCAGTTGGCTGCGTGCCTTAGGCCCGGAGAAGCCTTGCAGCAGTTCCTGGAGGACCAAACCCGTTGTGAACACTTGGTCTGCTCCTTCAAGAGCGGTTCGCAGTACGTCTACGGCCTGTGTCGAAGCCTGAGCGTCGCGACGAAACGCAAGAGACCAGACTGACGTGTCTACGAGCAAGCTCACGACTTGCGGGACCGTTCGGCCTTGTAGTCGTAGGCGGTGTCCCACTCAAGCTTGCCAAAGAGCTCGGCCACTCGCCGCTGTTCGCGCCTGGCGATGAACTCCTGAAGCGCGCGTGTCACCGCCGCCTTCTTGGTTGGTTCTCCGCTAACCCGGAAGGCGTGGTCGAGAAGTTCTTGGTCAAGTGCGAGATTGGTTGCCATCTGTGTAGCTCCTGTGTGGAAAGTCTACACACGTCGCCTACCTAGGGCAACGGGTGCGCGCCGGGGTGAGGATGTGCCGCCCAACGTTCGAGCGATGCCGCCCGAGAATGTCGGCGCCGATCCAAATCGGAGCCACCGTTCCGACCGAGTATCGAGCCAGGGGTGAGAGCCGAGTTTGAGCGGGTCGCCTGCCGCAATGGGTCCCGGCGACTTCCTGCGGGAAGAGCCTAGCGAATGCCTACCTGCCGAGCGGGCGTCGACACGCGCCGCGTCAGGTGCCCCCCAGTCTGCCAAGGCGTGACGTCGTCGTGACGCTGCCACCCGCAGCATGCGGCTGTCCTGTCAACCCCGAGGAGCCCGAACATGACACCCGCCCCCCACACCGCGTCCCACAGCACATCTCTGGCCGTTCCCTTCGGCGCGGCCCTGGCCACCAGCCTGGCACTGCTGTGCGGCAGCGCCCACGCGACGATGCTCACCTTCGAGAGCGTCAGCACGCTGGGCCCGACGACGAATGCCAGCTACGGTGACCGCGTCACCAGCTTCGGCCCCGGACTGGGACCCGAAGGCGGGCCGACGCCCAACATCGTGCTGGACTTCGTGCCCACCGGCACGGTGCCCAACCCCTTCACGGTCTACGCCAGC
This sequence comes from Burkholderiales bacterium Ga0077543, assembly GCA_001464055.1. Lineage (GTDB taxonomy): Bacteria > Pseudomonadota > Gammaproteobacteria > Burkholderiales > Burkholderiaceae_C > Rubrivivax. The sequence continues at coordinate 90,630 of LNET01000025.1, forward strand.
GGTTACCACACGCTGGTTTCTGCACTCGGCCACACCAGCTTCGACCAGCCCGGCTACGTGCAGTTCACGCCCGACCCGGGCTGGGACGTGGTACTCACCAGCTTCGATGTCGCACCCTGGTCGGCCTCGTCCTATCCGGACAGCCGCATCCAGGTGGTCGACACCGCCGGCACGGTGTACTTCGACACCGGCCTGTTCACCTTCCCGGCCAGCACGGTGCTGTCCTTCCTGCCCACGCCGATCCGCTCCACGCTGCCACTGCGGCTGGTGGTGGAGGACTTCGGCGACCTGGCCATCGACAACCTGGTCTTCAGCCAGGTGGCCACGATCCCCGAGCCCGGCACCTGGGCGCTGTGGCTGGCTGGCCTGGCGGCGCTGGGGACGCTGGCGCGCCATCGCGCGCAGCAGGCCTGAACCAGCCATTGCGCAACCCGGCGGCGACCCGGCCTGGCAGCTTGCGCGGCGGATTCCGCATGACAAGGGAGGCTTGCTGCCAGGCTGATGGGGGCCTCATGTGCCGGCGTGTGCGGCCTGGCGGTTCACGCCCTTCGACGTGGCGGTCGCGCCAGACCCGCCGAGCGCATGATCCGGGTCGGGTTCAGTCGCGGCGCGCCTGGGCCGCGCTGCGCCGACGCCACAGCAGCAGCGCCATGGCGCCGCTGAGCATCATCAGCACGCTGGCCGGCTCGGGCACCACCTGCACGACCTTGCCGCCGAAGTCGACGATGAAGATCTCGCCGCCCGGGCCTTCGCCGAACGACGCGATGCTGACCAGCGCGCCGGCCGCGCCAGAGTCGAGCACCGCTGTCAGGTCGGTGGCATTGGCCATGGTCTGGGCGCTGCCGTCGCCATTGATGGTCCAGATGCGGCCGGAGACGAAGTCGCCGAAAATGTACTGGCCGTACAGCACCGAGCTGGTGTCGCGCACCACGTAGCCGCCGGTGATGGACGCGCCGAAGCTGCGCGGGTACACCAGCATCGGGTCGACCATGCCCGGCTGCAGCGGGCCGCCCACGCCGCCCGGCGTGGCGATGTCGCCTTCGCGCAGGCGCCAGCCGAAGTTCTGGCCGCCAGGGCTGGCGGCGTCGATGAAGTTGATTTCCTCGCGCTGGCCCTGGCCCACGTCGGCGATCCACAGCGCGCCGGTCAGCCGGTCGAAGCTGCTGCGCCAGGGGTTGCGCAGCCCGGTGGCGAAGATTTCGCCACGCGTGCCGGCCACGCCCACGAAGGGGTTGTCGGTGGGCACGGCGTAGTTGATGGTGGGGCTGGCGAAGTCGTCGCCGTTGATGTTGATGCGCAGCATCTTGCCCAGCAGCACATTGGTGTTCTGGGCGTTGTTGAGCGGGTCGTTGCCACTGCCGCCGTCGCCGGTGGCGATGTACAGGTTGTTGGCGTCGCCGGGCTTGAAGCCGATCCAGCCCGCCTTGTGGTTGTTGAAACTGGGCTGGTCGATGCGGATCACCTCGACCCGGCTGGCGGGGTCGGCGGTCAGGCCATTGGCATTGGCGCGGTAGCTGGCGATGACCGTGTCCTGGTTGCTCGGGTCGGAATAATTGACGAAGAAACGGCGGAATCCGGCCGAGGCCGGATCGGCGTAGCCGGGGTCGAAAGCCAGGCCCAGCAAGCCTTGTTCGCCGCTGCTGGTGACGCCGATGCTGAGGAAGTTGCTGCTGACGCCGCCCGACACCGCCTTGATGGTGCCGCCTTTTTCAAGCACGAAGACCGGGCCGCCGGCCACTGGGGAAGTGGCATAGAGCGGCTGGGAGAGACCGCTGGCGATGAGCCGGGTGTCCAGCGTGGCGGCCGTGGCGGCCAGCGGCAGGATGGCGGCCAGGCCGAAAGCGGCCGCTGCAGCCTGGGTTTTTGGAAACGTCATCACCGGATCTCCCCAAAAAAAACTGATTTCGCGAAACTTATCACGCTCGGTGAAGCCAGTCTGTACCTGGGCTGCAGGGGTGCAAGCATTGGTTACAAGAGCCCTGTTCCCGCGCTGGGTCCGACCAGCGGCCGCGTTCTGCGGCTGCGGTTCGGCCACCTGCGGTCCGGGCCCGGCCTGCGGTGGCTACAGTCGCGACCAGCACGAACCGCCGTTCGAAGGCCACGCCATGAATGCCGACCTCACCCGGACCCCCCCATGCTGACCCACCTTCAGCGCCTGGAAGGCGAGGCCATCCACATCCTGCGCGAGGTCGTCAGCGAAGCGCGCAAGCCGGTGATGTTGTATTCGGTGGGCAAGGACAGCGCGGTCATGCTGCACCTGGCACGCAAGGCCTTCCACCCCGCCAGGCCGCCGTTTCCATTGCTGCACGTGGACACCACCTGGAAGTTCAAGGCCATGTACGAACTGCGCGAACGCATGGCGCGCGAAAGCGGCATGGAACTGCTGGTGCACCAGAACCCCGACGCCCGGGCCCGCGGCATCAACCCGTTCCAGCATGGCGCCCTGCACACCGACCTGTGGAAGACCGAAGGCCTGAAGCAGGCGCTGGACAAGTGGGGCTTCGACGCGGCCTTCGGCGGCGCCCGCCGTGACGAGGAGAAGAGCCGTGCGAAAGAACGCGTCTTCTCCTTTCGCACCACCAGCCATCGCTGGGACCCGAAGAACCAGCGCCCGGAACTCTGGAACCTGTACAACGCGCGCAAGAACCCCGGCGAAAGCATGCGCGTGTTTCCCATCTCGAACTGGACCGAACTCGACATCTGGCAGTACATCCAGCTCAACGACGTGCCCATCGTCCCGCTGTACTTCGCCGCGCTGCGGCCCACCTACTTGTGGAATGGACAGCTGTTCATGGCCGACGACCTTCCGCGCATGGAACAGGCCATGGGCCGGCGTCCGGAGATCGTCGAGCGCTCGGTGCGCTTCCGCACGCTGGGCTGCTTCCCGCTCACCGCGGCGGTCGAAAGCACGGCCAGCACCCTGGCCCAGGTGATCCAGGAAACCCTGCTCACCACCACCAGCGAGCGGCAGGGCCGGGTCATCGACCAGGACGCTGGCGGTACCGGCATGGAAGTGAAGAAGCAGCAGGGGTACTTCTGATGACCGGCCCCGCAGGCAGCTACGCCGTCGACGCGCTCGTGGCCAGCGACATCGACGCCTACCTGCACGCGCACCAGCACAAGGGCATGCTGCGCTTCATCACCTGCGGTTCGGTGGACGACGGCAAGTCCACGCTGATCGGGCGGCTGCTCTACGACACGAAGGCGATCTTCGAAGACCACCTGGCGGCGCTGCAGGCTGATTCCAGGACCCTGGGCACGCAAGGCCAGGCCATCGACTTCGCCCTGCTGGTCGACGGCCTGGCCGCCGAACGCGAGCAGGGCATCACCATCGACGTGGCCTACCGCTTCTTCAGCACCGAGAAGCGCAAGTTCATCGTCGCCGACTGCCCCGGCCACGAGCAGTACACCCGCAACATGGTCACCGGGGCTTCCACCGCGGATTTGGCGGTGGTGCTGGTCGACGCGCGCAAGGGTGTGCTGGTGCAGACGCGGCGGCATTCCTACCTGTGCCGGCTGATCGGCATCCGCCACGTCGTGCTGGCCGTCAACAAGATGGACCTGGTGGCTTATGACCAGGCTGTGTTCGACGCCATCGTGCAGGACTATGCGGCCTTTGCCCGCAGCATCGACGCGCCGGGCTTCACCGCCATCCCCATTTCGGGCTTCAAGGGCGACAACATCGCCGCGCCATCGGCGCACATGCCCTGGTATGGCGGGCCTGCGCTGGTCGCCCACCTCGAGACGGTTGATGTGGACGGCCCTGCCGGCGCCGCTGCCCCGCTGTGCATGCCGGTGCAGTGGGTCAACCGTCCGAACCTCGACTTCCGCGGCTATGGCGGCCTGATCGCTTCGGGCCGGGTGCGCCCCGGCGACGCGGTGCGCGTGCTGCCTTCCGGCAAGACCAGCACGGTGACGCGGGTGGTCACGTTCGACGGCGACCTGGCCGAGGCCGTGGCCGGCCAGTCGGTGACGCTGTGCCTGGCCGACGACGTGGATTGTTCGCGCGGCGACGTACTGGCCGCGGCCGATGCGCCGCCGCAGGTGGCCGACCAGTTCGAAGCCACCCTGGTCTGGATGAGTGAAGAGCCGATGATCCCGGGCCGGGCCTGTTGGCTGAAGCTGGCAACGCAGACGGTGTCTGCAGCCGTGCAGGCGCCCAAGCACGTGCTCAATGTCAACACGCTGGAGCGTTTGGCGGCCAGGACGCTGGACCTGAACGCCATCGGCGTGGCCACCATCACCACCGACCGGCCGCTGGTCTTCGAGCCCTATGCCGACAGCCGCACCCTGGGCGGCTTCATCCTGGTCGACAAGATCACGAACGCCACGGTGGCGGCCGGCATGCTGCAGTTTGCGCTGCGGCGCGCGCAAAACCTGCACCGCCAGGCACTGGACGTCAGCCGCAGCGCGCGTGCCGCGATCAAGCAGCAGCAGCCGCGGGTGGTGTGGCTGACCGGCCTGTCGGGCTCGGGCAAGTCCACCATCGCCAACCGGGTGGAACAGGCGCTGCACGCGGCGGGCCGGCACACCTTCTTGCTGGACGGCGACAACCTGCGGCACGGCCTGAACAAGGACCTGGGCTTCACCGCGGCCGACCGCATCGAGAACATCCGGCGGGTGGGTGAGGTCGCCCGGCTGATGACCGACGCCGGGCTCATCGTGCTCACCGCCTTCATCAGCCCGTTTCGCGCCGAACGTGAACTGGTCCGCCAGATGATGCCGCCGGGCGAGTTCATCGAGGTCTTCGTCGACACCCCGCTGGCCGTGGCGGAAAGCCGCGACGTGAAGGGCCTGTACAAGAAGGCCCGGGCCGGGCAGCTGAAGAACTTCACCGGCATCGACAGCCCCTACGAAGTGCCCATGGCCCCGGACATCCACATCGACACCACCCGCATGACGGCCGAGCAGGCGGCTGAACTCATCGTCGGAAGGCTGCTGGGCCCGGGGGCTGCGGCATGACCGACGCCGAACTGGCCGCGCACCTGGCCGACACCGCTGGCCGCCTGCTGCTGGCGGTGCGTGCTTCAGGCCTGCTGTCGTCGAAGAACCTGGGTCAGGCGGGGGACGCCACGGCCAACCAGTTCCTGATGCATGCGCTGCGCGAGCAGCGCCCCGACGACGGCCTGCTGTGCGAAGAGGAAAAGGACGATGCGCAGCGCCTGGCCCGGTCCCGGGTGTGGATCGTCGACCCCGTGGACGGCACGCGCGAATATGGCGAAGAGCGCAGCGACTGGGCCGTGCACGTGGCCCTGGCCATCGACGGCGTGCCTGCCATCGGCGCGGTGGCCCTGCCTGATCTGGGCCTGGTGCTGCGGTCCGACCAGCCGCTGCTGCCAGGCCCGCCGCCCCCGCGGCTGCGCATGGTGGTCAGCCGCACGCGCCCGGCGGCCGAGGCGCTGGCGCTGGCCGCAGTGCTGGGTGCCGAGCTGATTCCGATGGGGTCGGCCGGTGCCAAGGCGATGGCCGTGGTGCGCGGCCAGGCCGACATCTACCTGCACACCGGCGGCCAATACGAATGGGATTCCTGCGCGCCGGTGGCGGTGGCCCTGGCTTGCGGCCTGCATTGCTCGCAGGTGGACGGTCGCCCGCTGGTCTACAACCGGGCCGACACCTACATGCCCGACCTGCTGATCTGCCGTCACGAGCACGCCAGCCGCGTGCTGGCCGAACTGGCGCGCTGCCCCGCACCCCACCCTCAGTCCCGGGTCCCAGGCCCCTGAAGCTGCACCCGTCCGAGCTGCTTGCTGTTTGATGGCGGCCAACCCGTGCGCCAGGTGCTGTTCCCGGTGGACGGCTTCGTGTCCCTGGCGCTCGTGGTGCCGTGTGAAGGCCCGGGGTGGTGCCTGGAGAGCCGGCATTTCGACAAACAACAGCAGTCCAGCGCCGCCCCGCACCGGGCCGGCATCGCCCCGCTGGCGCTGGCCCTTTCGGGGCTGCGATAACCTGTGGTCACCGCTGTAGACGGCGCCCCCAACACACCATGACCCCCATGCCCACGACCACACTCGCTTTCGCTGGACTACTCGTCGTCCTTGGCCTCGGTGCCTATGCCATCTCGTCCAGCAACACGGCGCTGCTGCCCGCCGGTTTCGGCGCGGTGCTGATCGGGCTGGCGCTGCTGGCCCGGCAGATGCCGGGTGCCAGCAAGGTGCTGATGCATCTTGCGGCCGTGGTCGCCCTGCTGGGTGCCCTGGCGCCGGCGGCCGCGCTGGGCATTCGCGCTGCCGCGATGAGCCCGCTGGCGCTGTCGGTCAACCTGGGCATGCTCGCACTGTGTGGTGGCCTGCTGTTTCTGATGGTGCGGTCGATGATCGAGGCACGCCGAGCGCGCGGCTAGCAGCGTGGTTGACACCGCCAGCGCGAGCGTGTGCTGCACCTGCATCACACGCCGCCAGGGGAATGGTGCGTCAACATCGAACTATTGCCCCTGGGCGCGGCGCGTTCACCGGCGCCCACAGCCCCAAGCCCGGGCTGGCGGAGGCGGTCAGCGGAGGCACCCTGTTCCTGGACGAGGTCGGCGACATTCTGCCGCCGATGCAGGTCCGGCTGCTGCGCCTGCTGGAAAGTGGTACCTGTCGCCGGGTGGTCAGCACCGAGCCGCGCCGCGCTGACGTGCGCGTGATCTCGGCCACGCACTGGAAGCTGAAGACGATGCTGGCGATCACGCTGGGAATCAGTGAACGGACGCTATACCGCAGCCTGCGGGACATCGAAGGCGAACCGCCCCTGTGAAGTGCCGGGCTTCAACGCCCGGTGTCTCTGACGGCCTTGGCGGCATCTTCGCGCATGTGGCGCCTGAAGTAGCTGATGAAGAACACGCCCATGCCCAGCATGAAGGCAATGCCTGTCGCGCTCATCAGGCCGACGTCGGTGGTGAAGAGGTCCTTGAGCAAGTCCATGTTTTGGCTCCTCGCTTGGCGATGAAGACATTGGACGCGCAGTGCTGCGGATGGGCCTTGCTCTGCATCAAGTTGCGGGTCTGCAGGCCGCTTGGCGAACCGGTGGCGCGCGCCGCCGCAAGACACCCCGGCCAGCAGGCTCCAGACACGACCTGATCGCCCTGGTGTTGCAGCAGCGCCCCGCATCCAGGGGGCTTCGACCTGCCGCCCCGCGCCGTGTCCCCGCGGCCGCGGGGGGTGCAAGCCTATCCAAGGGCGACCGCTTCACTGACACTCAGCAGCGACAGTTTCACAAACAAACATTCGCTGCCGGACTATGAGGGGAACACGCGCCAGTCGCCCGCCTGCACACCAGGCCACTGGCCCCGTGCGGCAGCGCTCGTGCTGGTCGGCCGGCCCCATGCCGGCCCTGCTGCTGGCCCTGGTGCTGGCCGGCTGCGGTGGCGGCGAGCCCCACACCGATACCGCGCATGGCGCCAGCATCGCGGACGCAACCGACACGGGGGCTCCCGCGGCCTCGGCCGCCGCGCCCCCGCAGGAAGGGCGCATGCGCGTGCTGGCCATCCAGGGCCCGGAGCGATCGCGCTGGGCACCCCCGGTGGCGCTGTCGCTCGTACCTGCAGCCGGCGCGAACATGCCCGACGGCCGTGTGCTGCTGTGGTCGGCGCGCGACCGCTTCGAATTCGGCGGCGACCAGGGTCGTACCTACACCGTGGTGCTCAACCCAGGCACCGGCCAGGTCACGCAGAGCCTGGTGACGCAGACCGCGCACGACATGTTCTGCCCCGGCACCAGCAACCTGCCCGACGGGCGCATTCTCGTGAGCGGCGGCTCCTCGGCGAGGAAGACGAGCATCTTCAACCCCGTCACCGGCGTCTGGACAGCGGCCGCGGCGCCGCAGATCGCCCGTGCGTACCACGCCAACACGGTGCTGGCCGACGGCTCGGTGTTCATGATCGGTGGCAGCTGGGCCGGTGGGGTGGGCAACAAGCACGGCGAGCGCTGGACCGAGGCCGGTGGCTGGCAGCTGCTGCCCGGGGTGCGCGTGGACAGCATGCTGTCGGTCGACCCCAGCCGGAACTTCGGCATGGACAGCCACTTCTGGCTGCTGCCCAGCGGCAACGGCCGTGTCCTGTACGCCGGGCCGGGCGTGGAAATGCAGTGGATCGACCCGCGCGGCAACGGCAGCGTGGAAGCCGCCGGCCGCCGCGGTGACGACGAGTTCAGCATCAACGGCAACACCGTGATGTACGACGCCGGCCTGACGCTGAAGACCGGCGGCGCGCCCGCCTACAGCGGCGCGCAGTCCAACGCCAACAGCTACGTCATCGACACCCGCAGCGCCCGTGCCGAGGTGCGCCGCATCGTGTCCATGAGCTACCGGCGCAGTTTCCACAACTCGGTGGTGCTGCCCAATGGCCAGGTGGTGGTGGTGGGTGGCGCCACCAACTCGAACGCCTTCACCGACGCCAATGCGGTGATGGTGCCCGAGCTCTTCGACCCCGCCACCGAAAGCTTCACCGTGATGCCGGCCATGCAGGTGGCACGCACGTACCACAGCCTGGCCTTGCTGCTGCCGGATGCGCGCGTGCTCGTCACCGGTGGCGGCCTGTGCGGCAGCGGCTGCGCGGCCAACCATGCCGACTACCAGATCCTGTCGCCCTACTACCTGTTCAACGCCGACGGCAGCGTCGCCACGCGCCCGGCCATCAACAGCGCGCCGGCCAGCGCCACGCATGGCAGCAGCTTCACCGTCACCACCAGCATGCCGGTGACGGCGTTCTCGATGGTGCGCATGGCCAGCGCCACCCATGCCGTCAACAACGACCAGCGTCGCCTGAGCCTGACTTTCCGCACCACCGGCACCAACACCTATGCCGTGGACATGCCGGCCAATGCCGGCTGGGCCGTGCCCGGCCAATGGATGCTGTTTGCGACGAACGCCGCCGGCGTGCCATCGGTCGCCCGGGTGCTGGGCATCAATGGCAATGGCGTGCCTCAACTGCAGGCACCACCCGACGCCAGCAGCGTGGTCGGCGTCACCGCCACGCTGGCGCTGCAAGCTGCCGGTGCCGGCAGCTTCAGCGCCACCGGCCTGCCCGACGGCCTGAGCCTGAACACCAGCACGGGGGTGATCAGCGGCGTGCCCACGCGCGCCGGCAGCTTCGTCGTCAGCGTCAGCGCGCGCAACGGCAATGGCGCAGCCAGCTGGGACTTCCGCTGGAACGTGCAGGCCGCGGGCGTGCCCGGGGGCTGGCGCCACGTACGCCTGGAAAGCACCTCGGCCGTCAATGACAACGTCTGGGCCAGCATGGCCGAATTCAACCTGCTCGACGCCGACGGCCGCGACATCCCGCGCCAGGGCTGGGTGGCCACGGCCAGCAGCTCCGAAGCCGTGGCTTCGGTCGATGCGCCAGCCCTGGCCATCGACGGCAACGTCAACACGTTCTGGCACACCCGCTACTCCAGCAACACGCCGGTTCACCCGCACAGCTTCAGCCTCAGCCTCGGGCAATCGCAGCGCATCGGTGGCTTCCGCTACCTGCCCCGGCCCGGCGGCGGCAACGGCACCATCGCTGGCTGGCGCTTTCTGGCGAGCAACGACGGTCTGAACTGGACGCTGCTGGGCAGCGGCAACCTGACGACGCTGGGCGCCAACGAGACCGAGAAGACGGTGTATCTGCAGAACCAGGCACGCGGTCGGGCCGCAACCCAGTCCAGCACGCTGGATGGCATCGCCGTGGCGGGCCGCGCGGTCGACGGCAACACCAACGGCAGTTTTGGCGCGGGCTCGGTGGCGCACACCAACCCCACGGCCCAGCCCTGGTGGGAGGTGGACCTGGGAGGCCAGAAGGCCCTGCATGCCATTCGTCTGTGGAACCGCATGGACTGCTGCGGCAACCGCTTGTCCGATTTCCATGTCTTGCTGTCGCCCGCGCCGATGACCGGCCTCAGCCTGGCCCAGCTGCTGGCCGACCCTTCGGTGCGGCGCGTTTCGGTGACGGGCGCGGCTGGCGCGTTGACGACGCTGCCGCTGTCCGGCAGTGGCCGTTACCTGCGCGTGCAACTGGCCGGCACCAACCCGCTTCAGCTGGCCGAGGTCGAGGCCTTTGGCCGTGATGCCGACAACGGCGCACCCCTGCTCACGACTCCGGCAGCGCAGAGCCACCCGGCGGGAACCCCGCTGAGCCTGGCGCTGCAGGCCAGCGACCCCGACGGCGACCCGCTGGGCTGGTCTGCCTTGGGCCTGCCGCCGGGCCTGGCCCTCGATGCCAGCACGGGCCTGGTCAGCGGAACGCCGGCAGTCGCTGGCGGCTACAACGTCCAGGTGACGGTTGCCGACGGTCGCGGCGGCAGCAGCACGGCCAGCTTCGCCTGGACGATCCAGACCGTGCTGCCGGTCATTGCACCCATCAGCACGCCCATCGTCATCCAGGGCGGCGGCGCCAGCTACAACGCCAGCGCAACGGGTGGCGGGCTGCAGTTCAGCTGGGACTTCGGCGACGGCAGCCCTGCCAGCGCCTGGAGCAATTCGGGCAGCATCAGCAAGGCCTGGACCGATGCCGGGGTTTACGCGGTGACGCTGAGCGTGCGCAACGCCAACGGTGACCTTGCCACGCGGCGCTTCTACCAGGCCGTTCAGACCCCTGGCAACAGCAGCATGCGCGCCGCAGCGACCAGCCCGATCGCTGTCCAGACCCGTGTCGCGGCCAGCGACCGCTTGTGGGTGGTGAACCCCGACAACGACAGCGTCAGCGTTTTCGACCTTGCCAGCAACGCCCGACTGGCCGAGATCCCGCTCAGCGCCCAACCGGTGAGCCTGGCCTTGGGGGGCAACGGCCTGGCCTATGTGGCCACGGGCCGGGGCGCCAGCGTGCACGTGATCGACATGAGCAGCCTGGCCGTGGTTACCAGCGTGGGGCTGGCACCGGGCTCGATGCCGCAGGGCATCGTGCTGCAAAGCGATGGCATCGGGTTCCTGAGCATGGAGGGCACGGGCGAGATCTTCCGCTTCACCACCGCTGGCGAGGTGACGGCGGTGGCCAGCGTGCCCGGGGTGCGCCAGCTCGCGCTCAGCCCCGATCGAACGCGTTTGCTGGCCTCGCGCTTCATCACCGCGCCCCAGGCCGGCGAGGCCACTGCCAGCGTGGCGGGCACGGGTGGCGCTGAAGTCGTGGAGCTGAACCCCGCCACCCTGGCACGCGTGCGCAGCTTCACGCTGGGTTTCTCCACCCGGCCCGACACCACGCTGGGCGCGCGCGGAGTGCCCAACTACCTGGGCGCAGCCGCCATCGCCCCGAACGGCCGCAGCGCCTGGGTGCCTTCCAAGCAGGACAATATCCAGCGCGGCACGCTGCGTGGCGGGGCGTCGCAGCCTCTGGACTTCCAGACCACGGTGCGCGCCGTCAGTTCGCGCCTGAACCTGGTGACGAATTCCGAAGACCTGCCCGGCCGTGTCGACCACGACAACGCCGGCGTGGCCAGCGCGGCGCTGCATCACCCGGGTGGGGCCTATCTGTTCGTGGCGCTGGAAACCAACCGGCAGGTGGCGGTGATGGACGCGGTGGGTCAGCGCGAACTGTTCCGTCTGGAAGTGGGCCGTGCACCACAAGGCCTGGCGCTGTCCAGCGACGCCAGAACCCTGCTGGTGCACAACTTCATGGACCGCAGCGTCAGCCGCATCGACCTGGCTCCGCTGCTGGACTTTGGCGAAGCCAGCCTGCCCGCGCCGCTGGTGCTGGCCACGGTGGCCAGCGAAAGGCTGCCGGCTGCCGTGTTCAGGGGCAAGCAGTTCTTCTACGACGCCCGCGACACGCGCCTGGCACGCGACAGCTACCTGAGCTGCGCCAGCTGCCACAACGACGGAGGCCAGGACGGACGCACCTGGGACTTCAGCGGCTTCGGCGAAGGCCTGCGCAACACCGTGTCGCTGCGCGGGCGCGGCGGCACCGCTGGCGGCGCTGGCGGCGCCCACGGCCGGCTGCACTGGAGCGGCAACTTCGACGAGGTCCAGGACTTCGAGGCCCAGATCCGTGCCTTCGCCGGGGGCACGGGGCTGATGCCGGATGCGGTGTTCAGCGCCGGCACGCGCAGCCAGCCCCTGGGCGACCCGAAGGCCGGCCTGAGCGCTGACCTGGACGCGCTGGCGGCCTACGTGAATTCGCTCGACAGTTTCGACCTCAGCCCCTGGCGGGCGGGCGGGCAACTGTCGGCGCAGGCGCAGGCCGGCCAGACGCTGTTTGCCAGCCGCTGTGCCAGCTGCCACGGCGGCACGGCCTTCAGCAACAGCAGCACGGGCGCGCTCGTCGATGTCGGCACGCTCAAGCCCGGCAGCGGCCTGCGCCTGGGCCAGCCGCTCACAGGCCTGGATGTGCCGACCCTGCGCGACGCCTGGGCCACCGCGCCCTACCTGCACGACGGCTCGGCCGCGACGCTGGAAGCCGCGATCAGGGCGCACGGCACGCTGGCCATTCCCGAAGCCGAAGTCCCGGCGCTGGCTGCTTTTGTGCGCGAAATGGGCAGTGCGCAGGTGGCGGTGGCGCCCATCAGCCCGCCGGCCCCTGGCGTGCCAGGCTTGTTGGCCGCCTATTTCCCGAACATCGGCCTGTGGGGCGAACCGACGCTGCTGCGCAACGAAGCCATCGACTTCGGCTGGGGCACGGCCGCTGCGGCGGCGGGTCTCCCCAGCGACAACTTCTCGGTGCGCTGGACCGGCAGCCTGCTGCCACCCGCTGCCGGCAGCTACCGCTTGCAGACCACGGCTGACGACGGCGTCCGCGTCTGGGTGAACAACGTGCTGGTCATCGACAACTGGTCCGACCAGGCCGCCACCACCACCACCAGCAGCGTCTTGAGCTTCAGCGCCGGCCTGGCCGTGCCCATCCGCGTGGAGTACTACGAGAACACCGGTGGCGCCGAAGTGCGGCTGCTCTGGCAAGTGCCGGGCGCCACCGGCTTCGAGGTGGTGCCGGCCAGCCGGCTGCGCCCACCGTGATACGGCTGTCACACGCGGCTCATGCCCGCCCGGTTCTGGGTGCCCTGGTTGCGGGCTGCCTGTGGGGGCTTGGCGCGCCTGCCCTGGCCAACCCGGCCTTGCAGCAAGGCCGGGCACTGTTCCTCGGCAGCGAAGCCATGCCGGCGCGTTCAGGCACCGGGGGCCCGGCATTGCCGGCCAGCGCCAGCCGTTGCAGCAACTGCCACAGCGCCCCGGGCGTGCCAGGCCTGGGCAGGGCGCCCGTCACTCCCGATGCCGGGTCCGCCGCGGGCAACACCAGCTTCGGCCCGGCGCTGAATTCGGCACTGATGCTGAACGCGCAGCCGCGCCGCGGCGGCCCGTCCTCGCGCTACGACGCCCCGGCGCTGTGCCGGCTGCTGCGCCAGGGCATCGACCCGGCCGGCGTCGTGCTTGCCGCAGCGATGCCGCGTTATGTGCTCAGCGATGCGCAATGCCTGGCCCTGTGGACCCTGCTGACCAGCGACCTGTGAGCCTGCCTCGTCACCCCGGCAAGCGCCGCCTGCTGCAGGCGGGTGCAGGGCTGTTGTCGCTGTCGCCGCTGCAAGCGCTGGTCGGGCGCCCGCCGCTGGCGATGTGGGCGGCCCTGGCCGCGACGCGCCCGGTGGCCGCGCATCCCGGGGCAGGGCGGGTCGACCCGCCGCTGCCAGCGCCGGCGCTGCCCTTGACGCTGCACGACGGCCGCCGCAGCAGCCTGCCGGCGCTGCTGCAAGGGCGGGCGACGGCGGTTCAGCTGATGTTCACCGGCTGCACCGCCATCTGTCCCATCCAGGGCGCGCTGTTTGCCGCCGTGCAGGCCGGTCTGCCGACGTCGGCGCGGGGTGCCGTGCAGTTGCTGTCGCTCAGCATCGACCCGTTGGGCGACGACGCCGCAGCGCTGCAGCGCTGGCTTCAGGCCCAGCGGTCGCAGCCCGGCTGGCGCGCGGCGGTGCCTGCCGTGGCCGATGTCGAGCGGCTGTTCGATTTCCTGGGCGGCCGCAGCAGCGGACCCGACCGCCACACCGCCCAGGTCTACCTATTCGACCGCCAAGGCCGGCTGGCCTTGCGCTCGGCCGATTTCCCGACGCCACCGCAGGTGCAGGCCTGGCTGCAGGCACTGGCCTGAAACGCGGGCCGCCCAGCGGTCGAAAGGCCGATGGGTCGATGGGTCGATGGGTCGGCAAAGACGTCCCTGTGGCAGGTTCGGCGTCTGGTTTGGTCAGGGCCGGGCCGCGTCAGGGTCGTCTGCCGCCTCGCTGTCGTCGGGCAAGCGGCTGGCCAGCACCTTGTCGATCGTCTTGCCGTCCATGTCGACGATCTCGAAATGCCAGCCTTCCCAGTTCACGGTGTCGGCTTCCTTGGGCAGGCGGCCTGTCAGCAGCATCATCATGCCGCTCAGGGTCTGGTAGCGGCCGCGGTCTTCCTCGGGTACCGCGCTCAGGGCCAGCCGGTCCTTCAGCTCGGGCACGGGAATGTGTCCATCCAGCAGCCAGCTGCCGTCTTCGCGCTGCACCGCCCATGAGGTTTCCGGGTCGCGCGGGCGGAACTCGCCGGTGATGGCCTCGACCAGGTCCTGCAGCGTCACCAGGCCCTGCACCTCGCCGTACTCGTCGATGACGAAGGCCATCTGCACGTGCGATTCGCGGAAGTTGTCCAGCAGTTCCATGCCGGTCAGGGTCTCGGGCACGTAGAGCGGCTGCTCCAGCGGCTGGTCCTGCAGTTCGCGCGCGCCGTCGCGCATGGCGCGCGACAGCCATTGCCGCGCGTTGATCACGCCCTGCAGCTTGTCCAGGCCGCCGCGCACCACCGGGAAGCGGGCGTGGTCGCTGGCCTCGATGCGGGCCAGGTTCTCTTCGAAGGGCTGTTCGGCATCGAGCGCCACGATGTCGGCGCGCGGCACCATCAGCGAGCCGATCTGCCGGTCGTCCAGCCTGAACACGTTGCGCACCATCGCATGTTCGTGGGATTCGATCACGCCTGCCGTCGTGCCCTCGGCCAGCATCGCGTGGATCTCTTCTTCCGTCACGGCATTCCCGCCGCTGTCCTTCACGCCCAGCAAGCGCAGCAGGCCATGCGTGGAAATCGACAGCAGCTTGACGAAAGGCTTGGTCGCGATCGCCAGCCAGTTGATGGGCCGCGCCACCAGGCGGGCCAGCGTCTCGGGGTGGGTCTGGCCCAGGCGCTTGGGCACCAGTTCGCCCACCACGATGCTGAAGTAGGTGATGACCACCACCACCAGGCCCGTGGCGGCGTAGCCGGCCCAGGCTTCGGCCATGCCTACCGACAGCAGCCACAGCGCCAATGGCCCGGCCAGCGCCGCTTCACCGACGATGCCGTTCAGCACGCCGATCGAGGTGATGCCGATCTGGATGGTGGACAGGAAGCGCGTCGGGTCCTCGCCCAGCGTGACGGCGGCGGCCGCGCCGCGGTCACCGGCGTCCACCAGCTTCTGCAGCCGCGCCTTGCGCGCCGTCACCAGGGCCAGTTCGGACATGGCGAACAGGCCGTTGAGCAGGATCAGCGCGATCAGTATGGCAATTTCCATCGGTTTCTCGAAGAGTTCAGGGCAAGGTTGGACAGAAGCTGGCTACAGCGGCTGAAGCACGCCGAGCTGAAGCAGGACCAGCACCGCCAGGCCCAGGGCGATGCGATACGCGACGAAGGGCAGGTAGCTGCGGGTGGAGACGAACTTCAGGAAGACGACGATGACGCCGTAGCCGACGCCAAAGGCCACCAGCGTGGCCAGCGCCGTGGGCCCGGGTGCGATCGGGCTGCCCACGTCCCAGCTGCGCCACAGCTGGTAGAAGCCCGAGGCCAGCACCGCCGGCACGGCCAGCAGGAAGGAGTAGCGCGCCGCGGCCTCGCGGGTGTAGCCCATGATCAGCCCGGCCGTGATGGTGCCGCCCGAGCGCGAGACGCCGGGAATCAGCGCCAGGGCCTGGGCCAGGCCGAACAGCAGGCCGTCGCGCCAGCCCAGGTCCTTCAGCGTGCGGCGCTGCGTGCCCAGCCGATCGGCCGCCCACAGCACCAGCGCAAAGCCGATCAGCATCGCAGCCGTGATGTACAGGTTGCGCAGCGATGTCTCGATGGCGTCCTTGAACACCAGGCCCAGCACCGCAATCGGCAGGGTGCCGACCAGGATCAGCCAGGCCATGCGCGAATCGGCGTCGGCATGGCGGCCGAAGCTGGCCAGCGAACGCCACCACGACAGGGCCATGGCCGACAGCTCACGCCTGAAGTAGAGCAGCACCGCGGCTTCGGTGCCGATCTGGGTGATGGCCGTGAAAGCCGCCCCGGGGTCGGTGCCCGAGGGCAGCAGCGGCCCGACGATGCGCAGGTGGGCGCTGGACGACACTGGCAGGAATTCGGTCAGCCCCTGCAGCAGGCCCAGGAAGGCCGCTTCGGCCCAGGCGGTGGCGCTCAAGTTCAGCTTCCCCGGCGCAGGTGGCGTGTGGCCCGGCACGCCGCGGCGCTGGCCTGGCTTGCGGGCCGCCATGGCAACGATGATGGATCGGACAACGGGGACGGCATCAGAGGCGAAGGCATGGTTCGAGGCGGTTGGGTGCCTGATCGTGTAAACGGGGGAGGCGCCAGCGGATCGCTGGTGGCCTTGCAGGCTGGGATCGACTGCCGCTCGACGCAGCGTCGTCAGGAGCGTCGCGTTCAGCCCAGGGATGGGCTGCTGCAGGGAGGACGCAATGGCCCGGCCAGGCAGGGCGGCCGGGCGGCCACTGGGCTTTCGCGAGCGCTTTCACTGGCCGTGGCGGCTCGCAGAGCGGGCCAGGCAGACGAGGCGTGCAAACCGGGCAGGTCAGCAGCGGACGCGTCGACCTGCGTCTGCGAAGGCAGATCGTCGAGGTGATGGTCTTCGACCGAGCCCGCGACGCTCTCGGAAGGGTTGCCGTGCTGCGCGACGAACTGATGTGAGTCCTGGGCCGCTGGCGCAGGTGTGCGCAGCAGTTCCACGGAACCGAGACCGGACCAGGTCAAGAGCAGGGCGAGCAGGAGGGCAAGAACCCGGGAGGGCATGGGCTGGAGTGTACCCAGCCCGTGCGGGGGCTCAGTCTGACTTGCTGGGCCGGCCGGTCTTCAGCTCGACCAGCTGGTCCAGGCACTGCTTCAGCTTGGGCTGCGGCAGCGCCGCCAGCACCTGCAGGCCCGCGCGCAATAGCTCGCTCTTCTTCGTCGGGCGCTTGAAGTCCAGCGCGCGGTGCTTCAGCACGTCGATCAGGTCGAAGTCGGCCTGGGGCATGGTGAAGCTGTCGCGAACCAGCTTGGCACGCGGCTTTGCATGGCCTTTGCCTGCGCCCCGGCCATCGGCCTTGGGCTCAGGCTTGGCGGGTTTTTCTGCTGCGGCCCTGGGCTTCTTGATGGCTGCGGCTTTTGGGGCAGCTTTCTTGGCAGGGGCGGCAAGCTTGTCTGCTGGTGCTGGTGCTGGTGCTAGTGCTGGTGCCTTTGCAGCAGGCTGGGTCTTCGCTGCTGGCCGCGACTTGCGGGCCTTGGGTGCTGGCTTGGCTTCAGTGGCGCTTGTCTCGGGCATGACGAATATCTCGCAAAAAATGGAGTAAACGATTTATACCTTAAATCCAGCGTTGGGCGCCTGCAGATTGACCCGCAGCCATGCGAGCTATAGTTATTTGGCGCACTTTGCAACGGGAGGCGATCGTGGCGATGGCAAAAACCCAGTCTGTTTCGGTCCAGGCAACGGCCAAGGAAGTCCTGCCGGCGCTCGGTCTGGCCTTCGTCGTGGACGAAAGCGGTTCGATGTGGGGCGTGACCAAAAGCACCTCCGGTACCGGACTGGAAAGCCTGCAGGCTGGCTCACGGGTGCAATTGACCCTCAGCCGCCATGCTGGCTATTCTTTGGTGCAGTCTTACCAGCGGCTGGATTGAGGCTCCAGCCTTTGCAAAAAAACGGGCTTGCAGCCCGTTGCACAGGCGGCCTTCCGGCGGGCAGTTGAAAGGCGCGGGCGCTGATCAGCTCGGACTAGCCCTGGCGTAGGCCGCAACATCAGACCATCACCCGCGGCCTCTATCCTTCGTCAGGTGAGCTTCGGGCGTCGTCCACATCGCGACTTTCTCGTCCGTTGCAAGCACTGATGCAGGGCCAGCCCGGGGCGGGACATTCACGGGAAAGTCACGGCAGGGCCCTAGCCTAGGCTTTTCGTGTGCCCAGGCTGAAGCTCACTTGTCACAAACCCACCGTCACGCCCCGCGGCGAAAGTCGCTCGGCTTTACTTTGCTCGAGCTGCTGGTGGTCATGGTGATCATCGGGCTGCTGGCGGGTTATGTCGGGCCCAAGTTGTTCGGCCAGATCGGCAAGTCCGAGGTCAAGGCCGCCAAGGCCCAGATCGACGCGCTGCAGAAGTCGCTGGACCAGTACCGCATCGACACCGGGCAGTATCCCAGTACCGAGCAAGGATTGGTGGCCTTGGTATCTCGCCCTGCCGACGAGCCCAAATGGGCCGGCCCCTATCTGTCCAAGGCCGTTCCCGCGGATCCCTGGGGTCGCGACTATCAGTATCGGTCGCCTGGCCAGCATGGCGAGTTCGACCTGCTGTCGCTGGGCAAGGACGGCCAACCCGGCGGCGAAGGTGACAGCGCTGACATCGTCAGCTGGTGAGGCGCGCACCCGATGCCGGACTTCCAGGTTCGAATTCACGAACCGCCGCGTGGGGTGCGTGAGCTGCGGGTCACGGCCGAACACGCCGGGCGGGTAGCCGATGTCCTGGGCATCGCCCCGGCACGGCTGCTCTCCGTCGCCCCGGCCTCGCCGCCGCGGCGAGAGCGCGGCAAACCGCTGGGCCTGCGGTTGCTGGCGCAGGAGCTTTCGGTGCTGCTCCAGGCGGGCATTCCGCTGCTGGAGGCTTTGCAGACACTGAAGGAAAAAGACAGCGGCGCACATGCGCTGGACGTCGTGCTGGCAGCCTTGCGCGAAGGGCGGACGCTCTCGGCGGCACTGGCGTTGGCGCCGCGCGACTTCGACGAGCTTTTCATCGCCGTGGTGTCGGCCAGTGAACGCACCGGGCAGCTCGCGCCGACCCTGCGCGACCATGCCGCCTACCTGGCCTGGAGCGAGGCGCTGCGCGCGCGCCTGGTCGCGGCAGGCGTCTACCCGCTGATGCTGTTGATGGCCGGCGGCGCCGTCATCCTGTTTCTGCTGCTGTACGTGCTGCCGCGTTTTGCCGGTGTCTTCGACGGCCTGGGTCGCGATGTTCCTGCGGCTTCGCAGGCCTTGATGGCGCTGGGTGTGGCTGCCGGCGCGAACCCCGGCGTGGCCCTGGGCCTGGCGGCGGCCTTGGTCGTACTGGTGCTGGCGCTCTGGCGCTCACCTGCCGCCAGCGCTGCCGTGGCCCGGCTGGCCTGGCGCAGCCCGGGCATCGGTGCTCGCCTGCGCGTGCTGGCCCTGGCGCGGCTGTACCGCTGTCTGGCGCTGCTGCTGTCGGCGGGTGTGCCCGTGCCAGCCGCGTTGCGCCTGGCCGAAGGCGTGCTCGCCGCCCCCCTGCGACCGGCCTTGCAAGCCACGCTGGCCCAGGTGTCCAGCGGCATCAGGCTGTCCCAGGCGATGCAGGCCGAGGGTCTTGCCACGCCCGTGGCCCTGCGCATGCTTCGGGTGGGCGAAAGCAGCGGCGAGGTCGCGGCCATGTTCGAGCGCGCCGCCGCCTTTCACGACGAAGAGATCTCGCGCCTGGGCGACCTGGTGACGCGCATCGTCAACCCCGTGCTCATGCTGGTGATGGGCGTGGTGATCGGCGGCATCGTGGTGCTGATGTACCTGCCGATCTTCACGCTGATGGAGCAGGTGCAGTGAAGCCCGACTTCAGCGCCTGGGGTCATGCCGCCGCCACGCGCCACCGCGCCGTGCCGGCCCGCGACGCCCAGGGCCGGCTCTGGCTGCTGGCCGACCGGGAAGCCGACGAACTGCTGGTCCAGGCGGTGGAACTGCACGCCGGTGTCGCGGTGCGCTGGCAGCGTTGCCAAAGCGAGGAGGTGGACGGCTGGCTGGCGGCCAGCGAACGCGACTTCCGCGCGCTCGACGGGCTGGACAGCAGCGTGGCCGACACCACGCCCGGTGAAGACACGGCAGAGTTGTCGGTGGTCGGCATGGCCGCGCAGGCCAGCCCGGCCGTGCGCCTTCTGGACGCAGCGATCTACGACGCCCTGAAGGATGGTGCCAGCGACATCCACTTCGAGAACCACGCCCGTGGCGCTGAAGTGCGGCTGCGCGTCGACGGCGTGCTGCTGGCTTTGCGCAACATCGAAGGCGCGCCGCTGGCCGAGCAGATCGTTTCGCGCCTGAAGGTGATGGCCGAGCTCGACATCGGCGAGCGCCGGCTGCCGCAGGACGGCCGCTTCAAGCTGCGCTTCAATGGCCGCGAGATCGACTTCCGGCTGTCCATCATCCCCAGCGTCTTTGGCGAAGATGCGGTGGTCCGGGTGCTCGACCGCGCCGCCATCGCGCAGGAAGCCGGTGCGCTGACCCTGGCAGCGCTGGGCTTCGGCGAAGGCCTGCGGCGCAGCATCCTCGGTCTGGCCTCGCGGCCGCACGGCATGCTGCTGGTCACCGGTCCGACGGGCAGCGGCAAGACGACCACCCTGTACGCCGCCATCACTGAAACCTACAGCGGCCGCGACAAGGTCATCACGATCGAGGATCCGGTCGAGTACCAGCTGCCGGGCGTGGTGCAGATCCCGGTCAACGAGAAGAAGGGCCTGAGCTTTGCCCGCGGCCTGCGCAGCATCCTGCGCCACGACCCCGACCGGGTGATGGTGGGCGAGATCCGCGACACCGAAACCGCGCAGATCGCCGTGCAGGCGGCATTGACCGGCCACCTCGTCTTCAGCACCGTGCATGCCAACAACGCGTTCGACGTGCTGGGCCGTTTCATGCACATGGGCCTGGACCTGTACAACGTGGTGTCGGCGCTCGAAGCGGTGCTGGCGCAGCGGCTGCTGCGACAGGTGTGCAGCCACTGCGCGCAGCCGGTGAAGGCTTCGGCCGAACAGAGGCGGCTCGTGGGCGACGGCCCGATGCAGCTGCTGGCCGGTGCTGGCTGTGCCCATTGCCGCGGCACCGGCTACCGCGGGCGGCGGGCGGTGGCCGAACTGCTGCTGCTCGACGACGAGCTTCGCGACCTGATCGCCGCGCGCACACCGATGTCGCGCGTGAAGCAGGCGGCGCGCGAACGCGGCATGCAGTCATTGCGCGTCGCCGCGCTGGAGGCCGTGCGCCAGGGCTGGACCACGTTCGAGGAACTCGATCGTGTCACCGTCGATGCTTGAGCGCTGGCGCCCGCAGCACCTGTTGCTGACCGATGCCGGCCTGTGGGACGGCGCGGTGCTGCATGCCGACTTCCCTGCCTGGTGTAGCGCACGTGTCGGGCAGCGCTGCAGGCTCTGGCTGTCGTCGGCCTGCGTG
The DNA here is from genome assembly GCA_001464055.1 of Burkholderiales bacterium Ga0077543. Taxonomy (GTDB): domain Bacteria; phylum Pseudomonadota; class Gammaproteobacteria; order Burkholderiales; family Burkholderiaceae_C; genus Rubrivivax. The sequence continues at coordinate 111,943 of LNET01000025.1, forward strand.
GTCGAACTGCTGTGTGAACCGGGCCTGCCCCTGGCCGACGATGCGGCCGCACTCACCTGGGCCCGGGGTGTGCTGCAGCATTACCACGGCGAAAGCGCTTCGGGCTGGCCGCTGGCAGCCTGGCAGCAGGGTGCCGTGCGCGGCGTCAGCGCGCTGCATGGCCTGCACCTCGACGCCTTGCAAGGCAGCGCCCGGCGCCACGGCGTGCGCATCCTGGCGGCCAGTCCCTGGTGGTCGCTGGTGCTGGCGCGTGCGCTGCAGCGGCACAAGGCTCTGCAGCAGGGCCTGTGCCGCTTGCTGGTGGTCGAAGGAACACGTGTGATGAGCCTGGACCTGGACCAGGGTCGGGTCACGCACCTGGCGCTGCGCCGGATCGACAAGGCCGAGCCCGGTGAACTGGGCCTGCTGGCTGCGCCGACGGGAACGACCGCCGCCGTCGGCTATGGTCTGGCTGCAGGCGCCGTAGCGGGTGTGCAGACACTTCATCCACTCCAGGCCTTGAATGCGCCTGCCGAGTGGTTGGCAGCCCAGGGCGTGCAGGCATGAACCACAGCCAGCTTCACCGTCGCAGCTTGTCGGGGTCTGGGTCGCGAAGTCGGTTTCAGTCTCGACCTGTGCCCCGGGCCGTTCGATGAGCACCCCGCAACCCGACTTCCTGCAACCGGTGCGCGCGCCGCACCCGCTGGCGCGCGTTGCTTGCGCCGCCGCGCTGCTGGTCCTGTCCGTGGCCGCGATGGAAGCCTGGCAGGCCCATGCGGCCCTCGCTCAGGCGCAAGCACGTGTGCAGGCGCAGGCGTCGCAGCGGGGCCCAGCGCAGCCGCGGCCCGCGCCGCCAGCCGATACCCCCGAAAAGCGCGCCGTCCGTCAGGCGCTGGCGCAGCTGCAAAGGCCCTGGTCACAGGTCGTGGCCGCCGTCGAGAACGTGCAGGTGCCCGGCGTCGCCTGGCTGGCGCTGGACATCGGCGAAAAGGGGGCGTTGCGGCTCGAGGGAGACGCCCCCGACGCCGCCAGTGCCCTGGCCGCAGCCGCGGCCCTGCGCGTCGACCCGCTCTGGCGTGAAGTGCTGGTGGCGCGCATCGATGCGGCTCCTGCAGGCGGCTGGCGCTTCGCGCTGGTGGCCACGCCGGTCGAGGGGGCGTGGTGAAACTGCGCCTGCATCCCCGCGTCGGACTTGCTGGTGCCGTGGCCATCGCTGCCTTGTTGCTGGCGCTGCCCCTGGCCGGTGTGCTGGCACCGCGCTGGCAGGCCGAGGCCGAGCGCCTGGCCTCGGTGCGCCCACCCGTGCTGCGGCCGGTGGCTCAGGCCCCGGCCGCAGTCCTGCCTGCCCTCGGCGATTCGCATCTCCGCGTCGCGGAACTGCTGGAACGGGCGGCTGACCATGGCGTGGTGGTTCTGCGCACGCAGCAGCGCACGGACACACCAGGCCCGGTGCGGCGCCTGCAACTGTCGATCAACTGCAGCGGCAGCTACGCCGCCTTGCGCGCTTTTGTGGCCGCTGCCCTGCAGGCCGACGATGGGCTGGCCCTGGACCGCCTTCGCCTGCGACGCAACGACGTCGGCTCGGCCACGATCGAAGCCGAGTTGCAGTGGTCCTTGCTGTTGCCCCAGCCCGCCATGCCCAGGGGCAGCAGACCATGAAGCGTCAGCTCGTGATGTTTCTGGCGCTGGCCGCCACCCTGGCTGCCACGGCCTATCTGGCTTTGCAACCCGAGGACGATGGGTCCAGCGTGGCGATGGCCGTTCCGCTGAAGCGCGTGGCCGCCAGTGTTCCTGTCGCTGCGCCCGCTGCTGCCCGCCCGGAGCCCGTGGCCAGAGCGCCCTGGACGGCGCTGACGCCGACCGCCTTGCAGGCCTGGGCGCCACCGCCTCCGCCAACACCGCCGCCGCGCAAGGCCCTGGCCGCGCCACCGGTCGATCCGGCGACGCTGGTCGAAGCGCCGAAGCCGGGGCCTCCGGCATTTCCCTACCGCTGGATCGGAAGGCTGGAGCAGGAAGGCGCCAGCATCGCCTTGCTCGACGGGCCGCAGCGCAGCCTGGGCGTGCAGGCCGGCCAGGTGCTGGACGGCCAGTGGCGCGTCGAGCGCATCACCCACGACCGCATCGAACTCGTCTGGCTGCCCACGGGCGAGCTTCTGGCACTGGACTCACGCTGACATGTCTGCTCTTCGATCTGCCGTTCTTGCGCTGCTGATGGCGACCAGCGCCCTGCTGTCGGGCTGCGCCAGCCTGGCACTGGAGACCGCGGACCGCCTGGCGCGCGCCGGCGAATACGAACAAGCCTACGCCCAGCTCGACGCCGCGCTGCGCAGCGACCCTCGCGACGCTGCGCTGCGAACCGCCCACAGCCGCGCCCGCGACCGTGTCGTGGTTCTGGCGCTGGCCCAGGCTGACCTGGCCCTGGGCGCCGGCCGCAGCGAAGAAGCCCAGCGCCTGCTGGACCGGGTACGCCAGCTCGACCCCGCCAACAGCCGGCTGGCGGGAATCGAAAGCAACCTGCAGCGCAGCCGCATCGAAACCCAGCAGGCGCAGGCACGCCGCAGCAGCGCCGCCGCTGCCCGGCAACAGGCCACCGCGTCCCCAGTGCAGGCGCTGGGCCCCGCCTTCCAGAAACCCGTGACGCTCGAGTTCCGTGAAGCCCCCCTGCGCCAGGTCTTCGAGACCCTGGCGCGCACCACCTCGATCAACTTCGTCTTCGACAAGGACGTGCGCGCCGACGCCCGCATCACCACCTTCCTGCGCGGCGTGACGCTGGACGAAGCCTTGCGCATCCTGCTGGCCACCCAACAGCTCGACCGCAAGCTGCTGAACGACAACACCGTGCTCATCTACCCCAACACGGCCGCCAAGCAGCGGGAACACCAGGAACTGGTCACGCGCAGCCTCTTCCTGACCAACACCGACGTGAAGCTGGCCCTGACGATGGTGCGCACCATCGCCAGAACCCGCGACCTGTATGCCGACGAGAGGCTCAACGCGCTGGTGATCCGCGACACGCCCGAAGTGGTGGCGCTGGTCGAGAAGCTGCTGGCAACGATCGACCTGCCCGACCCCGAAGTGATGATGGCCGTGGAGATCCTGGAAATCGGCACCGACAAGCTCGACGCGCTGGGCCTGGAATGGCCGGCCGAGGTGCAGTTCGGCATCCCGGGTGCAGGCAGGCTGGCCCTGGGCGACCGTTCTTCCTTCCGCGGCAGCATTGCCAACCCTGCCGTCATCGCCACCCTGAAGTCGACGCTGGACAGCTCCAACCTGCTGGCCAACCCCACCATACGGGCGCGCAATCGGGAGAAGGCGAAGGTCCAGATCGGCCAGAAGCTGCCGGTCTTCACGACCACGGCGGCTGCCGCCCAGGTGGGCGCCTCGACGACCGTGAGCCTCATCGATGTCGGTCTGAAGCTCGACATCGAACCGACCATCCAGCTCGACGGCGAAGTCACCATCCGCATCGCCCTGGAAGTCAGCAACCTGCTGCGCACCGTGGCCGGGCCGAATGGATCGAGTGCCTATGAGCTGGGCACGCGCCTGACGACGACCTCGATCCGCCTGCTCGATGGCGAAACCCAGGTGCTGGCCGGGCTGATCAAGGACGAAGACCGCAGGGCCATCGCCGGACTGCCGGGCCTGGCGAAGATGCCCTTCCTGGGCCGCCTGTTCGGGACCACCAGCGACTCCAGCAGCAAGACCGAGATCGTGATGCTGATCACGCCGCGCATCGTGCGCAACCTGCCGCTGCCAGACCCGGCCGCGGCCACCCTGGCTGCGGGCACCGACAGCCTGCCCGGGGCGCCCACGCTGCGCATCAAGTCACAGGGCACGGCTGCCATGCCGGCAGGCCGTGGTGCGGGGCCGGTCGTGCAAAGCGAAGAAGAAGCCTCGCCCGAGGCTGGGGCAGCGTCCGCCAGTCCGCAGGGCGGCTTGGTGCTGTCGGCCACGGCCGAGGCTTCGGTAGGTCAGGCTGTGTCGGTGACGCTGGCCAACCGCTCGCCGAACATCGTGCAGGGTGAACTGGAGGTGGACCCGGACGCGCTGCGGCCAGCTTCTGGCTCGGGCGCTGGCGGGCAGTCCCGCGCGAGCTTCAGCCTGCAGCCCCAGGAACAGATCGTGCGGGTATACCGGGTGCTGCCGGCAGCCGCCGGTTCCCAGCAACGGGTCAGCATCGCTTCGGCCAGCGGGCAGACGCCCGAGGGCAAGGCGGCCGATGTGCCGGTCGAGGGCAGCGTGTCGATCACGATCAGGCCCGTCACCACGGGTGCAGTGCCTTGAAGCCGGTTCGTGGCTTCACGCTGATCGAAATGGTGGTCGTGGTGGCCATCGTCGGCGTGCTGGCGGCGGCGGCGGTGCCGGTGGTCGAGTTCAGCCTGCGCCGCGCCCAGGAAAGCGCCTTGCGCGAAGGCCTGCGCAGCCTGCGCCAGGCGCTGGACGCGCACAAGGCCGCCGTCGAAGGCAAGCGCGTCGCGCCCGGTCCATCGGGCTCGCCCTGGCCAGCGCATCTGGATGTGCTGGTGCAAGGCGTGCCGCTGCTCGACGCGCAAGGGCAGGTCAGCGCCGACAGCAAGCGCCTGTACCTGCTGCGGCGGCTGCCGCGCGACCCCTTCGCCGACCGCAGCCTGCCGGCCGCCGAAACCTGGGCCCTGCGTTCGAGCCAGAGCCCGCCCGACGCGCCCGAGGCCGGCGAAGACGTGTTCGATGTTGCTTCGCGCTCGGAGCAACTCGCGCTCGACGGCTCGCGCTACAGCGACTGGTAGGCCTGGGCATGAAACCCGCACGCCTGCGCCCAGGGGGACGCCTGTTCAAGGCCCGGGGCTTCACCCTGATCGAACTGATCGTCGTGATGGCGATCGTGGCGTTGCTGGTGTCGGTGGCGGCGCCGCGCTATTTCGCCAGCCTGGAAAGCGCGCGTGAAAACTCGATGCGCACCAGCCTGCAGGTGATGCGCCATGCCCTGGACCAGTTTGCCGCCGACCGCGGCCGGTACCCGGAGTCACTGGCTGAACTGGTGCAGGCGCGCTACCTGCGCAGCCTGCCTGAAGACCCGCTGACGGGCCGCAGCGACAGCTGGGTCGAAGTCGAGTCGCCGCCCGATGCAGCCGTGACTGGAAAGGTGTCCGACGTGCGCAGTGGTGCGGCTGGGCGCAATCGGGCGGGGGTGCTGTTTGCCGACCTCTGAACCTCGCCGCCGGCCGCCCTGCCGGCGCCGCTGTGGCAAGCAACGCGGCTTCAGCTACCTGTTGCTGCTGTTCATGGTGCTGATCACGGGCGCGGCACTGGCGGCGCTGGGGGAAAACGTGAGCGTGAAGCAGCAACGCGAACGTGAGGCCGAACTGCTGTGGCGCGGCGGCCAGATCGCCCGCGCCATCGAAAGCTACAAGGCCGTGCCCGTGAACGGCCTGTCGCAATACCCCGCCACGCTGGCCGACCTGGTCGAGGACCGCCGCCTTGCCGATCCGCGCTACCACCTGCGTCGCCTGTACCCGGACCCGTTCACCGGGCAGGTGGACTGGCTGCTGCAGCGCGACGAGCAAGGGGGCATCGTCGCCGTGCGCAGCCGGTCGCGGCAGCCGGCAATGGCGCGCCTGGGCACACCGGCCTTGCCGGCGCCGGGGCCCGCCGGGGAAGCTGCTGGTGCCGGCGTCGACGCCGTCGTTCGCGTCGGCGACTGGCTGTTCGCCGCTGGCGGCGCAGCCGAAGCGTCAGATGACTGAGCCCCCGCAGGGGCCCGGGCGGAGCGCCCGCCCGAACCTGGGAAGGCCAGCCCCGACGCGGCTGCAGTGGCCCGGAATTCGACAACTCGTCCACGCTGCCCGCTGAACGCCACGGGCTCCAGCCACAGATTCCCGCGTCCCTGCCGATGAACGGCCAGGGGCTGGTTTGCAAGGCCCCGATCTCATCGGTCAGGGCATGCAAATGCGTCACGTTTTCTGGGCATCATCTTCGGCTTCGGGCTCGCCAACGGCGCCCCTCGCACATGGCGCGCATGGCGCGCGGGGCAGGCGGCAGGCTGGCCAGCGGAGGCGTCGGATGTGGCTGGTGTTGGCCCAGAGCGTGGCCTGCCTTGCGGGCACGGCCTGCGGTGGTGGTGGAGAGGACGGCAGCCCGGGCCCGGTGGTCGGCCAGGCGCCGGCCATGGTCGCCAGCGTGACACTGCCGACCCCGGTGGCTGCCAGCACCAGTCCCGCCGAATCCGCCTCTGCGACGGCGCCGAAGGTCAGCGTCCCGGCGGGGCCGCGGGAGGGCATCGCCTTCACCTTCACCCTGCCGCAAGCCCGTACCACCAGCGCCGGGGTGTACAAGCCCGACGGCACACTCGTGCGAACTTTGTGGCGCGGTGAGCGCCTGCCTGCCGGGAGCGCAGCGCGCGTCTGGGACCAGCGCGACGACAAGAGCCTGCTGGTCGAGGGCGGCGAGTACCTCGTCAGGATCATCCACCACGACGTGCAGTATGTCTGGGATGGGGTGGTCGGCAACCACTCTTCGCGGCCAGGCGCGACGGCGCTGCACAAGTCCTTCCTGGGCCCCACCAGCCTGGCCAACGGCGGCGGTGGTCGCATGCACTATGTGGCGGGCTACAACGAGGCGCAGGGGGGCATCCACGGCTTCGCTGTGGCCGACCCGCAGACGAACACGCCCGCTGCCCGACTGGTCGACCCCTTCGTGGCTGCCACCATGGTGGCCAGCGATGGTGTGCGCCTGTACTGGGTCAACGCCGGCGGCCTGGCCTCGCGCAGCTTCGTCGCTGCTTTCGACATTGCTGGCGGCCGGCAGTCGAGATTTGCGCTCGGGCAGCCGGTCTGCCTGAACCACTTCGCGGGCACCAGCAACTGCTACGAGGACCAGCGCTACGACAGCGTGCTGGAGCTGCGGAACAACCTGAACAGCCCGCCCACCGGCCTGGCGGTGCAGAAACAGGGCAGGCTGCTGGCCGTGTCTTACGGCGCCGACAACCAGGTCAAGCTGTACGACAAGACCTCTGGAGAGCTGCTGCGCACGTTCTCGGTCAACTTGCAGCGGACTGCGAAGAATCAGATTGCCTTTGCCCCTGACGGTGATCTGTGGGTGATTGCCGGTCAGGTGGCGCAGCGCTTCACGTCTTTGGAATCGGCACCGGCGGTGGTCGCCAGCACCCCGGCCCTGGTCCGGCCTTTGGCGATCACCGTGGACGGGCAGGACAGCGACAGTGTGTGGATCGCCGACGGTGGCAGCAGCCAGCAACTGAAGCGTTTCGACCGCTTCGGCAGCCCGGGCAACATCATCGGGACCGCCGGCGGAGCCGTTGGTCAGGCCGCGGTCGCCCTGGACAGGCTGTGTTTCCGCGATGGACCCGCCAGCGAGAACACGGCCGTCGCGGTGGACGACCAGCGCGAACTCTGGGTCGTGGACAGCTGCACCAACCGCATCCTGCACTTCAACAGGCGGGGATTGCCAGGCAGGCAGATCGCCTACCTGCCTTCGTCCTATGTCGCGGCCGCCGACGCCGGCAACCCCACCCGCGTGTTCGCGAACTACCTCGAGTTCGCTGTCGACTACAGCAAGCCGCTGTCAGAGCCCGGCGCCTGGACGCTGGTGCGCAACTGGCTGAACGTCCTACCCGAGGGCCTGCAGGACGTTCAGAGCGCCAACCGGCAGTGGGGCGGCTTCAGGGCAGTGCACACCCTGGCCAATCGTCGGACCTACGCGCAGATCGGCAGCAACGGTGCTTCCTTGATCGTCGAGCTCAGGAGCGATGGTCAGATGGAGGTCGTGCGTCGCCTGGGTGCCCCCGGCCCCGGCGAGTCCGGCCCGGTGCTGTACGAAAACGGTGACATCGGCCATTCGGTCACCGTCGCCGACCGCCAGACCGTGATGCGGCTGCCGCTGCGCGGCTTCGACGCCCAGTCCAGGCCCGTCTGGGCGACACAGCCTTCGGTGGTGGCTTCGGTACCAGTCACCGCGGGCAGCCCTCACCACCGCAACGGCACCTTCACCGGCGTGTTGGGGCCACGATTTCCCATCACCGACAGCGGCCACGTCGTCTTCTTCGACGGCAGCGTCGAGGCCGACAGTGGCTTTCACCTCGGTGCTGCGGCCTTGAACGGCGGCCACTGGATCTGGCAGGCCAGCCCCAGCGGGCCTCTCGATGGACTGGGCAGCTTCCAGACGCGCAAAGTCGACCCGGCCATCCAGTACGGTGGCAATGTCGTCATGGCCAGTGGGCGCCACCTGGTCTACGGTTTCCACGGCGAGTTCTATACCGACCTGAGCAATGGCAGGGTGGGCCAGGCCAACCAGTTCATGCACTTCCGCGACGATGGCCTCTTCGTCGGCCAGTTCGGTACGCCCAGCACTCGCGCCACGTCACCGGTGCAGCCGGGTCTGAGCGGAAACGCCTTCAGTCCCGTGCTGCTGCGTCACGCCGGAGGAACCTACCTGTATCACAACGACGAATCCACGCACGGCGGTGTGCACCGCTGGCGCCTGCAGGGCGCCGATGACATCCGCGAACTGGTGGGCCGGGCACAGACGCGCAGCGCGGTCGAACTGCGCTGAAGGCCGCCGTCGGCGGCGCTCGGCCCCTGGGGACGCTCAGGCCACTTTGCGGATGCTGTCGCCCATCGTCGGTGGGCTGACGGCACGGGTCAGCGACGACTCCACGCGGTTGAGCAGGCAGTCCAGGCACAGGGCCGTCTCGGCATAGACCAGGGCGTGGGCACCCAGGCGCTGGCGGGTGTCGGCTTCGTCGGCCAACAGCCGCATGGCCGCTGCGAACTCGACAGCGCTTTCTGGAGCCACGAGCAGGCCGCGCCCATTCACGATGCGGGAAAGCTCGGTGCCGGGCGACGCCGCCGCGATCACGGGCCTTCCGCTGGCCAGCATGCCCGACAGTTTGCTGGGCATCACGAGATCGGCGGCACCGGCCACCTGGGGCAGCAGGTGCACATCGGCCAGGTTCAACAGTTCGTTCAGGCGATCCAGCGGTTGCAGGTCCATGACGCGGATGTTCTCGCGCCCGGCAGCAGCCTCTTCGACCCAGCGACGAAGCTCGCCGTCGCCTGAAATCACCAGGGCGATGTCGTCGCAGGGTTCCAGCAGTCGCATGGCTTCGAACAGGACAGGCAGGTTTTGCTTCCTGTTCATGCTGCCCGAAAACAGGAACACCACCTGGTCTTCGCGAACTTCCAGCTGGCGCCGCAATGCCGGTGAGCCAGCGGTGCGCCTGATCTGCCGCAGGTTCACCCAGTTCGGCAGCAGATGGCTGTGTTCCGGGGCCACGCCTTTCCTGGCCAGTTGCCGCATCATGCGCTGAGAGATCGTCGACACATGGTCAAACCGCTGCAGCAGCACACGCTCTAGAAGGCTGACCACCCGGCGCATCACACCGCCCTTCAGCAGCCCCAGTTCGAAGGCTGCGTCGAGTTCGAAGTCCTGCACATGCAACCAGGCTTTGGCTCCGCTCAGCCGGGCTGTCAGCCAGGCCGCAGGGGCGCAGAAGAATGCGGGGGCCACCGCGAAGACCATCGTCGGCCGCCACAGGGCCAGCGCAAGCATCACGGGCAGGGAGCTCAGCATGAAGCTGAGCAGGTGCACCAGGCGCTTGATGGCGCTGGGCTGGCGCGGCACCCACAGCGGACAGCGGATGACCGTCAGCCCGCGCTTCGGTCGTTCAACTCGCCAGGCCCAGGCGCGATAACCCGGGCTCAGCTGCCACTGCGGGTAGTACGGCGGTGCGCAGACCACGACCACTTCGTGGCCACGCTCGACCAGTCCGTCAGCCATTTCGCCAGAGTACTTTCCGATGCCAGTCAGTTCGGGCGCGAAGTTCAGGCTGGAAAGGACGATCTTCATGGAATCTGCGGGCCGAATGGATTCACGGTCACACTTGCTTTGTGTCAGCTCGATGCTGCTATGGCGGTGTGACGCTGGTGTATTCGGTCCGTAGTCCTTTCGGATCGCCTGACTTCAGCGATCCTGAAATGCGGTCTCCGACCGCCTTTGCAGACCGAAGGTCGCCCAGCTATCGACCGCGAAGGCGACTGAACCAGCCTTTGCGCTGGCTGGGTTTCTTCAGCGGTGGCTGGCTCATGACCGTGCCGATCAGATTGAACGGCGCCAGCAACTCGGTCGCGGACTCCAAGTCCTGCACCCGGCTCTCGAAGGTCTCGACGACGAACAGGCTCGTATCGGCCCAGGGCAGGAAGGCGAGTGCGTCGGCGGTGTCCAGCAGGGGCGGCAGGTCGACGACGATGATGCGGTCGGCATAACGACGCTTCATTTCCTGCACGAGGTGGTTCGCCGAACGTGCCGCCAGCAGTTCGGAAGAGTTCGCAACCTGGGCAGATCCCGCCGGCAGGAAGACGAAGCGCTCGACCCCGGGATTGACCAGCAATTCCGACAGTGGCTGGTCATCGAGAAGTTGCTGGGCCAGGCCCGCCTGGCCGGCCAGACCGAGCAGGCGCTGCAGGCCCGTGCCGTCGAGTTCGGCGTCGATCAACAGCACCGAGGTGTCGAGATCGGCGGCCAGGGTGAGCGCCAGGTTCAGGGCCGTCAGCGACTTGCCTTCTACCCGGCGCGCACTCGTCACCGCCAGCACCTGATGGCCATCGGCCCGCATCCGCGGCAAGACCTGGCCGCGCAGCATGCGAAAGGTCTCGGCCAGCGCGCCGTCTCCGTTGACGACCTGGGGCACCCGCCGCAGGCGTTCCCTGACGTCGGGCTGGACGCGCGTGCTGGTGTAGGCGTAGCGCAAGGGCCCGGGGCCGGGAAGCGAGGTCTCTGCCGTTGGCGTCAGGGCCGTCACCACGTTCACCGTCGCCGCCGGAAGCAGAGCGTCACTCATGCGCGGATTGTCGTTGATGAGTTTCATGGCTCCTGTTGCCGCAAGCCGCTCACAGTCCCAGACGCCGCATGACAGAGAACCACAGCACATCCAGCGGCATGTAGACCAGATGGAAGAGCGCCGCCCCGGCGCTGCCCAGCAACAGAAGTGCCAGGGGCACGGAAAGCAGCGCCACTCTTCGCCTGCGTGCCGAGTCGGCCCGCACCGGCTGCGGCCAGATCGCCAGCACCGGAACCTGCATCACGCGCAGCACGTCGCGCGGGCCGTGCACGCCGCCGTCGACAGCGTGTGCCAGCGACACGGCGCTGATGGCGCCGGCCAGCGCCAGCAACAGGCCCATCAGGACGACCAGCTGCCGGTTGGGTCGGTACGGTCTCTCTGGCAGCACGGGCGGTTCGATGATGGTGAAACGCTCGGCCTTGCGGCTGCGTTCCAGCTGCTCGGCCACCTGCGCCTGCATCTGCTTGTCGCGCAGTTCGCGAAAACGTGACCGCGAGCTGTCCATGTCGCGCACCAGTTCCAGGTATTCGCGCTCGACCTCGCCTGAGGTCGCCAGGCGCAGCTGGAATTCCGCCAGACGTTCGCGCAGTTCCTCCCGCTCGGTCTGCAGCGACTCGATCTGCGACTGCGTCGTCGCGATCTGTGTCTGCAAGTTGAGGAAAGCCGGGTTGTCGGGCTTGCGCGCGCTGCGGGCGCTGGCGCCGGGGCTGGCACGCACGGTGGCTTCGAGCAGGTCGTAGGTGCGCTTGAGCTTGATGACGTCGGGATGCTGGTCGGAGTAACGCTTGCGCAGCCCCGTCAGCTCGCCGCGCAGGCGCTCCAGCATCATGTCGCGGTCGTCGGCCGCGCCTTGCGGGCCGCTCTGGGCTTCCAGGGCGGCGATCTCGCGGCGAACGCGGCGGACATCGGGGTGGTTGTCGCTGTACAGGCCGCTCAGGCTGGTCAGCTGCGACTGCAAGGCCCGCAACCGGTCTGTCGGCTCGAGCACGCCGCCGCCTTGCAGAGGCGCCTGCGGCTTGGTGTCGGCCAGCTGGTTTTCGAGCATCAGCTTGCGGTCGGTCAGGAAGGCGATGTCGCGTTCCGTGCGCTGGATCTCGAGATCGGCGCGTTCGCTGCCTGCCAGGTTGGCCACCGCCAGATCGGGTGTTCGGCCCTGGTTGCGGCGCTTGAAGTTGGCCAAGGCCTTTTCGAGCCCGTTGATGTGTTCCACCAGGCGCGAGAGTTCTTCGTCGATGAACGAGGTGGTCTCGGCGGCCTTTTGTTGCCGGTTCTTGACGTTTTCGTTCAGGAACAGCGTGGTCAGTTCGTTCGCGATCTTCTGCGCATTGACCGCCGACTGGCTTTCGAACGACAGGTTGAAGGCGATCGTGGCCTTGCCCGCCGTGCCGGTGCGGCGGTCGGTCACTTCGGCGCTCACTGGCACCAGCTTGATGTCACGCCGCATGCGGTCGAGGATTTCCTCGCTGGTCTCGCGCTGGCGGGCCGATCCATACAGGTTGTAGCGATCCACCAGTTCCAGCATGGTGGCGCGGGTCAGCACCTGCTGGCTGATGACCTGGATGCGTTCGTCGGCATAGCTCGTGACCGTGGAGCGCACGAATTCCTGGGGAATCTCCTGCTCCTTGATCAGGATGGTCGCGGTGGATCGATAGACGGCCGGCAGCGAGAAGGCGACGACAAAAGCCACCACGCTGAGCAGCAGAAACACCCAGAACAGCAGCCAGCGCCGGCGGCGAACGATGGCCAGCAGGTCGACCAGCGACATGGAAGCTTCATCGGTCGGGGCAGCGGGGTACGCGAGCTCGTCTTGGGTCAATGTGGCCATGGAGGGTGGTGGTTCGTTCGGCAGGGATCGCCAGCGCTCATGTCATCGGACCGAAAAAATTGTCGGGCCCTGATATTGCAGAGTGATGGAAACCTGGGTCGACACAAATTCGACACCTGAACGCGTTTCGCGAAAGTGCCGCGCGAAGGCGCTCGTTCGAAGAACCCAGCGTTCGGCCAGAGCCCAGTTCAGCGTGGCCTCCAGCCCGGTGACTCGCGGCTCGTTGAAGCCGCTCGCGCCTATGGCGCGGCTGTCCGACCGGTTGCCTGTCAGGCTGCCGTTCAGATGCGGCGTGAAGCCGTGATTCAGGCTGAGGCTCAGGCTGTCCGATCGGACCAGACCGAGCCCCGTTCCTGCCAGCTGGCGGCTGGCGGCCAGTGACAGGGCCGTGCGCGGGCCCCACTGGCCCTGGTAGCTCAGGCTGTACTGCGAGCCGCTCTCGGGGGCTCGCAGGCGCTGCGAAACAGGGACCAGCGCCACCAGGCCGGCATCGCAGAAGGACACCGGCAGCGGACAGGCGAATCCGCTGAGCGTCGTCGTTCGTTCGCTGCGGTAGGCGCCCAGGCTGGCCGACAGTGCGGATGTTTCGGTCAGCGCCCGGCTCGCGGCGAGGCTGATCGCGTCCGACCTGCTCTCGCCGGCGCCGCTGTCCAGTTCGAACTGCGAGCGCGACAGCTGGACTGTCAGGTTCAGCAGTTCATCCCAGCGATAGCTGGCTGAAGCCGAGCCCTGCGTTTCGCGGAATGCTTCGGCCGCCACCCGGCCGGCGTCGAAGCGGGTATGGGTCTGGCTCAGGCTGGCTTGCGTGCCGAGCCGCTCGCTGACCTGATGCTGCCACGAGGCGCTGCCCTGGGTGGCATTGCGGCGGCGCCGGCCGATCAGTTCCTCGGTCGCGTTCAGGCTTTCGCCCCGGTTATCGTCGACCGAGTGGTCCAGGCTGGCGGTGAGGCTGTTCAGCGGCCACAGCAGCCCATGGGTCAGCGCCAAGCGGCCCAGCACATTGCGATTGGCTTGCGCGCCCATGGCCGGCAGGTCGACCGAAGCGTCCAGCCGCGTGTCGCTGGTCTCCATGCGACGCCGCATCATCCAGCTGCCACCGACGCGGGTTTCGCGCCGTGCCTGGTCAGGCTGGTCATCGGTCTCGCGCCAGTCGCGTTCCACGCGAAGCTGCGCCTGCAGCATGCCCTGTGCCGACCATTCGGCCGCCCTGGCAGTGGCTGGTGGAAACAACACGATGCAGGCCAGCGCCAGGGGAATGAACGGCGGACCGGGCGCTCGTGCAGTCACGGCACCAGCAGCACGTCCCCGCTTCTCAGGGTGATGTTCTGCGACAGATTGCCCCCTTTGCGTATGCGTGAGTAGTCGAAGGGGATGGAGACGGGCTGGCCATTGATGCGGCGAATGATCTGGATGCGTTCTTCCGACGCAAAAGGCGTCATGCCGCCAGCCAGGCTCAGGGCTTGCAAGACGTCGATGTTGCGGCCGACCGTGAAATCGCCCGGCTTGTTGACCCGGCCCAGGACGTAGATGCGATAGCTGGCAACCCGGGCCACGGAAACCGTCACTTCGGGTTCAGGCAGGAATCGCGACAGCCTCTTGACGAGTTCCTCTCGCACCTGCACCGCGGTCTGGCCGGCCACCATCAGGTCGCCCGCCAGCGGAAAAGAGATGCCACCGTCGGGCCGCACCAGCGCCAGCGACTTCAGGTTGTCTTCTCTCCACACGGAAATCTCGAGCGCGTCTTCGGGGCCGATGAGATAGGCCGGGTCTTCCACCCGTTGCCGGCCGCCGACCGGTGTACCCCAGGGCAAGCCGGTGTCCAGGCTGGGCGCAGCAGGGGGAGAACTGCGCGCCCAGTTCGGCAGGGAAATGCTGCCGCAGCCCGCCAGCAGCAGGCTCAGAACCAATATCGCAAGCTGCATGGACCGGGCCATGGTCCAGCCCGCTGTGGGGCCTGGAAGGGTTGAACGCTGCAACGGCACTTCAGCGCCGCTCGACGGAAGGAACAAAACGTTCGGCATCGGCTCGGTCGCGCACTTCCTGGAGTTGATTGAAAAGCTGGACCTCGGTCAGGCCGAGCAGTGGCTCGCGCTGGCGCACGGCATCCCACACGCCCTTGTTCCTGTAGCGCTCGATGAGTTCGTTGCCGATCCTGGCCAGGCGGTCGTTCTTCTCGCTGCATTCGGTCACCAGGCGCACCTGGTCGCCGAAGCGGCCTTGCAGTGTCGCCTGGGCAGCCTCCTGAGCCTTCAGTCGATTGGCGGCTTGTGCCAGCGCGGCGTCCTTCTCGGCCAAGGCAGCATCGCTGCTGCGCTTTTCCTGGTCCAGGGTCTTCTCGAGTTCAGCGAGCTTGCTCAGCAGCAGGGCCTTCTCGGCCTCCACCTCGGCCAGCTTGGCCTGGCTCGCACGCTGCGCCGCCGCCGCGCGTGCGGCGGCGCCTTCGCGGGCCTTGAGCTTCTTCGAGATGTCTTCGCGTTCGGCGTCGAGCCTGGCTTTTTCGGCCTGGGTCTGCTGCAGCTGCTGCTGCAGGCCTTGCATCTGCTGCTGGGCACGGCGCGCAGCACGTTCGGCCGAACGGTCGGCCTGCTGCGCAGTTGCCGACATGGCGCCGAGCATCAGGGCGCACACCACGACACCGCGACGGAGTCCTTTGCGGGTGAGGTGATCGAAGTCCATGCGAGGTTTTCCCCGGTGAGGGTGGTGGGTGGCCCAATCGCTGGTCAAAAGCGCAGCGCCATGTCGAGATGCAGCGTGTCCACCGACAGCGGCGCGCCGCTGATCGAGTCACCACTCAGCCAGCGCAGGGTGGTGACGGCGTTGCGCCCCAACCCGTAGCTGCCGCCGAGCACGAAGCCCTTGGTGTCGGTACCCCCCAGGCGAAGGTCGCTGTCGGTGAAGGCGTCGAGCACGGCGTCGCGCTCGACGCGCTTGTAGCCGAAGAAGGCCTGCCAGTCGTGGCGCTTGTTGACGCTGGAGTCGCCGAAAGCCACGCGGAAGGCATAGCCGTCGATCTCCCCGGACACGTTCTCCCCCGTGCGTGCCGACACCGAGGCGGCATCGAAGCCGACGTTGCGAACATAGTCTCCCGTCAGGGTCAGCTGCTTGCGCCCCGGGATCTCGATGGCAACAGTTCCGGTGAGGTTGACGATGCTGTATTCCGAGGCCAGCGCGAGCAAGGGCCGCGCCGGGTCGACCGAGATGTTGAACAGGGTGTTGCCCTTCTGCGCAAAGGCCGGCGCCGTGAAGTCGTTCAGGCTGGAATTCAAGCCCGCCACATTGGCCTTGCCCAGGATGTTCCTGTACTCGTAGTACGCCAGGCCGATTTTGCTGCGCACCACCCCCGAACCGGGGAAATCCAGCCCGGCCTGCACGCCGAACAGCCACTTGTCGCGGCTGGACAGTTCGACTTCCTGAATGGGCACCGCCGCAGCGGTCAGGAAACCGCGGGTATTGCCCCAGAGCCGCGGCGCCCACTGCACGGCCACGCCGTCGAAACTGAGGTCATTCGCCCACATCAGGTCGGTGCCGAACCAGGGGTTGCCGAAGCGGCCGGCCACGACATTGAACTGCTCGCCGGTCGTGAAACGAACATAGGCACGGTCGAAAGCCGTGGTGTAGCGGTTGTTGAAGTTGCCCAGCGTCTGGTTCGACGACAGCGGGTCGGTGGTGTTACCGGTCGTCAGGCGCAAGCCTGCCGACCACTGTTCGTCGGCCGTGAAGGTCACGCCCAGGCGGGCGCGCACCCTCAAGCGCTGCCGGTTCTCGCTGGTGTTCAACAAACTCAGGCTGCGCGTGCGGTTGGTTTCCGTCACGTTGATGGCTGGGGCGTTGTCGTCGCCGAAGGTGTCGCTCTGAAAGCGCATGCGCAGATCGCCATCGATCTGCATGCCCCGCACCCAGTTCGGCACCGCACCGGAACCCGCCCAGCCTTCGCGCTGGCCCTGGGCTGCGATCTCGGCGCGCAGCTCGTCTTTCAGTTCCTTGCGAACGAACTCGGGAATGAAGGGCACGCGGATCGGGGTCGCTGCCGGTGCCGTGCCGGCGGCGACCTGCCGGGCGGCGGAGGGCGCTGCCGGCGCGTCGATTTCCCTCAGAAGCACATCAGCGCGCGCGCGCGTCAACACGCCCTGCTCGATCAAGAGGTTGATCAGACTCGTGGTGGTGGTTCGCACCTGATCGATGTCGCCTGCCGGTGCGGCCTGCGCATTCGTTCTGGGCTGGGCCAGGGCTGCGCTGCCAGCAGCCATGAGCGCCAGGCACAAGGGCGCGGCAACGAGGTGGAAGGAACGGAGCTTCATGGATTCCTGGGGCAGAGGTGTCGTCGGCAGGTGACGCAACGCGACGCAGCCGCTCAGGCGCGGCGGTTCAGGCGAAGCTGCACCCTGCGAAGATTGCTGGGCGGCAATTCGCGCAGGGCCGGCATCTCGGCCAGCGTGCTCTGGATGAGCGTGTCGATCTCGGGGTCGCCCGAGCTCGTGATGATTTCAGCCCGCTGCACGCGTCCGTCGTCGCCCAGCAGGATGCTGACGACGACACTGAACTCGGATTGCGGGGCCTTGCGGTTGCGGGCCAGGGCTTCGAAGAAGTTGCGTTGCAGCAGCCCGGTGTAGTAGCGACCCGCGCCGCCGCCGCCGCTGCCGCTGCCGGTGCTGAGCAGGTCGCGGCCACCGCGGTTGGCGGCCAGGCCGAAACCATCGCTGCCCGCAGTGCCGTCGGCGTCGACGCCCAGCGGCTGGTCGGAAGCGGGTTTCGGGTCGTCGGGCGGGCTGTCGGCGGGCTTGGGCTCTTCGAGCTTGGGCTGGTCGATCTTCACCTCCTCCTTCAGCTTGGGAGGTTCTGGCGGCTTTTCTGGCGGCTTGGGTGGGGGCGGTGGCGGTTGCCGCAGGATGGCGACCTGCTGCGGCGCTGGCTTGGCAGTGCCTGAACCTTCGCTGGCCAGCTTGTAGATCGTCCATGCCAGGCCACCCAGAAAGAGCGCGGCCGCCAGCACACCGGCCGCGGTGGCCAGCTGCTTCTTGCGTTGGGCTTTGGCCGAGGCTCTGGACACCGTGCCTGCCTTACTTCACCAGCCGCTGGGTCACCAGACCCAGCTGCGTGATGTCGAGCCGGCCCATCAGGTCGAGCACGTCGACGACCTTCTCGTAGCTGACCTTCGCGTCGCCCTTGATGACCACCGGGAAGTCAGGGTTCACCGCCTTCTGCTGGCGCAGGCGGTCTTCCAGTTCCTGGAGGGTCACGGGGTAGGTGTCCAGGAAGATCTGGCCGTCGTCGCGGATGGTGATGGCCTTGGTCTGTGGTTTGGCCAGGCTGGGCGTGGCGCTGGCCTTCGGCAGGTTCACCTTGATGCCCTGCACCGAAGCCGTGGTCATGATGATGAAGATGACCAGCAGCACGTACGACAAGTCGAGCATGGGCACGACGTTGATTTCGTCGTAGGCCTTGCCACCTTCCTGCATCTTCATGGCGCAGCCTCTTTCATACGGAATGGTTCTCGGCGATGCGCGTGACGAGTTCGTCCACGAACACCTGCATGTCGGCGATGAGCGACTGGATGCGGCCGGTCAGGTAGTTGTAGCCAAACAGTGCCGGGATCGCGACCGCCAGCCCGGCCACGGTCGCCACCAGCGCCGCCGCGATGCCGGGCGCGATCGCGTTGACGTTCACGTCGCCGGCCGCTGCAATGGCCGCAAAAGTGATCATCACGCCGACCACGGTGCCCAGCAGCCCCAGGAAGGGGCCGCCGGCGATGGAGATGGTCAGCACCACCATCTGGCTGTTCAGCCGCTGCACTTCGCGCAGCACGGCGGCATCGATGGAAGCCCTGATCGCGCTCAGGGACTGCGTCGTCATGCTCATCGGCTTGCCGAGCTTTCGGTAAGCGTCGAAACGTGACTGAAGCTCGTTCGTTCCCGCCACGTAGATGCGATAGAGCTGCGATTGCGGGTACAGCGCATTGACCTCGTCGTCTTCGGCCTTGTCGGAAGCCGTTGAAGGGTCGCTGCCTGCCGGCCTGGCCGACGATTTCGGCGGGGCATTGGGGTCGATGCTGTCGATCAGCTGGTTGTACTGCAGCAGGAATTGCTGGTTGTCCTTGGCCACACGATGGACGAAGCTCGCCTTGG
The DNA here is from genome assembly GCA_001464055.1 of Burkholderiales bacterium Ga0077543. Lineage (GTDB taxonomy): Bacteria > Pseudomonadota > Gammaproteobacteria > Burkholderiales > Burkholderiaceae_C > Rubrivivax. The sequence goes on from LNET01000025.1 coordinate 130,700, forward strand.
CGAACATCACGAAGATGCTCCAGACGAACATCACGCCGAGGATGGCGATGACGATCCAGCCGTCGACGGTCACTGCGCCCAGCAAGATGCCGATGTAGGAAGCGCCCGCCTCTTCTTCCGCGCCCTCGGCTGCAGCGGTGCCGATGAAGGTCTGATCGGGCCCCTGGCTGCCGGCGCCGAGCTTGATCCAGTCCGCAGAGCGGGCCGCGTTCGAGATCTGCAGTTCGTCGATCTCGCCCTTGAAGCCGCGGCCCACCAGGGTCTGCCCGGCCACCGTGGCGGCCGCACCGGCGGCCTTGGCCAGTTCCTGCCCGTTGACGTAGAGGGTGACACCGTCCTTGACGACCATCGCCACGTGCTGCCAGGCGCCAGCCTGTACATTGCCCGCCGGCGCCGTGGTGGCTGCGCCAGCGCGGGCCACGAACCTGCCGCCGCGCAGGGCCAGGCTGATCGCGGCCGAGCCTTGCTGCTGCAGGTACAACTGCGCGTCGGTGGTGTCGACGGGCTTGATCCACATCGACACCGTCAGGCCGTTCGGCCCGGCCTGCAGCGAAGGCGCGGCGTTGATCAGCACTTCACCAGAGCCGTCCAGCACCAGGGCGGTACCGATCAGGCCCGACGTGCTGCCTTGCCCACCCGAACGTACAGCATGATTGGCATTGGCCGTGCTGTCCTGCGGCAGGGTTTCGTTGTCGCCGAAGTGGAAGACCAGGCCTTGCGCGGCGTCATAGCTGCCCTTGGCGTCGTTGGCCGCTGGCGCATCGGGGTTGCCGTAGTACAGCCAGAAGAAGTCGGCCTTTGCGCCAGGCATCACCTTGGGCACCTGCACCCAGACGATGGCCAGTTCGTTGATCGAATCGAACTTCTCGATGTGGTGCTTCAGCGGCGTCTTGTCGTCGGCAGCGATGAAGCGCAGGTCGGAACCGTCGGGCTTGGCGTCCAGGAACTGGAAGTTGCCCGTGTGCAGCCGCACCGCGACCGCGACACCTTCCACCGGTGCGCTGAGCGAGACGCTGCTGTCGGCCGTGTTCAGCGTGATCTTCGCGCGCTGTGGCCAGTCGGCATTCCAGGCGGCCTGGGCTGGCTGCAGACCTGCGACGAACAAGCATGCCAGCAGGGTGAACAGTTGGAGGAACAACTTGGTCATGGGCACAGGCAGCTCGGCTCCAGGCAAACGCGCAGTTTGGTTGCGTCATATTTCACGAACGTGACTCCGCAAGGCCCTGCGCCTTCAGGGTTTCGATCAGGTTCTTCGCTGCTGCGTCCACGTGAAAGTGCTTTTCGTAGACCGACGTCGCGCGGGCACGCATCCTGGCGCGTTCCGCTTCGGACATGGCCAGCCAACGGTTCAGCAGGTCGGTGGTGCCCGGCACATCGTCGGGGCCGACCAGGCCAGCGCCGCCATCGGCCACGTCACGGCAGATGTTCACCTGGTTCGAGATCAGCACCGGCGTGCCGGCGGCCAGTGCTTCGGCCACGGCAATGCCGAAGTTCTCCTGGCGCGAAGGCAGCACAAAAGCTTCTGCTGCGCGCAAGGCGCCCCACTTGGCGCGGCCCTGCAGCATGCCGGTCCAGGTGATGCGGTCCTGCACTCCCAGCCGCCGGGCCTGCTGCTCCAGAGCCGGGCGCAGGCCGCTTTCGTCGGGGCCGGCCACGACCAGGTGCAGCCTGGGGTGTGAGGCGGCGACGCGGCCCAGCGCATCGACGAGCAGGTCCAGCCCCTTCTTCCAGTGCAGCCGCGCGAGAAACAGCAGCAGCCGGTGCCCCCGCAGTTGCGGGTGCAGTGCCAGAAAGTCTTCGGCCGTCGCCTGCTGTGCCACCGGGTCCAGCGCCAGCCCGCAGCCCACCGTCGTGCCCTGCACCCGATAGGGGCTGAAGCTGTGCGCGGCCAGGCGCGCCTCTTCGGCCGTGGTGAACAGAACGCCCCTGGCATCGTGCAGCACCCGGCTTTCAACCGTGCGCCAGTACAGCAGCTTCTTCAGGTGCTTGATCGGATAGGTGCGCTTGAACCAGGGGTCGAGCATGCCGTGCGGGTAGACGTAGTACGGAACCGGGCCGCCGCGCAGCGCCTGCCAGGTGGCCAGGCCGTGGTGCTGCCACAGGCCGTGCACGATGACGGCGTCGAATTGGTGCGCCTGGGCCTGCAGCCAGGCAAAAAGCTCACGGGTGTAGCCGTAGCCCACCAGACTGGGCCCGACCGCGTGCACCGGCGACGGAAACCCGGCCAGCCAGGGCGCCTGTGGCGCGTCCAGGGTCAGCACCTGCTGCGGGCTGCCCATGCGCTGCAGGGCCTGGCACATCTGGCGCAGGCTTTCTGCGGGCCCGCCGAAACGGGGGTCCAGCGACCTGATGATGTTCAGGACACGCATGTCTGTGTTCGCCTGGTCTGGGTGCGGTTCAGTCCACTCACCTGGCAAAGCAGTTCTTGTCGTCTTCCTTGCAGTTGTTCTCGCCGAAGCCCAGCACCTCGACCGACAGGATGGTGGGCTTGGGCGGGGGCGGTGCCGTGGCTGCCCGCTTGGCGGCTTCGCCTGCGGCCTTCGCGGCGTCTTCCGCGGCCTTGCTGCCCGTGGGCGCGCCAGGGCTGCTGGCCAAGGCTGAAGCCGCGGTACCCACCTGCACCTGCGGCACACCGGCCGAGGTACCGCCTGCGCTGATGTTGGTGGCGTTCAGCACCGTCTGCGCGTTCAGCACGATGTTGCCGCTGGACCGGATGCCGGCCTCGCCGGCGTCGATGGTGCCGGCGGGTGCGAACAGGAAGACGTTGCCGGGCCGGGGCGCGGTCAGCGGGCCCAGGCCGTCGGGGTCTGACGTGAGCGTCTGGATGCCGCTGCCCGTCTCACCGCTGGCGGTGACAGCCGTCCTGGCCCCGCGGCCAGCGTCGATGCTGCCTTGGCTGGAAAAGAGCAGGATGTCGCCGCCTTGCAGCGTGATGACCTTGCCCTGGTTGATGCTCAGGTTGCCCGACAGCACGCTGCGAACCGCGCCGCCGGCGTTGGTCAGAACACCCACGACCCGGCTGCTGTCGGGTGTGGTCAGGCCCACCACGGCATTGCCCCCGGGCGCCCAGAGGTCGATGTCGCTGCCGGCATAGGTCTGGATCGACGTCTGGAAGCTGGTGATGCTGCCGGCCCCCGCACCGTCGGGCAGCACCCGCGCGACGACCTTGTTCAGGACGTTGGAGAAAACGATGGGTGTCACTCCGGTGGGGATGGCGCCTGCCGACCGGCGCTGCACGTAGTCGGTGTACAGCAGCGGGTAACGCTGACCCAGGGCTACGAACTCGCTGAATACCTGGCCGTCGGGCCCGGCGGCCAAGGCCGCAATGCTGCCAGCTGCTTCCAGCCTGGACACGTCGCGTTCCGCGTTCAGCAGGGCATAAAGTGCTGCTGCAGCCGCGCTGTCTGCCGTGGGGCCCAGCGGCAATGTGTTGTTGCGAAGCGCGTCCTGGTAGGCCTTCAGGGCCCCAGGGGCCTTCGCATCGAGTTCGCGGAAGCGTGCATACACCGGATCCCGGTCCGCCAATGCGGCAATGTCCGTGGCAGCCAGCACCAGGCTCGAGTCGCGCTCGGTGCCCAACTGACCATAGAGGTCGAGGATGTCCGCCGAGGCCGTGTTGATCGTGATGATGTCGGCATAGACCGATTCCATGGCGGCCAGATCGACGCGACCGGTGACACCCGCCACCACGGTGACCCGGGCACTCCTGGCGTCGCCGATCTGACTGTTCTCGGTGTTGCCCGTTGCGCTGATGCCGGCATTGCCACCGAACCCCGGCGGCGCCAGCACCGTGGAATCACCCAGATCGATGTTGCGTCCGGCTTGCAGCACGAGCCGGCCGGGTCCGCCAATGCTCAGTCGCTGCACATTGCGAATGTCGCCGCTGCTTGCGCGCACGACGGAGACGTCTTCGGGGTCCAGGTTCTGCAGGAACAGCGCAGCGCCGACGACGTCCACCCCAGCCTGCAGACGGCTGCTTGCGGCGGGCCGGAATGGCAGATCTCTCTGGTTTTCGAAGACGATGCTGCCTTGCGCGGCTTGGATGTCCACGACGAATGGCCCGGCCGCTTCGCGCTCGACGATACGGGGCTGTGCTTCCGTGGGCGCGAGGTTGCCACCGCTGAGTGAACCACGCCGGCTCAACTCGCTGATGGTGGTTGGCGCTGCGGCTGGCGACAGGTCCGACACCGCCAGGCTCAGATTGTTCACGTCGCGACCCGCCAGCACCGAGATGCTGGCGCCTGGCGATGGGAAGGTGGTGGGAGGCGCTGCGTTCGCCGCGCTCAGGTTGCTGATGTCGCCGTCGAACGCCACGATTCGCAGGTTGGCTGGCCAGGCCGCCAGGAGCGAGGCCGCGAAAGAGGCGTCCGCCACGGCCGGACCGAAGGTGCGCCAGTTGGCCACCGTGCCGAGTGAGGCAAAGAAGCTCGCGTCACCGCTCTTGCTTTGCAGGCTGGCTGCGCTGTTGGCGGAGTACGAGAAGAAGGTCGCAGGGGTCTGCGCGCCGAAGCCTGGCCCTGTGCCCGCGCTGTTGACCATCTGCAGGGCCGTTGGATTCTGGATGTTCTGAAGGGAAATGGACCCCCCCGCCACCAATTCGGCCTGGGCCCTTTCGGGTACGCCGCCGCTGCTCACCCCCATCAGGTAAAGCTGTATCGGCTTCTGCGCGCCCAGGTCGTCGGCGGCATCGACACGGGCCAGACCTCGGCCGACCAGGAAAGAACCGCCGATGATGTCGCCGCCCGCTTCGACGCGCAGGTCGCCACCCCCTTGCACGTCGACGCTGCGCACGCCTTCCGTGACCACGGTTCGACCCGTGGTGGGCAAGGCCACGGTCAGGCTGTTCACGTTGCCACCGGCGCGAACATCGATATCGCCACCAGCCAGGGTGCCCACGCCTTGCCTGAAGAACGGGCGGTGCACCCACCAGTCGGTGGGTTGGCCAGCGCTGTTGAAGCCGGCATCGCTCAGCCTGGGGCGGCGCATCCACTCGCTCACCCACAGGTCGCGCGATTCGCTGGCATCGACCCAGGCGATGTCGCCGCCGGCCACCATCGAGACGCCACCGCCAGCCACGGCCCAGCGGTTGTTGCTGCCGTCGGCAACGCCCACTCTGCCTGCGGTGTAAATGGTGGCGGCCACGTTGTCGATGCGCAGGTCGCCGGCGGCGGCCAGGTCGATGCGGCCCGTACCGGTCCGCAGGCGGGCTTCCGCACCCGTCAGGCGCAGACTGCCTTGCGGCACGGTCTGGCGGGCCAGGGTTGCCAAGGGGTTGGCGGCCGACAGGTCGGCACCGGCCGTCAGGCGCAGGCCCCAGCTGTCGCCAGCCAGCAGGTTGTCGTTGGGCAGGCCGATGGATTGCGAGATGGTCAGGTCGCCCGCTGCCCGGATGGTCAGCAGACCGTGGCGGTTGTCGGCCAGCCAGCTGCTGCTGGCCAGGTCCCAGGCGGTGTCCAGGCGCAGGCTGCCGGCGCTGCTCAGTTCGACGGCGCCCAGCACACGTGCACCTTGCAGGCTGCCGGTCTCGTCCTGCAGCCGGCCCGTGATGGCGGCTGCAGCGGCCGTGTCCATCGCAGCCACGAAGGTGGCGTGGTCGGCCGCGTAGCCGCTGATGTCGGCTTCGCTGACGCTGTCGGTGACGTTGTAGCGCCGCGTGGCCAGCACGTCGACTGCAGCGCGTGTGTTGCCGTCTGCGCTGCCGCGCCTGACGGTACCGGCCAGGTGCAGACCGGTCGGGCCCAGCCCTGTTTCACGGTCGACGCTGAAGCCCACCGCGCCTGCCGGCCCGCCGTTGCCGGCGCGCACGTCGATCGTGGCGCCGTCGCCGAAGACCAGGGCCCCGCCCGTGGTCGACAGGTTCACCTCACCGCCGCGTGCGCCGGGCGCGCTGGCCCCAGCCCGTACTTCGCTGCCCGCCGCAAGGGCCAGGCCCGTTGCCGCTGACAGCGTCACCCGGGCATTGCCCGAACTGTCGCCGGCCCCGTTGCCGACGCGGCCTGCCACGTCGATGCGCCCGGCGTCTGCGCTCAGTGCCACGCGCGCTGCGGACACCACGTCGGTGGCGGCCACCGCGATGTCGCCCGTTCTGGCGCGCACGCGGCGCTCCTGTTCGAAGCCGCCGCTGTTGATGGCGGTGTTCAGTGCCGAGAAGCCGGCCATCCGGCCCAGGTCGATGTCGACCGTGCCGGAACGCTGGCCGGCCCCGGCCTGGCCTTCGAGCCGGCCTTCCAGCAGCAGTTCATTGCCCTGCAATGCCAGCTGCCCCGCTGCACCGCCTGCCGCCGCAGCCGACACGGTGACGCGGGCGTCGTCCTGCACTCGCAGGGTTCCGGCACCGGCCTGCACCGACACCCGGCCGCCATCGGCCAGGGCCACATTGCCGTTGAAGTCCTTGCTCTGGCCGGCGGCGTCGAGCAGGGCGCCGGCGCCGAGCGTCACGCCGCTGTCGTTGCCGTTGCCGTTGCCGTGCGCCGTCAGCCCGATCACACCCGAACGCGCCACGATCGCCGTCGACACCGTCAGCGACTGCCCTTCCAGGCCGATCTGCCCGCCCAGCGCGGTGTCGTTGCCTGCCGCTGCCGCCACGGTCTGTGCAGCACCGCTCAACACCAGGGGACGATGAACCCGGGTCGTGCCGGCGGTGTCGGCAGCGCTGATGGTCTGATTCGATCCGGCCAGTGCCAGCAACTGCGGCGTCTGCACCTGCAGCGCAGCAGCTACCTGCAACTTGCCGTCGCCTGCACCCGCCACGCGCTCGCTGGCCGCCAGCGTCACCGTCTCGAAGCCGGAGATCGCGCGCTGGCCTTCGCCCAGCGTCAAAGTCTTGGCCTGCAGTTCGAAGCGCCCGCTGCCCGTGCTGGCGGGTGCGCTGCCGGGGCCGCTGTTGACCAGTTGTACCGAGCTGGCGTTCACGTTCGCCACGGCCTGGGCACCGGCGCTCGAAGGCAGGCCACGCAGCAGCGGCGTGTCCAGGCTCAGGCTGGCCAGGTCGGCTGCGCCCAGCAAGGTGCTGCCGATGAAGTTGATCGAGCTGCTGCCACGCAGCAGCAGCTCGTCGACGGCCGAGAAGCGTGCCAGGTCGTCGTTGGACAGCACCAGCCCGCCCAAGGGCGTGGCGAAACCAGTGGTCTGGCCCAGATGCACCTGGCCGGAAGCCAGGGCCAGTGATCCGCCGACACCATTCACCCCGCCGACGGCGAAGCTGCCTGCCGATTCCAGGTTTCTCGTGGCGTCGATCAGCAGCGACTTCTGCGCACTCAGGCTGGCCCCCGCTGCCACCCGCACTTCACCGCGGGCGTCGGCGCCGTCGGCGGCGCTGCCACGTTCCACCCGTGCCTGCGCCCCGGTGCTCAGGCGAACCAGCGCACCGGCGTCAGGCGCCTGAATCACCGAAGGCGCCGTCGACGTCTGCGTGCCCGTGGCCGTCAACGCACTGTCGGCACGGATGTCGATGCGCTGCCGGGCGCTGATCAGCAATTCCGGCAGACGCACTTCGCTGCCCGTGCCCGTGCCATTGGCCACCAGCACCTCGTCGGCGGTGGTGGCGATCGTGATGCCGGTCTCGGTGTCGCGTCGCGTGCCGCCCAGCAGCACGCTGGCATTCAGTGCACTCAGCGACGCGGCGTTCACCTGCAGGAAGCGGGGGTCCAGGTCGGCAGCGCCAGCCTGTCCCACGACCGCGATGCGTGTGCCAGACACGTCGACCTGGGCGCCGCGGCCAGCGCGGCCTGCCGCCGACACCCCGGCCGAGGTGTTGATGCTGCCAGCCAGGCTCAGCGTCGTGCCTGCGCCGATCTGCATGCGCCCGGCATCCCAGGGCGAAAGGGGCGCGGCCTGGCGGTTGGCGGTGGCCGAAGCCGCGAAGAAGTCGGCACCGCTGAAGTCGTAGTCCGACGATTGCAGCGCGGTCGCGCGCCCCGGGCTGATCACGACACCGACACTCTGCGATTCCTGCACCGTGGTGCCGCGCGCAGAACGGAAGCCCGCCACGACCAGGTCGCCGTTGGCCAGCCGCACTGTCTGCCCAGCCTCCAGGTTGCGATAGGTCGCGGCGGTGTTGATCTGCACCAGCGAAGCGTCGGGCAGCAGCGCATAGCGCGCAGGCAGCAGCACATACTGGCCGGGCGGGACCCCCGCGCCTTCGCCCAGGGTGATGCTGTCGTACAGCACGGCGTCGCGGCCGTTGCTGGGCGAAAAGCCGAAGCCCGGGTCCCGCAACTGCAGGGTGTAGGCGTCGAAAGGCATCGTGGCCAGGCGCGCCGCGGGAATGATGGCAAACGTGTTGTCCCGCAGGGTGATGTCGCGGTCACCCCCGTTGCCGGGGATGAACTCCACGGCCAAGATGTCACCACCGCCGGCCATGTTCACGACGGAGCCGGGCTGGGCCGCCACCTGCGCCCCTTCCAGCGTGATGCGCTTGCCTCCGGGTGTGACGGCGTTCAACTCGAGGCCGCTGGTGCTTGCGCTCGTGTCGTAGACCCAGCGAACGCCGGAATCGGTGTTGCCGTAGAGCACCGTCAGACCTTCGCCAGCCACCGAGCTGACGCTGCCGGGCGCCAGTTCCAGCAGGCTGCCGGCCTGCAGCTGCAGGCTGCCCAACGGCGCCTTCACCGTGCCACCCTGCACGATGGTGTCGGCCTGGAGTGTCAGCGACGAGCCCGCGGAATAGGCCGCGCCGGCGGCCTTGCCGTTGTTCGACACCAGGATGTAGCCGCCTGGGGTGAGCGTGTCCGTCGGCTGGTCCTTCACCGTCAGGCTGAACTCGGTGCGGGTGGCCGCAACCACCTGCGCGGCGGTGAGTTCCAGGTTGCCGGCGGTGCTGAGGCCGCCGATCTGGCGCGTCTGCGCACTGCCGCCGGTCGTGCTGGCGAAGTCGATGTTTCGTCCGACCAGACGGATGTCGCTGTCGCTTTCGATACGCGTCAGCGAAGTGCCATTGACCGTGACGCTGCCGAACAGGTCCACTGCACCGGCCCTGACGCTCAAGTTGCCGTTCCCGGATCGGGTGGGGGCAACAGGTCGGGCCGCATTGGGCAACAGGTTCCAGGAGATTCCGGTGGGGGTGGGCTCGGCCACCCGCGGCCCGAGCGATTGCCCCAGCGCCACGCTGGCGCCACGCAGCTCCACTTGAGCGCTGTCGGACAGTTCGATGCGCGGCGCGTCCAGGCGCAAGCCGCGCTCGAAATCCAGCGTCATGTTGTCGCGCAAGTTGATCTGGTCCTCTGACTGGATGCGCAGCTTGTCGAAACCCGCGTCCTGAAGGGCCGCGATGTTCACCGTGGCATCGACCAGGCCAGGCGTTGGTGCAAGCGCATTGCCGTTGGCCGTGACGACGACGCGCCTGGCAGCGGGTTGCACAGGCTGCCCGTCGGGACGCAGCAGTTCGAGCGCGAAGCTGCCGCCGGCCGCACGTGCCGATCCACCTTGCGCAAGCAGGGTCCCGTCGAGACTGACCGAGCCTTGCGCGCGAACGATCATCGTGCCCGCATGGCCTTCCAGGGTTCGGGTTGTCAGTTCGGGCGAGCTGCCGGAGCTGAGCCTGTCGACGGTCTGATTGACGGCGCTGATGTCGATGCGCGAGCCCGAAGCGAGCTGCACACCCGCGTTGCCCGCGGTGATGCTGACACTGCCGCCGTTCAGCAGGTTGCCCAGCACCAAGCCCTGATTGCTGGGTGTGGGCAGGAAAGTGCCCGCCACCAGGATGCTGGCCTTGTTGCCGATGACCAGGTCACTGGCCTGGCGCAGCGCCGGGCCATTCAGGGTCAGTGCCACTGAACCGCCAGGAGATTCGATGCGGCCTAGGACCGAGAGGCCGTCCACCGCCGTCAAGCTGACACGGCCCGCCGCATCGGCGACGATGGCGGCACCTTCCTGCAGCGTGAGTCGACCTTGGCCCTGCAAACCCCCACCCACGCTGGCCAGGCTGAGTGTTGCCGCGTTGCGCTGATGAGCCGGCAGCAGCGTGACCGTGGAGAAGCTCGAGAGCTCGGTTCCAGTGGCTGCCACCCGGGCAGCCTCGGGATCGACCAGCAGGTTCTTCTGCTGCATGAGCAGGCTGGTGCCGGCCAGCACGTCCAGCGTGTTGTTGCTGCGCAGCGTGACCTGGCTGAACCCCTGGTTCGAGAACAGTCCGGTGCCGAACCGGGTCGTGCTGGCCGGAAGAAGCCGATTGGCACCATCAGCCGCGATTTCCACGCGCGACATCGACAGGTCGAGCCGCGCGCCGTTGCCGATGGCAAAGCCGCGCAGGTCGGCCTGCAACCAGTCGGAAGAGGTCTGACCGAAAGCCCCGTTCGCCAGCCGCAGCAGGCCGCCCCTGCCACCGACCAACAGACCCCTGCCATCGATGCTGGCTCCACCGCCCACATCGAGCAGGGCGCCGCGTTCATAGCGGGTCTGCAGTTGATCAGCCTCCAGACTGACCGAGATCGTTCCACCGTCGGTGCTGGGCTGGCTGCTCAGGCCGTCGGCCGAAAGCCTGGCGCTGGGCGTTGGTGTGCCGATGCTGGCGCCACCTATGCCGCCGTTGTTGATCCACAGGCCCGCGGTGCTGAGGCTTGCCCCCGAGCGCACGACCAGGTTCTCGGCCAAGGCCGACCCACCTGCGGGGATGTTTGCTGCTGGCAGGCTGGCCGATAGGGCCAGGCGCCCAGCAGGCAGGTGAATGTCGCCGGCAAGGTCGATGAGGGGCGCGTTGAACTGCAGGCTGGCGCCGGGATCGCTGATGAGCCTGACCTCGGCGGGTAGGGTGATGCTGCCAGCGGCGTTCAGCGTCACGCTGCCGAAGCCCCTTTCCACGCGATCCGTGCCGTTGATGGTGGGCGCCCCGAACAACTGCTCGGCCGCCAACACCGACGTCTGGCGCTGGGCATTGCTCAGGCTGCTGCCGGGCTGGAAGCTGCTGCCCAGGGTGTCGGTGGCCTGCTGGCGCCAGTTCACCGCAGCCAGGGGCACGCCATCACCAAGCACGGTGGGGGTGGCGTTCAGGGGTCGCCCCAGGGTCAGCGAAGCGCCGGCCGGTGCCGCGCCGTACTGCAGCGCCCCGATCGTCACGCCACCCTTCAAGCTGCCATCCAGCACCAGGCCAGCAGTGGCCTGAATGACCACCGCACCGCCGGCCTTGCCTTCCGTGTAGCCGGGCTGGAACCGGCCCGCAGCGCCCAGCGGGTTGGCGGTGGTGATGGTCTGGCCCCAGCGTTCGTCGAAGCGCGTGATCGAGTCGAGCAGGGCCGTGTAGGGCTGCGCCTGGGGCGCAGTGGCGATGTCGTAGACCCGGCCATCGGCGCCCAGCAGCCGCGAAGTGTTGACCTGACCGCCTTCGTAGCGGTAGCCGCCTCCAGAAGCGTCGATGACGGCGCCGCTGCGCTGGATGACCGAGCCGCTGGAACCGATGTTCAGCTCACCACCCACGGCGGCCTTTTCCGCCACCGTGCGCGGCACGATGTCGCGATAACCGTCCAGGGCCAGGATGTTGCTGCCCTGGCGCAGGTCGACCGTGACCTCGGCACCGCGCAGCACGCCGGTCTTCTGGTCGGGAGCGTTCTTCAATTCGTTCGACGTGACGGTGAAGGTGGCCAGGTTCCTCGACAAGGGCACGCTGGACCAGGCACCAGCGACGCTGGTTTCGCTGCCCGCGCCCAGGTAGACGCGGGCGCTTTCGGGTGCCGCGGTGTTCGCCGCCACCAGGCTCATCACGCCGCCGGGCACACGCAGCGTGCCATGGTTGTCGATGGTGCTGCCTTCTGCCCTGACGACGCCGCGGAACGGGGCATAGGGCAGCACTTCGAGCGCGGTCGACGTGTCGGCCAGGTCGGGCACGACCTCGGTCACGCTGCCGGCTCGGAGTGTGACGCTGCCCTGTGTCTGCGCACCCTCTGCGTCCCTGGCGCGCGCCTGCAGGTAGACCGATCCGCCGCGCTCGACTGCGGTTGTCGACGAGACCCGTCCTTCCTGGTTCACGGCCAGTGCGGCCAGCGTCACGTTGCCACGGTCGGCACTGATCTGTCCGGCCTGGCGGATCAGGTTGGTGAGGTTCAGCGCCGGGCCGTCGGCCAGGGCTTCGACCTCGACCAGCACACCGGTCTGCAAGCCTTGGGCGTTGCCGGCGTTGGGGTCCTGGGCCAGGAAGACCTTCCTGCCCGCAGCCAGCATCACCTGGCCGTCGGGTGCGGTCAGCAGGCCGGCATCGACGTCGACCCGGGGCGCCAGGATCATGATCGAGCCACCGGCCTGTGCCCGGAGTTCTGGCGCTGGTGCGTCGGCAGGGCCGAAGCTGCCGACATTGACGTTGCCCGGGCGGGTGCCGTTGGGCCTGGCGTCGAGCGTGACGCCGGTGTTGCTGTAGCCGCCCGCAAACGCCGGGTCGTTCAGGCCGCCGCTGGTCAGGCCGGATTCGAACCGGGCGTCGCTGATGTTCAGCGTGGAAGCCACCAGCGAGCGCACGTTCACCTGCGCGCCGCGGTCGAAGAGGATGCCGTTCTGATTGATGAGCAGCACCTGCCCGTTGGCCGACAACTGGCCCTGGATGATGCTGGGGTCGGTGCCGTAGATGCGGTTCAGCACCGAAGCCGTGGGGCCGGGCTGGACGAACTGCACCCTGGCGCTGCGGCCGATGTTGAAGGAATCCCAGCTGATGACCGACCGCTGTTGCTGCTGGGTGATGGTCATTTCGCGGTTGCCGGTGCCCGCCACCGATGAGTTCACCGCAATGCCCGCAGGCGCCGGGCCGCGCAGAACCGGCAGCGCGCCAGGCGCCAGCGTGCCGCCGGCGCCCTGGGCCAGGACCGGTGAAGCGGTGGCGGCCAGCAGGCCCAGGCTGGCCAGCACCATGACGCTGCAGGTGGCATGAACGCGACGCACCACGGCCTGCGATGGCAGGGAAAGCCGCAGACGGAAGTGGGGGGTTTTCATCGCAAGTGCCCAGGTTGAACGTGCTTTGGCCTTTCGACCGGTGACTAAAACTCGAAGGTGCCTGCTGCGTGCACACGCAGGTCGCCACGCTCGGTGGCGGCCAGGGTGCGCAGCGGCCAGCCCAGGTCGACGGCCAGCCTGCCGAAGGTCTCGTTCGCCAGGCGCAGGCCGAAGCCGGCCGACAGCAGCCTGAAGCGCGAGTTCTGGCCCGGCAGGGGTTCGCGCAGTTCGGTAGCTGCGCCTTCGACGAAGGCATGCGCGGTGAGCGTGCCCAGCGCAGGCCAGCCAAAGGTAGGCATGGGGCCGGAGCGCAATTCGAACGAGCCGCGCAGACCCAGGTCGCCGACCGCGGCCGATTCGAGATAGCCGCGAACGCTGTCGACCCCGCCCACCACGAACTGCTCGTTGGCCACCAGTGGCTGGCCGGTCAGCTGCCCGTCCAGCCGCAGCCAGGCGCGCAGCCCGCTGGCGCCCAGCTTCTGTTCCCGGGCGCCGTCGAACTTCAGCACGCTGTAGCCGCCGGTGGCGCCGAAGCGCTTGTTGGCAAACTCTTCTTCCTTGTTGACCACGCCGCGCAGGCCCAGGGCCAGGCCGGCGCCCCACTGCCAGCGGCCACTGGCGTCTTCCATGATCGACAGGTAGCTGGCGCTCAGCGGCAGGTAGCGCAGCGGTGTGGAGAAGCCTTCGCCCGGCCCTTGTTCGATCGTCTCGTCGAAGTCCTTCAGATCCACGCCCAGGGTCAGCAGGTGATATTCGCGTTCGCGCAGCAGCAGCGTGAGGGTTCTGCGCAGCCCCCAGATCTGCCCCTTGCCGAACACCGTGGTGCTGCCCACGCCGGCGGCCACCTCGCTGTTCGACCGGGTGAACGAAAACAGCCAGGAGTCGCGCCCGGACTCGCCTGCGGGCACGCTGTAGGAAGCGCTCAGCACCTGCACTTCGCGCGGTGCTTCCGGCGACAGCTGCAGCTGCAGCGTGGCCGTGTGGTCCAGCTGCATCACGTTGTCGTAGCGCAAGGAAGCCTGCAGCCGGGTTTCGCTGGTGTTGGGGCTGGCCCGGTTGTTCAGCTCTACGTTGCCGTGCAGTGGCAGCTGGTCCTGTACCACCAGGTCGAATTCGGTGGTGCCGGGCTCCCGGCCTGGCCGCAGCAGCGGCGTGACGCGCCTGTCAGGCGTGCGGTTGACGCGGGCCAGCTCGGCCTGCAGGGTGGGGAAGTGCGGCACCTTGCCTTCGGCGGCACTGGGCACCTTGTCGAGGATGTAGCCCTGTGAAAAGTAGCGCGAACCGGTGACCCGGGTGCGCACGATGCGCGCTTCCACCACCTGCAGCCGCACCACGCCGTTGTCGACCCGCTGCTCGGGGATGTCCACCCCCACCGAACCGAAGCCCAGGTCGCGGTAGGCTTTTTCCAGCGCGGCACGGGCGGCCTGCACGTCTTCGATCTGGCGCTTTTCACCCATGAAGGGGTAGACCGCGCGTTCGATGGTTTCAGTGGCCAGCACCGTGTTGCCGGCGATCACGAATTCCAGCACGTCGAAGCCGGCGGATTCAGGTTCAGCCGCTGCCGGTGCCGCCGGCTGGGCCAGCGCCAGGCCGCACAGCAGACTGGTCAGCGCGGCCATGGCCGTGGCCATTGGCTTGCACAGGTGCCGCGCAAGCATGGCGTGCAGGACCCGCAGGTCCGGACGGCTAAACGATCGGGTCATTTCCAGGCAGCTCTCGGAGCCTCGATCAGGACGAGGGCTGGATTGATTCTGTGCCGGTCGAATGACACTTCGCAGCTTCGAACTGCGCCGATCGAATCAGGTCGAACTGGGCCGGACGGCCTGTCACCGCCCGTTCATGCCCCGCTGGTACAAGCCAGTTCGACAACTGCGCGCAGCGCCGTGCAAGCGCTGGACCGCCATGACCCCATTCTTTTCGCTGAGGCCCGCCGCCGCGGCCCCGACCGGAGCCCTGGCTGCCGCCCAGCAGCTGCATTTTGCCAACCGGCTGGACGAAGCCGAGCGGGCCTACCGCGTGCTGCTGCAACGCGAACCGCACGACGCCGTGGCACGCCATGGACTGGCTGCGCTGCTGGCTTCCCAGCAGCGTTACCAGGAAGCCCTGCCGCTGTTTCGCCAGGCCATACTGGCACTGCCGGGCCAGGCGCAGCTGCATGTCGACCTGGCGCAGGCGCTGCGCGGCGTTGGGCTGAACGTCGAGGCCGCCACCCACTTCGACCGCGCCGCGGCGCTGAACCCGCAAGACATGCAGCTGCAGCTGCTGGCGCGGCTGCAGCACGCCACGCTGTTCGACGAACAAGGCGACGACGACCGCGCCCTGGCGGCTTTCGAAGACACCGTGAAGCACCACCCCGACGCGGCCGATGCCTGGGCCGGGCTGGGCATGGTGCAGCAGCACGTGCTGGGCGCAGCCGCCGCCGAGGTGAGCTTCAGGCGTGCGCTGCAGATCGACCCCGACCGGCCCGACGTGATCGAGCAATACGGGCGGGTGCTGCAGGACCTGCGCCAGTACGAAGACGCCGCTCTGGTTTTCGAAAGGCTGATGAAACGCTGGCCGGGCCATCCCATGGCGGCCGGGCGGCTGCTGCACTGCAAGATGCTGACGGCCGACTGGACGGCGCTGGACCTGCTGAAGACCCGGGTCGAAAGCGCCTTGTCTGCAGGCCAGCTGGCCAGCGAACCGTTCGGTCTGCAGGGCTACTGCGAATCGCCACAGCTGCTGATGCAAGGCGCGCAGCTGAACGCCAGCACCTACTACCCCGACCGTTCTGCGGCTCTGCCGCTGGCGAAGATCGGGCGCGGCGACAAGCTGCGCGTGGGCTATGTGTCGGGCGAGTTTCGCAACCAGGCGACTTCTGTGCTGCTGACGGACGTGCTGGAAACCCACGACCGCGACCGCTTCGACATCATCGCCTTCGACAACGGCTGGGACGACAGGAGCGTCTTGCGTCAGCGCATCGAAGCGGCCCTGCCGATCGTGCCCATCCGCAAGATGGACAACCTGGCCGCGGCGCGGCTGGTGCGCGAACACCGGATCGACGTGCTCGTCAATCTCAACGGCTATTTCGGCCTGTCGCGCACGCCGCTGTTCGCCTACCGGCCGGCGGCGGTTCAGGTGAACTACCTGGGGTTCCCCGGCACCATCGGCGCGCCCTACATCGACTACATCGTGGCCGACGACACCGTCATCCCCGAAGAACTGCAGCACTGTTATGTCGAGAAGGTGGTGACCCTGCCCGACAGCTACCAGCCCAACGACCGCCGGCGCCAGGTGGCGCCGGGGGTGACGCGTGCCGAAGCCGGCCTGCCCGGAGGCGCTTTCGTGTTCTGCTGCATGAACAACGTCTACAAGATCATGCCGGCAATGTTCGAGCTGTGGATGCGGCTGCTGCAGCAGGTGCCTGGCAGTGTGCTGCTGCTGCTGAGCGACGTGCCGGAAGCACAGTTGAATCTGCGCCACGAGGCCCAGGCGCGCGGGGTGAATCCCGAACGCCTGCTGTTCGGCATGCCCTGGGCCAACGAACGCCACCTGGCCCGGTTGCGGCTGTGTGACCTGTTCCTGGACACCTGGCCCTACAACGCCCACACCACGGGCAGCGACGCGCTGATGGCAGGCCTGCCGGTGTTGACCTGCATGGGCCGGAGCTTCCCCAGCCGCGTGGGCGCCAGCCTGCTGCGCGCCGTGGGCCTGCCCGAACTGGTGACCACAGCGTTCGAAGCCTACGAAGGGCTGGCGCTGAAGCTGGCCACGCAGCCCGGCCTGCTGTCAGAAATCCGTGCCCGCCTGGCGGGGCAACTGGCCACGGCGCCGCTGTACGACACGCCGCGCTATACCCGTCATCTGGAAGCAGCCTACACGCAGATGGTGCAGCGGGCGCGGGCAGGGTTACCGCCAGCGGCCTTCAAGGTCGAAGCCATCGGCTGAAGCCCTGCGTAGCAGTGCAAATGGCTGGGATCAGCCCTCACGTTGATGTTCGGGCTGGGCTTGCAAGCTTGGTGGCGTGCTTGCTGGTTTCAGGCCGGCACAGCAGCCTTGCGCCGACGCGCGATGGTGCCGAAGGCCAGCAGGCCTGCGCCCATCAGCCAGACTGCCGCAGGCAGTGGAATCGGTGCGGCCGCGCCCGCTTCCAGGGTGTAGCTGAGGTCGCCGCTGGCAGCCAGTGAAATGATGGCGCGCGCACCGTCCGAGTTGGCGAAGGCGCCGCCGATGGCCGGGGCGCCGGTGGTCCCGCCAGGCTGGCCGGTCAGTACACGGGCGAAATAGAACAAGCCAGCGTTCTGACCGATGGAAGCCAGTCCATCGGCGCCCAGGCCGAACAGGTTGTCGTTGGACGTTTGGTAGGGTGCGTTGACACCGTCGATGTCAAACCGCGACACCACATCCCCAGTCAGGAAGCCCTCGATGGATCCGTAGCTCGATGGGCCAGTGAAGTTCCCGACATTGCCATTGGAGGCCGTTTCAGCCAGGTTGGCAGAAGAGGTCAGCATCCGCTGCCCGCCATTCGGACCACCCGAAAGGGTGTCACCGGCTACCACGTGCCAGCGCAGGTCGCTCAGGTTTGCGGTCTGCGCAGCAAACCAGGTGTTCCAGTTGGCGTCGCCAGCGAAGTTGGGTGTGTTCCCTGAATTCAGGACGAGGCCGCCGCTCGGAGTCTTGTCGCCGATCAGGGTGCTGGTGGGGTCACCGTAGGAGGCCGCCACGCCACTGGGCAGGAAGGTGTTGATGGTGAAGCCCAGGTCGCGCATGTACCAGGCTCTGTTGACCGGGTTGAACACCGACAGGACAAAGGACCCGTTGTTGGTGTTGTTCGTCGAGATTGCCGCTTGCCCGTTACCCGCAATCGAAGCCAGCGCCGCAGCGATGGCGACCATCTTGATCTCGAGTTTCATTTTTCATTCACTCCTGGGTTCAAACCCAATCACCTTCTGGACCGCTGATCCCGGCGGTCGTTGCCGGATTTGCGGGTGTCGAAGAAAGAACAAAAGCCAGCAACCTGTTTACCAGGTCACTGGCCGCGCATCAAGCGCCAAAGAACCGCGCCTGCTGCAACACAGGCGCTTTTCAGGTCGTCAGTAGGCTGCGGCCTTGCCCGGCTGGCAGTTGTTCAGGGTGGTGCCACCCACCAGGCGCGACCAGGGGTTGCGGGCCGTCGCGCCGGTGTAGTCGGCAGGCGGAACTGGGCTGGCGATGGCGTCCAGGGCAACCAGGCCCGAAGGACCGAAGGTCTGGTTCGCGCCGTTGACGACTTCGATCGTTGCCGGGTTGGCGAAGCCGTTCTTCAGTGCGACCAGGTAGTTGGCATAACCCAGAGCAGTGGCGGTGGGCAGGTTCGAGCCCAGGCGGGTGTTCAGGGCAATGTCACCGTAGTAGGTGTACTGGCCCGAAGCGACACCCCGGTAGGTCGGCGCCACGCCGTTGGCCTTGACGAAGCGGATCTGGCCGTTCGGCTCCTGCTTGTACTCCGTCGACAGGACACCGATGGCGGCACGGCCTTCGGCCTGATGCTTGTTCATGCAGGTGAGGACCTGGTTACTGCCGCTGTTGTTGACCACGTAGTTGCCGGCCACGCACAGGCTGTTGGCAGCCGTGTTGTCCGCGGCATTGGGGCCGCTGACGAACTGGTCCACGTCCGACTGGCACTGGCGGCCACCCGGGCTGCTGTTGGTGGTGCGGGCGATCAGCGCTTCGAAGGTCTTCTGCGTGCCCGAGGTGCTGACGCGGCGGGCGACATAGACCTCGTCGTCGGCCAGGTTGGTTTGCTGTCCGAGGACAGCCGACCAGGTCTGCTGCTGCTGGGTGTACAGACTGGTGATCTGCGCTTGCGACAGCGTCGGCATGTTGGCTTCGCTCAGCGAACCCACCACCAGGCCTTGCAGTCGCTGGAGTTCTTCGAACACATTCCTGGTCACAGGGATGCCGAAGATCACGGAGGCCAGCGATTCGGACTGCAGGTTGTTGTAGGCCGCCGGGCCACCGAAGAACTGCGGCTCGACATCGGAAACGCCGATGTAGGAAACGCCCAGGCTGGTGTTGAGACCGTTGTTGAAGGCGCCGGTGCACAGCGTGTCGACGAAGGAGGGCAGCGGACCGGTGCCGTCCAGGTCTTGCGATGCCGTGACCGTGGCGCCTGCGCAGTTCGCGCTGATCTTGGACAGGTCCAGGAAGGGGATCGGCGTCGCGAAGTTGACGTTTTGCACGCCGCCGCCCGAGCCGCCTTGCGAGAACTTGTAGAAGGCCAGCTTGGTCTTGCCCGCTGGCGCGGTCAGGCGGGTCGGGTCGATGTTGCAGAACAGCACGGCGTTGTTCGAGATCGAGTAACGCGAGATCTGGTTGCCGGGACCGGTGCGGCACAGGCGCAGCGCCGCGGCGAAGAAGCCGGGGTCGACGGCGGTGGCGCCCGAAGTGCGGATGTTCAGCGTGTCGCCAACGAACTCAGAAGGGTTGGTGTAGTCGGTGGCGGGCAGCGCAAGCACGGGGCCGGCAAACGCAGCGCACAGGCCGGTGACGGCCAGGGAGATTTTGTTCAGTTTCATGGTCAATCCAGGTGAAATTTGAAGGGGCTTGGGTCTGGACAGGCGCAGTCATGGCTGCGCCCAGCCCGCCACGCTTGTTCCGTGGCGGTTGTTGGAGCTGGTGCGAATGGACTTCAGGCCTGAGCGGCGGCCTTGCGGCGGCGCACGACACCACCCACGGCCAGCAGGCCAGCGCCCATCAGCCACACGGCTGCGGGCATGGGCACCGGGGCCGCATACGACAGGTTGCCGTTGCCAGACAGTGACAGGATGGCTGCACCCGCTGAATTGGCGAAGCTGCCGCCGAGGGCTGGTGCGCCCGAGGTGCCGCCAGTCGTGCCTGTCAGCACGCGTGCGAAGTAGAACAAGCCCACCTCCTGGCCGATCGACGCCAGGCCATCGGCGCCCAGGCCGAACAGGTTGTCGTTCGAGGTCTGGTAGGGCGCATTGATCCCGTTGATGTCGAACTGAGAAACCACGTTGCCGGTCAGGAAACCCTGGATGGAGCCGTAGTTCGATGCGCCCGTGAAGTTGCCGACCTGGCCATTGGAGGCCGTTTCAGCCAGATTGGCCGACGAGGTCACCATGCGTTGCCTGGCATTCGGGCCACCCGACAAGGTGTCGCCTGCAGCCACGTGCCAGCGAAGGTCGCTGGCGTTCGCGGTTTGCGCCGAGAACCAGGTGTTCCAGTTGGCGTCGCCAGCGAAGTTCGGGGTGTTGGTGGCATCCAGGATCAGGCCGCCTTCCGGGGTCTTGTCGCCGATCAGCATGCTGGTGGGGTTGCCGTCAGAGGCCAGGACGCCGCTGGGCAGGAAGGTGTCGATCGTGAAACCCAGATTGCGCATGTACCAGGCCTTGTTGACCGGGTTGAACACGGTCAGCACGAAACTGCCGTTGTTCGTGTTCACCGTGGACACCTGCGCTTGCGCGCCGACTGCCAGGCTGGCCAGTGCGGCAGCGACGGCGATCATCTTGATCTCGAGTTTCATGTTCAGTTCTCTCCTGGATTGAGATACGAATTGCGTTTCTGATGTGCCCCTGGTTTCGCACTTGCCAGGTGCACACCACAAGGTGAACCCACCGACAAGCCCTGAGACCAGTCACTACCGGGTGCCGAGCTTCTGCGACCCACCGACCTCGGAAACTGTAGACATTCACTGTGTCGGCTTGGCATACCGGCTGGCGTGGAACTGGTCATTTCTACCCAGGTACCTACCCCCCGATTACAGGGTGCCGCGCCAACCCGTTGAACCCCTTTTCCAATCTAACGACGCTCCGTGACGGTTTCTTCCTGCAAGTCGTCGGGGTCATGAGTCGAATGGACTAGGTCGGCACAGATTCCGGTCGGGATGGCTGCTGGGCTTCGGCCTGACCGGTTCCCACCGCATCGAAGGCCTGCAGCAGCAGCGACTCGAAACATTGGGTAAAGCCGGCCTCGTCGAACAAGGGTGAGGCTTTCAGCTGGCCGCGGGCTTGGGCGCGCCAGTGCTTCAGCGCCGTGGTGTCGCGGGCCAGCTGCTCGGCAACAGCGACATAGGCGTCGTCGTCGGGGCACACCCATTCGGGCTTGCCGATGCCCAGCAGGATGGACGCGCCCATGCGCGACGTGTGGGTGCGGCCATGCCGGGTGACCACGGGCACGCCCATCCACAAGGCCTCGCAGGTGGTGGTGGCACCGTTGTACGGAAATGGGTCCAGCGCCACATCGACCTCGTTGTAGGTGTCCAGGTGGCTGCTCTTGCTGGCGTTCCAGGGCTGCAGGCGCAAACGCTCTGCAGCCACGCCTTGCCTGGCCATGAACTCTTCGATGTTGCGGCGGTTCGCCGGCTGCGCCATCGATGACGACTTCAGCAGCAGGCGCGAGCCGGGCACGGCCAGCATCACCCGCGCCCAGAGTTCCAGCGTGTGGTCGCTGAGCTTGGCGATGTTGTTGAACGAACCGAAGGTCACGTGGCCCGCAGCGGCTGCCGGCACCGGCCCGATGGCCGGTTCTTCGTCGGGCCGGTAGCAGAACATGCTGCGCGGCAGGTGCAGAGGATGTTCGGCAGCCAGTGCGGGCATGTCGCCGGGGTCGATGACGCTGTCGGTGATGCGGAAGTGGTTGGCCAGCACGCCACTGGTGGTGGGGTAGCCCAAGTAGGACAGCTGCACCGGCGCCGCGCCCAGGGCAAACATCGACACCCGCGAATGCGAGGTATGGCCCGACAGGTCGATCAGGACGTCGATGCCGTCGTCCTGAACCCGCCTTTTCAGGGCTTCGTCCGACAGGCCTTCGCAGTCCACCCATCGGTGGCCGAAGGCCTTGAAGCGCTGGGTGACGGAATCACCCCAGCCGAGGTTGTTGTACAGGGTGATGTCGAAACGGCTCTTGTCGTGCTTCTCCAGCAGCCCGCTGATGAAGTAGGACACCGAGTGGCGCACGAAGTCGCCCGAGACATAACCCACGCGCAAGGCCCGCCCGGGCGGGCGCGGCCGCCAGGGTGCGGGCGTGCCAGCCACAGGCTGCACGCGGCGGCCGAAGTCGGCGTGCAGCGCGAAGATGTCCTGCGGGTCTTCAAGCAGGTAATTGGCACCCAGCAGCAGCGTGGGGTAAAGCGCAGCCCTGCCCGCCGAAAGCTCGACGGCGCGCCGGCAGTACGCCAGCGACTCTTCCAGCCGCCTGGACTGCATCAGCGTGCTGCCAATCTGCATCAGCGCAAAGGGGTCCAGGTCCAGTGCCGCGGCCTTTTCGGCTAGCGACAGGGCTTCATCGGTCTCACCCAGGCGGGTCAGCAACGCGGCCAGCGCGCGCATCACGGGTGCATTGGGCGGGTTGATGTCCAGCCACTTCTCGTAGGCTGCACGCGCCAGCGCGGTGTCGCCCAGCGCACGCAGGCTGCCGCCCAGGTGCAGGCAGGATTCGACGTCGGCGGGGTCGAGCGACAAGGCCATGTTGAAGGCTTCTGCCGCGGCCAGCCTTTGTTGCGCACGGACCAGCAGCACGCCCTGGTTGCGCCGCAGCACGGCGTTGTGCGGCTCCAGCGCCACCGCCTGGGCCTGGGCCTGCAGCACCTCGGCCGGCGGCTGCCCGTCTGCGGGTTGATCGGCGGCCTGGGCCGCACGCAGGGCCAGTGCGTTGGCGCGGTTGGCGTGGGCCACCGCATAGCCGGGCGCCAGCTGCAGGGCCTGGTCGTACAGCGTGATGGCCGCATCGGCGTCGCCGCGGCCTTTCAGGACGATGCCCAGGCTGACCATGGCTTCGACATAGTCGGGCTTGATTTGCAGGGCCTGACGGTAGGCTGATTCGGCCGCGCTCAGGTCGCCGGCAGCCTTGTGGCAACG
This sequence comes from Burkholderiales bacterium Ga0077543, assembly GCA_001464055.1. Taxonomy (GTDB): domain Bacteria; phylum Pseudomonadota; class Gammaproteobacteria; order Burkholderiales; family Burkholderiaceae_C; genus Rubrivivax. Next base: position 153,445 of record LNET01000025.1, read on the forward strand.
GCCAAGAGTGAACTGGTAGCGGGCGTCGTTGCCGTTGCCGTACACCGCGCGGCGCGCATGGATCAGGGCTGCGCTGCCTTCGCCTTTCATCAGCGTGCCGATGGCCAGAAGATACTGGGCTTCGGCATGCAGAAGAGGGGGCGCCAGCACCTGCTCCAGCAGCGCCGCTGCTTGGACGTGCTGGCCCTGTTTCAGCAGGTTCTCGGCCTGCCCCAGCCGCGCCATTGACAGCGAGACTCCGTCCCGGGCCGCGGTGCTGCCGCCGGCGGGGGGGGTGGCCAGATTGCCCTGTTCAGGTCGTTTGTCGGTGGTATTGGTCATGTCTCGAAGAGCGCTGCGCCGAACCTCAACCCTGGTCCAGCAGGGCGCGGGCTTCTTCGATGCGGGGCAACACGGCCTTGCTGTCGATGGCGCGCTGGATGAACTGCCGGCCTCGGGTTTCGTTGCCGGTTTTCACCAGGGCCTTGCCCAGGTGCAGCTGCAGCAAGGGCGAATCCGAAGACAGCGCCACCGCCTGTTCCAGAAGCGGCACGGCCTTGTCGTATTGACCGAGCCGGTAGTGGATCCAGCCCAGGCTGTCCAGATGACTGGGATTGCGTGAAAGAGCCAGCCGGCCTGCCAGGGCCAGTGCCCGTTCGGTGCTGGCCTGGTCGCCCTTGACCTCGGCCAGCAGGTAGGCCAGGTTGTTGAGCACGGTGTCGTCATCGGGGTGGCGCAGGCGCAGCTGTTCGTACAGCGCGATGGCTTCGTCGTAACGCTTGAGCCGGGTCAGCCAGTCTGCCCGCGCCATGGGCAGTGACAGGTCGGAAGGCTGGACCTGCTCGCCTTCGGCCAGCACCCGCAAGGCGCCTTCGGTGTCACCCTTGCTGCCCAGCGCCCGGGCCAGGTTGACATACCCGGTGGCCAAAACTGGGGCCTTGTCGATGATGGCGCGGAACGCGGCTTCGGCGCCGGTCGTGTCGCCCCGGCTCAGGGCAATCTCGCCGCCCAGTTGCAGATGCAGCACGGCATGGGCGGGGTCGGACCGGGTTCGTGCCCGCACCCGCGCCAGGGCTTCGTCGCTGCGCTTCAGCCCGATGAGCAGGCTCACGGCCGCGACATAGGGCGTCACGTCCTCGGGCGCGGCTGCGGCACCGGCGTCGTATTCCTTCAGCGCCAGGTTGAACTTCCTCTGTGCCGTGTGCAGCTGCCCCAGGCGCACATAGGCCAGCGCTTCGTTCGGCTGCCTGGCCTTCAGTTGCTGCAGCGTTCTTTCGGCCAAGGCGAAGTTCTTCTGCGACTGCGCCAACTTCGCCTTCAGTTCGTACAGGCGGGTGGCCTGGGGCATGGCCTTGATCGCGCTGTCGAGCTCTGCATGGGCCGACTGGAAGTCACCGACATCGGCCAGGTCTGCGGCGACCAAGGCACGCAGCTTGGGGTCTTGGGGACGGGCCTTCGCGGCGTCGGCCACGGCTTCGCGGGCCAGTGGCGCCTGCCCGGCAGCGCGCAGCGCCTGGGCCAGCAACTGCACCACGTCGAGCGAGCCAGGCTGGTCGCGCAGCGCGGCGCGCAGATCGACGACGGCGTCGTTCGGGTTGCCGGCCATCAGGTGCAGACGGCTTCTCAGCACCAGTGCCGCGTTGTCGCGTGGGTTGGCCTGCAACACCTGGGCCAGGAGGCTGCGCGCTTCGTCATGCTGGCCCGCTGCCAGGCGGTAGGCGGCCAGCTGGGTCTGCGCCGCCAGCGTGGCCGAGGCGTCGTTGCTCAGGTCGACGATCTCGGCCAGCACGGCCTGGGCCTCGGCCGGCCGGCTGGTGTTGCGGTAAAGGCTGGCCAGACCGAAGCGCAGTGCCATGTCGCGGGGCTTGTCGTCAATGGCAGCCAGATAGGCTTTCTCGGCCACCGCCACCCCCCGCACCGTGAGCAGGAAGTCGAGCAAGGCCAGCCTGCGCTGGCCGTCGTCGGGCTCGGCCTGAACGGCTGCCCGCATCACGGCTTCGGCCGGGTCGGGTTCCTTGCGGTTCAGGTGAAAGCGCGCCCAGGCCAGCCAGAGTTCGTCGTCACGCGGGGCTGCAGCGGTGGCCCGTTCGAACAGGCCCACGGCCTTGCTGGCCAGGGCGGCGTTCTGGCCGTTGGCCGACACCATTTCCACCGCCGCCTGCAGCAGGCCCTGGTGTTGCGGGTAGCGCTTCAGACCCGCTTCGATCACGGCCAGGGCCTGCGGCCATTCGCGTTCACCGGCGTGTATGCCTGCCAGCACCAGGCTGGCTTCAGCAGGCGCCTTGTCGCCTTCGGCCAGCACCTGGCGCAGCAGCTTCTGGGCCTCGGGCTTCTTGCCGCTGGCAAACAGCAGGGCCGCCTGAAGCGCGCGTGCCTTGGGGTGGGTGGCATCTGCGGCCAGCGCTTCGTTCACTTTCTGCTCGGCCTTCGGAATGTCGCCCACCAGCAGGAAGATGCGCGCCAGCGCCACCTTGGCTTCGAGCAGGTCGGGCTGGAGTTCCAGCGCCTTGCTGTAGGCGCCGTAGGCGCGCTGGATGTCGCGCTGGGCCTCGCTGATCTGGGCGCTGATGAGGAAGGCTGCTGCGTTCTTCGGGTCGATCTGAAGCACGTTGCGTACTTCGATGTTGGCCTTGTCCAGGTCGCCCAGGCGCACGAACTCCGCGCCTTTCTCCAGGCCCGAAGCGATGCGGCTTTCCTTGCTGCCGCTGCAGGCCGCCAGCACGACCAGGGCGCCAATGGCCAGGGTGCGGCCGAGCCATCGGGCCAGGCCTGCGGGGCGGGCTTGCGCTGCGTGAGGTGGGGTCATTTCAGTCGGGAACATAGGCGGGCAGCAAGGGCTGCACCGTGGCCAGAAAGTCGGTGAGGCGGCGGTCGGCGCCTTGCATGTCTTCGTCGCGCGCCAGCGGCGTGATCAGGCGGACCAGGGCGCCGTCGCTGCGGTTCATGGTGATGCCGTCGCTGAGAATGAACCACTTGACTTCGAATTCGTCGGTGAGCTCGCGGCCGCGGCCACGAAACCAGTAGTACACGAGCTGACGGCTTTCGCCTTGCTGGATGACGACCCGGTTCACCCGCAGGGGTGCAGGTGGCGCACCGGCAGCCGCTGGCAAGGGCACTTCCACCGTTTTCAGGTCGGTCATGACCCAGCCGCCGCCGGGCAGGCAGGTGCGCGGCGAATGGGTCGAGCCGCCGCCGCTCTGGCTGGCGTAATAGGCGGTGTAGAAGTTCACCGGCGGCTCGTCGCCGCGGCGGTAGTTGGCCATGTGGTAATCGTCCAGCGCCAGGATCGCCAGAACGTCGGCTTCGATGCGCTCGCCCTGGCCCTGCCAGCCACCGGGAAGCGCCATCGGAAATGCGGCGAAAGACTGGCGTGCCGGCGGTGACTGCTCGCGTTCCGGTGCCACCAGCAGGGTCAGGCACACGGCGGCCAGCGCGCCGGCGGCGGCCCAGGCTGGCGCCGGTGCCGGCCGTTTGGCAACTGCCGTGCCCGGCGCCAGCGGGGTGGGCGGGTCCATGCCGAACACGGTGCGCAGCGGCTGGCCGTTGCGGCCCCAGCGCGCCAGCAGGGCCATCTCGCCGACCAGCAGCGCCAGGCAGATCATGAACATGAACCAGCCCTCGAAGTCGTGCAGGATGCCTTCGGCCATTTCACGGCCCCAGTACTCCACCGTCACCCCGATGAGGCCGATGCGCAGGCTGTTGATGACGATCGTCAGGGGCACCGTGCTCAGCACGATCACCGCGCGTTTCCACCAGGCACCGTGGAAGAAATAGGCCGCCAGCAGACCCAGCACCATCAGCGGGAACAGGTAGCGAAGCCCGCTGCAGGCCTCGACGACCTGCAGCTTCATGGTTCCCAGGTCGATGACGTTGCCTTCCAGGTGCACGCTGATGCCGAACAGCCTGATCAGCGAAACGCCCCATTGCGAAGAGACGAGTTGCAGCTGGTGAGACAGCTCCAGCAGCAGGAACTGCGGCAGCGGGATCATCAGCACCAGGAAGGCCAGCGGCACGGCGATGAGCCGCGTGCCGCGCCAGCCGATGGCGCAGACGGCCACGCCGAACACCGCCACCACGAAGCCGTATTGGCCGATCAGCCGGATGGCGCTCAGGTGTCCGGCGGCCAGCAGCAGCAGCGCCAGCGCGATCAGGGCCAGCCCGCCCCACTGGCCTTGCAGACGGTGCTCGCGCAGCACGTCGGCCTTCTGCCAGATCAGGAAGGCAGAGATGATGGGGACAAAGTAACCGTAGCTGTATTCCTCGACCGCGCCCCAGGTGTCGATCATGAAGTGCAGGGCGTCGAAGAAAGCCCCGAGCAAGGCCAGGCCCGCCGCCCCGATGGCCAGCCAGTGCATGGAACCCGACTTCCAGACCGGCGTCGACGGAGAGGCGCCCAGGACAGTTGACATGGTTGAGAACATTGCTGGGCCCATTGCCAGAACGGATGGGCCAGATGCCGGGAGAGACCCCGCTCTCCTGTTTGAATGAGCGCGCTTGAACATGCGTTCAATTTCAGGCTAGCCCGGAAAAAAGAAGCTGTCGTGACAAAGCCATCGGGCGGTTCCTGGCAAGCGGGGTGTCAAGCGGGCGACATAAAGCAGGATTAGCTTCGAGCGTTTGCCTGGTGGCGCTGTGCTGTCGCACGTCGCTGCTCCACCCCTCAGCTGCACATGTCCACCCGTGTCGGTCGCGACCCCTATCTGCAATCGAGCACGAGCCTCGGCAACCGTCTTGCGCGGGCCTGCTGGGGCGTCGTGTGGCTGCTGCTGTGCAGGGTCTCGCCGCGGCCGCTGCACGCCTGGCGTGGTCTGGTGCTGAGGATCTTCGGGGCGCGGCTCGGGCCCCACTGTCATGTCTATCCTGCTGCCAGCATCTGGGCGCCCTGGAATCTGTCGTGCGAAGACGCCGTGTGCATTGCCGACGGCGCAGTGGTCTACAACCCCCGGCCGGTCCACCTGGGTTCACACGCGGTGGTCTCGCAGCAAGCCTTCCTGTGCGGCGCCGGCCACGACATCGACGACGCGGCTTTCCCGATGGTGTGCCAGCCCATCCACATCGGCGCCTATGCCTGGATCGGCGCACGCGCCACGGTGTGCGCCGGTGTCACGGTGGGTGAAGGCGCCGTGCTGGGGCTGGGCGGCGTTGCGACCCGCGACCTGCAGGCCTGGACCGTCTACGCCGGCGTGCCGGCCCGCGCGCTGCGGCAGCGCCGCCGGCAAGCGCCGCAGCAGCGCCCGCGAGCGGCGTGAAGGCGCGGCATGCCCATGCGGGAACCCGCCGTCGCCGGGCGGGCGACGACAGCGGAAGTGGCCGAGACAGGCGCCTGGCGTCCGGACATCGAAGGGCTGCGCGGCATCGCCGTGCTGCTGGTGCTGGCGGTGCACTGCGCCCCTGGCGTGTTTCGCGGCGGCTTCATCGGGGTCGACGTGTTCTTCGTTCTGTCGGGCTTCCTGATTGCTTCGATCAGCTTGCAGGAACTGGACGGGCAGGCCTTCGGCGCGAAGGCCTTCTTTGCGCGGCGCCTGCGGCGCCTGTTGCCGGCGCTGCTGGTGGTCTTGCTGGCCTGCCTGCTGTTCGCGGCGATATGGGCCATTCCCGCCGACGCCAGGGCCATCGGCAAGCATGTGGCCGCCGGTGCCGGCTTCGTTTCCAACCTGGTGCTGTGGCGCGAGGCCGGGTACTTCGACCCTTCGTCGAGCCTGAAGCCGCTGCTGCACCTGTGGTCGCTGGGCATCGAAGAACAGTTTTATCTGTTCTGGCCCTTGCTGGCCTTGCTGCTGGTGCGGGTGGGGCGGTTCGCGCTGCCGCTGGTGTTGCTGCTGCTGGGCCTGTCGTTCGGGCTGAACGTCGCCTTCGTCGATGTCAAGGCCAAGGCGGTGTTCTTCCTGCCCGCCACGCGCATGTGGGAGATCCTGGTCGGTGTGCTGCTGGCCGTGTGGAGCCACCGCGTTCCAGGGGGGCCGGTGGCCAGCCTGCGGGGCTGGCTGCCGGCCGGCGCGGGGCTGCGCCTGCAGTTGCCGAACCTGCTGGCGGCCGCCGGTCTGCTGCTGCTGGTGGCCGCCGTGGTGCTGATCGACGAGACCCTGAGCTTTCCCGGCTGGTGGGCGCTGCTGCCCACGCTGGCCACCTTGCTGCTGCTGGCGGCCGGCATGGGGGCCTGGGTCAACCGGCAACTGCTGGCGCTGCCCCTGCTGACCTTCTTTGGCCGCATCAGCTACCCGCTGTACCTGTGGCACTGGCCCTTGCTGAGCTTTCCGCTGCTGTTGAACCACACGCCAGACGCCTTGCAGCGGCTGGCCTTGATGGTGCTGGCGGTGGGCCTGGCGCTGCTGACCCACCATGCTGTGGAACAGCCGCTGCGCTTCGGCCGCTGGGCGCCGCGCGCGCCGGCCTGGCTGCTGGCGGCGCTGTTTGCGGTGGGCGGGCTGGGTTGGGGCTTGTACCTGTCGGACGGCGGGCTGGCGCGTTGGCCGCCAGAGGTTCGCACCATCGCGGCTGAACACATGCGGCAGGACATGAACACCGTTCGTCTGGGCAGCTGTTTCCAGGACAGCGCCGCGCTGCGCCAGGAGCACCTGCCAGACTGCATCGACCGCGAACCGGCCGCCGCGCCGTTGCTGATGCTCTGGGGCGATTCTTTTGCCGCGTCTCTGTACCCCGGCTTGCGTGCGCTGGTCGGCGACGGGCTGCTGCCCATGCGGCTGGCCCAGTTCACCGGCCCGCTGTGCCCGCCTTTGCCACCTGGGCGGGTGAGCCGGCTGGTGGGCTGCGAAGAGATGAACGACATCGCCCTGGAACAGGTGCGGCGCGAACGGCCCGCCGTGGTCGTGCTGGCCGGTTCCTGGGCGACCTACCAGCCGCTGGACGATGGCAGCACCGGCGAAGTGGCGGGCCTGGCCCAGACCATTGCCCGCCTGCGCAGCCTGGGTGTGGCGCGGGTGGTGGTGGTGGGCAGCCTGCCGGTCTGGCAGACCGACCAGCCGCGGCTGCTGTTGTCTGCCTGGCAGCGCAGCGGGCAGCTGCCTGCACGCCTGGCCGACGGCCTGGTGGCGCAGCCCCGGGCCCTGGACCGCCTGGTGGCCGAAGAGGCCCGGCGCAGCGGCGCCGAGTTTGTCTCGCCGTACGAGCTGCTGTGCAACCCGGACGGTTGCCTGGCCACACTGCAGGAGCACGGCCGCCTGTACCCCACCGCCCACGACGCGGCCCATCTGACGGCGCCGGCTGCGCGCCACCTGGCGCGCGCTGCACTGCCGCAATGGACCCGCACCTCAATCCGCCCTGATGGCGGCCCTGAAGAAAGGCCTTGAACAACGGCCCTGATGCAGGACCTGCCGCCAGATGACCCGATCGGACCCCGCTACACCCACACCATGACAAGCCCGAAGCCAGACGACGACAGCCCCGTGGCGCCGATGCCTGCGGACCCCGCCAGCGCGATCGACACCTTCGCAACGGCGCTGCACACACGTCGCGATGCGCTGCGCAGCGCATGGGCCCTGGCCAGTGGGGCCGTGCTCGCGGGCTGCGGTGGCGGTGAAGGCAGCACGGCGCCGGTGGCGGGTGCGGTGCCCACCGCGCCGCCTGCGCCGCCCGCAGCACCGACGCCACCTGCACCAGCCACACCGCCCGCACCCGTACCCGCCCCCGTACCAGCACCAGCACCAGCACCAGCACCAGCACCGGCGCCAGCACCACCGCCACCGCCACCGCCACCACCGGTCGGTGCGGCGGCCGTCACCCGCCTGAAGGCGGCCATGGCCGCGGCGCGACCCCTGCAGGTGCTGGCGCGGCCGGTCGAGGTGACACAAGGCCAGTCCAACCTGGCGGTGCCGGGCCTGGGCGCCAACCCCGTGATCTTCCCCAGGCCACTGGGCTTCGGTGTCCGGCCCAACCCGGTGACGCTGGCCGAGGCCACCCAGGTGTGGGGCCCGCGCCGAGAACTGTGGAGCAAGTTCGCCGGCGGCTTCGCCGGAACCAACGACAGCAATGGCAGCTGGTGGCAGCCGGTGAGCATGCTGCGCCGGTTCGAGACCACCGTCAGTGGCGGCCCCTGCGTCTTCCACTTCGAATTCGACGGCCCGGCCTTCGAAGTGCTGTTTGCCGGCAACGACGTCATCGCGGTGGTGCTGGTCGACGGCCAGTACGCAGCGCCGCGGTACATCCGCAACGAATTGCGGGGCGGGGTGCAGGGCCGGGCCCTGAACGGCTTCGACACCTATGTGCGCTTCGACTTCGGCAGTGCTGCGCCCCGCAGGATTTCGCTGCATGCCTTCAGCACGCTGGGCCCGAGCGCCATCGCGATCGGGGCCAACGACAGCATCCGGGCCTGGAACCGGTCTGACGAAACCAGCATGAGCGTGCAGGCCGATTCGTATGGCCTGGCCTATTCGCCGAACTGGGCCTTCAGTGGCATCTTCCATGAAGCCGCGATGCTGATGGGCATCACCCATGTCGACGCCGACGCCGTGGGTGGCACGGGCTATGCGCCGAACAACATCCAGACCCGCGCCGGCGACTCTTTCCTGGGGCGCCTGCCCGCCATGACCCGGGCCCCCTGCGACCTGTTCCTCAGCTGTGGCGGCATCAACGACAACAACTGGCTGGCCCTGCCGCCTTACGCCAGCGGTGCCGAGGCCCGGGCGGGTTTCGACAGCGCCGTGCAACGCTATTTCCGCGAACTGCGTGCGGCGCTACCGAACGCCGTGCTGGCTGCCGTCGGGCCCTGGCAGCCGAACCCGAACTTCCAACCGCAGTCTGCGCGCGACAAGACCGACACCCTGCGCGCCGCGCTGCAGGCGGTGGCCGGACCCTGGGTCTTCATGGACAACCTGGCCGGCAGATGGCAGGCCAGTTCCGGCGCCGCGGGCGCGGCGACCGGGCCCTGGCAGACCGGTACCGGCAATGAAGCCAACCCCCGCGGCGACGGCAATGCCGACCTGTACCTGTCGGGCGACGGCACCCACCCTTCGCAGGCGGGTTGCCGGTATCTCGGTGAACGCATCGCCGCGGACTTGCGCGCAGCCCTGGCCACGATGTGAGGTCCGGCGCGCGCAAGGGAAGTCACATGGATGGCGGGGGTGCAGGCGTGAAGCTGCGGCCCCCGCCGGGGCCGGCCGGTCCCTGGGCACGCGCTGCCATGGTCTGGCAGCGCTGGCGCCGCCGCCTGGGCATCGCCCTGTCCGGGCAGCTGTCGGTGCAGCTGCTCGGCTTCGTCACCGGCCTGCTCCTGCTGCGCTGGATGGCCGAGCCGGAATACGCCAAGACCGGTCTCGTGCTGGGCTTTCAGGCCACGGCCGCGAGCTTCGTCGACCTGGGTGTGGGGGGCTCGCTGGTGGCCCTGATCGGCAGCCGGTCCGACGACCCGCGCGTGGTCGGCGGCTACGTGGCCGCCGCCCGCTGGTGGCGCCGCCTGATGCTGGCTCTGGTGCTGCCACTGGGGGCGGCGGCCTTCTGGATGTTCGCGCAGCGGCAGGGCTGGGCCTGGCAGGAAGCGGCCGTGCTCTACGGCTGCATTGCGCTGACGCTGATGTCTGCCGGGGTCACCGCCTGGGCATCGGCGCCGCTGCTGTTGCAGCAGCGGCTGGGAACGCTGTATGCGGTGTCGAATGCCGGTGCCGTGGTTCGGCTGCTGGGTTGTGCACTGCTGTATGCCCTGGACCAGCTGAATGCCATCACGCTGACGCTGCTGGGCACGGCGGTGAGTGCCGTCATGGCCCAGTGCTACTGGCATGCCGCGCGGCGCCACGTGCAGGAACCGCGCAGCTGTGATGCGGCGCTGCGTCGCGAGGTCGGCCAGTACGTCGCACCCCTGGTGCCGCTGGCCGTCTTCTATGCCCTTCAGGGCCAGCTGGGCACCTTCCTGATCGCCTGGTTCGGGCAGGCACAGCAGGTGGCCGAGGTCACCGCACTGGGCCGGCTGGGCCAGCTCTTCGCCTTTCTGTCGGCCCTGTTCGGCATGCTCGTGATGCCTTACTTCGGCCGTGTCGCCGGCGACGTGTTTGTCCATCGCTACGCCTGGGCCGTGGCCGCCACGCTGGGCGCGGCGGCGGCCATCAGCGCTGCGGCCTTCATGCTGCCCGAACCCCTGCTGTGGCTGCTGGGCAGCCGTTACGACCACCTGCGGCAAGAGGTCGGCTGGGTCGTGCTGGCAGGTTCGCTGAGCTTCGCCGGCGGCGCGGTCTGGAGCATCCACGCGGTGCGCAAGTGGGTGTTCTGGCGCGGCACGGCCTTCTACATCGCGAGCGTCGTGACGGCTCAGGCCCTGTTTGCCGCCTTCGTGCCGCTGGACAGCACCCTGAACGTGCTGCTGATGAACGTCGTGGCGAGCGCAGCCGCCCTGCTGGCCCAGCTGCCGATTGCCTGGATGGGCCTGGCGCGCGACGCCCGCCTGGCCGGCCGCTGACCGAGCCTGTCGATGGCCAGGTCGGTGCGTGTGCTGGTGCTGAACAACTACCCGCTGGACAGCGTGTGGGAAGAGGTCCGGCGCGGCCAGAAGCCCGACCACCATCTCTACGGCATCCACCACCTGGCCGCGATGGGCTACGACATCCGCGTGGTCGACGGCGCGACGTCCAGGCGTGTCGCCACCCTGGCGCGCTGGCTGCAGCGCCTGCCGAACCCTGTGCCGCTGGGTGCCTTGGCCCGCCAGAGTGCCGCCTGGCAGGCCCTGCGCGAAGGCGACGTGGTCTATGCGCCCTGCGGCGATGAACTGACGAGCCTGGCCTACCTGCGAGCGCTGGGCCTGCTGCGCACGCCGCTGCTGGCGCTGCAGCACCACGCCCTGAACCGCGGCAGGCTGGCCAGGCTGCGTGAACCCTTGCTGCGCCTGATGGTGCGCGGTGTGGATGCCTTTCCGGCCTTGAGCCTGCGCGCTGCGAACGAGATCAACCGGTATGGCCCGCCAGGCCAGCCGAAGTCGGTGGCCCTGGCCTGGGGACCCGACGCGCAGTACTACCCGCGCGCCCAGGGGCCGGGGCAGGGCGTGCTGGCTGCAGGCCGCACTGGGCGTGACTTTCTCAGCTTCGCGCTGGCGGCCACACAAGCCGGCGTGGCCGCGCACATCATCGGTCTGCCAGGCCCCTGGCTGGCGGCGCGCAGCCGATTTTCGGCCAGGGTGCGGGTGCAGACACCCGCTGCAGGCCAGGTTTTCGGCTACCCCGAGATGATGGCCGCCCACCTGTCGGCGCGCGCCATCGCGATCCCGCTGGAAGCCAGCCCCGACAGCCTGGCCGGGCTGACGAGCCTGGTCGACGCGCTGGCCATCGGACGGCCGGTGATCATGACCCGCAACCCCTTCATCGACCTGGACATCGAAGCCCTGGGCATCGGCCGCTGGGTGGCGCCGGGCGACGTCGCAGGCTGGGCCGAAGCCTTGCGCTGGTTCGACCGGAACCCCGAAGCCAGCCTGGCGATGGGCGCGCGCGCCAGGGCGCTGGTGGACGGGCCGACCTGGAATTCGCTGGCCTTTGCGCAGCGCATCGACGCGCTGCTGGCGGGCTTGTCGCGCGCCGCGTCAAGCTGATCCTGAATCCGGCAGGTACTCTGTCGCGGAAGCCCGGCTGGTGGCCTGAGCGGACCGAGGGTCGGCGCGATCTTGTCGCTGACGTGGCACAGCATTAAGGCCGGTCGGTCCGCAGCCTTGAACTGCTCCGCATCCACTCTGACAAGACTCAAGTTCGGTGTCGGGGATGCGCGCCATCGGGATGCCTCCGGTGACAAATCTGCTGGCGCATTCATACACGGTCATCGAAAAGTGAAGCAACCCGGTTGTCGGATGAGTCTTGGCATGGCCGCATTCCCTGGAAGAGAATCGCGCCATGTCCATCAAGCAGCGCGTGAGCGCGCAGGGAGCCTGACCATGACCACCGTGCAGATCACGTTACCCGACGCGCTGGCCCATGAGGCTACTAAGGCCGGGCTGCCGGCGCCGATGACGCCTGAGGAGATCAGCGCCGAGATCGACGCCTATCGCACCGAGCAGCGGCGTGCGGCTGGTTCTTGACACGAACACGGCGCTGCCGGGGCTGCCCTGGGGCGGCACGCCGGTGCGCTTGATCGATGCGGCCGCGGCCGGCCAGGTCGAGCTGGCCAGCAGCGCGGCGTTGCTGGCCGAGTTGCAACGGTGCTGTCGCGCGAGAAATTCGCCAGGCAGCTTGCCAAGCGCGGGATCACTGTGGCCGATGTCTTCGATGGCTATGCGGCGATGGTCAACATCGTGATGCCGGCCACCATCGCGCGCAGCCGCCAGCAGTTCCTGGCCGAGATGCTGCGCAACGTGCTTGGTGAAGGTTCCGCGCGGTGACGGCCCTGCAGACCCTGGCCCCCGAGGCGATCACGCTGCGCATTGCCACGGTACGCAGCCAGCGCGTGATCGTGGACGCCGATCTGGCCGCGCTCTACGGCGTGGAGACCAAGCGCTTCAACGAGGCCGTCAAGCGCAACCTGGCCAAGTTCCCGGCCGATTTCATGTTCACCCTCATGGCCGAGGAGTTCGCCGCTTTGAGGTCGCAATTTGCGACCTCAAACGACCAGGCCGCCATCTCGCCCCGGCGCGGCGGCCGGCGCTATGCGCCGCGCGTGTTCACCGAACATGGCGCGCTGATGGCCGCCACCATCCTCAACAGCCCGCGCGCCGTCGAAGTCTCGGTGTACGTGGTCCGCGCCTTCGTGCGGCTGCGCGAGCTGGCAGCCACGCATGACGACCTGGCCAAGCGGCTCGATGAACTGGAGCAGAAGACCGAGGCGCTGGCCATGAACCACGACACCTTCGGCCGCAACACCCGCAATCAGCTCAAGCAGGTCTTCGACGCGCTGCGCGAACTCATGACGCCGCCCGATCCGCCCAAGCGGCCTATCGGGTTCGTCACGCACGAGGACAAGAACAAGAAGACGAAGGACTGATGTCGGCCGACCCCGTTCAGCTCAGCAAGTTCTTGAGCTTCGTCCTGCGCTACAAGTCCGATGTCATCGGCTTGACCTTGGACCCGCAAGGCTGGACCAGCATCGACGAGCTGATCGAGAGGGGCAACGCCGCTGGCCCGCAGTTCGATCACGACGACCTGCGGCAGGTTGTCGAGACCAGCGACAAGAAGCGGTTCTCCACCTCGGCCGACGGCTTGCGCATCTGCGCCGCCCAAGGCCACTCGGTTCCCGTCGAACTTGGTCTAACGCCTGAAGAGTCGCCGCCCGTGCTGTACCACGGGACCGCAACGCGATTTGTCGAATCGCTCCTGTCTGCCGGGTCAAAGCCGCAGGCTCGCCAGCAGGTTCACTTGGCCGCAGACGAAGCAACCGCTCACCGCGTGGACCACACCCGTGTCACGGCCCCCGCATAGCCTGCGTTGTTCATCTGGAGTTATGCCCCATGCCCACAGCCGAACGTGCCAATGCCGGCCTGCACTCGCATGTGCTGGAGCAGGTGTTGGCACGCGTACCCGACCACAGCGCGCGCATCCTGGATCTGGGCTGCGGCAGCGGCGCCTTGCTCGGTCGGCTGCTCGTGCAGGGCTACCGAGACCTGCATGGCGTCGACATCGTTCTCCCAGCCGACCCCGCACCGGGCATTTCCTACACCGAGGCCGATCTGGATGCGCCAGTGCTGCCGTTGGAGGCGGCCTCCGTACACCTGATCTTGTGTGTGGAGTTCATCGAGCATGTCGAGAACCCCGGCGCGCTGCTGCGCGAGCTCAAACGTGTCATGCATCCAGATGGTCAACTGCTGCTGACAACCCCCAACGTGCATTCTGTGGAGGCACGTCTGCGCTTGCTGCTGCTGGGCGAACTCAAGCAATTCGATGCCATTGGCGACCCTACGCACATCGCCCCGGTTTTCAGCCACCCGTTTGCGCTGCTGCTGCGCCGCCATGGCTTGCGCATCGAGCGGCGCTGGGGCTTTCCTTCGGACGGCAGCAGCCCGACCTCCAGACCCGCGCTGCGTCTCGCGGCCCGCCTGCTCAGCGGCCTGGGTCTGAAAGGGTCGCCAGCGGGTGATCAACTGTGCCTGTGGGTCGTGCATGAGCGCCCAGCCGAACGGTCGCACCAGGGCAGCAAGCGTGAAGCCGTCACGGCGCACTACGCCTGACCGCCTGCAGCGTGAGGCCTTGCCGGTATGGCAAATACAGCGCGGCGAGCGCGGCGCGTACGCCCTCGGCGATGCGTGCGCCCAGGTGCTGCACTCCGGCCTCCGTAGGGTGGGTGCCATCGCTGCTGACAAACACGTCGCCGTGGCCCGCGCCGGTAAGGGCGCCCACACGGCCAGTACCGGTTTGCCAGGGACCCGTGCCACCACCGCTGGCGCCTGAACTGCAGCGCCATCCTCCACGCAGCTTGTCTAGAAAGATTCAGGGCCCGCCGGCCGCTGCCAGTGGCCGGCTCCTTTGTCCGACTACGCCGCAGGGGAATTCCTGCGATCAGGCCGGGAAGACCTTTTTTTAGAAGCGGCGGCCTCAAATCTGAAGTGCAACACCCATCGCGTAAGGTGTGCACATGGATCAGACGACGCAGTACCGCCAGCTTCAGCCCGAGGACCGGATGACGA